>DATHVD010000001.1:0-34762 GCA_035461525.1 Gaiellaceae bacterium
GGCGACGCCCTTGCCGCGGTTTCGCGTGAACCGCTCGACCGTAGCGCCGGCCTTCTCGGCGAGCGCGCCCGTCTCGTCGCGCGAGCCGTCGTCCACGACGATCGCCTCGAAGTCGGCGAGCGTCTGCGCGGAGAGCGAGGCGAGCGCCTCGCCGAGGTGAGCCTCCCCATCCCGCACGGGCAGGAGGACGGACACGGTCGGCTCGGCCACGGCCGGGTCCTACCACGACGAGCGGCGACGCGTGCGAACGGGGGAGCGGCCGCGCCCGCTCCCCCGCAGAGTACGCGGGCTAGCGGAGCACGTCGCAGAACCCGGGCAGGGCGTCCGCGATCGTGCCGCCGTCGGTGAGCTCCCGCAGCGGGTGCTGGCCCGCGGAGAACACGAGGTCGAAGGCCCCGCCGCCGATCGGCACGAGGACGACCCGGCCCACGTCGACGAGGTCGTTGCCCACCTTCGCCTGCAGGCCGGTGGCGACCACGTAGTCGGCGAGAAGCCCTCCGGGCTGGAAGTACGTCGTCTGCGTGAAGGAATCGGGCCCCTCGCGCAGCGTCAGCCCGGTGACGGTGTTCGTGATCGTGTTGTCCTCCTTGATGTGGATCACCTGGCGAACGCGGACGCCGTCCTGGTCGAGGAACGTGAAGATGTCCGCCTCGATGTTGATGTCCCAGACGACCCCGAAGTCGCCGCACGCCGTCGGGTCGGAGAGGACGTTGTGGATCTGGACGTCCCGGACGATCGTCGGCTGATTCGCCGCTGCCGGCGCAGCCAGCGTCACGGCGGCGAGGCCGGCGATGGCGAGTGCCAGAACACGGTTCCTCATGTGGAAAGTCCCCCTTTCCTCAGGCCTAGTCCACGATAGACTAGGCGAGCGTGGACTACCCTAGGGCGGAGCCGGGCGAAAGGCAAGGGGGGCCCGGTGGGCGTGCGCTGACGACGACCGAGGCCGCCGTGCTCGGACACCTGAGCTTCGGCGAGCTCTCGGGCTACGACCTGACGAAGAGCATCGAGACCGGCGTCGGCATGTTCTGGGCGCCTGCGCGGAGCGGCATCTACGCCGTCCTTCCCCGGCTCGTCACCAAGGGCCTCGCCACCCGCCGCGCCGTCAGGCAGTCCGCGCGCCCCGACAAGCACGTCTACGCGATCACGGACGCTGGCCACGCGGCCCTGCGCCGCTGGCTCGAGTCGGGACCGTCGGAGCCCGACCCGGCTCACAACCCGCTCCTCCTGCGGGTCTTCTTCGGCGCCGCGTCCGACCCCGGGACGGTCGCGCGGCACGTCGCGGAGCGCCGGCGTCAGGCCCAGGAGCGCCTCGGCCTCCTCGCCGGCCTCCGCAAGGGCCTCGTCGGCGGACGCGAGGCGCAGGACGTCTACCGCCGCTTCGTCGTCGACTGGGGGCTCGAGTACTACGAGGCGGTCGTCCGCTGGGCGGACGCCACGCTGCGCGAGCTCGCGGCGCTGGAGGAGCGCGAGAGCTAGCCGGAGCCGTTCGCGGTCGCGAGCACGAGCCCGATCCCGGACGGGTCGCGGACGAGGATGCCGCCCGGATGCGGCGCCGGTTCCGAGCCGGCCGCCGCCGCACGCTCGGCCGTCCGGTCCCGCTCGGCGTCGTCCGGGAGGAGGATCGTGGCGTGGCGGAGAGCCGCCGTTCCGGGCGGCGGCGGGGTCGCGTCGCGGCTCTGCCAGACGTTCGCGCCGACGTGATGGTGGTAGCCGCCGGCGGCGAGGAAGACGGCGCTCCCCGGAAGCTCCGCCATCAGCTCGAAGCCGAGGGCGTCCCTGTAGAAGGCGGTCGTCGCCGCCGTGTCTGCGACCTGGAAGTGGACGTGGCCCATGCGCGTCCCGGCGGCCAGGCCGTCGAAGGGCGCCGTCGCGGGGTCGTCGAGCTCAACGAGCAGGCTCCCGACGTCGAGCGGCTCGGTCGTCATGCGCTCCATCACCCGCCCCTCCCACACCTCGCGCGGCCGATCTGCGTAGATCTCGATCCCGTGGCCGTCGGGGTCGGCGAGGTAGGCGGCCTCGCTGACGAAGTGGTCGGAGAGGCCGACGAGCGGCACGCGCTCGCGGACGGCGTGCGCGAGCCAGCGGGCGAGGTCGGCGCGCTCGGGCAGGAGAAGGGCGAAATGGTAGAGCCCCGTGTGGCGGCGGACAGGCCGCGCACCCGGCTCCTCGACGAGAACGAGAAGCTGACGCCCGCCGGCGCCGAGCATCGCGCGATCGCCGTCGCGGCCGATCGCCTCCAGTCCGACGGCGTCCCGGTAGTAGGCGAGCGAGCGCTCGAGGTCGGCCACCGTCAGGTGCACCGGGCCCATCGCCGTCGCCGCGGGAAGCGCCCCTCCCATCACCCGCGAGGATAGCTCGCGCCGCGCGGGCGGCTACGGGCCCGCCTCGGTCGCCTTCCGCGAGGGAGGCGGAGCGCCCGCCGAGGGCAGCCGAGCGACCTTACCGAGCAGGTCGAACCAGAACGGCGCCCCCATGGAGAGGGCGGCCGACGTGATCAGGACGCCGATCGCCTTCGAGAGCCAGTCCTCCCACCGGCTGGGCACGTCGAGCGACCCGTCCGAGCCGAAGCGCCAGCCGAGCGGGATGTCGAGCTGCTCGAGCCGGGCTGCGTCGAGGGCCGCTCCCTCCTCGGAGGCCTGCTCCGCCTGCGCCACGAGCGCTGCCCGGACGGTGTCGTCCGCCCAGAGGACGCGGGCGATGTTGACGGTGTCGACGTTGAGGACGATCGCGACCGTCAGGCCGATCAGCCAGAGGACGAGCTGGACGCGGCGCTTGTACCAGCCCGACACGCGGGCCATCGTGTCGTCGTACCAGGTCTCGGCGGCCGTGCGGAAGAGCGCGACCTCGTCCTCCGCCTTCCCGGCGTGCGCGCGCACGTCGGCCAGGAGCGCCGCGAGGGCGTCCTTCACGCGCTCGCTGGGCACGGCCTCGATGGCCTCGTCGAGCGGGCGCGCCGCCCCCCGCGCCCGCGCGCCGACGTCGAGGTCGAGGAGGGCGGACACGACCGCCCGCGAGGGGAGGTAGGACGGATAGCGCTCCCGCCTCCACCACGCCACGGCTCGGCGCACGGCCGGCACGCGCCGGACACGCGGCGAGAGATCCTGGGCCGGGCGGACGAGCGCGCTCACGAGCGGGTGGGCGAAGACGTTCTTCGTCAGCCCGACGCCGAGGAGGGTGTGCAGGCCTTTCCAAGGTACTCCGCCCTCCAGGCGAAGAGGCTCGAGAGCGTCTCCACGAGAGCGGAGCAGACCAGGCTCAGCACGACGAAGACGAACACGAGGCCGAGGGCGACGTCGAGAGCCGCGAAGTCGAGCAAGGAGACCTCCCGAGGGCCGTTCCGAGGCGCCCGACGCTAGCACCGGAAGCGGACGGGTTGTCTTAACCGATCGCTCACACGACGCGTACCTCACCCTCATAGAAGCCGCGTACGGTGCGCCAGTCCCCTCGTTCAGGGATTCGGACCGGACCCCCCGACGTCGATACAGCAAGGAGCCGCCGCCGCATGACCCTCCGCCGCTTACTGCTTCCCGCCCTCGCCTTCTCCGCTCTGCTCGGCCCCGGATCCGCCGCCGCCGAGAGTGCAGTCACGTCCACGTCGTCCGGAGGCGCCCGTGCCGGCTGGAGCCTCTCCGACACGGAGGCCTCGTTCAGGCTCGGCGAAGAGGGGGCCGTGTCTCGGACGGCCCGGGCCGCGTCCTCCGTGAAGCCCGGACGGGTGATCCGAACGAGGAGGAGCTGGGAGTGCCGTGGCTCGCTCCGCCGCTTCGGCAAGCTTCCGATCAAGGTGGTCTCGCGGATCCCGAACCCCGGGACCGCCGACGCGATCCGACTGATCGGCTGCTACGGCGACGGCAATCCGAAGACGGTCGACCTCATCCTCGACGTCCGCGGCAACGGCCGCGACCTCGGGACGGGTTACGACGCGGTCAAGATCGGCCAGAGCGCCCACGACCTCGTCGTCACCGGCAGGGTCGCCTGCGGCGCCCGGCACGGGAGCGTCCACCAGGACGTTGTCCAGGCGATGAGCGGCTACCGGATCAAGTTCAAGGACTTTCGCTCGGGCCGGCCCGCCGACGGACGCTGGACCTGCTGGGGCGCGGGAGGCGGCTGGTACGTCTCGCACGCGACCGGCAACGTGCCCCGGCGAGTCGTCTGCGTTCGCTGCCGCATCGCCACCTACAACCAGAACATGCGGATCGACAACGCGGTCCGCTCGGGCGCCCGCGACTCCGTGTTCGGCTACTCCCGCTCCTACGGGATCTTCATCGGCCCGCAGGCCGTGAACCCGATCAACGTCCGAAACAGGGTGATCCGCTACTAAGACGATTCGCGGTGCCCGACGAGGCGTCGGGGCCGAGCCCTGCGGCTGGCCCCCCGACCCGGGTACCGGCCGCCAGGGGACACGTCGGAGCACTCTCCTCCGCCGCATCCACCTCACCTGCCTCGCCGTGCTCGCCGCCGCCGTCGCGGCTCCGAAATCGCACCTACGGCACCCAGTCCGCCCTGCGCGTCGCCCCAAGCCCCTCACGCGGTCGTTCGTCCGCTTCGTCGTCCCGAGCCTGGGCGGGCCGGTCGACAAGGCCGTGCTGCGCGTCTACGCGCAGACGCGCGCCTCGCACGGTTTCCGAGTGTAGGACTGTCAGATTCTTTGTGTAACTGGCTGTGGCTACCGAAGGGCCCGCGTCGAGCGGACTCCTCACCGTTTCGGGGAGAATCGAGGCGTGCCGAGCATGACAACCGCGCCGGGGGAGGTCGAGGTCGAGCGCCCCGCGGGCGAGGAGGACGCGGAGCGCGACCTTCCCTGGATCGTGATCGTCTGGAACGACCCCGTGAACCTCATGTCGTACGTCACGCTCGTCTTCCAGAAGCTCTTCGGCTACAGCCGGGAGAAGGCGACCCGGCTCATGCTCCAGGTGCACGAGGAGGGCAAGGCCGTCGTCTCGGGCGGGACGCGCGAGAAGGCCGAGCACGATGTCGCCCGCCTGCACGCCTACGGCCTCTGGGCGACGATGAGGCGGGACGCGTGATCTTCCGCGACCCCGTCGAGCCGGCCGGCGAGGGCGAGTACCGCCTGCGGCTCTCCGACGGCGAGCGCGAGCTCCTCCGCGCGCTCCCCGCCGAGCTGCGGGCCCTCCTCGACACCGATCCCGGGGCGCCTGCGCTCCGGCGACTCTTCCCGCCCGCACACGCCGAGGACGCGGAGGCCGAGGCCGGGTACCGAGAGCTCATGGGAGCCGAGCTCCTCCAAGAGCGACGCGCCGCGCTCGCCCTGGTCGAGGAGACCGCCGGCCGCGACCTCCTGACGGCGGGCGAGCTCGACGCCTGGCTGCGCGCCCTCACCGACCTCCGCCTCGTCCTCGGCACGCGGCTCGGCGTCACCGAGGAGACCTACGCCGAGGAGATCGACCCGACCGATCCCCGCGCCCGCGAGCTGGCGGTGTTCGCCTACCTGACGTGGCTCCAGGAGGCGCTCGTCGCCGCCGTCTCGGGAAAGCCCTAGGCCGGCTTCCCGGCCATGGCCCACGTCGCCACGACGTAGGCAATCAGGGCGAGGAGCGTCAAGACCGCGGCGACACGGACGAGTGTGCTCCGCTCGCCGCGGCGCAGCCGCAGGCGGCGGGCGCCGATCCCGGTGAGCACGATCGAGAGGAGGAGCAGGAAGCCGCCGAGATCGGCCGTGATCCAGCCGATCCCGAGCCAGGTCGGCTCGGCCGCCCCGACGTCCTGCCAGCCCTGGCGGCGATAGATCCACTCAGCGCCGAGGCGCATCACGAACCAGGCGGGGAGCGCGGCGAAGAGGAGCGAGCGGAACGCGAGCCGCGCGAAGCCCGCCGCATCCTCGGCACGCTGCCGTCTCCAGCCGTAGAGCTGGAACGCCGCGGCCGCCGCGAGGCCGCCGACGAGCAACATCGCCCCCGACACGTGCACGAGGAGCGGCAGGTTCCAGTCGTCGGGGCGGATTGCGGCCAGCACGCCCATCAGGCTCCCGGCTTGTAGATCATGACGACGAGAAGGGCGGCGACGAGGACGATCGAGGCGCCCTGGAGGAGGACGCCGGTGCGCGTGCGCAGCATCGCGTTCAGCTCCGGGCTGGGGTCGTCGCGCCCGCCGGCCGCGAGCTCGGCGGCGTGGTCGCGCGCTGCGTAGAACACCTTGCCGGTTCGCCGGCCCACCTCCATGAGTACCGCCCAGAGGACGAGGGCGACCACGATCCAGGCGTCCCAGAGGTCGTAGTCGCCGATGTCGATCGCGAGCCAGACGCCGAGGACGAGGGTGCCGATCGAGCCGATGGCGACGAGCACGTCGCCGGGGCGAGAGAGCCTGAAGATGCGGACGACGTCGCTCGGACGGTCGAGGTTGCGGACACCGACGACGACGATCGTGAAAATCACCTGGGCCGCGACGAGCGTTGCGGCGGCGAGGACGTGTAGCGCGAGAAGCCAGTCCGTGAAGGACACGGCGCGGAACCTAACAGGCGCGGCCGTCGGCCGGATGGTGAGGGAAACCGCACCCCGGGACGGGTGCCCGCCGCCTTCCCGAGGCCTGCGCGGGCCGCGAGACTTCCGCCATGGCCGCCCTCCCCCCCACCGTCCGGCTCGAGCGAGCCGCGCCCACCCCCGGCGCGATGACCCCGGTCTACGCGAGCCGCGAGGACGAGTCGTTCCGGATCCTCGCCGGCGAGCTGACCTTCTTCCTCGGGCAGCGGACGGTGCGGGCGGCCGCCGGCGACGTCGTCACGGCGTCCGGCGCCCTGCCGCGCGCTCTGCGCGTCGAGGCGCCCGGCACTCGTTGGCTCGTCGAGACGAGAACTCCCTCCGCAGCCCGGCTCGACGACTTCGGGCACGCCCTCGCGCGGCCGCTTCCCCCGGCGGCTGCGTGGGCGTCGCCCGAGGACGAGCAGACGGTGACGGCCATCGGTGAGGCCGCCGGCCTGCACGTGCTCGGCCCGCCCGGCGCGCTGCCCGGCGCGGGCTAGGCCAGCCGCTCGAGCAGCCGGGCCAGCTCGTCGATCTCATCGTGTGCGAGGCGCTCCTCGAAGAGCGCGCGCACCGAGCCGTCCTGCCCGCACGAGATCTCGCGCAGGCGCTCGGCGCCGAGCGGCGTCAGCTGCGCGTACGCCACGCGGCGGTCGAAGGGGCACGTCGCGCGCTCGACCAGCCCGGCGTCCTCGAGCCCGTCGAGGAGCCTCGTGACGCCGGAGGGCGTGAGGGCGAGGCTGCGGGCGAGGTCGACCCGTCGCAGCCGGCCGTCCTCGGCCCCGGCGAGGAGCTGGAACGCCTCATAGTCGTTGAGCGAGAGTCCGTGCTCGGACTGCAGGGTCGCGCTGGCGCACCGCGTCACGGCCGCGTGCGCGCGCAAGAGCGCGGTCAGGGCGGCGACCGCCTGGGGGCGGCGCTCGGCCTCGGGAGTAGGTACTTGCGTAGTCAATATAATTCGTGCTAGGGTATAGTTGCGTCATCAATAATACACCAATCAAGTAGGAGGTCGAAGACCATGACCACCGCCACCGCGATCGCCCCGGCCGGAACCTGGACGCTCGACCCCGTGCACTCCACGGTCGGCTTCGAGGTCCGGTACCTCGCCGGGACGTTCAAGGGCCAGTTCCGCAACGTCGAGGCGACGCTCGCGGCGGGCCCCGAGGCCGTCTCGCTCGAGGGCGCCGCCAAGGTCGCGAGCGTGGACGTCAAGGACGAGAACCTCGCCGCGCACCTGCAGAGCCCGGACTTCTTCGACGCCGAGCGCTTCCCCGAGCTGCGCTTCGCGGCGCGGGAGATTTCCCTCGACGGGAACAGCGTCTCCGTCCGCGGCGAGATCACGATCAAGGGCGTCACCCGGCCCGTGACCGTCGCCGGCAATGCCTCCGCGCCGATCGCGGACCCCTACGGCAACGAGCGGATCGGTCTCGCGCTCTCGACCACGGTCGACCGCACCGACTTCGGGGTGAGCTGGAACGCGCCGCTCCCGAACGGCGAGCCCGCACTCACCGACGACGTCACCATCCTCGCCGAGCTCGCCTTCGTGAAGAGCTGACGATGAGGATCCTCGGCATCTCCGGCAGCCTCCGCCGCGACTCCTACAACACCGGCCTCCTCCGGGCGGCCGCCGAGCTGGCCGGCGACGGCGTCGAGCTCGAGTTGTGGGACGGCCTCGCGACGGTGCCGCCCTACGACGCCGACGACGACGATCCGGCGGCGGCGCCGACGGGAGTCGCGGATCTCCGCGAGGCGCTCGCCGGCGCCGACGCGGTCCTCTTCGCCACCCCCGAATACAACTCGTCGATCCCGGGCCAGCTCAAGAACGCGCTCGACTGGGCCTCCCGCCCGCTGGCGACGAACCCGCTCCGGAACCTCCCGGTCGCCGTCGTCGGCGCCTCGACGGGGATGTTCGGGGCGGTCTGGGCCCAGGCCGAGCTGCGCAAGGTGCTCGGCGCCGTCGGCGCCCGCGTCCTCGACGTCGAGCTCGCCTGCGGCCATGCCCAGGCCCGCTTCGACGATGACGGGCGCCTCGTCGACGCCGACGTGGCCGTCGAGCTCGAGGCCCTGGTCGAGGAGCTCGCGGACGCCGTCCGCGGGCGCGTCGAGGCGGCGGCCGCCGCCTGAGCCGTCTAGCATGGCCCGCGTGCGGACGGGGGCCTTCGCAGCCGTCGCGGCCGCGCTCGTCGCAGGGGGCTGCGGCGCGCAGGCGCTCGAGGACGAGCGCGACGCGCAGCGTCGCATCGAGAGCAGCCCCCCGCCGGCGGTCGTCGAGGGCGGCGGCCGGCTCGCCTCGGCGCCGGTCCCGGCCCGCTGTGAGAGCGGCCGCGTCGCGCGTCTCGGAGACGGGCGCGTCGCCTACGCGGCGCGGGCGAAGGGAGAGGTGGCCGCGTACCGGAAGCCGGGCGGCGGCCGCGCGCACACGTTCGAGCGCAGGAACGCGAACGCCGTCCGCACCGTCTTCGGCGTCCTCGGCGTGGTCCGCGACGCCGACTGCAGGCCCGCCTGGTACCGCGTACAGCTCCCCGTGCGCCCGAACGGGGCGACCGGGTGGGTGCGCGCCCGCACGGTGACGCTGTTCCGCGTGCGGACACGGATCGAGATCGACCTGGGCGAACGGCGGATCGACTTCTTCCGGAACGGGCGACGCATCCTGCGCGTGCCGGCCGCGATCGGCAAGGCCGCGACGCCGACGCCCAGCGGCCGCTACTACGTGAACCAGCGGCTCCTCTCGGGCGACCCGTCCGGGCCCTTCGGCCCCGGCGCGATCGGGATCAGCGCTTTCTCGCCCGTGCTCACCGGTTGGACGCAGGGAGGCCCGGTCGCCATCCACGGGACGAACGACCCGGGCTCGATCGGGCAGGCCGCATCCTACGGCTGCCTGCGGATCGAGAACCGCCACGTGGAGCGGATGCTGCGCGCGAACCCGGAGGGGACGCCGGTCCTCATCAGGGCGTGACGGGACCGCGCCGCACCGGCTACTGACCGTGGAGATCGGCGTCTACACCTTCGCCGAGGTGCGGCCGGACCCGGAGTCCGGCCGGACGATCGACCCCGCGCAGCGGCTCCGGGACGTGCTCGAGGAGGCGGAGCTCGCCGACCAGGTCGGGCTCGACGTCTTCGGGGTCGGCGAGCATCACCGGCCCGACTTCGCCGTCTCGGCGCCCGCCGTCGTGCTCGCCGCCGCGGCTGTGCGGACGCGCGCGATCCGCCTCACGACCGCCGTCACGGTCCTCAGCTCGGACGACCCCGTCCGCGTGTTGCAGCAGTTCGCCACGCTCGACCTCCTCTCGGGCGGGCGGGCGGAGATCATGGTCGGCCGGGGCTCCTTCGTGGAGTCGTTCCCGCTCTTCGGCTACGAGCTCGCCGACTACGACGACCTCTTCGCCGAGAAGCTGGAACTCCTGCTCGAGCTCATCCGCTCCGAGCGCGTCACCTGGTCGGGGCGGCACCGGCCGCCGCTGGCAGGCGAGGGCGTCTACCCGCGCCCTCTCCAGGATCCGCTGCCGGTGTGGGTCGCCGTCGGCGGTGCGCCGGAGTCCGCGGTCCGCGCCGGGCGGCTCGGCCTGCCGATGGCCCTGGCGATCATCGGCGGGCTCCCGGAGCGCTTCGTCCCCTTCGCCGCGCTGCATCGGCGGGCCGCGCTCGAAGCGGGACACGATCCGCCGCCACCGCTGAGCATCAACTCTCACGCCTTCGTCGCGGACGCATCCGAGCGAGCCGCGAACGAGTTCTTTCCGGCCTACGCCGAGATGATGAACACGATCGGCCGCGAGCGCGGCTGGTCGCCTCTCGGGCGGGCCGATTTCGAGTCCCTGCGCTCGCTGCGGGGCGCGCTCGTCGTCGGCGATCCGGAGGAGGTGGCCGAGAAGATCCTCTTTCAGCACCAGCTGTTCGGCCACCAGCGGTTCCTGGCCCAGATCAGCGTGGGCATGCTCCCCCACGCCCGGGCGCTCCGCGCGATCGAGCTGCTCGGGACCGAGGTGGCGCCGCGCGTGCGCGCAGAGGTCGCGCGCCGAACCTCGCAGCCGCCCGTCGCGTAGGATCGCCCGCGATGGAGGCGCTGCGAGCCGTGGTCGACTTGCCGGGCGAGGGCCACCGCGTCGGGACCCTCGAGTTCCTGGCACGCAGCGCGAGCACGCCTCGCTTCAACGTCGCGGTCGTCACAGTGCGTCCCGGAAGCGAGGGGCCCGCGCCCAACGTCCACCGGGCCGCGACCGCCGGCTTCGACCTCCGCCTCGAAGGGGGCTAGCGGTCGCGCAACCCCCTCCGGCGCCGGCCGACCGGGACGAGGCACCCACGCGGCTCGCCCGCCGGCTCGGCCTCGCCGACGCGGTCGTCGTCGGGCTCGGGGCGATGCTCGGAGCCGGCGTCTTCGCCGCCTTCGCCCCCGCCGCCGAGGCGGCCGGCGCGGGTCTGCTCATCGGCCTCGCGCTCGCCGGCGGCGTGGCGCTTGCGAACGCGCTCTCGTCGGCGCAGCTCGCGGCGGTGCACCCGCGCTCGGGCGGTGCCTACGCCTGGGGCCGGGAGCAGCTCGGCGATCTCCCCGGGTTCGTCGCCGGCTGGGCTTTCGTCGTCGGCAAGATCGCCAGCCTCGCCGCGATGGCGCTCACCTTCGGCGCCTATACGGCGCCCTCGGTCGCGCGTCCGCTCGGGATCGCGGCCGTCGTCGCCCTCACGTCCGTCAACTACCTCGGCGTGACGAAGACGGCCGGCGTGACCCGCGTACTGGTCGCCTGCGTCGTCGCCACGCTCGCCTTCGTCGTCGCGACCTCGCTCCTCGGCGGCGACCTCGACGCCGACCGCCTGACGCCGCTCTGGCCGGAAAGCGGCCTGCGCGGGATCCTCGCCTCCGGCGGCTTCCTCTTCTTCGCCTTCGCCGGCTACGCGCGCATCGCCACTCTCGGCGAGGAGGTGCGCGAGCCGGAGCGGACGATCCCGCGGGCGATCCCGCTCGCGCTCGGGCTCACCCTCCTCGTCTATGCGGCCGTCGCCGTGAGCATCCTGCTCGTGCTCGGCCCCGAGCGCATCGCGGAGGCGGCGGCGCCGCTGGCCGAGGCGGTCGAGGCGACCGGGGCCGACAGCCTCTCGCCGCTCGTCCGTGCAGGCGCGGCGCTCGCCGCGCTCGGCGTCCTCCTCTCCCTCCTCGCGGGCGTCAGCCGCACGGTCTTCTCCATGGCCTCGGAGGGAGACCTCCCGCGCCGTCTCGCCGCCGTCCACCCCCGGAACCGCGTCCCGCACGTCGCCGAGGTCGGGGTCGGCGCGGTCGTCGTCGTCCTCGTCGCGCTCGCCGACCTGCGGACGGCGATCGGCTTCAGCTCCGTGACCGTGCTCGGCTACTACGCGATCGCGAACGCCGCGGCGTTCACGCTCCGCCCAGGAGAACGGCGCTGGCCGAGGGCGGTTCCGGTGCTCGGGCTCGTGGGATGCCTGGCGCTCGCCCTCTCCCTGCCGGCGACCACGGTCGCCGCGGGCCTCGGCGTCCTCGCCGCGGGCACCCTCGCCCACGTCCTCCTCAGGAGCCGGCGCTGAGCCCGAACGGTGTGCCCTCGGAGTCGCGGCAGACGGCCCAGCGCTCGCCCGGGTGCACCACGTCGCCGCCGAGCGCGCGTACGCGCTCGAGCGCGCCGGGGAGGTCGGGGACGGCGAAGTAGGGGAGCGCGACCCGGTCTCCCGGGCCCGGCCCGCGTGCGTGCACGCCGAGAGCGATGCCGCCGTGCTCCCCCTGGCGGCCCTCCCCCTCCCCCGGTCGCCGCTTCCGCAGCTCGGCGCCCAGGAGCTCCTCCCAGAACCGCCGCGCCCGCGCTGGGTCGTCGGCGGGGAGCTCGAGGAGGAAGCGGGGCGCGCCCACGACGTGGACGGTAGCGCGGGCGGGCGGGCCGTGCCGTCAGAGCGTTCGCGGAAGCCCGAGCACCTCGACGAGCGGCCCGAGCGGGAAGGTGATGATCGCGACGATGCCGCCGTCCTCGATCCGCAGGACGCCGAGCGGAGTCCTCGAACGAACCGAGCATCCGGTAGCAGCGGAGCCGCAGCTCGCGGCGGTGGCGCTCGCCGACGTCGGCGAATGCGGTAAGGTCGCCCGCCCGCACGGCGGCGACGGCGTCACCCGTGGCAATCTGGCGCACGACCTCCACGGTTCCTTGTGACGTCCCGCTGCCGGAGAGCTCATCGCAAGCTCTGCGGCTTTCCCGAACCGCGAACCCGTCCGGCCTCGGATGGCTCCGGCTGGCCGCGCGGGCACACTCGCGGAGGAAACCGACCGCTGGAGGCACGCTATGACGTTCGTCTGGTTCGTCGTCTGGCTCATCTGGAACCTCGTCGGCGACAACGAGCCGCTCCTCTTCGACCCGGTCAACTTCTGGGCCGGAGCGCTCCTCTTCTCGCTCGCGGTCGACCTCGCGGGGTCGCACGCGGGAACGGCGGCGAAGCGAGGCTAGTCCGCCTCGGCCGTCGCCAGAGCGCCGACGTGCTCCCCCTCGTGGGCGGCCGCCGGCGCTCCGGGGCGGAGGAGCGCCGCGCCGACGGCGGCCGCGAGGGCGACGAGGACGGCGCCGGCGAGGAAGGCGGCGCGGAAGCCGCCGTTCAGCGCGGCGAGCGCGCCCGCGCCCCCTTCGGCGAGCGCGTCTGTGCGGCCGGCGGCCAGGCTCGCCAGGAGGGCGAGGCCGAGCGCGCCGCCCATCATGAACGCCGTGTTGACGACGCCGGAGGCGAGCCCCGACTCGCTCGGCGCAACGCCGCTCATGGCCGCGAGCAGCAGCGGGTTGAAGGCGATGCCGGCGCCGAGCCCGAGCAGGAGCGTCGCGGGAAGGACGTCGAGCGCGTAGCTTCCGTCTACCGGCATCCGGCCGAAGAGGACGAGGGCGCCTGCCATCAGCACGAGGCCGGAGAGCAGCGGGGTCTTGATCCCGAAGCGCAGGACCAGCCGGTCGGAGAGGAGCAGCGACGTCGCCCCCCAGAGCACGGTCGAGGGCGCATAGGCGAGGCCGACCTCGAGCGGGCTGTAGCCGAGGATCAGCTGCAGGTAGAGGGCCGAGAAGAAGAACTGGGCGAACATGCCCGCCGCCATGAGGACGCCCACGACGTTCGCCGTCGAGACGGAGCGGATGCGGAAGAGCCCGAGCGGCACGAGCGGCGACGAGCTCCGGGCCTCCACGACGAGGAAGACCGCGAGGAGCGCCGCGGCGGCCGCGAGGAGGCCGACCGTCCGGCCCGCCGTCCAGCCGACCTCGTTCGCCTTCACGATCGCGTAGACGGCGAGCATGAGGGCCGCGGTCACCGCGAGCGCGCCGGGGACGTCTACCCGCCGGCTCGCAGCCTGCCCGACTCCACCGGGCAGGAGCCGGAGGCCGAGCGCGAAGACGGCGACCCCGACAGGCAGGTTGACGAGGAAGATCCAGTGCCAGGAGAAGAGATCCGTCAGGACGCCGCCGAGGAGGACGCCCAGGGTGCCGCCGCCGGAGAGGACGAAGCCGAAGACCCCCATCGCCTTGGCCCGTTCCGCCGGCTCCGTGAAGAGGTTCATGATCAGCGAGAGCGCGACCGCGGCGACGACGGCGCCGCCGAGCCCTTGCACCGCGCGCGCCGCGACGAGCGTGCCCTGCGTGGTGGCCAGGCCGCACGCGAGCGACGCGAACGTGAAGAGAGCGATCCCGCCGAGGAAGATGCGCCGGTTCCCGAAGAGGTCGCCGAGCCGTCCGCCGAGGAGGAGAAAGCCGCCGAACGTGAGCAGGTAGGCGTTCACGACCCACGCGAGCGACGCCTGGGAGAAGCCGAGGTCCTCCCGGATCGATGGGAGGGCGACGTTCACGATCGTCCCGTCGAGGACGATCATGACGTCGCCGAGGCAGAGCACGAAGAGCGCGAGCCAGCGGCTGCGGCTGTCCAGGGTCACGAGGGGCTCCTCCCGTTCGCGTCCGTCATCGTCGGAGGGTGAGACGGCGGCGGCGCGCGGAACTCATCGCTCGGGCGCCGATGAGTTTTCCCCAGGCGCCCGGTCCTCTTCGCAATGGCCGCCCGGGCGCCGAGAACCGTCTCCTTCTCCGTCCGCGGCCCCATCGCCCGGGACGATCTCCCCGGCCTCTGCGAGCGCGTGTGCGCGCTCCTCGACGAGGCCGGCCCGGGCGAGCTCGTCTGCGACGTCCACGGCGTCGAGCCCGACGCCGTCACGGTGGACGCGCTCGCCCGCCTGCAGCTCGCGGCCGGGCGCAAGGGCTGCCGGGTCCGGCTCCGCCACACCTCGGCCGAGCTCCGCGAGCTGGTCGACTTCATGGGGCTCCGCGACGTCCTGCCGGACTGAGGCGGCTCAGCTCTCGAGACGCGGCGGCAGGCCGAAGCGCGGAAAGAGCGTCTCCGTGTCGAGGAAGAACGTGAACTCCACGACGCGGCCGTCCTCGATCTCGAGCACCTGCAGCGCCCACGGCTCGTAGCCGTCGCCGCTCTCGCTCGGCTTGTACTGGCCGAACGCGGGCGACCCGTTCGCGGCGACGGTGGGCAGCACGCGCGAGCCGCGGCAGCCGCCGCCGGGGCCGACCCACCAGGCGAGGATGTCCTCGCGCCCGGCGAGCCAGAGGTCGAACGGCGGCATCGACTGCGTCGCGTCCTCGTGGATCAGGGACGTGAGCGCGTCCATGTCGTAGCGCTCGAATGCCTCGACGTAGCGGGCGAGGAACTCGGCGTCCGCCCCGTCGACGGACGGCGTCGTGCCCTCGGCGGTCGCGCCGGTCTCCTCGAGCGTCGCCCGCGCCCGCTGGAGGGCGCTGTTGACCGAGGCGACGGTCGTGTCCAGGAGCTCCGCGACCTCGGCCGCCTTCCAGCGCAGCACTTCGCAGAGGATGAGGACGGCGCGCTGGCGCGGCGGCAGGTGCTGGAGCGCGGCGACGAACGCGAGGCGGATCGTCTCGCGCGCCTGGAGCACGTCGGCCGGGTCGCCCTCGGGGACGACGACCCCGTCGGGGATCGGCTCGATCCAGGTCACCTCCGGAAGCGTGCTCAGGTTCTCGGCCACCGGCTCACGCGCCGGGCCGAGGTCCATCGGCCGCGCTCGCCGCTTGCGGCCGTCGAGGAGGTCGAAGCAGACGTTCGTGGCGATGCGGTAGAGCCAGGCGCGCAGGGCGGAGCGGTCCGCGAGGCGGTCGAAGCCGCGCCACGCACGGATGAACGTCTCCTGGACCGCGTCCTCGGCCTCGAGCGCGCCGAGCATCCGGTAGCAGTAGGCGGTGAGCTCCGTCCGGTGCCGCTCGAAGCCTTCCTCGAGCGTGCCGGCTCCGGCCGGGGCGGTGAGCGACGAGTCGGCCACGGTCACCATGCTACGCAAAGCGGGCATCCCGGCCAGGTCGAGCGGCCGGTCTCGAAGAGCGCCCTCGGGCCGCTCGGCATCGTCGCGGTCGTGGTCCTCACCTCCTTGCTGCCTGTCTCTCCCACGTCAGGACGCCGCGGCGCCCGGTAACTCATCGCTCCCCCGCATCACCGCCCAGGAGAGCGTCGTCGAAGAACCCGACGACGCGCCGCTCGTACTCGGCCGGCCTCGCGTCGATGCCACGCGTGTGCCGGGCACCGGGAACCTCCCAGATCTCCTTCGGCTCGCCGGCGGCCGCGTAGTACCTCGGCTGCCAGGGCGGCGGGCCCGCCAGAGCGTCACCGGCCCGGAAAGGAGCAGCGCCGCGCCGGCGGCGAGGGCGAGGAGCCCCGTGAAGTCGTCGCCGGAGGCACCGCCGGAAGCCAGGTGGTAGGCGCCGGGGACGCCGACCGCGACGCCGAGCGCCCCGAACGTCGTCGCCGCCGCGGCGCGGAGCCCGGCGCGGAGCCGCGGGTAGAGCCAGGCGACGAGCGCGAGGACCGCGATCGGCACGAGGCCGTTCGCCAGGTGGTCGCCCGGCGACGGGCTCGGCTCGGGCTGGAGGTAGTTGTCGTCGGCGACGTGCAGCGCGACGACCCCGAGCGCGAGCCGCACGAGCCCGGTGTCGGTGCGGAGCACGGCCGCGACCCGGACCGGGGCAGGCGGCCGGGCCGCAGGCGCCGTGGCGGGCCGGGGGATCGCCGGGGTCGGAACGGCCATCAGGCTCCCTCGATCCCCGAGCGGGCGTGCGCGGCGAGCGCACCGGCGTCCCTCCGCGGATCGGACGCCCGCCCGAGACGGGCCCTGGAGCGCTCGACGAGCACGGCCGCGGCCGCGAAGCAGACGAGGCCGAACGGGCCGACCGGAGGCGGGTGAACCGCGAAGACGGCGGCGAGCCCGACGAGGACCGTCGGCGCCCAGCCCGCCCCGGAGCGACGGAGGGCGACCGCGGCGGCCACCATCGCCACGACCCAGCCCAGGACACCGAGGACGAGCGAGACCGACGGATCGGCGAGAATGGGGTTCCTGTTCAGATCCTGGATGGCGCCGGCGACCACCGCCTGCTCCGCCGCGGGCAGGCCGTTCGCGTGGTCGACGAGGACGCCCGTGGCAACGCCGACCGTCGCCTCGTAGGCGGTGTAGAAGACGAGGAACGGCGCGAGCGCGAGGCGGCTCAGCGTCGCCGCGCGGCCGTGAAGGCCGTCGAGCAGCAGGTAGGCGGCGATCCCGAGCAGCGGAAGCACGAGGAGCAGGGCGACGTGGACGCGGAACCACGCCGTCGCGTCGTGCCGGAGTCCCTCGTAGACGTTCTCGCCACCGGCCGGGTGGAACCAGAGGACGGCCGCGAGGACGAGCGGGGGGCCGATGAGGAACGTGCGCCGGAGGGCGTCACGTCGGGGGGCGGTCTCCATGGCTCTCCTTTCGACTGGACGGGATTAGTGCGCCGCCCACCGTCGGACGGCGGGCGGCGCAGGGACGTTTTCCTTACGCGACGGGCGTCGGGACGGGCGCCGGCTCGACCGGCTCGTCGCGCTCCACCGCTCCGCCGTGCTCGAAGTGCGGCAGCCACTCGAGCCAGCTCGGGAGGTACCAGTTCCAGTCCCCGAGCAGCTTCATCGTCGCCGGCAAGAGGACGGCGCGGACGATCGTCGCGTCGATCAGGATCGCCGCCGCGAGTCCGACGCCGAACTGCTTGAAGATCATCGCCTGGAGCGTGCCGAAGATCGCGAACACGCCGACCATCACGATCGCGGCGCTGGTGACGACGCCGGCAGTCGTCTTGATCCCGTGCGCGACCGCCTCGTCCGTGCTCATGCCCTTGTCGTAGGCCTCGCGGACGCGGCTGAGGATGAACACGTGGTAGTCCATCGAGAGGCCGAAGAGGATCACGAAGAGGAGGATCGGCAGGAACGGGTCGATGCCGCCGGTGAACTCGAACCCTAGGAGCCCCTTGCCCCAGCCGTGCTGGAAGACGAGCACGAGGATCCCGTAGGCGGCGCCCACCGAGAGCAGGTTGAGGAGCACCGCCTTCGCCGCGATCACGATCGAGCGGAAGGACACGAGCATGAGCCCGAACGCGAACAGGAGGACGAAGCCGAACACCAGCGGCGCCACGGTCTTCATCTTCGCGCTGAAGTCCCTCGCCTGAGCGGTCAGCCCCGTGACGGCGACCTCGGCCCCGTCCAGGGCGCCGACCGTCGGCGGAACGATGTCGTCCCTGAGCGCGGTCAGGGCCGCGTTCGACGTCGCGTCGGTGCCGTCGCCGTCGATCGGAATCGTGATGGCCGCGACGGTCCGGTCGGGGCTGAGCGTGACGTCGATCGGCTCGTTCATGCCGCTCGCGAGCGCACGCCACTCGAGCTGGCCGATCGCCTCCTGCACGGCCGGCGCCTCGACGTCCGGCGCCTTGACCACCACGGTCGCTCCGATCTCGGTGCCCGGGAACGCGACCTTGAGACGGTTGTAGGTCGTGAGCAGGTTCTGCGGATACGTGTCGATCGAGGGCTGCGCGGTGTGGAGCTGGTAGGCGGGCACGGCCAGGGCGACGAGGAAGCTGCCCGCGAGCAGCACCGACACGAGCGGCCGCCGGAGCACGGCGCCGACGATCGCTCCCCAGATCCGGCCCTCGCCGTCGTCGCGGCGCAGCCGGTGGACGAACGGCACGCGCCCGCGGTCGACGTTGTCCCCCAGCTTGGAGAGAAGCGCCGGCAGCACCGTCAGCGACCCGAGCATCGCGACCGCGACCACGGTCATGGTGGCGACTCCGAAGGACGCGAATCCTGCGTCGGCGGTGAGGAGCATGCCCGCCATGGCGACGATGACGGTGAGCCCCGAGACGAGCACCGAGCGGCCCGACGTGGCGGCCGCGGCCTCGAGCGCGGCCTCCTCGCTGCGCCCTGCGGCACGCTCCTCGCGCTCCCGCTTGAGGTAGAACATCGTGTAGTCGACCCCGACGGCGAGCCCGATCAGGAGGACGATCGCCGACACGGCGTCGGACATCGGGAGCACGTTGCTCACGATCGCGATCAGCCCGAACGTCGCGAGCACGGCGGTCAGCCCGAGCAGGAGCGGGATCCCGGCCGCGACGAGCGCGCCGAACGCGACCAGGAGGATGATGAGCGTGACCGGGACGGAGAAGAGCCCGGCCCGCTTGAGGTCGTCCGTGAACGAGGCCTCGAGCGCCTTTCCGGTGCTCTCGCCGAACGAGCCGACGTAGAGCTCGGGGTGGGACTTCTGGACGTCCGCCACGCTGGCGACGACCGGGTCGATCTTGTCCGCCGCCTCGTCCGAGGGACCGGCGATCTCGAGCTGAACGAGCGCCGAGTGCCTGTCCGCCGAGATCAGCCCGCTCGACGGGGCGTCGAACGGTGACTCGACGGAGGCGACCGCGTCGAGCGCCGAGACCGCGGCGACGACCGCCTCCACGGTTTCCCTGAAGGCTGGGTCGTTCGCTGTGAGCGTGCTGCTCTCGACGAGCACGCTCTCGCCGGCTCGCTGGTCGAGCTCTTCGAAGATGATGGTCTCGGCGCGTCCCGACTCCCCGGGCCCCGAGGTCTCCCAGACGAGCGTCTTGAGCGGCGAGACGATGCTGACGGCGAAGAGGGCGATGGAGAACGCGAGCCACCCGAAGATCGCCTTCTTGCGGTGGTGAGCGCTCCAGCGCGCCATGCGGGCGGCCAGGTTGGGGGGCCGCTTCGCGCCGGGCGGCGGGCCGGACGGATTCTCTCTCGCCGCCCCGCCCGGATCGTTCTGGATGACACGGGTCTTCATCGCTGCTCCTCTCGACCGAGGGTGGTCGGTCCACGGTCGCAGCGGCCGCGCGAGGGCGGAAGGCGGGATACTGGTCGCTTCGGGGGGCGGGTTTCTGGCGTGTTCGCGCCCGCGCCCTCAGGAGCGCAGGTAGAGCAGGACGGCCAGGACGCGCCGCGAGTCGCTCCCGCCGGAAGGGAGGTCGAGCTTCGCGAACACGCTCGACACGTGCTTCTCGACCGCCCGGAGCGTGATCACGAGCCTGTCGGCGATCCCCTGGTTGGACCGGCCCTCGGCCATCAGCTCCAGCACCTCGCGCTCGCGGGGCGTCAGGTCTGCGAGGGGGTCGTTGCTGCGCCGTTTCGAAAGCAGCGTCGAGACGATGATCGGGTCGATCGCGGAGCCGCCGGACGCGACGCGCTCGACCGCCCCGACGAAGTCCCTGACGTCGCCGATCCGGTCCTTGAGCAGGTAGCCCGCGCCCTCGGCCGAGTCGGCGAGCAGCTTCATCGCCAGCCCGACCTCCACGTACTGGGAGAGGACGAGGACGCCGACCGACGGGTGCTCGGCGCGGATCTCGAGCGCCGCCTGCAGGCCCTCGTCGTTGTGCGTCGGCGGCAGCCTGATATCCACGACCGCGACGTCCGGCGCATGGCTCCTGACTTTCAAGAGCAAAGCCTCCGCCGTCTCGCAGGCGCCGACGACGTCGAAGCCGGCGTCTGCGAGCACCCGCGCGACCCCCTCGCGCAGGAGCACGCTGTCCTCGGCGATCACGACTCGCACGGGATCTCCGCTCGCACGCGCGTGCCGCCGCCGGACGGGCTCCAGACCCGGAAGCGGCCGCCGAGAGCCTCGACACGGTCGGCGAGCCCGCGCAGTCCGGATCCGCCCTCCGTGTCGGCGCCGCCGACGCCGTCGTCCACGATCTCGATCCGGAGGACGTCGTCCTCCTGCGCGATCTCGACGGTCGCGGAAGACGCCCGCGCGTACCTCGCGACGTTCGCCAGGCTCTCCGAGACGACGTAGTACGCGGCCACCTCGAGGGCCTCCGGCAGCCGTCCGACGGTGTCGACCGCCAGTCGGACGGGAACAGGGGCGTGGGCCGCGAGCTGCTCGAGGGCCACCCCGATCCCGTGGCCGGTGACGACCGCAGGATGGAGCCCTCGCGCGATCTCTCGGAGCTCCTCGAGCGAGGCCGCGATCTCGCGCCTCGCCAGCGTCAGACGCGCCGCGGCGCCCTCGTCGTGGGCGAGGCGCTCTTCGAGCAGGCTCAGCTCGAGCGAGAGCGCGATCAGGCGCTGCTGCGCGCCGTCGTGGAGGTTCCGTTCGAGCCGTTGGCGCTCGCTCTGGCCGGCCTCGATGACTCGTGCGCGGGACCCCCTCAGCTCCACGAGGCGCGCGTTGAGCTCCGCGTGCAGGCGCGCGTTCTCGATCGCCATCGCCGCCCCTGCCGTGACGCCGGCGAGCAGCTCGGGCTCGTCCACGAGCGCGCGGTGGTGCAGCAGCGCCGCGAACGGGGCCCCGTCGCGGTCGATGAGCGTGACCCCGCGGGCGTCGGACGACGGCAGCTCCAGCGGCCGCCCGCCGGCGTCGGTGTAGGTGTCGAAGTCCGGGAGCCAGAACGCCAGGGTCAGGGACGGGTCGCGGAGAGCACGCGCCAGCGCCTCCTGCAGATCGGCGGGCGCGGGCGCGCTGCGGAGCCCGACGAGCAGGTCGCCGACGGCCGAGCGCGCCAGCCGCGTGCGTAGGAGCCCGACGAGGAAGGCGACCGGCGCAATCCCGAGGGCGCCGAACGTGGCCCAGCGGATCTCGGCGATCCCGGCCACATCGAACACGTGCGAGAGGAAGAGCACCGCGATCATGACGAGCGCGAGCCCGAACGCGACGTTGAGCAGCGTGAGCGAACCGCGGAGCGGCCTGCCTCTGCGCCGTCGCCGCACGGCGAGGATCGCGACGCCGGCCAGACAGAAGCTGCTGATCAGAAGGAGCTGCACCCGCAGGGCAACGAGCGCCGCCGGCGCGTTCGCATCGACCTCCAGCAGGTTGCGCGGGCCGAAGCCGCCGAATGCCATCCGGACGAGCTCGAGCCCTACGGCGGTCGCGTACGCGGAGACCACCAGAGCCCTCTCCCGCGGCCCGGAGAGCCTGCCGCTGGGAAACGCGAGGAACACGTGCAGGAACAGAACCGGCGGCACGAAGTCGAACGCCTGCCCGGCGGTGAAGACGACGTCGCTGCTAGACCAGGAGAGGGTCGCGACGAAGTTGCCCACGCCCGCGGCGCACATGAGGGGCCCGAAACGGCTGTCCGGCCGGCGCCACCAGGCGAGGAGCCCGCAGAAGACGTACGAGACCGTGAGCCACACGGAGAGCAGGGCGATCACGAGCGGCTCGCCCAGGTCGCGGCCGAAGCTCTCGCTTGTCAGGGCCAGCGCGAGCGAGGCCCCTCCCGCGGCGACGCCCGCGAGGAGCACCCCCGCGATCGCCCACATGCCGGGCGGACGTGGAAGCGGGAGCTCGACGGGCTCGATTGCCGACGTAGCCACTGGCGGTCTCCCTTCCACCCCCGGTAGGTCTCGGCACGCGACCCCTCAGGCGCGATCGCCTCACAACGACCGGGGAAGAAAGGTGACGTCCGCAACGAGCATAGCGCGCGCCGGCAGCGTCCCACGAATCGGCGCGGGACGGCGCACCGATGAGTTTCGCCGCCAGAGGGCAGTCTCAGGGACAATGACGCCCGACACCCGGAGGTGACTCGATGTCGAAGACCGTCCTGCTCGTCGGCACCCGCAAGGGGCTCTTCCTGCTCGAGAGCGACGATCGCCGGAGCTGGGAGCTGCGCGGCCCGCTCTGCGAGAACTGGCCGATCTTCCACGCGGTGGACGACCCCGCGTCGGGGACGATCTATGCGGCCGGCGCAAGCGAGTGGCACGGAGCGAGCATCTGGCGGAGCGCGGACCTCGGCGAGACGTGGACGCAGTCGAGCGAGGGGCTCGCCTACGGCGACGGCGACCTGAAGCTCTCGAAGGTCGCTGGCCTGACGGTCGCGCACGGGCGCCTCTTCGCCGGCGCCGAGAACCCCGGCATCTTCGAGAGCCGGGACGGCGGCGAGACGTGGTCGCTCCTCTCCACCCTCGCCGGCCAGCCGGGGAGCGACACGTGGAACGACCCCGCGAACCAGCCGCCGGGCCACCTCGGGATCCCCGCGATCCTGCCGCATCCCGACGACGCCGCCCGCTTCTGGGCGATCGTGCAGGGCGTCGGGATCTTCGAGACCAGCGACGACGGGAAGTCGTGGACGCCGCGCAACCAGGGGCTCCGCGCCGACTGGCCGCTCGAAGATCCCCGGGTCGGCTACTGCGTCCACAAGCTCGTCATGTCCCCGGCCGAGAGCGACCGGCTCTACCAGCAGAACCACGTCGGCATGCACCGAAGCGACGACGCGGGGCAGTCGTGGACCGAGATCACGGAGGGCCTGCCGACCGAGTTCGGCTTCGCCGCCGCCGCCCACCCGCACGACCGCGACACCTTCTACGTGATCCCGCTCGATCCCGGGCACGGGCGCTGCATGCCCGAGGGGCGCGCGGCCGTGTGGCGCACGCAGGACGCCGGCTCGACCTGGCAGCGGCTGGACGACGGCCTGCCGCAGCGCGACGCGCACCTCGGCGTCCTCCGCGAAGGGATGGCGATCGACGGGCACGACGAGCCGGGCCTCTACTTCGGCACGAGCACGGGCCAGGTGTTCGCGAGCGCCGACGAGGGCGAGACCTGGAGCGAGATCGCCGGCTACCTACCGGGGATCCGGTCGGTCGAGGTCGCCGTCCTCGACTAGAGCCCGTGGCCGAGCTCCACCTCCCCTCGACGCTCCCGGCCCTCTTCCCCGGCCTTCCGCGCCGGCTCGACGTGGACGCGCCGGACGTCGGCGAGGCCCTCGACCGCCTGGAGGAGCGCTGGCCGGGCCTGCGCGACCGCCTCTGCGAGCCGGGCCCTGCCTTGCGCCGGCACATCCACGTCTACGTCGACGGCGAGCGGGCGGACCTCGGCACGCCGCTCGAGCCGGGCTCCCGCGTGAACGTGATCGCGGCGATCAGCGGCGGCTGAGCGCCCTTTCCGCACCGGCCGACATGCGCTACGGTCCGGCATGGCCGGGAACCGGCGCCGCGGCTCGCTGGAGGAGTTCGTCCTCGAGCTGCACGGGTGCCTGGGCCTCCGGGAGGTGCAGGAGACCTTCATGCGCTTCGCCGACCGGCTGCTCCCGGCGCGCGCGCACGGGATCTACGAGCTCGCCGCGGACGCGGCGACGCCGCTCGAGGTGCGGACGCGCGGGGTGACCGACGAGTTCCTCGCCGAGTACGAGGCGGTCGGACGGGCCCTCGACCCGGTCTTCGCCGGCATCGCCGCGACGCACGAGCCTGTCTCGAGCGCCCTCGCCTGGAAGGACGAGGCGTGGCGGGCCGAGCCTTTCTACGAGGTGCTCGGCCACGGTGACATCCACCACCTCGTCCAGGCGCCGCTCGTCGTCGAAGGGCGGCTCGTGGGCACGCTCAACGTCGCCAGCCCGCTGAGCATGGCGCCGTTCGGCCCCGCAGACGTGGCGCGCCTGCGCCGCGTCGCCCGCCACATCTCCGTCGCGTACGCGCGCGCCCGGCGGGTGGACGTGCTCGAGCGCCGCCGGACGACGGCGGAGGAGCTCCTCGACGCCCTCAACGTGCCCCTGCTCGCGCACGCCTCCGACGGCACCGTCCTCTTCGCGAACCGGGCCGCCGACCGGCTGCTCGCCGCGCACCTCGACGCCCGCTGCGCGGCTGCGCTGCGGGCTGCGTTCCGGCGGAACGCCGCCGCGCTCGCCGGCGGCACGCGCCGCGTCGTCACGGGGACCGTCGCCCTCCCGCCGGACGAGGGCGGAGGAAGCTGGCGCCCTCGGCCGGCGCGTCCCCAGGGCGCCTGCACCGCCCTCGCGGTGCGCACCGCGGCCCTGCCGCGCGCGCCCGAGGTGGCCGCCTCCTTCGTCTACGAGGCGCCGACCGACCTTCCGGCGGCGCTTCCGTGCCTCTCGGCGCGCGAGCAGGAGATCGTCGAGCTACTCGTCCGCGGCCTCTCGAACCGGGCGATCGCCGAGGCCGCCTCGATCAGCGTCAACACGGTCAAGCAGCACCTGAAGCGCGTCTACGGGAAGCTCGGGGTGCACTCGCGCGCGGAGGCCGCCGCGGCCGCCGCGAGGGCCGCGGCCGACCGAGACCGGCCCTTCGACACCGACTAGCGCGCCAGGTAGCCGCCGTCGGCGACGATGGTGGTGCCCGTGACGAAGGACGAGTCGTCGGAGGCGAGGAACGCGATCGCGGCGGCGATCTCCTCCGGGCGCCCCACCCGCCCCATCGGCGTGCCGACCGAGCCGGCGTTCTCCCAGATGGCGTCCTCCTCCTCGGGCGGCAGGTCGGGCATGAAGTGGCGGACCTGCTTCGTGCGGGTCGCGCCCGGGGCGACGGCGTTGACGCGGATGCCGTCCTTCGCATAGCGGGTCGCGAGCGCGGTGGCGAGCTGGCGGGCGCCGGCTTTCGTGACGCTGTAGGCGAAGAAGCTGGGGCCCCCCTCGGCCGCCTCCTGGCCGATGAAGGCGCTGATGGAGGCGAGGTTCACGATCGAGCCGGAGCCCTGCTCCACCATCGTCGGGATCACATGCTTGCAGCACAGGAACATGCTGCGCAGGTTCGTCGCCATCAGCCGGTCCCAGTCCTCGACGGGGGTCTCGGTGATCTCGGCGATGTAGAGGTCGCCGACGTTGTTCACGAGCACGTCGATGCGGCCGAAGTCCTCGCGGGCGACCGAGGCGAGGCGGGCAGCAGTCTCCTCCTGGGCGACGTCGCCGGCCACGGCGCGCACGTCACCGGCGACCGAGGCCGCCACCTCGTCGAGGTAGCCCTGGTCGATGTCGTTGAGCACGAGGCGGGCGCCCTCGGCGGCGAGCCGCCCGGCGGTCGCGCGGCCGATCCCGCTGCCCGCGCCGGTGACGATCGCGACCTTCCCCTCGAGCCTCATGCCGCCGCCTCCGTCCTGTCGGGCAGCGTCCCCGGGTGTCCCGCCGGCCGGCCGAGCTTCTGGCGGAGCTGGCCCCTCGCGATCCGGAGGCCGCCGCGGAGGATCGGCGTCCGCGCGGAGCCGAAGCACTCCTCGATCACCGCCCGCGCCCTGGTGCGGTCGTGGAAGGCCTCCGTGAGGATCCTGGGGTCGTTGAAGTTCTCGAAGAAGAGGTCGGCGAGGCGCTGCTGCGGGCTGTCGTTCCCGGGCTTCGCGTCGCTCCCGTACTGCGCCATCAGGATGTCGCGCCCCGCCGGGGTCAGCGGCTCGAGCAGCGTGTTGTTGAACTGCTCGATGAAGCGGTGGCGCTCCCAGAAGCGGTCGTGGGCGGCACGCATCCAGCCGGCGTCGAAGGGCTGCTCGCCGCGCTCGACGATCGCGTCGACGACGACGCGCACCATCTTGTTGCCGTTGTTGGCGCCCTGGCCGCCGATCGGGTCGAGCGAGTGCGCCGTATCCCCGACGGCCATCACCTCCCGCCCGGAGGGGAGCGTGCCCACGACCTGACGCACCTCCGGCGTGAACTGGCCGACGAGCCACGCGTTCTCGTCGGCCGGCACGGCGTCCCTGAGCACCTCGTAGTCCCACGGCATGTACTCGCGGATCACCTCGAGGCTCGTCCGGAGGACTTCCTCGGCGCTCTTGCACTCGCGGAAGCGGTCGAACGGGCCGCCCGCCTTCGCCTCGACGAGCATGCCCCAGCAGCGCTGCTTGCCCTTGGAGTACCAGGGCACCCAGAACGCCTCGCCGAACTCCGCGAAGAAGTTGAACTTGACGGGCGTGACCCACGGGGCGTACGGGAGCTCGACCGGCGCCTCGGCGCAGACCATGGCGAGGAAGCGCTGCGGCTCGCGGTAG
Source organism: Gaiellaceae bacterium (assembly GCA_035461525.1). Lineage (GTDB taxonomy): Bacteria > Actinomycetota > Thermoleophilia > Gaiellales > Gaiellaceae > JAIBJN01. Next base: position 26,488 of record DATHVD010000001.1, read on the forward strand.
GTCGAGCGCTGCTCGTCGCGCGGGAAGAGCCGCGTGATCTCGCCGCGGCCCGCGGCGACGAGGACGAGGTCGTTCGCCTTGGCGATCTCCTCGAGGCGCTCGACCGACACGTCCTCGATCTCGACCCGCCCGCCGCGCTGCTCGAGCTCCTCCATCCACCTCGCGCTCTGCATGCGCAGGTCGATGGCGGCGCCGGGCCGCTGCACGCGGCCGAGGAGCGTCACGAGGACGTTGCCCTTCTTCGGCAGGAAGTGCAGGTGGACGCCCTCCATGGGTGGCGCCTCCGCCGACCAGTGGTCGAGCCCGAGCTCGCGCTCGAACTCGAGCGCCATGTCGAAGCGCGCCGCCACCCCCGTCGGCCGCGCCTTGGTCAGGAAGTCGTCGGGGGTCTTGTCCGAGTAGAGCGTGACGTCGTAGTCGTGCTTGCGCAGCGCGTGGGCGGCGAGCAGCCCGGCCTGCCCCGCGCCGACGACGGCGATCTTCCGCACACTGCCTCCTTCCACGCGTCGAACGTCGCGCCATTCTCCCGCGGGCCGGCGGCCGCCGGTGTCACCCGAATGGGTACATTCGGCCGCCGCGCAGCCCGCGCCGGGGTACGGTCGGGCCCGGGTGCGTCGCGTCGCGGTGGTCGGAGCGGGACAGTCGGGGGCCCAGCTCGCCCTCGGCCTCCTCGGGCGCGGCTACGAGGTGACGCTCGTCTCCAACCGCGCCCCCGCCGACCTGCGCACGGGGCCCGTGCTCTCGAGCCAGTGCATGTTCGCGAGCGCGCTCCAGGTCGAGCGCTCGCTCGGGCTCGACCTCTGGTCGGGCTCGTGCCCGCCCGTGGAGGGGCTCTCGTTCGTCCTCGTGGGCCCGGATGGCAGGAAGGCGGTGTCCTGGGCGGCGAGGCTGGACGGACGGGCGTGCTCCGTCGACCAGCGCGTGAAGGTTGCGGCGTGGATCGAGGAGTTCGCGGCCCGCGGCGGCCGGCTCGACCTCTGCGAGGCGGGGATCGCCGATCTGGAGCGCCTCGCCCGCGAGCACGAGCTCGTGCTGGTCGCGACGGGGAAGGGCGACCTGGGGCGGCTCTTCGAGCGCGACCCGGACCACTCGCCCTACGACCGGCCAATGCGCGCGCTCGCCCTCACCTACGTCCGCGGGCTGGAGCCGCGCCCGGAGCACTCGGCAGTGTGCTTCAACGCGGCCCCGGACGTCGGCGAGTACTTCGTCTTCCCGGCCCTGACGGTGAGCGGGCCCTGCGAGATCATGGTCTTCGAGGGCGTCCCGTGCGGCCCGATGGACTGCTGGGAGGACGTTCGCTCGCCCGGGGCGCACCTGGCCCGCTCGCTCGAGGTCCTCGAGCGTCACTTCCCCTGGGAGGCGGAGCGCGCCCGGAACGTGGAGCTCACGGATGCAAACGGGATCCTCACAGGCCGCTACGCTCCCGTCGTCAAGCGTCCCGTCGGGACGCTTCCGGACGGCACGGCCGTGCTCGGGATGGCGGACGCGGTCGTCCTCAACGACCCGATCACCGGTCAGGGGGCGAACAACGCCGCGAAGTGCGCCGAGACGTACCTCGAGGCGATCCTCGAGCGCGAGGACGGGCCCTTCACGCGCGGCTGGATGGAGGAGGCCTTCGCCCGCTACTGGCGCGGGTACGGGCAGTGGGTGACGAAGTGGACGAACACGATGCTCGTCCCGCCCAGACCGCACGTCGCCGAGCTCCTCGCCGCCGCGGAGGCGATCCCCTCGCTGGCGGGCACGATCGCCAACGGCTTCGACGACCCGCGCGTGTTCTTCCCCTGGTGGTTCGACCCCGAGGAGGCGGCCCGGCTGATCGGAGAGCGCCGGCGCCAACAGAGCGAGGACCGCTTCGACCGGCGCGCGCTTCGCCGCGCCCTCGGCCAGTACGCTACCGGCGTCACCGTCGTCACGACCCGCGGGCCGGACGGGCGCCGGGTCGGCCTGACCGCGAACTCGTTCACCTCGGTCTCGCTCGACCCCCCGCTCGTCCTCTTCTGCGTCGACCGAAGCGCCCCGAGCCTCCCGGCGTTCCACGAGTGCATGCACTTCGCCGTGCACGTCCTCGCGGCCGACCAGCACCACCTCTCGCGCCAGTTCTCGACTCCGTCGGAGGACAAGTTCGCCGGCGTCGAGGTCGAGGAGGGCCCCGGTGGCGTCCCGCTCCTCGCCGGCGTCCTCGCCCGCTTCGTCTGCCGCCACACCGCCGACCACGAGGCCGGCGACCACCTCATCGTCGTCGGCGAGGTCGAGGGCTACGAGGCCTTCGACGGCGAGCCGCTCGTCTTCCACTCCGGCCTCTACCGCGTGGCGACGCGGCACCCGGACATCGCGAGCCCCTAACGGGCTTACGTCCGGCCGAGGACCTCGTCCACGAAGCCGAGGACCGCCGGATGAGCCGGGTCGATGAGGTGGTCGCCTTCGACCCACTTAACCCGGGCCGACGGCATGGCCGCAGCCATGAGGCCCGTCATCTCCACGAGCTCCGGGGGCGACGCCTTGGCGCCGACGAGCAGGGTCGGGTGGGCGACGGCGCCGAGCTCCTCCGCCGTGGCGTCGAGGTGGCCGCCGCGGTGCTCGGCGACGATCGCCGGGCCGTTGCCCGTGAACATCTCCTGCACCGGCCCGGGGAGCGCCGCCCAGCCGCCGGCGCCGAGGACGCCGCTCAGCATCGTCTCGCCGACCGTGCCCATGTCGGCCTCGGCGGCGGCGAAGACCCGCTCGTCGAGCTCCCCGAGCCACCTCCTCGTCGACTCGCCCAGCGAGAGCCCGCCCCCTTCGAGGAGGACGAGCGCGCGCACCCTGTCCGGGTGGCGCAGCGCGAGGTCGACGGCGACCTCGCCGCCCTGGCTCCGCCCGATCACGACCGCCGGCGCCGCGTCGAGGGCGTCGAGGAGCCCGGCCGCGTCGTCGGTGTGCAGCCGCACGTCCATGACGAGCGGCTCCGGGCGCTCGCTGCGGGAGAACCCGCGCCGGTCGTAGACGATCGTGCGCCCGTGCTTCGCCAGCTCGGCGGCCGCGCCTCCCCAGACGGCGGCCGAGCTCCCGGTGCCGTGGATGCAGAGGATGGGCTCCCCGTCCCCGTGCTCCTCGTAGTAGAGCGTGACGCCGTTCACACGGATCTCGGGCACCCGGGAAGTATGCCCGAGACCGCCTCGGGCGGCCCGCGGCGGGCCCCTCGCGGGACGAACTCACGCCGCGAAGCGCCGGCGGAGCTGCGAGCGAACCGTCACGAGCGGACCGTACCGCGGCCGGCGGCGTCCATCATCGGCCGTGCGGCCGATCCGGGGTCGGCCTACGCGAAGGAGATCGCCGCGGCCATAATCGGAGCGGATGACGTTCGTTCCGCCGGCCCGCCACCTGCTGCGCGCGAAGGACCTCGCCGACGCGCGCTACTCGGAGCCGCTCTACGTCGACGACCTCGCCCGCGCCGCCCGTCTCTCGCGCGCCCACTTCAGCCGCGAGTTCCGCCGCGCATTCGGCGAGTCCCCGCACTCCTACCTGCTGACGCGCCGCCTCGAGCGGGCGGCGGCGCTTCTGCAGACGACCGACCGGTCGGTCGCCGAGATCTGCTTCGCGGTCGGTCTCCGGAGCGTCGGATCCTTCACGAGCAGCTTCACGCGCACGTACGGGCTGTCGCCGACCGCCTACCGGGCGGCGCACGCGCCCGCATCCGCCCGGGCCCTCGTCCCCGCGTGCGTCGTGCGGGCCTACGCTCGGCCGCAACGGCGCACGTTTGGAGAAGACAACCGCGCGGCTGGAGCCTAGCCTGGGAGCGACCGGTTCCAAGAGACCCAGGAGGAGTCCGATGATGAGAATCGCCAACGCCCAGCTGTGGGTGCACGACCAGGACGAGGCGCTCGCCTTCTACACCGAGAAGCTCGGAATGGAGGTGCGCGCGGACGTGACCCTTCCGGAGATGGGCGACTTCCGCTGGCTCACGGTCAGCCCCCCGGGCCAGCCCGACGTCGCCATCGTGCTCATGGCCATCCTCGGCCCGCCTCTGATGGACGAGTCGACCGCCGAGCAGGTTCGGAGCCTCATGGCGAGCGGCTTCGCCGGGACCATCTTCCTCACGACCGACGACTGCCGCGCGTCCTACGAGGAGCTGAAGGCACGCGGCGTCGAGTTCGTCGAGGAGCCCGAGGAGCGGCCGTACGGGATCGACGCCGGCTTCCGCGACCCGTCCGGCAACTCCTTCCGGCTCACCCAGGTGCGGGAGCTGGCCGCGGTCTGACCGAGGCCGTCAGGGAGAGGCGCCCGTCGCCGCCAGGCCGGCGGCGGCGCGCGCCGTCCGCTCTCCACCGGCGACCGGACGGTGTCCGCGAGCGTCTGCCGGAACGGGCGCGGGCTGAACCCGAGCTCCGCCCGCGCGACCGTGACGTGGGCGCCGCCGAAAAGGTAGCGGGCGCGGACCGCGACCCCGCGCGCGGACGAGCAGGCGCACGTCGTGCCCTGCCGCGACGAGCGCGGCGACGGCGTGGCTGCCGACGAAGCCGGTGCCTCCGGTGACCAGAATCCGCACGATCCCCCGGGGCCGACTATGGACGGTCTCAGCCGTCGGGCCCGCCCGCGCAGAGCGCGAACGCAGCCTCCAGGATCTCGGCCTCGGAGAGCAGCACGAGGCTCGAGGCGTCACCGAGCGGGACGAACGAGTCTTTGCTCGTCACGCGCGCGATCCGGCCGTCGAAGCCGGCGTCCACGAGGGCGGCGACGACTCCCTCCGAGACGCCGCCCGTGCGGCGCGTCTCGTCGGCGACGAGCACGCGGCCGGTCGCCTCGGCCTCGCGCAGGAGGTCTTCGACCGGAAGCGGCGCGAGCCAGCGGAGGTCGAGCACGCGTGCGCGGACGCCGCACGACTCGAGCTCGCGCGCGGCGCGGAGCGACAGGCGCAGGCCGTTCGCCCACGACACGATCGTCAGGTCCTCGCCGTCGCCGTATGTGCGGGCGTCGCCGAGCGGCGCCTCGCCCGCGGCGGGGGCGAGCCAGCCGTCGTCCCCATCCTCGTGCAGGTCGCGCGTGTGGTAGAGCGCGATCGGCTCGAGGAAGACGCAGACGCTGCCGTCGGCCTTCGCGGACGCGAGGCACGTCCGCAGCATCGCGGCGGCGTCGCCCGGCCGCCCCGGCGAGGCGAGCACGAGCCCCGGGATGTCGCGGAGAACGCCGACGGCGTCGTCGTTGTGGAAGTGCCCGCCGAACCCTTTCTGGTAGCCGTAGCCGGCGACGCGGACGACCATGCCGTTCCGGTACTGCCCCTGCGAGAAGAACTGCAGTGTCGCCGCCTCGCCGCGGAGCTGGTCCTCCGCGTTGTGCAGGTACGCGAGATACTGGATTTCCGGCACGGGGAGGAAGCCGCCCACGGCCGCTCCGAGCGCGAGGCCGAGGATCGACGTCTCGTCGAGCAGCGTGTCGAAGACGCGCCCGGCGCCGAATCGCCGCTGTAGCCCGCGCGTCACGCCGTAGACGCCGCCCTTGACCGCGACGTCCTCGCCGAAGAGGAGCATTGCCGGGTCGCGCTCGAGCGCGTCTGCGAGCGCGGCGTTGATTGCCTGCGCGAGCGTCACGGGCTCGCCGGCGCCGGGCTCGGGGCCGCCGGAGCGCGCCGTCCTCGGCGCGAGCGGCCGCATCACCTCCTCCGCCGTCTCGAGCTGCGGCAGCCGGGCGGCCTCGAGGGCGGCGGCGAGCACGCGCGCCCGCTCGGCGAGGTACTCCTGCGCGAGCTCCTCCCCCGTCCTCGCTCCGGCGGAGACGAGCCAGCGCCCGGTCGCTAGCAGCGGGTCGGCGTCCCAGTCGGCGCGGATCTCCTGCGGCGTCCGGTACGCGGCCTCGACGTCGGCGCCCGCATGGCTCAGGAAGCGCACGGTGCGCAGGTGCAGGACGCCCGGCCGGCGCCGCTCGCGGATCCAGTCGGCGAGATCCTGGGCGACCTCGAGGACGAGCTCGGGATCGTCGCCCGCCGCGGCCTCGTAGCGCAGCGCCGGCCGTGCGCGGAGCGCCGATTCGACCCAGCCGCCGGGAGAGCGGACGCTGATTCCGATCCCGTTGTCCTCGCAGAGGAAGAGGAGCGGCAGCGGCAGGCCCTGGTGAGCCAGGTGCGCGGCGCTGTTCAGCCCCGCCTGGGCCGTGGCGTGGTTGACGGTGGCATCGCCGAAGCTGCAGACGACGATCGAGCCCGCGGGCCAGGTCGGCTCGACGCCGAGCCGTCTCGCCCGCTCGATCGCGAATGCGACGCCGACCGCCCGCGGCAGGTGGGAGGCGATCGTCGACGTCTGCGGGATGACCGCGAGCTCGTGGTGTCCGAAGACCTTGTGGCGGCCGCCGGCGATCGGCTCCTCGCGGGCCGCCGTGACGCCGCGGAGGATGTCCGGCACGCCGTCCCGCCCGGCCTGCCCGGCGCGCGCGAGATAGAACGCCCCCGAGCGGTAGTGGAGGAGCGCGGGGTCGGTCACGCGGAGCGCGAGCGCGACCGCCGCGTTCGACTCGTGTCCCGCGGAGGCGATCGAGTAGAAGCTGCGCCCGGTGCCCTGGAGCGCGCGAGCCGCGAAGTCGCAGAGCCGGCTACCGAGCTGCGCTCTCCAGATCGCCTCCGCGTCCGCCGCGCCGTCGCCGCGGGCGCCGGCGGGCAACACGCGAAGGCCGTCGATCACGTGCGTCTCCAGAGGGTCGAGCTCCACGGCGTGAAGCCTGCCAGTCGGCGCGGCGCTCGCAAAACGCGAGCGGCCGTCCGGGGCCTGGCGGCCTGTGCCGCCAGGCCCCGGCTACCTCATGCGACGAGCTCGATCGTACCGTCGTCGATGCCGTAGAAGAGCTGTCCCGCGAATTCGACCTGCGCGAAGGTCAGCACCTGCACCGGGCCGGGAGTGAGCGCCGTCGGCACGAAGACGGTGTGGGTGTGCGGTGTGCCGTCGCAAAACGGCGTGTACGTCCCCACGTCGACCACCCGGCCCCGACTGATCACGAGCCGCGACTCGACGCCGGTCGTCTGCGGGGAGCAGGCGACGGTGAGGTCCATCGTCGCGCCGCCGTCCACGAGGCGCGCGGTGTCCGCGACGGCGACCACGACGATCGGCATCGGCTGGATCGTCCTGGCGTCGTGGGCGCTCGCCGTCTTCCCGCGCTTGACGACGACCGACGCGGAGACGTGCACCGGGCCGAGGTCGAACACCCCCGCGGATGCGGGCACGGTGACCGCGGAGAAGACCTGCAGCGAGCCCGTGCAGACGAGGGAGAAGGACGCGCGGCCCGAGGCCTGCGGCTGCGTGACACTGACAGACGCCTCCAGAACCGTCCACCGCTCCGGACACGAGGCGATCACTTGCACGACGGCGGCTCCGCCGTCGGGCGCAATCGCGGCGAGGTGCTGGATGTCGACGGACGGGCTCGAGGCGGGCCGTGCCTCGACCGGCGCGGCGAGGACGGCAGCGAGCAGAACGGCGAGTGCGAGAAGCGAGCCTTTGCCCATGGCTACCTCCGTGGCGGCGAGGGAGTCTCTCCCTTCCCTACGGTCGGCGCCGTCGTTCGGATGCAGTGGCGGCCACCGGGCAGACGACGGTCTGGCGCGAGACCGCGGCGGCGCTCGCGCCGAGTCCCTCAGCCCGAAGAGAAGGCCCTGTTCGCCAGGGCCTTCGGAGTAGCGGGGGCGGGATTTGAACCCGCGACCTCCGGGTTATGAGCCCGGCTAAGGGAGTTCACGTCAGGCACCACCCGTGTATTCAAGCGGGTTCAGGTCAGGTGAGGCGCCCTGACATGCGCTCAGGTAGGTAGCGAATCCGGTAGCGCAAAAACGACGGCTGCCCGCCGCCCTGGAGGAGCGGCCTAGTAGGGTTTGACGAAACGACCGGAACGGGCTGCTTCGGCCATCCTTTCGTAAGTGCTGACCACGGTTCTCGCGGAGCTCACCCTTGACAACCCGAACACAGTGCTCTGGCTGGGCGGGCCGGTTGTGCTGTCGCTGGGCGTTCTTATTGCGGGCCTGCTTGTACGAAGGCACTCGCGCCAGGCTGGCGCTGCGCTCCTGGTGCTCGGAATCGGTGGCCTTGTCTTGTCCGCAGGCTGGATCGCGTTTGCCTTCTACGTCGATGCCGCCTTGGGCGATACGTAGCGCCCCCCGCTGACGCGGGCTGTCCGTCCACTCCGAGCATGGAGCGCGACTGGCGACGAGGGGGCGGGCCCAAATGCCTCCTGCACAGGTGGTACGTTGTTGCCCAGCAGGACAACGAACCGAAGGAGGCCACGTGCCCGCACCACGAGTACGGACCCGCGACACCACCGACGA
>DATHVD010000002.1:0-8896 GCA_035461525.1 Gaiellaceae bacterium
TCTCGCTGAGCAGGCAGCGGCCCGCCGGCGGATCTTGAGGGAAACGCCCCAGCGAGGACCTCGCGGCCATGTCCGAGCAGTTCGAAAGCGGCTCCCCGCCACGGATCACACGCCGTAGTTCTCCGCGCCCAGATCGGGGCATGCTCCGATGGCGGGCTTGAGCGGAAGCCGGAGACTCCTTGCACAGTCGGATAAGGAGGCCCACCGTGCTCAAGGAACCCATCATCAAGAGCCGGTCTAGGACCACGCGGCCGGTGACCCCCGCGAGACCGAGGGAGGCGCGTGAGGAGCCGACGACACGCGTATCGCCCGAGCAGCATTCGCTTACGCGTTCGGTCGTGCTCCACCTGCTGCCTGGGGCGGCGCTGTTCGTGTTCGTGGTCGTCGCGGCCGCGTTAGGAGTGCCTGCGATCCTCGCGCTGCTGGCGGGCATCGCGCTCGTGATCGTTCCGCTCGAACTCGGCTACCTGCTCTACCAGGGAAGGCGAAAGACGGGACGGTGGTCGGTGTCGGAGGTCGTCGAGTACCGCGAGCCGTTGCCGGTGCGACGGATCGTCCTCTGGACGGTTCCGCTCGTCGCATGGTTCATCGTGATGCTGTTTCTCTCCGTCGGCGTGCTGGACGAGAGGATTGCCAACAGTCTCTTCTCGTGGTATCCCGATTCCGTCCGCGAGTTCGCGTCTCTCGAGGGAGATAGCACGTACGCCACCTGGGTCGTGGTAGTGGTCTTCGGGGCCGCGCTCGCGATCAACGGCGTGATCGGCCCGGTGGTCGAGGAGCTCTACTTCCGTGGTCATCTGTTGCCACGGATCGACCGCTACGGCCGCGGGGCGCCCGTTCTGAATGCCGTGCTCTTCTCGCTCTACCATCTGTGGACGCCGTGGCAGAACCTGGGCCGGATTCTCGCACTGCTCCCCTGGATCTACACCGTCTGGAGGAGGCGCAGCCTGGCGCTGTCGATGGCCGTCCACATCTCGGTGAACTGCATCTTCCTGCTCCTCATGCTCGCAGCTCTCACCGCTGACTGACCGGCGCCACGTCGAGGCCGGACCGCGATCATCAGGTCCGGCCTCCCCGTTCGTCCCGGCGGCGCTTGGTCGGCGCAGCGGCATCGCCTCCGGGTTCGGGATCGCTGCTGGTGGCGCCGCACGTTCGCCGGTTGTTCGCCAGTGCGACTCCCGGGCCGGCCGAACGCAAGGCACGCGCCGAAAGTCGCATTCACGCAGGGAAAACTGGACGAGCCATGTTCGGCCCCGCTCGCCGAAGAGCGAGACGACGGTCTTCCGAACCGCACCATCGTTGCCGGACAAGACATCGCGAGCCACGAGGACCTGCCTCGCAAACCCAGCAACCAAGCAGTTTGCGGAGAAGCGGAGGGGGAGGGATTCGAACCCTCGATCCGCCTAACGACGGATAACGGTTTTCGAGACCGCCGCATTCGACCGCTCTGCCACCCCTCCGGCGACATGGGCGCACCGTGCGAGCGGAGAAGGAGGGATTCGAACCCTCGAAGGAGGTGTGTACCCCCTTAACGCCTTAGCAGGGCGCCGCCTTCGACCACTCGGCCACTTCTCCCGTTGCGCGCGCCATGGTACCAGCGTCCCCGAATCGATCCGGACGTGACGAAGCCCGCTTCGGTGATGAGCCGCATGACCGAAACGGGCCTTCGCCAGACGCCGGGGGGTTATGTGAGGGGAGCCGGCACGCCCCATCATGCAGGCGGCGGGACGACGGCGCTGTCCCCCCGGCGGGGGATTCGCCGGGCAGGCTCTACGCGGCCGGACGGCGGCGGAACCACCACACGGCGGCGCCCGCGGCGACGACCAGGGCGGGCGGGACGAGGAGGATTGGCTGGAAGCCGCTCTCCTCGGGAGGCTCGTAGTGGAGCGGGGCACGACGACGACGGCCTCCTCGCCGACGAGGAGCGTCACGGCCCAGTCGGTGACGTGGCGCGGCTCGTCCGGCGCCGCGACCTCAGGCGGGGGCTGTGGCTCATCCAGTGGACGCGTGTCGTGCCACTCGGCGCGCGAGTCGTCGTCGATCAGCTCCACTCCCGCTCGGCGCCGGGATCGGCGTGGTCGGGGAGATCCACGTGGGCGTAGGAGTCCGCGTTCGGGTACGTCCCCGGCGAGCGGAGGTTCTGGAAGGCGCCGTCGGGGATCAGGCGGAGGTACGGCTCGCACTCGTAGCCGAGGGCGACGACGGTCTCCGAGGTTTCGTTCCAGACTCGGATCCCGTCCTCGGCCTCGAGGATCCCGATGCGGACGCCCGGATTACGGGCCCGATCGAGGTGATGATCGAGTGGAAGCCGTCCGATCCCTCCCGTCGGCCCCGGCGGGGCGTGCCCACACGAGAAATGGACCGAGGAACGGGGCCGGTCACGTCCGACTCTGGGAGCACTGCGGCCGCGCGGGCGCGCGGCTCGGCTCTTACGCGAGCAGGAGGGAGGGAGGCGCCCGCTGGCCGCCGCCGGAAAGGCGGCGGGAGGCGGGAGCGCGGTCGGAGCGCGCGCTCGAGAGGAGCACTCGCCCGGCGCGGGGCACCGGCGAGCCGCCGGCGGCGAGGGCCCAGGCGAGCGACGCGGCCAGCTGGAAGATACCGTGGGCGACCCGCAGCGCGACGACCGCGACGGCCGCCTGGTCGCCGAGGACGATGAGCACGGCCGGCCCCAGCTCCGCGAGCGCGGCCTCGTGCGCGAGCGGGCCCGCGAGGAGCTCACCGCCGAGCCCCAGCGCGGGGACGATCCCGAAGAGCCAGAGCGCGCGGCCCGGCCGGCTCGCCCGGCGGCCACGGAGAGCCGCGGCTCCGGCGACGAGGAGCGCGAGCGCGAGACAGAGCGCGAGCGACGTCGTCAGGTAGGCGGGCACCGCCGCCTCGGACGCCGCGGTGCGATGCAGGCCGTGGCCGTCCGCCGGCGTGGCTCCCGTCACGAACCGGTGGGCCGCCCAGTGAAATCCCGCCCAGGCCAGCCCGCCCAGGACGAGAGCAGCCGGCACACGCGCCGCAGATACCATGAACCTTAGAGCGCCGGACCCGTCGGGAGCAAGCCGGCCCGCATGACGAAGGGCGCGAAGCCGTTCCCAACCCTGCCTGTCGTCTCGGCTTCAACGGCGGCGCTTCGACCCTCCCGCCGAGAAGGCGGAAGCCTAACCCCCCAAGCAACAGTCTGTTGCCCGGGCTCGTTCGCGGGGCCGGAGACGAGCGCAGGCCGCCCGGCGCTCGGCCTCGTCACTGCCGAGCCGGCCGCCTCGGCCTCGCCGCCGGGCGGGCGGGTTCAGCCCGCCCGGCCCAGAAGCTCCGGCACCGTAGGGTCGCCCTTCTGCGGACGCGGGCGCACCTGGTCGACGGTGCACTGGTCCGGGTCCTTGTCCGGGCGGAAGCGGAGGAAGCGTGCGTTGTGGCGGAAGCGGCCCTTCTGCCACTTGTCGTAGCGCACCTCGACGACGAGCTCGGGCGAGACGGGACTCCATTCGAGGTCGGCCTTCGGCTTCCAGCGGCTCGGGGCGCCGCGCGGACGCCGTTCGGGATTCGGGCCTAGGAGCGGCTCCACACGCGCGAGGATCTCTTTGCGCTTCTTCCCGCTCGCCGGTGCGGAGCCGACCGGCCGCAGCTCGCCGTCCACGTGGAGCCCGAGCATGAGGCTCGCCACGCCGGTCCCCTTCTCGCTCCAGGTCACGCCCACGACGACACAGTCGGCCGTGCGCTCGCCCTTCACCTTCTGCACCGCCTCCCGCGAGCCCGGCATGTACGGGAGCCCGAGCCGCTTGGCGATCACCCCGTCGAAGCCGGCGACGTCGAGCCTGTCGAGCCAGCGCTCGGCCTCGGCGCGGTCGCGCGTCGCGGGGGAGCGGTCGAAGGGCAGCCTCTCCACCTGCGAGCGGCGCTCCTCGAGCGGGCGCTCGTGCCAGGGCTCGCCGTCCCAGACGAGCACGTCGAAGGCCACGAAACCGGCGGGGATCTCGGCCGAGAGCTTGTGGATGCGGCTCTCGGCGGGGTGGAGGCGCATCTGGAGCGCGTCGAAGTCGAGGGCCCCCTCGCGCTCGATCACGATCTCGCCGTCCACCGCCGAGCGCGGCGGCAGCCGCTCGCCCAGCGCCTCGAGCTCGGGGAAGTAGCGCAGGAGCGGGCGGGCGTTGCGGCTCCACAGGTGCAGCTCGCCGTCGAGGTTCTCGAGGATGCCGCGGAAGCCGTCCCACTTCGGCTCGAACTGCCAGCCGTCCGCCGTCGGAAGCTCGTCCACGAGCTCCGCCTCCATGGGCGGGAAGGGAAGACCGGCTGGCGTTGTCGGCTCGTCGGCCACCGGAGCCGATTGTCGCACGCGCTCAGACGGCGGGGTCGCGGCCGTGGAACGCGTCCACGCAGCCGCGGAAGGCGGGGCGGAAGAAACGGCTCGCGTAGCGCGCCTTCGCGTGCGCGCGCGCGGCCGCCCGCGGCTTCTTGGCTGAGCCGAGCTGCGCGGCGACCTCCTTCGGGCCGAAGGCCGAGCAGACCCGGTAGGAGTCGCGGTAACGCTCGGCGGCCCGGCCCCTGAAGGCCGGCTCGCCCTGCTCCTGCTCGACGGCGGGCTCGTAGTCGGCCGCGCCGGTGAGGCCCTCCCCGGAGACCGGCTGCTCGGAGTAGCAGCCGGCGAGCGCGAGGCCGAGGACGGCAAGGACGAGGGCGGGAGCCGTCGAGCGCATATCCGTCCCTCTTACCGCGCCTTTCGCGGAAGCGAAACCCGGGAACCGTCCCGCGCGTCTTACTACCAACGAGGGAGCACGTGAGCAGAGTCGCCATCACCGGGATCGGAGCGGTCACGCCGCTCGGGAACGACGCCCCCACCACCTGGGCGGGCCTCAAGGCGGGCAGGAGCGGGATCGACACGATCCGCGCCTTCGACGCGCGGGACTTCCCGGTGCGGATCGCCGGCGAGGTGAAGGACTACGATCCGACGGGGGCCGCCTCGCCCAAGGACGTGCGCAAGTTCGACCGGAACGTCCTCTTCGCGCTCACCGCGGCGAAGGAGGCGCTCGCCGACGCGAAGCCCAACGGCTTCGACCCCGAGCGGGTCGGGATCGTCGTCGGCAACTGCATCGGCGGCTTCAACGAGCTCATGCGCCAGCACGACATCCTGCGGGAGCGCGGCCCCGACCGGGTCTCGCCGACGTTCCTCGCCAACGTGCTCGTCGACTCGGCGAGCGGCCAGCTCGCCATCGAGCTCGGCGTCCGCGGCCCCAACTACGCGGTCGTCTCGGCCTGCGCGACCGGGTCGCACGCGATCGGAGAGGGAGCCGAGCTGATCCGCCGGGGCGACGTCGACGCGGTCATCGCCGGCGGCACCGAGAGCTGCATCCACCCGCTCGTCCTCGCCGGCTTCTGCTCGATGCGCGGCCTCGCGACGGGGAACGGGATCCCGCAGCAGGCGCTCCGGCCCTTCGACGCGAAGCGGGAGGGATTCGTCATGTCCGAGGGCGCGGCCGTCGTGCTGCTCGAGGACCTCGACGCGGCGCGGGCGCGCGGCGCGCGGATCTACGCGGAGGTTCTCGGCTACGGCGCCTCGAACGACGCGCACCACATGCTCCAGCCCGACCCGCGTTCCGGCGGCGTCGTGGCGATGATGCGCGCAGCGCTCGAGCGCGCGGGCGTGGCTCCGGACGACGTGGACTACGTGAACGCGCACGGGACGGGCACGCCGCTCGGAGACCTGGCCGAGACGCAGGCGCTCAAGGAGGTCTTCGGCCCGCACGCGTACGAGCTGGCCGTGTCCTCGACGAAGTCGATGCTCGGGCACATGTTCGGCGCCGCGGGCGCGATCGAGGCGATCGCCTGCGCCCTTGCCATCCACGAGGGCGTGATCCCGCCGACGATCAACTACGAGCACCCCGACCCCGAGTGCGACCTCGACTACGTCCCCAACGAGGCCCGCGAGGCGGAGGTCCGCGTCGCGCTCTCGAACGCAATGGGCCTCGGCGGCCACAACGGCTGCGTCCTCCTCGGCCGCGTCGACAGGTGAAAGACTCTTTCTTTTTCCGCGCGAACCATTCATGATCCGACGCCCATGCGGCCATGGACTCTGCGGCTCGTCCTCCTCTGCCTGCTGGTCGCGCTCGGGGGCGCGGCCGGCGGCGCCGGCGCCGGCGTTCAGCCGGGCCAGCGCGACGGCCTCGAGCGCCGCGGCGTCGAGAAAGAGGAGTTCGTCCCCGGCGAGCTGATCGTGCGCTTCCGCGAGGACGTCTCGGCGGCCGGGGCCTCGAGCGCGCTCCAGGCGCGCGGGGCGCGGGGCGCGGGCACCCTGGGCGCGCCCGGCCTCAGGCTCGTGAAGCTGCCGCGGGACGCGTCCGTGACGGCCGAGGCGGCGGCGCTCGAGCGCGACCCGCGCGTCCTCTACGCCGAGCCGAACTACATCTACGAGCTGACGGCGCTCCCGAACGACCCGCTCTTCGGGCAGCTCTGGGGCCTGCACCAGGCGAGCGACCGCGACATCGACGCCCCGGCCGCGTGGAACGTGACCAAGGGGAGCGCCGGCGTCACGGTGGCCGTGATCGACAGCGGCGTCGCCTACGGTCATCCGGACCTCGCCCCGAACATGTGGGTCAACTCGGGCGAGATCCCGGGGAACGGAATCGACGACGACGGCAACGGGTTCGTCGACGACGTCCGCGGCTGGGACTTCGTCCAGAACGACGCGACGCCGCTCGACTACAACGGCCACGGCACGCACGTCGCCGGCACGATCGGCGCCCGCGGGAACAACAAGACCGGCGTCACGGGCGTGAACTGGAGCGTGAAGATGATGGCGCTCCGCGCGGCCGGCGCGGGCGGGAACCTCCCGGCCGCCGCGATCGTCAACTCGGTCAACTACGCGTGCATGATGGGCGCCGACGTCGTCAACGGCAGCTTCGGCGGCCCCGGCTTCAGTGCCACCCTGCGCGACGCGATCAAATCCGTCGCCTGCCAGAACACCCTCTTCGTCTTCGCCGCCGGGAACAGCGGCTGGAACCTCGAGACGAACACGTCCACTACGAATGCCTACCCGTGCGAGTACCACCGGCCGGCCGCCGCGGGGGGCGGCGACGCCACGAACCTCATCTGCGTGGCGGCGACCAATCAGAACGACGTCCGCGCGAGCTTCTCCAACTACGGCGCGACGGCGGTGCACCTCGCCGCGCCCGGCGTCGGCACTCTCAGCTCCTGGCCCGCCTACTCGGACGTGGCCGGCACGATGGACGGCATGGAGGGCACGAACGCCGAGTTCAACGCGCGCTGGGGCAACCGGATGACGGTCCCCGGCACGCCCGCGTGGGGGCGGGCGACGGAGAAGAAGGCCCGTGGAAGCTACAGCCTCGCCGACTCGCCGGGCGACGACTATGCGAACAACATGTTCAACTGGATCGACCGGCTCGTTCCGATGAGCCTCAGCGGCCGCGTCGGCTGCCGGGTCGCCTACCAGATGTGGATCGACAGCGAGTTCGAGTTCGACTGGTTCGACATCTGGGCGAGCAGCACGGGAGCCAATCCCTGGGTGCGCGCGGGCTCCTGGACGGGCTACTCGAACCGGTTCGTGCCGATCACGGACGACATCTCGGCGTTCGACGGAGGGAACGTGTTCTTCCGGCTCCTCTTCGAGAGCGACGAGATCTTCATCGATCTTGACGGCGTCCACATCGACGACCTCCACGCCGAGTGCCTGGCCCTGAACGGGAGCGCGTACGAGGCGATCAGCGGCACGTCGATGGCGACACCGCACGTCGCCGGCGTGGCCGCGCTCTATCTCGCCGCGAACCCGAGCTTCGCGCCCGAGGACGTGAAGGCCGCCATCCTGGGCGGCGTCGACCCCAGGCCGGGCCTGACCGGCGTCGTCTCCACCGGCGGCCGCCTGAACGCGGCGAGGACGCTGGGAATCAACCCCGACGACAAGAAGCCGAACACGACGATCACCGCCGGCCCCAAGGGCAACGTGATGGCGAAGAAGGCGACGTTCAAGTTCAAGTCGAGCGAGGGCGGCTCCACGTTCCAGTGCAAGCACATGAAGGGCGCCTGGCAGGCCTGCAAGTCACCCAAGACCTACAAGAGGCTGGGCAAGGGCAAGCACACCTTCCAGGTGCGCGCGATCGACAAGGCCGGGAACGTGGATCCGACGCCGGCGAAGAGGACCTGGGCAATCCTCTAGCCAAGGGCGCTCGCCGTCTCGCCTCCCCGCTACGATCCGCGCTCAGGTGAACCGGCGCCGCCTTCCCACCGTCGCGGCCCTCGCGGGCGCCCTCGTCCTCGGGCTCGCCGCCTGCGGCGGGGAGGACGGAGGCGGGGGAGGCGACCTCGCCGCCCAGGCAGCTGCGGCCGAGCAGCTCATGGACGACCTCGACGCGCTCCCGGCCTCGGCGGGGTCCCCGGAGCAGTTCGCCGCCGAGCTCGCCCAGATCCGGGAGCAGCTCGAGCAGCAGATTCAGACCCTCGCGGCCTCGACGACGTCCGGCGACGTCGAGCCGAAGCGGGAGCGGCTCGCCTCGCGGCTCCGCGAGCTTCGCACCCAGCTCGGCCGCGTGAGCGCCGTCGCCGCCGCGGGCGGGGTCGAGGACGCCGCCTCGATCGTCGAGAACCTCCGCGTGACCGAGACCGTTCGCGCCGCCGCCGACGAGCTCGAAGCCGCCGCTGCAGGCTGACGCGAGGCGCCCGCCGCCGGCCACCGTCTCCTCCGGCCACGGCCCGGGGTCTGACCCCTGTCATGTCCCGTCCGGCCGGCAGTTGGGGACGGATCCCCGGCCGCTTCGGCCGCGCCCTTCCCGGGTCGGCGCGCCGCGATCGCTCTCGCCGTCCGGCCCCGGTCCCTTGCGGGCGCGGCCGGAACGGGTCCCACAGAATCCGGGCGAGATCACCGTCCCTAGCGGCCACGGCCGGGGTCAGACCCCGGCCGTGGCCG
>DATHVD010000003.1:0-19648 GCA_035461525.1 Gaiellaceae bacterium
AGTTCTCCTCCATCGTGAGCCGGGCCGAGGCGAGGATCCCGATCGCCTGCGCCCCGTGCTCGGCCTTCACGCGGTTGAGGCCGGCGGCCGCGGTCGAGAGCGCGTGCTCCCACGTCGTCGGGTGGAGCTCGCCGTCCTCCCCGCGGACGAGCGGCTCGGTCAGCCGGTCCGGGTGGTGGACGAAGTTGAACGCGAAGCGCCCCTTGACGCAAAGGTTGCCCTCGTTCGGGAGGTACGTCGGGTCGGACGTGACCTTCACGATCCGCTTCGTCTCCGGGTCAACGTTCAGGTCGATCTGGCAGCCGACGCCGCAGTACGTGCACGTCGTCTTGACCTTCTCGAGCGCGCGCTCGGGACGGGACGTCCCCTCCTCGAACTTCTCGTAGATCGCGCCGGTCGGGCAGACGGAGAGGCAGCCGCCGCAGAGCTCGCACTCGGTGTCGAGCCAGGAGTACCCGTGCGTCGGGACGATCCGCGCGTGCGGTCCGCGGCCCTCGAGCGAGAGCGCGGAGCACTGCATGACCTCCTGCGTGTAGCGGACGCAGCGGTTGCAGAGGATGCACGCGTCGGGGTCGTACCCCATCAGCTTGTTGCGGTCGTCGTACGGCTCGCGCTTCGCATCTGGGAGGATGAAGGGCGCCTCCGCTCCGAGCTCTTCGGCGAGGTCGACGAGCTCGTTCGGGCGGCCGCCCGGATCCGGGTGCATGTGCTCGGTGAGGAGCATCTCGGTGAGCGTCCGCTGATACTGCGGGACGGCGCTGTTCGTGGAGACGGCCATGCCCTCGGCGACGGGCGTGGCGCAGGCGGGAAGCGGCCGCGGCGAGCCCTCGACGCCGACGACGCACATGCGACAGCCGCCGTACGGCTCGAGCTTGTCGTCGTGGCAGAGGGTCGGGATGAAGACGCCGTGCCGTGCGGCGGCGTGGACGAGCAGCTCGCCCTCGGGCGCGCCGACGGTCTCGCCGTCGAGCGTGAACTCAACCACCCGGGCCATGGCTTGATCTTACGCACTCCTCCCGCGAGCCATGCGGAGAGGGAGCGGCAGGCTCGGGAGCGGTTGCCTGGTCCGCACCCTCTTCGGCACGATCTCGGCACGCCTTGCGTGTGACACGCGCGAGTTCCCAGGATAGCCTGAGCGGCGAGTAGGGGGCGGGTCGGGACCCGCAGTCAGACGCGTCAGCGATTCCGGTTCCCGCCGGCTGTCCGGCCCGGCAAGGCGGGGCGAGCTCGCGGGCGAACGGGCGACCCCGGCGCGGCTAGGTGACCCGCGCGAGGCCCGAATCGAACTCGAGATGCTCGCGCCGCTCCAAGACGCCGCGCAGGCGCTCGACCGCCTCACGGACGTCGGCGAAGCTGGTCGAGAGCGGCGGGAAGCCGAAGCGGATGGCCTCCGGGCCGCGGAAGTCGGGAATCACGTTCGCCCGCTCGATGAGCGCCCTGCAGACGCGCCACGCCTCGGGGTGGTGGAAGGAAACGTGGGCGCCGCGTCGCCCCGGGTCGCGCGGCGTCCCCAGCTCGACGCCGAGCGGCGCGAGCAGCTCGGCGTGGAGCCCGACGGCCAGCGACGTGAGCGCCCTGCTCTTCGCCGCGATCAGATCGATCCCCGCTTCGGCGACGAGCTCGGCGCCCGCGCGCACGGCGACGATGCCGAGAATCGGCGGCGTGCCGGCGAGGAAGCGGGCGACGCCCTCTACCGGCTCGTAGGGCCGCTCCATCGCGAACTGGTCGCGCTGCCCGAACCAGCCCTGGACGGGGGAGCGCAGCTCCTCCTGGAGATCCGAGCGGACGTAGAGAAAGGCGGGCGCTCCCGGCCCTGCGCACAGGTACTTGTACGTGCAGCCGACGGCGAGGTCGGCGCCGTGCTCGGCGAGGCCGACCGGGACGGCCCCGGCGGAATGGCTGAGATCCCAGAGGGCGAGCGCCCCCGCCTCGTGTGCGGCGGCCGTGATCGCCGGCAGGTCGGCGAGCGCGCCCGACCGGTAGCCGACGTGGGAGAGGACGACGAGGCCCACGTCGCCCGGCGCACAGGCCGCCTCGACGTCGGAGACGGTCGGGCCCTCGATCGGGTCCGTGTCAAAGAATCGGAGCGGCGCGCCGAGGCCCTCGAGAACGTAGCGGTCGGTCGGGAAGTTGCCGCGGTCGGTGACGACGACCGGGCGTCCCGGCCGCGCGGCGAGGGAGGCGCGGGCGAGCTTGTAGAGGTTCACCGTCACCGAGTCGCAGACGAGCACCTCCCCCGCACGGGCGCCGAGCACGCCCTCGGCGAGGAGGTCGCCGACCGAGGCCGGCAGGTCGATCCAGTCGCGCCAGCCGCGAACGAGGGACGTCCCCCACTCCTCGAGGGCGGCGGCGAGCGCCTCGCGTGTTCGGCGGGGGAGGCGGCCGAGCGAGTTCCCGTCCACGTAGAGCGGCCCGCGTTCCTCGAAGACGAACTCGTCGCGAAAGCGGGCGAGGGGGTCGTCGCGGTCGGCGAGGGTCACGCCGCGTGCGGCTCTTCGCCGAGCGGGGCGAAGAGCTCCGGCCAGTAGCGGAACGCCGCCCGCACCGGGAAGGGCGCGCCCTGGCCGAGGCCGCAGATCGAAGTCGCCGCCATCGCGTCGAGCCACTCCTCGACCTGCGCGCGCGGCATGACGACGCGTCCGCGATCGAGCTCCTCGAGCAGGTGGTGCAACCCGCGGTTGCCGAGCCGGCAGGGCGTACACTTCTGGCACGACTCCTCGGCGAAGAAGCGCATCGTCTCGGCGAGAAGGCGCAGCGGCGAGTAGCTTCGCGGAAAGACCTGGACGCCCGCCGAGCCGGCGCCCACGCCCCACTCGCGGAGGGCGTCGCGCGTAAGCGGCACGTCGAGTGCCTCCGGCGGGAGGATCCCGCTCGCGGCGCCGCCGGGGACGATCGCGCCGATCTCCTCCGTCGCGCCGCCTGCGTGGTCGTCGATCAGCTCCCGGAGGGTCGAGTCGAGCGGCGCCTCGTAGCACCCGGGGCGGCTCACCGCGCCCGAGACGGACCAGAGCCGCACCCGCGGCCAGGCCTCGCCGCCGTCCCGCAGGATCACCGGGACGTGCGCGAGCGTCTCCACGTTGTTGATCAGCGTCGGCCGGCCGAGGTAGCCGACCTGGCTCGGGAACGGTGGCTTCAGGCGCGGCATGCCGCGGCGGCCCTCCATCGACTCGAGCATGGCCGTCTCCTCGCCGCAGATGTAGGCGCCGGCGCCGATCACGAGCTCGACGGAGAGGCCGTCCAGCACGCCGGCCCCGCGAAGCTCGGCCAGCGCGCGCTCGAGCCGCACCCTCGCCGTCGCGTACTCCTCGCGCAGGTAGACGAATCCCTCGGCGGCCTCGGCGAAGCGCATGGCGATCAGCATCCCCTCGAGCACGAGGTGTGGCCGGCGCTCCATCAGGTACCGGTCCTTGATCGTCCCGGGCTCGCCCTCGTCCGCGTTCAAGACCATGTAGCGCGGCCCCGGCTCGCGCGCGACCGCCTCCCACTTGAGCCCCGTGGGGAAGCCGGCGCCGCCGTAGCCCGCGAGCCCGGCCGCCTTCAGCTCGGCGACGATCCGGTCCGGCGGCGGCAGGTTGCGCAGGACGGCGAGACCGCCGCGCGCCTCGTAGTCCGCGAGCGTCTCGTCCGCCTGGGCCAGGCCGGTCGACGGGCCGTCGTTCGCACGGTGCACGACCTCGGGCTCGACGTCGTCGCCGCGCAGGAGGACGGGCGCGAGGTCGCAATGGCCGAGGCACTCGACGCCGAGCACCGGCACGCCGTCGGCGCGCTCCTGCTCCCGTGCGAGCAGGTCCTTCGCGCCGAGGCAGTCGCAGACGGGGCCGATGCAGACGCGAACGGCGTCCGTCGGGACGCGCAGGAACGAGTAGAAGGAAACGACCTCGTGCACCTCGCCCCGCCGGATCCCCATGTGGTCGGCGACGGCGTCGGAGAGCTCGGCCGTGAGCGGGCCGACCTCCCTCCTCACGCGGCCGAGGTTGTCGAGGAGCCGCGTCCGCTCCGTCGGCAGCGCAGGGAGCAGCTCGGTGAGCTTGAGGACGTCTATGGTTCGATCATAGTGAACGTCCTGCCGCCGTACTCCGCGGCCCGCACGGAGGTGCTGCGGCTCCCCGGCGGGGAGGCCGGGCCTGACGAGATCGCGGTCGAGGAGCCCCTGGAGATCCGCGTCGGCGGGCATCCGGTCGCCGTGACCATGCGGACGCCGGGGCACGACGAGGAGCTCGCGCTCGGTTTCCTCCGCTCCGAGGGCATCGCCGCGGTCGCCGCCGGGCCGACCCGGGACCTGGCCGCGAACGTCGTCGAGGTCGAGGTCGAGGGCGGTCTCGACCCCGAGCGCCTGCGGCGGAACTTCTATACGACGTCCTCCTGCGGCGTCTGCGGAAAGGGGGCGCTCGAGGCGGTCGCCGTCGAGGCGTCCCGCGTGGAGAGCGACCTCCTTGTCTCCGCAGCGCTCGTCTCGCGCCTTCCCGAGCGCCTCCGCGCCGCCCAGCCCGCCTTCGCGGCCACGGGCGGGCTCCACGCGACGGGTCTCTTCGAGCCGGACGGGACGCTCCTCGTCGCGCGCGAGGACGTCGGCCGCCACAACGCGATGGACAAGGTCCTCGGGCGCGCGTTCCTCGAAGGGCTGCTCCCGCTCTCGGGCCGCATCCTCTGCGTCAGCGGGCGGCTCTCGTTCGAGCTCGTACAGAAGGCCGCCGTGGCGGGCTGCCCGCTCGTGGTCGCGGTCGGCGCGCCGTCGACGCTCGCCGTGGAGCTCGCCCAGGATCGCGGCATCACCCTCTGCGGCTTCGTGCGCGCGGGCCGGATCAACGTCTACACGGAGCCGGGGCGGATCGCATGACGTTCGCGGTCGCGGCGGAGGAGTACGATCGCTTCGTCGGCCGCTACAGCGGCGAGCTCGGGTCGGCGCTCGCGTCGGCCGCGGGCGTTCTTCCCGGCATGCGGGCGCTGGACGTGGGCTGCGGTCCCGGCGCCCTCACCCGCGTGCTCGCAGACCGCCTCGGGCCGGAGAACGTCGCCGCCGTCGACCCCTCCGAGCCCTTCCTCGAGGCGGTTGCGGCGCGCCTGCCCGGCGTCGACGTGCGCCTCGCCCGCGCCGAGGAGCTTCCGTTCGAGGACGGCGCCTTCGACGCAGCCCTCGCCCAGCTCGTCGTCAACTTCATGGCCGATCCTCATGCCGGCGTCGCCGAGATGCGCCGCGTCGTCCGTCCGGGCGGTACCGTCGCCGCCTGCGTCTGGGACTACGCGGAGGAGATGACGCTCCTGCGCGCGTTCTGGGAGGCCGCAGCAGCGCTCGAGCCCGAGCGGGTGGAGGGCCGCGACGAGCGGACGGCGATGCGCTTCGACGACGAGGGAGAGCTGGCGGGCCTCTGGCGGGAGGCGGGCCTCGGCGACGTCGAGGAGGGCCGGCTCGTCGTCTCCGCGGGCTACGAGAGCTTCGAGGATCTCTGGGCGCCGCTCGAGTCGGGCGTCGGGCCGGCCGGCGCCTACACGGCCTCCCTCGACGCCGAGCGCCGCCGCGCGCTCGCGGCAGAGCTCCGGCGGCGGCTGGGGGAGCCCGAGGGGCCGTTCCGGCTGAGCGCGCGCGCGTGGTACACAGCCGGCACGGCGTAGTCGGCGTCCTCCTCGTTGGGGGCGCAAGCACGCGGTTCGGCTCGCCGAAGGCGCTGGCGCCCTACGAAGGCGAGACGCTCGCAGAACGCGCCCACCGCACGCTGGCGGAAGCGTTCGGGCGGGTCCTGGTCGTCGGCAAGGCGGACGACGCGCTCGACCTGCCCTTTCCGCTTCTGGACGACGGCAGCGTCGTCCGCGCGCCGATCGTCGGCGTCGCCGCGGCGCTCCGCGAAGCGGACGCCGAGGTCTGCGTCGTGCTCCCGACGGACATGCCCCGTGTGACGGCGGCGCTCCTGCGCGATCTCGCCGCCGCCGTGGAAGGAGCCGACGCGGCCGTCCCGCAGACCGGGCCGTTGCCCGGTGCCTACCGGCGCAGCGCGCTGCCCGTGCTCGAGCGCCGCATGGCCGCGGGCGACCTCGCCCTCCACCGCGCCCTGGACGAGCTCGACGCGCGGACCGTCGCCTGTGAGGAGGCGCTGCTCGCAAACGTGAACGCGCCGGGAGACCTCCCGCCCGCCGCCGAGTAGCATGCGCCCGGCCTGCGGGGCCGCCTCCTGCGTGGCCCGCGTTCCGGGCGCCAGCGAGGAGGGGCTACGCCTCGCCGTCCCAGTAGTCGACGGCGCTCTCGCGGCGGATGAGGAGGTCGTCCTCGTCGTTCCCGGTCCAGAGGCCGACCTTGCCGCTGTCCGGGTAGACGGCGACGGCGGGCTCGGCCTTCGTCGAGAAGATGACGACGCGCGCGGTCTCATCAGTGGCGTTCGTGAGCTTGTGCGCGCCGGCCGGGCCCTCTGGAAAACAGACGACGTCGCCGGCCTCGAGCTCGTCCTCGCCCTCGGGATGCCGGAGCGTCGGTCGGCCGGTGACGACGAGGAGCCACTCCTCGGTGCCGTACTCGTAGTGGTACGGGAAGCTGCTCTGTCCGGGCGGCAGGTCGTAGACGGAGGCGCCGACGAGATCGGCGCCGAGCTGCGGCCCGAGCCGGGCGACCAGCGTCCGGTAGCCGTCGCGGCGGCCCGCCATCTCCTCGACGGGCGCCCGGAAGAGGTTGACGCGTCTCACCCGGCCACGCTCGCAAGCCCCCGCGGCGCGACGACGCGATCGCGCTCGGCGCCGACCGAGATGAGCGAGACCTCGACGGCCAGGCGCTCCTCGACGAACGACACGTACGCGCGCGCCGCCGCCGGGAGGTCGGCCATCGAGGCCGCCCCGTCGAGCGGCTCGAGCCAGCCGGGAAGGGGCTCGTATACCGGCTCGGCGTGGTGGAAGTCGCTCTGGTGCGCCGGGAACTCGTCCGTCTCCGTCCCGGCGGGAAGCCGGTAGCGGGTGCAGACGGGGATCTCGGCGAAGGCCGAGAGCACGTCGAGCTTCGTGAGGACGAGGCCGGTCATGCCGTTCACGCGCACCGCGAAGCGGAGCGCGACGAGGTCGAGCCAGCCGCAGCGGCGCTCGCGCCCGGTCGTCGTCCCGTACTCGGCCCCGAGCTCGCGCACGCGCTCCTGGTCGGGCCCGAGAATCTCGGTCGGGAACGGCCCCTCGCCGACGCGCGTCACGTACGCCTTGGCGACACCCAGGACGCGGTCGATCCGCGTCGGGCCGATGCCGACGCCGACGGCCGCCGCGCCCGCGATCGGGCTCGACGAGGTGACGAAGGGATAGGTGCCGTGGTCGAGGTCGAGGAGCGTCCCCTGGGCGCCCTCGAGGAGCACGCGCCGGCCCTCCCGCAGCGCCCGGTCGACGAGGAGGGACGTGTCGTCGACGGCCGGTCGCAGGCGGACGGCGTGCTCCTCCATCCGCTCCGCGAGCTCCTCGACCTCGAGCGGCTCGACCCCGTGGATGCGCTCGAGGACGACGTTCTTCTCCGCGAGCGCCGTCTCGAACTTCTGCCGGAGGATCTTCGGGTCGAGGATGTCCTGGACGCGGATGCCGATGCGGGCCGCCTTGTCCGCGTAGGCGGGGCCGATGCCGCGTCGGGTCGTCCCGATCTGGAGGCGGCCGAGCCGCCGCTCGCTCGCGGAGTCGATGGCGACGTGCCACGGCATGATCAGGTGCGCGTTCCCCGAGACCCGCACCCCCTCCGTCGAGATGCCGCGGCGCTCGAGGTCGTCGAGCTCGGCGACGAGGAGGCCGGGATCCACGACGCACCCGGCGCCGATCACGGAGAGCTTGCCGGCGAGGATGCCGGAGGGGACGTGGTGGAGCTTGAACGTCTCTCCGTCGCGCACGATCGTGTGGCCGGCGTTCGGGCCGCCCTGGTAGCGGCAGACGATGTCGGAGCCCTGCGCGAGCAGGTCGACGATCTTCCCCTTGCCCTCGTCGCCCCACTGGGCGCCCACGATCACGGTGGCCGGCATCTGCCGGGAGCTTAGATCCGTGCGCGCGCCGAGGCGGCACCGTCCCATCGGCAGCGTCCACACGACCGTCTACAGGCGTGTGGACGACGACGGATTTCTCCGCAACGTGCGGCAAGCGGCCGGGGAAAAAGACGCCTCGCCGGGTCGTGTCCCTGGGGAAGACGTGTGGACTTCCGGCGGCTCTTGCGGCACAATGGAGCGAACAGATGTTCGCGAGGACCGCAACCGAGGCGCTTCCGGCGCCGGCTCGTCCACGGACGGTCGCGGCGAGGGCAGTGGGGACAACCGGCTTGTCCAGACCTGGCGGGCGCCGCGCGGACATGGACAAATAGGGCCGATGGCGCAGGCGCTGGCCCGGCAGGCGGAGCCGCAGGTTCCGCCGCAGAACCTCGACGCCGAGGAGTCCGTCCTCGGCGCGATGATGCTCTCCGCCGGGGCGATCGCGGCGGTCACCGACGTGCTCTCGGCCGACGGCCGCGAGTTCTACCGCGAAACACACGCGAAGATCTACCGGGCCGCGCTCGCCCTCTACGCGAAGGGGGAGCCCGTCGACGCGATCACGCTCGTGGACGAGCTCGACGAGCGAGGCGATCTCGAGGATGCCGGCGGCAAGGTGCGCGTGCACGAGCTCGCCGCCCTCGCGCCGGCGAGCGCGAACGCGGGCCACTACGCCCAGATCGTGAAGGAGTCGGCCACGCTCCGCGGCCTCATCCGCGCAGGCGGCGAGATCGCGCGGCTCGGCTGGGAGCGGCCCGGCGAGACCGCCGAGCTCGTCGACCGCGCCGAGCAGGTGCTCTTCGACCTCTCGCAGGAGAAGGCGACGAGCGAGTTCGCCCACATCGAGGCGCTCCTCAAGGAGAGCTTCGAGCGGATCACGCAGCTCTACGAGTCGGGCGCAGACGTGACGGGGGTCCCTTCGGGCTTCCGCGACCTCGACCGGATCACCTCCGGCTTCCAGGAGGGGAACCTCGTGATCGTTGCCGCGCGCCCGAGCATGGGCAAGTCGGCGCTCGGCCTCTGCATGGCGGCGAACCTCGCCGTCCGGGGGAGCGTGCCCGTCGCGCTCTTCACCCTGGAGATGTCGAAGTCCGAGGTGACGCAGCGGCTCATGTGCAGCGAGGCCAAGGTCGAGTCGCAGCGGCTTCGGACCGGCAAGCTCTCGGCCGAGGACTGGCCGCGCCTGACTACCGCCTGCGACAAGCTGGCCAAGGCGCCGATCTACGTGGACGACACGGGCTCGATCACGATGATGGAGATCCGCTCGAAGGCCCGGCGGCTGAAGAGCAAGCACCCGGACCTCGGCCTCATCATCGTCGACTACCTCCAGCTGATGACCTCCGGGACGTCGGCCGAGAACCGCGTGCAGGAGGTTTCGCAGATCTCGCGCTCGCTCAAGGTGCTCGCCCGCGACCTCGACGTTCCGATCGTCGCGCTCTCCCAGCTCTCGCGCGCGGTCGAGCAGCGGCACGACAAGCGGCCGATCCTCTCCGACCTGCGCGAGAGCGGGTCGATCGAGCAGGACGCCGACATCGTCATGTTCGTCTACCGCGACGAGTACTACAACGGCGAGGACTCCGACCAGCAGGGCCTCGCCGAGGTGATCGTCGCCAAGCACCGAAACGGGCCGACGGACACCGTCAAGCTCTCGTTCCTGAAGCGCTACGCGAAGTTCTCCGACCTCGCGGCCGCCTGACAGGCGGCGGGGCGCCGCGCCGCGTTCGGCGCCCCGCGCCTTCGAGGAGGGCCCGTAGTGGGGCCGTTGACTCCTGGACGGCCGGGGCGGCGGCTTTCTTCCCGGGAAGAACGCGTCACCCGCCCGCGTTCGTAGCAGCATGATTGCGCGCTGGTGGCGGGGCTGGGCGGCCGCGACCGAGGACGCGGACGCGTACGAGGCGCTCCTCCGCGGGGAGATCTTTCCCTGGGTGCGCAGCTTCCGGGGTCAGCGCGGCGCCTACCTCTTCCGCCGGGACGTCGACGGCGAGGTGGAGTTTGCCACGCTGACCCTCTGGGAGTCCTGGGACGCGGTGCGAGCGTTCGCCGGCGACGACCCGGAGGTCGCCGTCGTGCCAGACGCCGCGCGCGCGGTGCTCTCCCGCTGGGACGAGCGCTCGGCGCACTACGAGATCGTCGAGGCGCCGGGCGGCGCCTGAGGCTCAGGCTTCGCGCTCGGCTTCCGGGTCGCCCGCGGCCTCGCCGGCGCCGGCGACCTCCGAAGTCGGCTCGGCAGCCTCCGCAGCCGGCTCGGCGGGCGTCTCAAGATCCGCCGCAGGCTCGGCCTCCGCCGGCGCAGCGGCCTCCGGGCCCGGCTCCGTCAGCATCTCCTCGGCCCCGGCCTCGGCCGCCTCCTTCGCCTCGACCTCGGCGATCGCTGCCTCGATCTCCGCCTGGCTCTCCGCCGCCTCGCCGGCGGCCTCCGCGGCGGCGGCGGCCTCGGCCGCCGCCATCGCCTCGAGCTCCTCCTCGGGCGGCAGCTCGCCGCCGAGCGGAACGACGAGCGTCTTCACCTCGACGCGGACGTCCTCGAAGACGGCGATCGGCACCTCGTAGCGCCCGATCCGCTTGATCGCGCCGTCGAGCTCGATCTTGCGTCGGTCGACGCGGATCCCGCGTGCCCGCCAGATCTCGTCGGCGATATCCGTGCTCGTGACCGAGCCGAAGAGCGTGCCGGTCTCGCCCGCGTTCACCTCGAAGCGCAGTACGGTCTTGCGCAGGACCTCGGCGACGTGCTCGGCCTGCTCGGCCGTCCGGGCCTCCTGGCGCGCGCGCGTCGCCTCCCGCCGCTCGAGCTCCGCGACGAGCGCGGGGGTCGCAGGCTGCGCCAGCCGGCGCGGCTGGAGGTAGTTGCGCATGTAGCCGCGCGCGACCGAGACGACTTCGCCGCGCAAGCCGACCTTCTCGACGTCCTGGAGCAGGATGACGTCCATCAGCGGCTCACGTGGTGGGAGTCGACGTACGGGAGGAGTGCGACCTCGCGCGCGCGCTTCACGGCCACCGCGATCTGGTCCTGGTGCCGGCGGCAGGCGCCGGTGATCCGGCGCGAGCGGATCTTCCCCTTCTCCGAGATGTAGCGCCGGAGCTGGTTGTAGTTCTTGTAGTCGACCTCCTCGACCTTCTCGCGGCAGAAGTAGCAGCTCTTCCGCCGGCCGGGGCCGGGCGAGGTCGGCGGCCGGCGCCGCTTCGTCTGCTGTGGCATGCGTCTCGCTTCTCTTTCTAGAACGGGATGTCGTCGTCGGCGGCGGCCTTCGCCCCGGCGGGCGCAAAGTCGGTCTGGTCGGCCGAGACGTCGGAGGAGGGGATGTACGAGCCCCCGCCCTCGCCCGCGTCGCCGCGGCTGTCCAGGAACTGCACCTGGAAGGCGACGACCTCGACCTTCGAGCGCTTGCCGCCGTCCTGGGCCTCCCACGACGACCAATCGAGGCGGCCGTCGATGCCGACGCGGCGGCCCTTGGCGAGGTGCTGCGAGAGCATCTCCGCCTGGTTGCCGAAGACCTTCACGTCGAAGAAGTTGGGCTTGTCGATCCAGTTCCCGGCGTCGTCGCGCTGGCGGCCGTTGACGGCGAGGCCGAGCTGCAGGACCGGCTGGCCCGACGGCAGGTGGCGAAGCTCGGGGTCGCGCGTGAGGCGGCCGACGAGCGTGACGCGGTTGATGTCTCCAGCCATGATTCAGAGCTCCTCAGTCGAACGTCTGTTCTATCCTACTCCGCCGCCTGGACGGCCTCGGGCTCGCGCGGCGCCGCCGCCCGCTCGCGTGGCGGAGACTGGTGCCGCGCCGGGGTCGTGCGCGACGCCGGGATGCGCCGGACGGCCATGTGCCGCAGGACGCCGTCGGTGATCTTGAGGACGCGGGTGAGCTCGGCGAGCGTCTCCGCGTCGCAGTCGAGCTGGAGGAGGTGGTAGAACGCCTCGGCCTTGTGATCGATCTCGTAGGCGAGCTTCCGGCGGCCCCACGCGTCCTGGGACTGCCACGACCCTCCACGCCGCTCCACGAGCTCGCGCATGCGCGTGAGGATCTCCTCCTGGCGCTCGTCGGCGAGCTCGGCGTCGAGCAGCAGCATGATCTCGTATGGGTTCACGGTTCCCTGTCTCTCCTTCCCTCGGTCTAGTCGGCTCCGCCTTTCGCGCGCCGCTCGGGAATCAGCGGCGCCCGGCGGAGCAGGAAGCCCGTCGAGTATAGCGAGCGTCCGACCCTTGCCCGCGCCCGGAGTGTCGTGCAAGAGTGCCGAAAGTGAGACGGAACACAGCACTCGTGCTGGTCGCGGCCGCCGGAGCGGCAATCGGGGCTCTCGCCGCCCGCCGCCGGCGCGCGCGCGAGGCGCCTTCGGCGCCGGCCGACGAGCGCGCCGAGGACCTCCGGCGCAAGCTCGCGGAGGCGCGCGCCGCCCCGGCCGACGAGGGAGACTTCGAGGTGGCCGGCATGGGCGCCGAGACCATCGTCGAGGAGCCGGCGCCCGAGGAGGCGGCGCCAGAGCCCGAGCCGGAGGCGGGCCCCGCCGGGCCGCGCGCGCCCCGCGAGGAGCCCCCTCCCGCCGAGCCCCCGCCCGCGGACGAGTTCGAGGCGATGCGCCGCCGCATCCACGAGGAGGGCCGCGCCGCGGCCGAGGAGATGCGGCGGTCGGGCGAGCCGCCGGCCGAGCGTTAGGACGTGCACCGGAACGAGCACGCCGTCGAGATCGCAGCTCCGCCCGCCGAGGTCTTCCCCTGGCTGGTCGAGCCCGAGCTCCGGCTCCGCTGGATGGGCGCCCTCGTCGAGAGCGAGTCCGTGACGCCCGGCCCGCCCGAGGTGGGCAGCCTCCACCGCGATGTCTTCGAGGACCACGGCCAGCGCACCGAGGTCGACGCCGAGCTCGTCGAGGTCGAGCCGGGCCGTGCGCTCACCGTCAAGCTCGATGCGAAGGGCTTCGAGGGCACGAGCTCGCAGCGCCTCGAGGAGACGCCCGGGGGGACGCGGGTCTCCGTTCGCGTCGAGGCGCGCTTCACGATGCTCGCCGCGCGCCTCTTCGCGCCCATCGTCACGCGCCATGCGCAGAAGCAGCTCGAGGCCGATCTCGCCCGCCTGAAAGAGCTCGTCGAGGCCGCGCCCGGCTCGCCCTAGCGTCCCCGCGACTCGTGTTTGGCTCGGCTCGCGGCTCGTGTAAGGTGACCCTGACATGACGCCGACCATGATCCGGCTCGAGCGCGTTTCCAAGCGCTTCGGCACGGTCCGGGCGGTCGAGGCGGCGAGCCTCGAGGTGCGCCGGGGCGAGTTCGTCGCCCTCCTCGGCCCCAGCGGCTGCGGCAAGACGACGCTCCTGCGGCTGATCGCCGGATTCGAGGCCCCCGACGAGGGTGTCGTCCGGCTCGGCGAGGAGATCGTCGCCGGCTCGCGCTGGGTGCCCCCGGAGCGCCGGCACGTGGGCATGGTCTTCCAGGACTACGCGCTCTTCCCGCACCTGAGCGTGGCCGGGAACGTCGGCTTCGGCCTCCCCCGGCGGGGCCGCGCGGCCCGCGTGGCCGAGGCACTCGACCTTGTCGGCCTCGGGCGGCACGCCGGCCGCTACCCGCACGAGCTCTCCGGGGGCCAGCAGCAGCGCGTCGCGCTCGCGCGCGCCCTCGCGCCGGAGCCGTCGGTCGTCCTCCTGGACGAGCCGTGGAGCAACATCGACCCGGTGCTGCGCGCATCGATGCGCGACGAGCTCGCGGAGATCCTCCGCGCCACCGGGGTCACCGTCCTCCTCGTCACGCACGAGCAGGAGGAGGCCTTCTCGCTCGCCGACCGCGTGGCGCTCATGCGCGAGGGGGAGATCGTCCAGACCGGCGCCCCGGAGGAGATCTACTACGGGCCCTCCACGCGCTGGGCCGGCGAGTTCGTCGGCGCAGCCAACCTCCTGCCGGGACGCGTCGAGGGCGGGCTCGTCGAGACGCTCGTGGGCCGCTTCCCCGCCCCCAACGGCGACCACGGCGACGTCCAGGTGCTCGTCAGGCCGGAGCTCCTCGAGCTCGCCGTCGACCCGGCCGGCGTGGGCGAGGTCGTCTGCCGCGAGTTCCGCGGGCACGACGTCTTCTACCGCGTCCGGCTCGGGGACGGGACGACCGTCTGCTCGCAGCGGCCCTCGAACGAGGCCATCCCCCTCGGCGCCCGCGTGGCGGTCAGGCCGCACGCCGGCCGTGTCGCCCTCTTCCACTAGCTTCTCGGCCCATCGTGGGTCGCCTCTCCCTTGACGCCTGCGCCGCGGCGTTTGTAAGGTCGGCCGCGCAATGCCTGTAAGGCAGACCTTACAACTGGAGGTTCGTGTGTGCACGAGGGTGCTTGCGACCGGAGCCGCGGCGCTCCTTCTCGTAGTCGCCGCGGCGTGCGGCGGGAACGACGACGACAACGACGGCGCATCGGCGAGCGGGGACGGCGGCACGCTCGTCGTCTACTCGGGGCGGGAGGAGGAGCTCGTCGCTCCGCTCTTCGAGCTCTTCGAGGAGGAGACGGGGATCGCCGCCGAGGTCCGCTACGGCGACAGCGCCGAGCTGGCCGCGACCATCGCCGAGGAAGGGGGCAACTCCCCCGCGGACGTCTTCTTCGCCCAGGACCCGGGTGCGCTCGGCGCCGTCGAGGGGGAGGGCCTCCTCGCGGAGCTCCCGGAGGGCGTCCTCGACCGCGTGCCGGAGCGCTACCGCGACCCGGACGGCCACTGGGTCGGCACGTCCGGCCGGGCCCGCGTCCTCGTCTACAACACCGACGCCGTCCCGGAGAGCGAGCTGCCGGCGTCCGTCTTCGACCTGGTCGACCCGGCGTGGGAGGGCCGGATCGGCATGGCCCCGACCAACGGGTCGTTCCAGGCGTTCGTCACGACCATGCGGCTGACCGCGGGCGACGAGCGGACGCGCGACTGGCTCGAGGGGATCCAGGCGAACGACCCCATGCTCTACGACGGGAACACCCCGATCGTCGAGGCCGCGGCCTCCGGAGAGGTCGACGTCGGGCTCGTCAACCACTACTACCTCTACGTCGTCCGCGGCGAGCAGCCGGACGCGCCGATCGAGAACCACTACTTCTCCGGCGACGACCCCGGAGCTCTCGTGAGCGTCGCCGGCGCCGCGATCCTCGACGGGGCCGAGCACCGCGACGCGGCCGAGCGCTTCCTCGAGTTCCTCCTCTCCGACTCCGGCCAGGAGTTCTACGCCGACGCCGCCGAGTCCGAGTTCCCCCTCGTCGAGGGCGTCGAGGGGGCGGAGGGCCTGCCCCCGCTCGAAAGCCTGGAGGGCCCGCTGATCGAGCTCGACCGGCTCGGGCCCGAGCTCCAGCGGACGCTCGAGCTCCTGAACGAGGTCGGCTTCACGACGTGAACGTCGCTCGCCTTCGGCTCGCTCCCGACGCTCACGGGCCAGAGGCCGGCCCGTGAGCGAGCGGGCGGCAGCGAGGGCGGCCGCCGCGGGCGGCCGCCGCCGCCCGCCGTTCCTACTCGGGGCGGCGGCGGTCGCGGCGGTCGCGCTCGTCTCGCTCCCGCTCGTCTATCTCGTCGTCCGCGCCGCTGGCGGCGGCGCGGACGCCTGGGGCGTCCTCGGCAGGCACCGCACCCTCGAGCTCGTCGGCAACACCGTCGTCCTCGTCGGGGCGGTCACGGGCGTCGCTCTCCTCGTCGGCGTCCCGCTCGCCTGGCTGGT
Source organism: Gaiellaceae bacterium (assembly GCA_035461525.1). Lineage (GTDB taxonomy): Bacteria > Actinomycetota > Thermoleophilia > Gaiellales > Gaiellaceae > JAIBJN01. The sequence continues at coordinate 15,594 of DATHVD010000003.1, forward strand.
GGCGCGCACCGACGTCCCCGGACGGCGCGTGTGGGCGGTCGCCGCCGCGCTCCCGCTCGTGATCCCGAGCTACGTCGCCGCGCTCGTCCTCCTCGCGGCGTTCGGGCCCCGGGGCCTCCTCCAGCAAGTGCTCGAGGAGCCGTTCGGCGTCGAGCGCGTGCCCGACATCTACGGCCTGGGAGGCGCCGTCGCCGCGCTCGCGATCGCGACCTACCCGTACGTGTACCTCCTCACCCTGGGGGCGTTCCGCGACCTCGACCCGGCGCTCGAGGAGGCCTCGCGGAGCCTCGGCCGCTCGCGGATGCAGACCTTCAGGCGGGTGACGCTTCCCGTCCTTCGCCCCTCCATCGGCGCCGGCGCGCTCCTCGTCGCCCTCTACACCATCTCGGACTTCGGCGCCGTCTCCCTCATGAACTACAGCTCGCTGACGCGGGCGATCTTCCTTCAGTACCGCTCGCTCTTCGACCGGACGCCCGCGGCCGTCCTCTCGCTCGTCCTCGTGGCCCTCACGGCGATCGTGCTCGTGCTCGAGCTCTACTCGCGCGGGAAGGCGCGCTACCACCGCCCCTCTCCCGGCGCCGCGCGCGCCGCGCAGCGGGTCCCGCTCAGGCGGTGGCGCTGGCCCGCGGCCGGGTTCTGCGCGGCCGTCGTCGGCTTCGCCCTCCTCCTCCCGCTCGCCGTCATCGGCTACTGGCTCGAGCGGGCGTTCTCGCTCGGACGCCCGCTCGACGCCGCCTGGGGGGCCGCTGTCAACTCCGTGCTCGTCTCGGCGGTCGCGGCCGCCGTCACCGTCGCGGCGGCGCTCCCGGTCGCGCTTCTCGCCGTCCGCTACCCGGCGCGGTGGACGCGCGCGCTCGAGCGCCTCTCGTACTCGTCGAACGCCCTACCGGGGATCGTGATCGCGCTCGCGCTCGTCTTCTTCGGCGCCCGCTACGGCGGCTTCCTCTACCAGACGCTCGGGCTGCTCGTCTTCGCCTACGCCGTCCGCTTCTTCCCCCAGGCCGTCGCCGGGGCGCACTCGGCGCTCCTCCGCGTCGACCCGCACCTGGAGGAGGCGGCGCGCGGGCTCGGCCGCGGCCCCCGGCAGGCGTTCCTCTCCGTCACGGCCCCGCTCGTCGCGCCGGGGCTCCTCGCCGGCGCCGCGCTCGTGTTCCTCTCGACGATGAAGGAGCTGCCCGCGACCCTGCTCCTCGCACCGATCGGCTTCGACACCCTCGCCACGGAGGTGTGGAAGGCGACGACGGTCGCGTCGTACTCCCAGGCGGCGCTGCCGGCGCTGCTCCTGATCGTCTTCTCGGCGCCGTTCGTCTACCTGCTCACGCTTCGGCGTGGGCCCGAGGTGGACGCTCCCGGGTAAGGAAGAGGCGTGCGTGACGTGCGAATCGGCTGCTCGGGGTGGGTCTACCCCCACTGGCGCGGCGTCGTCTACCCGGAGGGGCTGCCGCAGCGGCGCTGGCTCGAGAGCTACGCGAAGCGCTTCGACACGGTCGAGGTGAACGCGACCTTCTACCGGCTCCCCCGCCGGGACACGGTCGCCGCCTGGGCGGAGGGCACGCCGAACGGGTTCCTCTTCGCGGTCAAGGCGAGCCGCTATCTCACGCACGTCCGGCGCCTCACCGACCTCGGCCGCGGCGTCGAGCGCTTCTTCGCCTGCATCGAGCCGCTCGTCGACGCCGGCAAGCTCGGGCCCATCCTCTGGCAGCTCCCGGAGACGTTCCACCGGGACGACCAGCGCCTCGCCGGCGCGCTCGACCGGCTGCCGCCCGGCCGCCATGCCTGGGAGTTCCGCCACCCGAGCTGGTTCGCGCCCGGCGTCTACGCCCTGCTCGCCGAGCACGGGGCCGCCCTCGTCGTCGGCGACACGCCCGAGCGGCCGTTCGCGGAGCGTCGCCTGACCGCGGAGTGGACGTACGTCCGCTTCCACCACGGCCGCCGGGGGAGGCGCGGCAACTACTCCGAGCGGGAGCTCTCCACCTGGGCCCGCCGCCTCGGCCAGTGGCGACGCCGAGCCGACGTCTACGCGTACTTCAACAACGACTGGGAGGGCTTTGCCGTCCGGAACGCGCTCTCGCTCGCCCGCAGGCTCGGTCAGCAGCCGCCGACGCGCTCGTAGCCGCGCCAGCGGGCCGCCGTCTCCGCCCAGATCGCCTCGCCGGTGGAGCGGGCCAGCTGATTCAGGAGGCTGACGTGGTACGCGTGGTAGTGCGGCGTGGCCGGGTTCCCGTCGAGGGCGTAGAGCGACCAGCAGCCGGTGTCGAAGCGGGGCAGGAGCGTGCGCGACGCGGCGGCGAGGTCGGCGCCGAACGCCCGCGCCTGCTCGTCGCCGCTCAACTCGACGTACTCGGAGACCGATACGAGCGACTGGAGCTGCGCGTTGAGGACGGCCATGTCCGAGTAGCCGTACTCGCGCACCCACGTACCGCCCTCGACGGGCCGGGAGAGCTCGCCGGGGAGCGTCCGGAAGGCGCCGCGGGCGAGCGTCAGCGCCCGCGGGTCGTCGATGAGCAGGGAGGCACGGGCGAGTGCCTGGGCGGCCACGGCCTGCGCGAGCGCCGACGTCCAGCGGGAGGGTCCGCCGAAGGGAAAGTAGTACTCCCACGCGATTCCTCGCCCCTCCCGCACCGACCGGGCGGCGAGGGCGTCCGCGAGGGAGCGCGCCTCCTCGGTCTTCTCACGGCGGGCGAGGGCGTTCAGCCGGGCGGCGTTCGCCAGCGGGTGAAACTGGAAGCCGTGGCCCGGCATGTAGCGATAGACGGCGCCGTCCGCGCCGACGATGTCCGCGAAACGCTCCTTGGGAAGCGCCTTCCCCGACAGGTGCGCCGTGTTGGCCTCGAGCATCGAGAAGAGCGCGAGCGCCCGCGCCGGGTCGTAGAGGTCGGCATGCTCCCCGACCGTGCCGAGCACCGCTCCGATGGCCGCGCTGCGCCCGGGGGAGAGGAGCGTCAGCGCCGAGCGCGCGTCGTCGAGCGCGGCGCGGTACCGCTCGGCGGACTCGGTGCCCAGCCGCCCCGTTCGCAGGGCTCGGTCGAGGCCTTCCTCCGCGCGGACCGCCGCGGGAGCGGCGCGGTCGGCGATGCCTGCGCGGAGGGCGTCGAACGTGGCGGAACCCGCGATCCCGTCCGCGAGCAGGCCGCTCGCGGCCTGGAAGGCGGCGACCGCGGAGGCGGTCGCGGGGCCGAACGCGCCGTCGGGCGCTGCGTCCGCGTAGCCGAGCGCCGCGAGCGTGGTCTGGAGGTCGCGGACGGCCGCGCCCCGGTCGCCGGAGCGGAGCGGCCGTGCCGGGCCGGCGGGCACGGGCGCCTCCGCCGCCGGGACGGCCGGCTCGGCCGCCGCGGGCGGCGGCGCCAGAGGAGGCTTGGCTGCTCGCTCCGCACCCCCGTCTCCGCCGGTCGCCACCCGGACGGCGAATGCGACCGCCAGCAACGCGCCGAGGAGGACGAGCCCGGCGACGCCCGGGGAGCGGGCGATCGCCCCACGCAGCCGGGCGAGGTCGCCGGCGAGCGTGCGCGGGGGCGGGCGGCGCGCGCGGACGCGGGGACGAGGCGGCGGGGCCCGCGGCTCGGGTGCCGGCTCCCACCAGCCCACGTCCTCGTCGAAGTCGAGGAACGGCTCGGTGACCACACGTGCCACGCGGCACGAAGATAGGCGCGGGTGCGGACGGAGCCTGCGCCGGAAAAGCGGCTCAGGCGGCGCCGCACTCGACCGCGTCGCCCTCGACGGCCGAGGGCCGGCGCCGCGGAAGCGGCGCCGGCACGATTCCGCGGGCGTGCAGCTCGTCCTGGACGAAGCGCCGGCCGAGGCGGGCGACGCAGTCGTAGAAGGCGACGGAGGTCTCGGCGGCGAGAGACTTCGCGAAGACCGGGAGCCAGCGCCCCAGATGGTCGCGGAGGAACGCGTCCTCCGTCTCGCGGTAGCGGGCGGCGGCCTTCGGGTCCGGGGCGGCCGCGCGCGCGGCGGCGAGGAAGGCGAGGAACTCGAGCTCGCAGGCGGCGGGGTCGGGGCGCTCGCCCCGCGGCTCGGGTGCCGGCTCCCACCAGCCCACGTCCTCGTCGAAG
>DATHVD010000004.1:0-11617 GCA_035461525.1 Gaiellaceae bacterium
ACCCGCTCGCGCCGGATCCCGCCCTGCCGCTCGCGCCGCACCCGCGCGCGGCCCTCCCGCGCCGGCTCGTCCGCGCGCTGCCGGCGCCGCTCGCCCTCTTCGTCCTCGCGGGCGTCGCCTGGCCGTGGTGGGGGATCGCCGCCGCCGCCGCCCTCGCCATGCTTGCGGCGGCCGTCGCGCTCGACCGCTGGCGGCAGCTCGGGCACGCCTTTCACGGAGTCCGGCTCGTCCTGCAGGAGGGAAGCCTCGTGCGCCGCCGCTCGGAGCTCGATCCCGGCGCCGCGGTCACGTTCGAGCTCCGGAGCTCGCCGGGCCAACGCCGCGCCGGGCTCTGCACGCTCGAGCTCCACCTCGGCCAGGGCGCAGGCTCCCGCCGCGCGCTCGATCTCGGCGAAGAGCAGGCCGCGGCCCTCCTGCCGCGCCTCCACCCGGCGCTGGCCGCGCTGTTCGAGCCCCGTTAGCCGGCGAGCCGGTAGAGGCGGCGCCTCCCGGGAAGGCCTTTGAGCTCATGCTCGCCCGCATCCTCGAACGAGAGCCCCGAGCCCTCGACGAGGCTCACCGCGGACGCCGAGACGAGCACCTCGTCCGGGCCGGCAAGGGCGGCGATCCGCGCCGCGGCGTGAACGGCGACGCCGCGCACGTTGTCCGGCTGGCGCTCGACCTCGCCGGCGTGCACGCCCGCGCGGATGCGGAGCCCGTCCTCGACCGCGCCGTCCCGGATCGCGGCCGCACAGCGGACGGCGCGGGCCGCGCCGTCGAACAGGGCGAGGAACCCGTCCCCGGTGTCGGTGACCCGAAGTCCGTGGAAGCGGTCTAGGGCGGTATGGGCGCGGTCGCCGTGCCGGGCGAGAAGCCGCTTCCAGGTCGCGTCCCCGAGGGCGGCTGCCGTCGACGTCGAGTCGACGATGTCGGTGACGAGCAGCGTCGCGACGACGCGCTCGCCGACCTCCGGGGCCTTCCCCCAGCCGCGCACGCCCGCGAACTCGATCGTCACCGCGGGCTCGTCCCCGACGACCCAGGCGTCGTGGCCCGGCGGAATGTCGAAGGCCTCGCCCTTGCGGATCATCCGTCTGGCCCCGGTGTCGGTCTCCACCGCTAGCTCCCCGGAGAGGAGCACGCCCTGGTGGTGGTGCTGGCAGCTCGGGGTTCCGACGATCGGCTGCATGTGCTCCGCCCATCTCCACCCGGGCTCGTGGACGACCCGCGCGACGATCGTCTCGCCCACGACGACAACGTGCTGGCTGAGCCGGGGCAGCTCGACGATCTCGTCCGGCTCGTCGAAGCGCCTGGACTCGAGCCCCGCCACGCGAGCGCGTCTACGCCGAGGTGCCCGCCGGCTTCGGCAGGGGCTCGATCGCCTTCAGCGCCCGCGCGATCTCCTCCTCGGGCAGCTCGAAGTCCTCCAGCTTCCCGTGCAGGTACGCGTCGTAGGCGCCCAGGTCGAAGTGGCCGTGGCCGGAGAGGTTGAAGAGGATCGTGCGCTCGCGGCCCTCCTCGTCCGCCTTCGCGGCCGCCTCGACGACGCCGTGGATCGCGTGGGCCGCTTCGGGCGCGGGGATGATCCCCTCGCAACGGGCGAAGCGCACGGCGGAGGCGAAGACGTCCCGCTGGCCGTAGGCCTCGGCGCGCACGAGCCCGTCGAGGACGAGCTGCGAGACGAGCGGCGCCATCCCGTGGTAGCGAAGGCCGCCGGCGTGAATCCCGGGCGGGACGAAGTCGTGCCCGAGCGTGTGCATGGCGACGAGCGGCGTGAGCTGAGCCGTGTCGCCGAAGTCGTAGGCGTACGGGCCGCGCGTGAGCGTCGGGCACGCGGCGGGCTCGCAGGCGAGGACCTCGATGTCGCGGCCGGCGAACTTCTCGCGCAGGAAGGGGAAGGCGAGGCCCGCGAAGTTGGAGCCGCCGCCGACGCAGCCGGCGACGAGGTCGGGGAAGACGCCCGCCTGGTCCATCTGTGCGAGCGCCTCCTGCCCGATCACGGTCTGGTGCATGAGGACGTGGTTCAGGACGCTGCCGAGCGAGTACGCGGTGTCCTCGCGCTGGGCCGCGTCCTCGACGGCCTCGGAGATGGCGATGCCTAGGCTTCCCGGCGAGTCGGGATCCGCCTCGAGCATCGCACGGCCCGAGTTGGTGTCCTCGGACGGGCTCGGGACGACGGTCGCGCCCCACGTCTCCATCATCGAGCGCCGGTACGGCTTCTGGTCGTAGGAGACCCTGACCATGTAGACCTTGCACTCGAGCCCGAAGAGCTGCGCGGCGAGCGCGACGGCGCTCCCCCACTGCCCGGCGCCGGTCTCGGTCGCGATTCGCGTTCGGCCCGACTCCTTCACGAAGTAGGCCTGCGCGACGGCCGTGTTGGGCTTATGGCTCCCGGCCGGGCTCGTGCCCTCGTACTTGTAGAAGATCTTCGAGCGCGTCCCCAGCTCGCGCTCCAGCCGGAACGCGCGGTGGACGGGCGTCGGCCGCCAGAGGCGGAGGACGTCGCGCACGGGCTCGGGGATCGGCACCTCGGCGTCGCGGGAGACCTCCTGGAGGATGAGATCCATCGGGAAGAGGGGCGCGAGGTCGTCCGGGCCGATCGGCTCGCCGGTGCCGGGATGGAGCACCGGCTGCGCCGGGTTCGGCATGTCGGCCTGGATGTTGTACCAGCGCTCGGGAATGGCGCTCTCGGGCAGGGTGATCTTCGTGTCAGTCATCGTGGGGCGAGGATACTCCTACGGCGTCTCGCCCGCGAGGATGTGGGCCAGGACGGCGGTGTCGATGTTCCCGCCGGAGACGATCGCCACGACCTTGCCCCCGCCGGCGCGGCCCGCGAGCGTCGAGGCGAGCGCGAGTGCGCCGGCGCCCTCGGCGATCACGCGCACGCGTTCGGCGAGGAGGCGGACGGCGGCCGCGGTCTCGTCCAGCGTGACCACGTCCGAGGCCGTCACGAGCGGCCGCGCGAGCCCCCACATCTTCGGCAGGAGAGCGCGCGCGCCGGACCCGTCCACCCAGGTGGCGCGGTAGTCGATCGCGCGGGGCTCGCCCGCGGCGAGGGAGGCGGCGAGCGGCGCCGCGGTCTCGAGCTCGGCCGCCCGGATCTCGGTCTCCGGCCGTAGGGCCTTGACCGCGCTCGCGATCCCGACGAGGAGCCCGCCGCCGCCCCAGGGGACGACGACCGTGTCCACGTCGGGCAAGTCCTCGAGCAGCTCGAGCCCGATGGTGCCGTTCCCCGCCATCACCGGCTCGTCCTCGACCGGATGGACGAAGACGCCCTCGACGCCCGGGTAGCCGCGCTCCTCGAGCGCCTGCCACCAGCGGTCGAAGGGCACCTTCACGTACGCGCCGCCGAGGCGCTCGATCGCGTCGAGCTTCGTCTGCGGCGCGTGGTCGGGGACGATCACGGTGCAGGGGACGCCGAGCTCCCGCGCCGCCCACGCCACACCCTGGGCCATGTTCCCGGCGCTCGCTGTGACGACGCCGCCGGCGAGCGCCTCGCGCGGGGCCTGCGCGATCGCGTTGTAGGCGCCGCGGATCTTGAAGCTGTTGATGGGCTGGAGGGTCTCCAGCTTCAGGTGGATCTCGGCGGGCGCGTCCACGTGCAGGCGGACGAGCGGCGTGCGCACGGCCGTGCCGGCGATCCGCTCGCGCGCCGCGCGGATCTCCTCGAGCGGGATCACAGCTCGACCTCCGTGCCGGCGCCCTCCTCGCGGGCGCGGCGGACGACGTGCTCGGCGGCGGCGAGGTCCTCGACGGCGAGGCCGAGCGACTTGAAGACGGTCAGCTCGTCGGGCGAGGTCCGGCCCTCGGCGCGGCCGGTGAGGAGCTCGCCCAGCTCGGCGCGGATGTGGTCGGGGCCGATCGCACCCTCCCGCCGGGGGAAGAGGAAGTCGCCGGCCTCGTTCAGCGTTGACTCCCGGCGGTCGACGAACAGCGAGGCCGCCGCCATCGTCTCCGTGTCGAGCTCGCGGGTGGTCGCGATGCTCGAGCCGACCGCGTTCACGTGCGTCCCGGGGGCGAGCCAGGCGCGGCGGAGCACGGGCTCCCGGGAGGTGGTCGTCGTGCAGACGACGTCGGCCTCGCGCACCGCCTCCTCGGCGCTCGCGGCGGCCTCGACCGGGAAGGGCGTCGAGGCCTCCGAGGCGACGGCCTCGGCGTGGGCGCGCGTGGGGCTCCAGATCCGCGCGCGCTCGAAGGGGCGTGCGGCCGCCATCGCCTCGAGGTGCGAGCGCGCCTGCACCCCCGCGCCGAGGACGGCGAGCTCGCGCGCGTCCTCGCGGGCGAGGAGCCGCGTGGCGACCGCCGAGACAGCGGCCGTCCTGATCGCCGTGATCGCCGAGGCGTTCAGCGCCGCGCGGAGCTCGCCGGTCTCGCCGTCGAAGAGGAGGACGGTGCCCTGGTGGGCGTCGAGGCCGCGCGCCGCGTTCCCGGGGAAGACGCAGACGGCCTTCAGCCCGAAGGCCGGCTCGGGCCGGGAGCGATGGGCGGGCATGAGGCCCATGAGCCCCTCGGCGTCGTCCGGCCGGAAGACGAAGCGGAGCGGCTGGCTCATGTCGCCGTGCTCGAGCGCCGCGAGGGCCTCGGCCATGACCTCGACGCACTCCTCCATGGGGAGGAGCCGCTCGAGGTCGCGCTCGGAGAGGACGAGGACGCTCATCCCTGGAAGTACGCCGCCAGCTCGGCGCGCTCGTCCTCACCCAAGGCGAGGTCGAGGGCCCCGCGCGCGGGGTCGAGGTGCGCGGGACGGCGCGGGCCGAGGATGGTCGAGGTCACGAGGGGATGATGGACGACCCAGGCCAGGGCGAGCGTCGCCATGTCCGTCCCGCGCTCGCGCGCGGCGGCCTCGAGCGCCTCGAGGCCCGCGAAGGTGCGCTGGTTCTCGATCCGCTCGTACGGCTCGGGCCGGAGGGTCATGCGCGAGCCCTCGGGGTAGGACGCGCCGCGCCGGTACTTGCCCGTCAGCCACCCGCCGGCGAGCGGGCCGAAGGGCGTGTAGCCGAGGCCGTGCTCGGCGCAGAGCGGGAGCACGTCCTCCTCGTCGCCGCGCTCGAGGAGGCTGTAGGAGTTCTGCACCCACTCGAAGCGGACGAGGCCGCGCTCCTCGCTCGCCGCGAGCGCCTGCTCGAGCTCGGGCGCCGTCACGTTGCTCGCGCCCACGGCGCAAACCTTGCCGGCGCGGACGAGCCCGTCGAGCGCCTCGAGCGTGTCGGCGATCGGCGTCTCCGGGTCGGGGGCGTGGATGACGTAGAGGTCGACGCGCTCGACGCCGAGCCGCTCCAGGCTCCCCTCGATCTGCCGGCGAATGCGGTCGGGGGCGAGGCCCCGGTCGGCCGGGTCGCCCTCGACCGAGTGGAAGACCTTCGTCGAGAGGACGATCCGCCCGCGCGTCTCAGCCGGCTGTCGCGCGAGCCAGCGCCCGATCCAGCGCTCGCTCCGACCGCCGCCGTAGGCGTCGGCCGTGTCGAAGAGCGTGATCCCGAGCGCGGCCGCAGCGTCCATGAGCGCGAAAGCCTCCTCCTCGCTCTCGCCCTGGCCGAAGAAGGCCGGCGCGGAGCCGACTCCGCCGAAGTTGCCGCAGCCGAGCGCGAGACGCGAGACCTCGATCCCCGTTTCTCCCAGGCGGCGATGCTCCATCGAGCGGCAAAGTATCCTTGCGCGAGGGGCATGCACGAGAATCTGACCGAGGACGAGTTCGCGCCGATCCTCCCGGGCCCGGGTGCGAGCGACTACGAGCGCTACCTGCGCACGGACGATCTCCTGGCCCTGCAGAAGACGCCGGAGGAGATGGCCCACCGGGACGAGCTCCTCTTCCAGACGACGCACCAGGCCTCGGAGCTCTGGCTCAAGCTGGCCTGCTTCGAGGTCGAGACCGCGACCGGGCACATGCGCGCCGGCGAACTCGACGCGGCGATCCGGCTCCTGCGCCGGGCGACCGAGTGCATCGAGCTGATCACGACCCAGATCCACATGCTCGAGCACATGTCGCCCTGGGAGTACCAGGTGGTGCGGCGCGTGCTCGGGCACGGGAGCGGGTTCGACTCGCCCGGCTTCAGGGACGTGCGGCGGGTCTCGCCGCCGCTGGGGGAGGCCTTCCACGAGCTCCTCCGCGAGCGGGGCCTCACCGTCGTCGAGCTCTACCGCCGCGGGCGCGAGTTCGAGCAGCTCTACCAGCTCGGCGAGCTCCTGATGGAGTGGGACGAGCGCATCGCGCTCTGGCGCGTGCACCACTTCAAGCTCGTGGAGCGCGTGATCGGCGGCGAGGTGGTCGGGACGCAGGGAACGCCGGTGGAGATCCTCGGGAACCTCATCTCGAAGATGCGCTTCCCGGAGCTCTGGCGCGCCCGTAGCGAGCTGACCGAGCTGGCGAAGCTCGAGGACTGAGCGAGGTCCGGCGCCGGGCCGAGCCCGGGCAAACGACCCCGGAAGCCGCGGGCGCCTCCGCGAACTCCCCTTGCAGCAGACTGTTGCAAGGCCCCTTCGGTCCGCCGGGAACGTCCGCTGCCGCCCCGTCCCTCGCGGACACGCCCGGTGCCAGGCACGTGACGTTGTCCCCTCAGGCCAGGAGGTGGTGGTGGCGGCGGAGCGCCGCCAGCACGGACTCGACGTCCTCAGTCGAGTTGTAGCCGTGGAAGGAGACGCGCAGGTTCCCGTCCCGCGACGAGGTGACGACGCCGTCCTCCTTCAGGGCGGCGACGAGGGCGTGCTCGTCCGTGGACGCGATCGCCACCATCGGCCCGCGGCGCTTCGGGTCGCGAGGCGTGACGACGCGGCCGCCGAGCTCGTCGACGCCGTCGATCAGGGCGGCGGTCAGCCCGCGGACGTGCCCCTCGGTCTCGGAGACGCCGAGCTCGCGGGCCAGCTCGATCCCCGCGATTCCGGCGTAGATGCTCGGGATCGGCGGCGTGCCGAACTCGAAGCGGCGCGCCGTCGCCGAGGGCGAGTAGTCGTGGATGTCCATCAGGAAGATGTCCTCGTCGGCGAACCAGCCGGTGCTCGTCGGGCGGATCGACTCGACCAGGTCGCTGCGGCAGTAGAGGAACGCGAGCCCGGCCGAGCCGAGCAGGTACTTGACGGTGCCGGCGGCGAGGAAGTCGCAGCCGAGCGCGCGCACGTCGATGGGGATCGCTCCCGCGGCCTGGTAGGCGTCCACGAGCACGAGCGCGCCCCGCTCGTGGGCGAGGCGCGCGACGCCCTCGACGTCGATCCGGCTGCCGTTCCGGAAGCAGACCTGCGAGACGCAGACGAGCGCCGTCCGCTCGTCGATCGCCGCGGCGAAGTACTCGAGCGGAATCGTCGCGTCGCCGGCCTCGGGCACATGGACGACCTGCCGCCCGCGCAACTCCTGGGCGTGGGCGATCTGCCCCACCGTGGGGAACTCGAAGTCGGAGACGACGATGCTCGTCCGCTCGCCCTCGAAGCGAAGGCCGGAGAAGAGCGCGCTCACGCCCGCGGAGAGCGAGGTCGTCACCGCCACCTCGTCCGGGTCGGCGCCGACGAGGCCCGCGAACGCGCCCCGCGCGGCCTCGGCCCGGCCGACCCAGTACTCCCACGGCGCCCCCTGCTCGTCCCAGTCGCGCAGGTAGTCCTCGTAGGCGGAGCGCACGGCGTCCGAGAGGGCCCCCTGCGAGCAGCTGTTCACGTACGTGAGCCGCTCGAGGATGGGGAAGCGGCGGCGCACGCGCCCGGGCAGCGCGCCGGCGGGAGGGGCGCTAGCGGCCAAGGTAGGCCTTCTTCAGCTCCTCGTTGCGAAGCAGCGCGCCCGCACGGTCGGCGAGGACGAGGTTCCCGGTCTGCAGGACGTAGCCCCAGTCGGCGATCCCGAGCGACACGTTCGCATTCTGCTCGACGACGAGGATTGCCACGCCCGTCTCGTGCACCTGCTTGATGATCTCGAAGTTCTTCTCGACGAGGATCGGCGCGAGGCCCATCGAGGGCTCGTCCATGAGGAGGAGCCGCGGGCGCGACATGAGCGCGCGGCCCATCGCCAGCATCTGCTGCTCCCCGCCCGAGAGCGTGCCGGCCAGCTGCGACCGGCGCTCGTAGAGGAGCGGGAAGAGGTCGTAGACGCGCTCGAAGTCCTCGTCGAGGTCGTCGTGGCGGAGGTACGCGCCCATCTCGAGGTTCTCGAGCACGCTCATCGGCGCGAAGACACGCCGGTTCTCCGGCACGATCGCCAGGCCGAGCCTGATCCGGTAGCTCGTCGTCCGCTCGGTCACGTCCTCGCCCGCGAAGACGACCGACCCCGAGCGTGGGCGGACGATGCCGAGGATCGTCTTCAGCGTCGTCGACTTGCCGGAGGCGTTTCCGCCGAGGAGGCAGACGAGCTCGCCCTCGCCGACCTCGAGCGAGACGCCCTGGAGGATGTGGATGGGCCCGTAGTAGGTGTTCACCTCGTCGAGGCGGAGGATCGGGTCAGGGCGCGCGCCGTTCACTCGCCCGCCTTCTCCTCGCGGACGGCGCTCGCCCCCAGGTAGGCCTCGACGACGCGGGGGTCGGTGGCGACGGCCTCGAAGGAGCCCTCGGCGATCTTGACGCCGTGGTCGAGGGCGACGACGCGGTCGGAGATGCCCTCGACGACGTGCATGTCGTGCTCGATCACGAGGATCGTGTACCCGCCTTCCTCGCGCAGGCGCCCGATCAGCTCCGTGATCTCGTGCGTCTCGACCGGGTTCATCCCGGCGGCGGGCTCGTCGAGGAGGAGGAGGCGCGGCGAGGTTCCCGTCGCGCGGGCGATCTCGAGCCGCCGCCGGTTCGCGTACGACAGGCTGTAGGCCGGCTGCTCCATGCGGTACCCGACGAGGCGCTTGCCGAAGAAGGAGAGCTTCTCCTCGGCGAGCGCGTCCACCTCGCGCTCCTCGCGCCGTGCGAAGGGCGTCCGCAGCGCCGACTGCCACACCTTCGCGCGCGTGTTTCCGTAGGTGGCCGCCTTCACGTTCTCCTTCACGGTCATGTTCAGGAAGAGGCGCAGCGTCTGGAACGTCCGCGCGATGCCGAGCTGGGCGATCTTGTGCGGCTCCATCCCGACGATGCTCTTGCCGTCGAAGACGATGTCGCCGCCGTCGGGCTCGTAGATGCCGGTGACGAGGTTGAAAAGCGTCGTCTTCCCGGCGCCGTTCGGGCCGATGACGCTGACGATCTCGCCCGGCTCGATTGCGAGGTCGAGCTGGCTCATGACGGCGAGGCCGCCGAAGCTCTTGCTCACCTTGCGCAGCTCCAGGAGCGCCATCAGACGGGGCTCTCCACGCGCGGCGTCCCGAGGAGGCCGTGCGGCCGGGTCACCATCATGCTGACGAGGACGGCGCCGAAGAGGAGCTGCCGCGTGATGCTCGGCTCGTAGACGAGGCGGTTCTCCCACACGAACGCGGCCAGATAGATCGTGGGCACGAGCAGGAGGAGGCGGGTGTCCGGCCGCACCTGCGTCAGCGTGAGGACGGCCGCGATCAGAAGCACGAAGGCGAGGTTCCCGATCGTCGCCCGGTCGGTGTCGGGGAGGACGAGCCAGGCGTCGAGCAGGCCGGAGCCGAGGCCGCCCCCGGCCGTCTCGCCCTCGACGCCGGGCGGCCAGACGGCGGCGACGATCGCGTGCACTGCGAAGCCGAACGCAACGACCGCGCCGGCGAGGATCGCCAGGCGCTGCCACGGCCGGACGACGGCGACGAGCAGCAGGACGAGCACGATGTAGAAGAGATAGCGCGCGTTCTCCGGCGTGCGCAGGATCTCCGGCACGGAAGCGACGATGACGGCGCCGAGGACTGCTCCGGAGATCGAGCCGGCCCCACCGAGGATGAGCGCCGCGTAGATCATGATCAGGAGCACGACCTCGAAGTTCTGCGGGAAGACGCCGCGCTGGACGGCGGCGAAGATGGCGCCGCTGAGGCCGGCGATCGCCGCGCCCATCATGAAGGCGAGCAGCTTGAGCCGGTTCACCGGCGTCGTCATCAGCTCGGCGGCGAGCGGGTCCTCGCGGGAGGCTCGCCAGGCGCGCCCGGTCCTCGACTCGTTGACGTAGTAGAGCGCGATCACGACGACGGCGAAGACGCCCAGGAGCAACCAGAAGTAGTCCTTCGTGGACGTGAGCTCGAAGCCGAAGATCTGCATCGCGTCCACGCCCGGGATGCCGTTGGGGCCGCCGGTGAGGTTGATCGGGCGGTCGCTGAAGGGCAGCGTCAGGCGGTCGAGATTGAGTGCGAGCTCGACGAAGATCTGGGCGAAGAACAGCGTCGTGATCGCCAGGTAGTCGCCGACGAGCCGCCACGAGGGCAGCCCCAGCAGCAGCCCGAGGAGCGCCGAGGCCGTGACGACGAGCGGGATCGCCAGCTCGGTGGGCAGGTGGATGTCGAACTTGCCCGACGAGACCCAGGCGTACATGTAGGCGCCGAAGCCGTAGAAGGCGACGTAGCCGAGGTCGAGCAGCCCCGCCCAGCCCACGACGATGTTGAGCCCGAGCGCGAGCAGTGCGAAGAGGAGCACGTTCACGCCCACGCGCATGAGGAACGGCGACTCGGTGAGGATGGCGAAGAGCGAGCAGGCGATCAGGAAGAGGAGGAAGCGCGGGCCCGGCCCGATGCGGCCGATCACCTTCCGCGCCGGGCCGGTCAGGCCCGTGTAGTACTCGGTCCGGAGCTCCTGCTGCTCGACCCACTCGTCCGTGCCGATCCGGTGCATCGCGCCTCTAGACCTTCTTCAGGACCGGCGACCCGAGGATCCCGGTCGGACGCACGAGCATGAACGTGATCAGGATCGCGAAGACGATCAGGTTCTGGAACGTGGAAGAGACGTAGCTCGCCGAGAAGGCCTCTGCGAGCCCGATCAGGAGCCCGCCCAGCATCGCGCCGGGGATGTTGCCGATGCCCCCGATCACCGCCGCCGTGAAGCCCTTGAGCCCGGCGATGAAGCCCATGAAGTGGAAGACGCGCTCGAAGACGAGCCCGACCATGACTCCGGCGGCGCCCGCGAGGATCGAGCCGATGAAGAACGTCGCCACGATCACCCGGTCGACGTCGATTCCCATCATCGCCGCCGCCTCGCGGTCGTAGGAGACGGCGCGCATCGCCTTGCCCAGGCGCGTGCGGTTGACGAGCAGCGTCAGGGCGATCATGAGCGCCACCGCCGAGGTGATGACGAGGATGCGGACGAGCGAGATCCGCAGGGGGCCGACCTCGATGCCCGTGGTGACAGGGATCAGCTGGGGGGTGCTGTACGTCCGGAACTGCGCCGAGAAGAGCAGGAGCGCGCTCGCCTGCAGGAAGAAGGAGACGCCGATCGCGCTGATGAGCGGGGCGATGCGCGGCGCGTTGCGGAGGGGCCGGTAGGCGAAGCGCTCGATCGTCACCCCGAGCAGGCCGGCGCCGAGCATGGCGGCGAGCAGCATCAGAATGAGCAGGGGCGCCACGGGGATCATCGTGTCGGAGGCGCCGCCGAACGCCGTCAAGACGAAGTAGCCGATGAAGGCGCCGATCATGTAGACGTCGCCGTGGGCGAAGTTGAGGAGCTTCAGGATCCCGTAGACCATCGAGTAGCCCAGGGCAATGAGTGCGTACACGCTCCCGAGCGTGACGCCGTTCACGAGCTGCTGGACGAAGAAATCCACGTGAGCCTGCCGTTCGAGGCCCGGAGGGTCGTGGGGGGGGGGGGGGGGGGG
>DATHVD010000005.1:0-3287 GCA_035461525.1 Gaiellaceae bacterium
GAGCGCGGGCACGACCCGCGGGACTTCGCCCTCGTCGCGTTCGGCGGCGCCGGCCCGCTTCACGCCTGCGAGCTCGCGGACGAGCTCGGGATCGAGAATGTGCTCGTCCCGGCCGCCGCCGGCGTCCTCTCGGCGCTCGGCCTCGTCGCCAGCGAGGAGCGGCGCGACCACGTCCGCTCCTTCGTGATCCCGTTCGAGGATGCGGGCCTCCTGCCGGAGCGCGGGGAGGTCGACCTCCGCTACCGGGGGCAGTCTTTCGAGCTGACCGTGCCGCTCGGCGGCGACCCGGCCGAGGCCTTTCACAGAGCGCACGAGGAGCGGTACGGCTATGCGGACAGAGATCGTCCGCTGGAGCTCGTCGCCGTCAGGACCGCCGACGTGACGCCGGGCCCGGAAGTCGTGCCGGGCCGCGCGCCGGGCGCCCGCCCGGGCGAGGACCGACTCGCGGGCCCCGCGGTGGTCGAGCTGGAGGGCGCCACCTGCTGGATCCCCCCGGGGTGGGAGGGGGCTAGGGACGGTGATAGCACGTTGACGCTCACGAGACTGTGACAATCGAGCTCCAACTTCTAGGCAGTGCGCTCCGTGCCGTCGCTGAGGAGATGGGCGCGGTCCTCATCCGCTCCGCGTTCTCGGCCAACATCAAGGAGCGGCGGGACTGCTCGACGGCGCTCTTCGCGGACGACGGCCGCATGATCGCCCAGGCGGAGCACATCCCCGTTCACCTCGGCGCCATGCCCGAGGCAGTCGAGGCGGTCCGCAGCCGCGAGCCCGGGCCGGGGGAGACCTTCGTCGTCAACGATCCGTTCACCGGGGGCACGCACCTGCCGGACGTGACGCTCGTCTCGCGCACCGCGGTGGGCTACGCGGTTTCCCGCGCCCACTATGCGGACGTCGGCGGCGCGGAGCCGTCGAGCCTTCCGGCGGGCTCGACCGATCTCTATCAGGAGGGAATCGTCGTCCCGCCGGTCCGGCTCACGGACGAGGTCGTCACGCTCCTTCTCGCCAACATGCGGAACCCCGACGAGCGGCGCGGCGACCTGCGCGCCCAGCTGGCCGCGCACCGGCTCGCCGAGCAGCGGCTCGCCGAGCTCTGCGAGCGCCGCGGTCGCGAGCGCGTGGCGGCGGCAATGGAGGAGCTGCATGCGTACTCCGAGCGGCGCGTGCGCGCGGCCATCGCGCGTCTCCCCGACGGGCGCTACGAGGCCTCGGACGTTCTCGAGACGGCCGAGGGAGAGCTTGTCGTCCGGGCGGCCGTCACGATCGCCGGCGACGAGATCGAGATCGACTTCGCCGGAACCGATCCCCAGCACGAGGGCAACCTCAACTGCCCGATCGCGGTGACGCGCTCCGCGTCGTACTTCGTCGTACGCTGCCTCACGGACCCTGACGCGCCCGCGTCCGGCGGGGCGTTCGCACCCGTCACGGTCCGCGCGCCGGTTGGGTCGCTCGTCAACGCTCGGCCGCCGGCCGCGGTCGTCGCCGGCAACGTCGAGACGTCCGGACGGATCGTCGACGTCCTCTTCCGCGCCTTCGGGCAGGCGGTCCCGGTCCCGGCGCAGGGGCAGGGGACGATGAACAACGTCACGTTCGGGAACGCGCGCTTCACGTACTACGAGACGATCGCGGGCGGCCAGGGCGCCTGTCCGGACCGGAACGGCCCCTCGGCCGTGCACGTGACGATGTCGAACACGCTCAACACGCCCGTCGAGGCGTTGGAGCTGGCCTTTCCGCTGCGGGTCGAGCGGTACGAGCTGCGGCTCGGCTCCGGTGGCCGAGGACGATTCTGGGGCGGGGACGGGGTTGTTCGCGAGATCACCGCCCTCGAGCGCTGTCGGGTGTCGATCGTGAGCGAGCGGAGGGCGCGAGGGCCTGGCGGGGCCCGCGGCGGCGAGGCGGGCAGGCCGGGGCGCAACCTCGTGGACGGCGAACCGGTCGGCGCCAAGGTCACGCTCGGGCTCGAGGCCGGCCAGTCCGTGACGATCGAGACGCCGGGCGGCGGCGGGTTCGGCGCGGCCTCGTAGTCGGCGACGGCGCCGGCGGCCGGGCGCCGGCCGGAGCAATGCATTCGCGCGGCCGGCGACGGGTTCCGCACGCCGCGTGGTCGGGACGAACGTCGTCGATATCGAGCCCGGGGCAGCACACGAGCGGGCCCGCGACAGGGGAGGTCGTCGTCCCGAACGGCACGTCGCGGGCGTCACGCTTCCGTTCGACTCCGGCCCCCTTCGGGCACGAAGCGTGACGCACGCGCGCGCAACTTCGGCGTAGGCTCGAACCGGAGGGAGGCCCGCGGCCGGCCCCCCAGACGCGGTCGAAGCGGACGTGTCCGCCGAGGGTCGCGCTACGCTCCGGGCGGTGCGATTCCTACCCATGCGCTCGCGTCTCCGCCCGCTCGACGAGCGGGAGTGCTACCTCCGCCTCCACGGCAGACGGAGCGGGGAGATCGAGATCGTCCCCAGGCCCGCCGAGCCCGCGGGAGGCGCCGCGCAGGTGCCCGCGCCCCGGGCGGTCGGCCCGGCCGAGCAGGCGCCGGTCGCTCCTCGCCGCGGTCCGACCGACGAGACGCCTGCGCTCCACCTCGTCATCGCCTACCCGCGGCGCGGGGCGCGGCTCACCGGCGAGCAGGTCCGCCGTGAGCTGCTCCGCCGCATGCAGGAGCGCACGGGCGAGGCCGCGTAGCGCCGCCTACTCGAGCCCGGGCAGGGTCGCGCCCTCGAGGCCCAGCAGCGCCCGCTTGCGCTCGAGCCCGCCCGCGTAGCCGACGAGGCTGCCGGTCGAGCCGACGATTCGATGGCACGGGACGACGATCGGAATCGGGTTTCGGTTGAGCGCCCCACCGACGGCCCGCGCCGCGCGCGGCCGGCCGATGCGGCGCGCCAGGCCGCCGTAGGTGTCGACGCGCCCGTACGGGACCCGGACGAGTTCCTCCAGCACGCCACGCTGGAACGCAGGCAGAGGGCTGAGGTCGACGGGGAGGTCGAACTCGCGCCGGTGGCCTTCGAAGTACTCGTCGAGCTCGCGCCGCACGTCGTCCACGGCCCGCGGCGCGCGCAGGACGCGAGCGCCGAACCAGCGGGCGAGCGTCTCCAGCTCCCGCTCCGGCTCGGGATCGAAGGAGATCCGGCACACGCCGCGTCCGCTCGCGGCGACGAGGAGCTGGCCGACCGGGGACTCTGCGAGGTCGTAGGCGACGTCGAGGAGCCCCTCCGACGCGGCGGCGTCGCGGAAGCGGCGGTCGAGCTCGTGAGGAACTGCGGTCATGCGATCTCCTTTCTGCGCAGGCGCCGGAC
>DATHVD010000006.1:0-80888 GCA_035461525.1 Gaiellaceae bacterium
GCTTGATGTACTCGAGCAGGACGTCTGCCATGTCCTCGCGGGTGACGCCGTGCACGCCGACGAACATGGTGTAGCCGTCGCCGCCCGCGTTCACGAAGTCGTTCGTGGCGAACGTGTACTCCGTGGAGTCGGGCAGGATCGGCGTCCCGTCGTCGAGCGTCACCGAGACGACCCGCGAGCCCGAGGGGAGCGCGGCGTCGTAGGTGAACCGGAATCCCGAGATCTGGGCGAACCGCCCGTTCGCCGCCGGGATGGCGGCGACCGAGTGCTCGAGCGCCTGCCAGAGGAGAGCGCCGGTGACCGTGCGCGTGACGACGATGTTCCCGAACGGGAGCACCGTGAAGGCGTCCCCGATGACCCGGTCGATGGGCGGCCCGGGGGCGTCCCCCGGGGTCGCCCGCCGCAGGGCCGTGTTCTGCGGCAGGTAGCTCGACGGCAGCGAGGCCCGCAAGCCGCCGCCGTTCGTAAGCGCGAGCTGCGTCCCGTACCGCCACCGCATCGAGTCGGCGGTGATGTTGCCGATCGCCACCTCCTCCAGGCGCTCGGTGACGCCGTCGCGCGGGAAGAGCCCCGTGGCGACGCCGATGACGCCGTCGAGCGCGGCCGCGAGCAGCGCCCGGTACGGGGCGAGCATGGCGACGATCGCCGGGTCGGGCGTCACGGCCGCGGAGAGCGGCGTGACGAACTCGGCGTCCTGGTTGAAGACCGTCCCCGAGTTGGGGTCGAACGTCAGCCTCGTCCGCGAGTAAGTCGCGCCCTTGCTCCTGTTCTCCTGCACGAGCGCCCCGTTCACGACCTTCTCGTAGAGCATGTCGGTGTGGTCGCCGAAGATGACGTCGAACCCGTTCACTGCCTCGGCGAAGTCGACCAACGGCCCCATCTGCTCGCCGCTCAGGGGATCGGTGTGCGTGACCCCCATGTGCGTGATGACGACGACCACGTCGGCGCCGGCCTTGAGGGCCTCCTTCCTGGCCTTCCGCGCCGCCTTCACGGGGTCGGAGACGACGATCGTCCCGAAGCTTCCCGGGAAGACGAGCGTCGGCGCCTCGGGGTTGGTGAGCCCGATGACGGCGACGTCGACGCCGCCGAGCGTGAACATCTCCCAGTCCTTCACGCCGCTCAGGTTGTCGTCGCGGTTCTCCAGATTGGCGGAGACGTACTGGAACTCGGCGAGGTCGATCATCTCCTGGAGGTGGTCGACGCCGCGGTCGAAGTTGTGGTTGCCGAACGTGTCGACGTCGAACCCCATCAGGTTCATGGCCTCGACCGCCGGCCGCTCGTCGAAGAAGCTCGAGAGGGGCGGGGCCGCGCCGTAGGCGTCGCCCGCGGTCAGCGTGAGGGTGTTCGGGTTCGCCATCCGGTCGAGCTGGAAGTACGTCGAGAGCTGGGCCGCACCGCCGACGTTGCCGACGCCGGAGACGCTGAGCGGATCGAGCTGCGCGTGCCAGTCGGAGACGTTGAGGAACTGCAGCTCGACGGCGTCCTTCCACGTGTTTGCCTGGCCCGGGGTCATCAGCTGGCCGCGCACGGCCCCGCCCGGGAAGTCGCTCGTGTGCACGTTGACGTAGAACCGCTCGGGAAAGTTCGCCATGTTGGCGACGAGCGCTCTCGCGATCCCCGTGGCGCAGCCAGTCGCCTTCCCGTCGGCGCCGGGCGTCCCGAGCGTGACGAGGACCGGGCCTGCGACGCCGACGGCGCCGCGGTGGATGTGGGCTGCGGCCGCCGGGAGCGTGATGCCGGAGACCTCCATGCTCCAGCAGACCTTTCGCTGCCCTGGGTTGAGCGTGATCTCGGCCCGGCCGGCCCCGTCGGGGTCGCCGGGCCCTGGCACCTCGAAGCTTCCGCTCAGCATCGCGACGCGCGGAGCGCCGCCCGATCCCCCGGCCGCCAGGGCCGAAGCGGACAGGACGAGCGCGGTCGCGAACGCGAGCACGAAGGCCGACGTGAACCGCAGTGGGTGTGTCATCGAGCTCCTCTCCCGGGATAGGCGCTCGAAGTTACTCCATCCGGCGCCCGCTGACAACCGTCCGGCCCGATCGCACCCGAGCCGTCGCCGGCCCGCTCGGCCTGGCCGGCTACGCCGCCGGCTTGGCCGTCGCCTGGAGCTCGCGGCGGAGCTCCTTGATCTCGTCCCGGAGCTTGGCCGCGTACTCGAAGCGGAGCTCCTCGGCGGCCGCGAACATCTCCTCCTCGAGCGTGACGACGAGCTTCTCCAGCTCGTCCGGGGACATGCCCTCGACCGCCCGCCCGCGCCGGCGCCTGCCCGGCACGTGCGGCTGCGACTCGAGCGAGAGGAACTCGGCGATGTCGGAGACGCCCTTGACGATCGACTCCGGCGTGATCCCGTGCTCCTCGTTGTAGCGGAGCTGGATCTCGCGCCGCCGCGCCGTCTCGTCGAGCGCGCCCTTGATCGCCTCCGTCAGCTTGTCGGCGTACATGACGACCTTGCCGTTCACGTTCCGCGCCGCGCGGCCGATCGTCTGGATCAGGGCGGTCTGGCCGCGGAGGAAGCCCTCCTTGTCGGCGTCGAGGATCGCCACGAGCGACACCTCCGGGAGGTCGAGGCCCTCGCGCAGGAGGTTGACGCCGACGAGGACGTCGTACTCGCCCAGGCGCAGCTCGCGGATGATCTTGATGCGCTCGAGCGTGTCCACTTCCGAGTGGAGATACCGGGTGCGCACGCCGGACTCGAGCAGGTAGTCGGTCAGGTCCTCGGCCATCTTCTTCGTCAGCGTGGTCACGAGGACGCGCTCGCCCGCCTCCTCGCGCCGGCGGATCTCGTTGAGGAGGTCGTCGATCTGGTTCGTCGTCGGGCGCAGCTCGACCTCGGGGTCGACCACGCCCGTCGGGCGGATGATCTGCTCGGCCACGTTCGTGGACTCGCGCAGCTCGAACGCGCCCGGAGTCGCCGAGACGAAGAGGAGCTGCGGCACGCGCTCGAGGAACTCATCGAAGCGAAGCGGGCGGTTGTCGAGAGCCGAGGGAAGCCTGAAGCCGTGCTCGACGAGCGTCTCCTTGCGCGAGCGGTCGCCCTCGTACATGCCGCCGATCTGCGGCACGGTCTGGTGCGACTCGTCCACGAGGACGAGGAAGTCGTCGCCGAAGAAGTCGAGGAGCGTGTGCGGCGGGGTCCCGGCCGCACGGCCGTCGAGGATGCGCGAGTAGTTCTCGATCCCGTTGCAGTAGCCGAGCTCCTGCAGCATCTCGAGGTCGTACTCCGTGCGCTGGCGGATGCGGTGCGCCTCGAGGAGCTTCCCCTGCGACTCGAAGAGCTTCACCTGCTCGGTGAGCTCGTGCCGGATCTCCCCCACCGCCCGCTCGATCGTCTCCCGCGACGTGACGTACTGCGTCGCCGGAAAGATCGCCAGGTGCTCGAGCCGCGCGTAGATCTCGCCGGAGAGCGGGTCGAAGTGGCTGATCTGCTCCACCTCGTCACCGAAGAAGGAGATGCGGTACGCCGACTCCATGTGCGCCGGCTGCACCTCGACGACGTCGCCCCGCACGCGGAAGCGGCCGCGGCCGAGGATGGAGTCGTTGCGCGCGTACTGGATGTCGACGAGCTTGCGCAGCATCACGTCCCGGTCGATCTCGAGGCCGGTGCCGAGGACGACGGTCTTGTCCTGGTACTCGACCGGCGAGCCGATCCCGTAGATGCACGAGACGGAGGCGACGATGAGGACGTCCCTGCGCGCGAGGAGGGCGGCGGTGGCCGCGTGGCGCAGGCGGTCGATGTCGTCGTTGATGGACGCGTCCTTCTCGATGTAGAGGTCCGCCTGGGGGACGTACGCCTCGGGCTGGTAGTAGTCGTAGTAGGAGACGAAGTACTCGACCGCGTTCCGGGGCAAGAACTCGCGGAACTCGTTGCAGAGCTGCGCGGCGAGCGTCTTGTTGTGTGCGATCACGAGCGCCGGCTTCTGCACCTGCTCGACGATCCAGGCCATCGTCGCCGTCTTCCCGGTCCCGGTGGCGCCGAGCAGGGTCTGGAAGCGGTCGCCGCGGGCGATCGACTCACCGAGGGCAGCGATGGCCGTCGGCTGGTCGCCGGTCGGAGCGTAGGCGTCGGAGACGGCGAACGGCGGCACGTGAGCCATCGTAACGGCGGGCACCAGGTGTCCGAGGAGCCCTTGTGCGCGGCTCAGCGGAGGTCTACTGTCGTCAGCGACTCCCCTGAAGGAGGACACCATGCGCTACGCCCTGGTTCTCGCTGTGGCGCTCCTCGCGCTGCCGGCCGCCGGGCCGGCGACGACCGCTGCGCCTGCGAACGACGACTTCGCCGACGCCGTCGACCTCTCCGCGATCGATCCCGAGCGCGGCGTCGTCCGCGGCATCAACCTCAACGCGACCAAGGAGGTGGACGAGCCCGACCACGCAGGCAACGCCGGCGGGCGCTCGGTCTGGTACACGTGGACGGCCCCCGGCGACGGAAGCATCCCGAACGTCGCGTTCACGACCGGCTTCCCCGACTTCGACACGCTCCTCGCCGTCTACACCGGCCCGTCCGTGGACGCCCTCGTCGAGGTCGCGTCGAACGACGACGAGCCCGGCTCGTTCATCGGTAGCTCGGTCAGCTTCGCCACCGACCCCGGCGAGACGTACCGGATCGCCGTGGACGGCTTCGGCGGGAAGAACGGCAGGTTCTCGCTGGCCTGGCGCCCGGCGCCGCCGAACGACAACCTCGCCGACGCCATCGCCCTCGCGGGCGCCGCCGGGAAGCGCACCGGCGACAGCTCCGCTGGCGCGACGGCGGAGCACGGCGAGGAGGTCCTCTTCACGTCGATCACGGTCTGGTACTCCTGGCAGCCGCCGGCGGACGGAACGTACAAGCTCGACACCTTCGGCAGCCGGTTCGACACGGTGCTCGCCGTCTACGTCGGCTCGAGCTACGAGGACCTGGAGCTGATCGACGCCAACGACGACGACCCCGACCGCGGCTGCTGCTCGAGCTGGGTGCCCCTTGTGGGCGCCTCGGCGACGACGACGTACCTGATCCAGGTGTCCGCGCTCACCGAGGACGGGGGGCCGCTCACGCTCAACTGGGGCCCGCTCATCCTGGGCACGAACGGCCCCGACCTGCTCGAGGGGACTCCCGGCGCCGAGGAGATTCGCGGGCGCGGAGGCCGCGACCGCATCTTCGGCAGGGGCGGGGACGACCTCATCTTCGGCGGGCGCGGGAACGACCTCCTGGACGGCGGCGTCGGCGCGGACGTTCTCTTCGACCACACCGGCCTCGACGTCCTGCGCGGGCGCGGCGGCAACGACCGCCTCGACGCACGGGACGGCCGACGCGGCGACGTCCTCGTCGGGGGCGGCGGGAACGACGTCTGCCGCGCGGATCGCGGCGACACCCGCAGAAGCTGCTGAGACGGAGCGCCGGGGGAGCCGCCGCGGCGGCGGCTCCCCCCGGCTCAGTCCTCGACGCGGAGCTCGTCCTTGTAAACGCGCGCGTAGACGTCCCGCGCGTCGAGGACGTCGTCCACGTACTCGCGCGTCTCGGCGAAGGCGATCTCGCCGCCCGTCTCCTCGATCCAGGCGTCGACGTTCGTCTGGCCCGCGTTGTACGCGGCCAGGGCGAGGCGCTCGTCGTCGTACTTCCGCATGAGGCGCCGAAGGTAGAACGACCCGTAGCGGACGTTGATCTCGGGGTCGTAGAGGTCGGCGACGCGAAACCGCGTCCCGCCCGTGTTGAGCGCGATGCCCTCCGCCGTGCTCGGCAGGAGCTGCATCAGCCCGATCGCGCCCTGCGACGAGCGCGCGTCGGGGTCGAACTTGCTCTCGCGGTAGATGACCGCCGCGAGCAGGGCGGCGTCGAGGTCGTAGTTCTCGGCGTGCCCGCGGACGATGTGCTCGTACTCGAGCGGGTAGCGGAGCTTCGCGTACCAGGCGGGCTCCCGCTCCTCGACGTAGAGGAACGCCGCCGCGGCTGCGGCGACGAGGACGAGGCCGGCGACGACGATCCTCATCCCGACAGGGTGGCGACGACGCCGAACACGAAGTCGTCGAGCTCCTCCAGCGTGCCGTCGTTGACGTAGACGAAGTCCGCGCGGGCCGCCTTCTCCTCGTCCGGGAGGAGCCGCTGCTCGCGCTCGCGCATCGGGCCCATGCGACGCGAGATCCTCACCTCGGGCGAGGCGGTGACGACCACGACCTTGTCGAAGCGGGACTCTCCGCCCACCTCGTAGAGGAGCGGCACCTCCGTGACGCACACGGCCGGCGGCTCCTCCCGGGCTGCGAGCTCCTCGCGCCACGCCAGATAGCGGGCGACGACGCGTGGATGCAACAGTGCCTCGAGCCACGTGAGCGCCTCCCGGTCCGAGAAGACGAGGCGGCCCACCTTGCCCCGGTCGATCGCGCCTTCCTCGTCCAGCACCCCCTCCCCGAAGCGCTCGACGACCAGGCGCCTCACCTCCGGGTCGCTGCGCAGGAGCTCGTGGACGATCTCGTCGCTCGAGAGAACCGCGGCCCCGTGCCGGGCGAACGCGCGCAGCGCCTCCGTCTTGCCGGCGCCGATCCCTCCCGTGACGGCGACCGTCACGGGACGTCCGCTCCTACCGCTCGTCGTCAGGCTGCGCGGAGGCCTCGCCCTCGGGGGCGGCCTCGCCCTCGCCGGAGGCCTCGTCCTCGCCGGTCAGCGTCGGGCCGTGCTCCGCTGCGGGCGGGTCGCCCGCCTGCTCCTGGGCCTCCGTGCCGACTGCAGCCTCGGGCTCCTCCGCTGGGGGCTCTTCGGCGGCGGCTTCCGGCTGCTCCACCGCCTCGGCGGCGGCTTCGGGCTCCGCGATCGCCTCGGGCGCCTCCTCGGCAGCCCCTGCCCCGGCCTCTGGGGCCGCACCGGCCTGCTCGGTGAAGACCTCCTCGGACAACCCCAGGTCGGGCGAGCCCTCGTCGCCGATGCCGGGCCGGACGCTCTCACCCTCCTCGACGCGCTTGAGCGAGAGGGAGAGACGGCGCCGGTCGGCGTCCATCTCGATGATCTTCGCGCGCACCGTCTCGCCCTGCTGGACGATCTCGCGCGGATTCTCGACGTGGTGGGCCGCGAGCTCCGAGATGTGCACGAGGCCCTCGACGCCGGGGACGACCTCGACGAACGCGCCGAAGGTGACCACCTTCGTCACGCGTCCCTCGACGACGTCCCCCTGCTGGTACGTGTCGATCACCTGCTGCCACGGGTCGGCCTGCGTCTGCTTGAGCCCGAGCGAGATCCGCTGGCGCTCGCGGTCGATGTCGAGCACCTTGACGCGCACCTCCTGGCCGATCTCGAGCAGCTCGGAGGGATGGTTGACGTGGCTCCAGGAGAGCTCGGAGATGTGGATGAGGCCGTCGATGCCCTCGAGGTCGACGAAGGCGCCGAAGTCGACGATGTTGGAGATGGTGCCCTCGACGACGTCGTCGGGCGAGAGGCGGTCGAGGATCGCCTGGCGCATCTCGCGCCGCTCCTCCTCGAGCACCGCGCGCCGCGAGAGGACGACGTTGTTGCGGCTGCGGTTCAGCTCGATCACCTTGCAGCGCAGGGGCTGGCCCATGAACTCGTCCAGGTCCTGGACGCGGCGGATGTCGACGAGCGACGCGGGCAGGAAGCCGCGCACGCCGAGGTCGAGGATGAGGCCGCCCTTGACGACCTCGATGACAGTGCCCTCGACGGGCTCTCCGCTCTCGGCCGCGCCCTCGATGCGCTTCCATGCCATCTCGAAGCGCGCGCGCTTCTTCGACAGGATCAGGCGCCCGTCGGCGTCCTCCTTCGTCATCACGAGCGCGTCGATCGAGTCGCCCAGCTGCACCTCGTCCGCCGGGTTCACGGAACGGCGGATCGAGAGCTCGGAGACGGGAATGACCCCCTCCGACTTGTAGCCGATGTCGACGAGGACCTCGTCCTTGTCGACGCGGACGACTTTGCCGCTCACGACCTCGCCCTCGTTGATCGTGGGGAAGGTCGAGTCGTAGTCGGGGATCAGCTCACCGTCGGGACCACGGGTCCAGACGCCCGCCTCTGCGGCCGGGATATCTGCTTCGGTTGTGGCGGTGTCGTTCGCGCCCATGCGGGATCGCGCATTATAGCCAGTGTCCGATGAAAGGCCGGGACCTGCTCATCCTCGCGGGCGTCCTTCTTCTGGGCGGGTTCGCGCTCGCGGACGCGCTCCGGGACGGGGGCGCCGGCGAGGCCGAGCCGAAGCCGGAGACGGCGACCGAGACGGGGGTCCAGCCCCTGCCGACGACGACCGGCCCGGAGCTCGGGCACGCGCGCTTCCCGGCGATCCCGGGCGCGGGCGGGAAGCTCGTCATCGTCGAGGCGGGCTCGTGCGCCGTGCGCGAGTTCGACGCCCTCACCGGCCTCGAGCTCCGGAACGTCGTCTCCCGCTCCACCTGCGAGCTCTGGGCGGCGCCCGTGACCGCGAAGGTGGCCGTCGGCATCGGCCCGGCCCGCGGCGACGCCGTCCCCTTCCGCTTCGTCGACCTGGCGCGTCCCGGCCGGAACCTCGGCAACTCGGAGGCGGCCTTCGGCTTCCTCGCGTGGAGCGAGGACGGGCAGCGCGCAGCGTGGTGCAACCGGCGCCGGGTCGGCATCGACTACGAGCTGGGCGAGGGCCGCCGGCAGCTCGAGGGCTGCCCGGCCGCCTACACCCCCGACGGCGAGGTCGCCTTCGCCGTCGAGGACCGGCTCACAGCCGGCGGCCGCACGCTGGTGCGCGCCTCCGGCCGGATCGTGGGTGCGCACTTCGGCGAGGACGGGTCGGTCGCGGTCGTCGTCGAGGGTCGCCGCATCGAGCGCTACGTGAACGGGCGCGAGACGGACGGCCTCGACCTCCGCGGCGAGCTCGAGGGTCGGATCCCAGCCTACGCGCCCGACAACTGTGCGGCGCTCTTCCGCACCGGCGACGAGGAGGTGGCCCTCGTTCCGCTCGGGTGCTCGCCGCTCGCGGTGCGCTCCTTCCGCGGGACGGCCGGCGCCTGGTCGCCGAACGGCCGCTGGGTCGCCGTGACCGCCCCGAACGAGGTCGCCTTCCATCCCGCCGACGGCAACGGCGAGCCCGTCCGCTGGCCGCTCGGAGCGGTGGGAGTCGCCTGGCGCTCCTGAGTGACGCGGAGGGCCGCCCGTTCGGGGCGGCCCTCCGTAACGCGAGACCGGCTCGCTCCCTAGGGAGCGGTCGCCAGGTTGATGATCCGGCCGTCGGTCGTGGGCGTGATCGTCCCGGCCTCCTGGATGTAGTCGAGGAGGACGTTCGCCATCACGTTGCGCATGTCGCCGTGGTCGCCGGTCAGCATCGTGTAGCCGTCGCCGCCGGCGTTGACGAAGTCGTTCGTCGCAAACGTGTAGTCGGTCCCGTCGCGCGGGATCGGCGTCCCGTCCGGGAACGACACCGACAGGACTCGCGAGCCCTCGGGGAGCCGTGAGTCGAACGTGAACTCGAAGCCGGAGATCTGCGGGAAGCGGCCGTCGGTCGCCGTCCCGTCCGGGTTCACGCGGCTGACGCCGTTCTCGAGCGCCTGCCAGAGGAGCTCGCCGGTGACCGTCCGGGTGACGACGACGTTGCCGAACGGAAGCACCTCGAAGACGTCGCCGATCACGAGGTCGAACGGCGGCCCGGGCGCGTAGCCGGGCGAGTTGCGCCGGAGCGACGTGTCCTGCGGGAGGTACGTCGACGGGAGCGGCGCGCGGATGCCGCCGCCGTTCGTGAGCGCGAGCTGCGTCCCGTACGTCTCGCGCATCGAGTCGGAGACGAGGTTGCCGATCGGTACCTCCTGCCGGCGCTCGATGTTGCCGCCGCGGACGAACAGGCCGTTGGCGACGCCGATCGTCCCGTCGAAGGCCTCGGCAAGCGCCACGCGATAGGGAGCGAGCATCGCGACGATCGCCGGGTCGGGCGTGACCGCCGCCGAGAGCGGCGTCACGAACTCGATCGAGCGGTCGACGACGCGCCCGTTCTTCGGGTCGACGAGGAGCTTCGTCTTCGAGTAGGTCACGCCCTTGCTGCGGTTCTCCTGCACGAGCGCCTTCCCGATGACGCCGCTCCACTGCACATCGGTGTGGTCGCCGATGATGAGGTCGAAGCCGCCGACGTTCTCGGCGAAGTCGATGAGCGGGCCCATGGGCATCCCGTCCTCGTGGAACCCCGTGACGCCCTTGTGCGTGATCGCGACCAGCACCTGGGCGCCGGCCCTCTTCATCTCGGCCCGGGCCATGTTAGCGGCGCGCACCGAGTCGATGACCTCGATCGTCCCGAAGTTGCCGGGGAAGACGAGGGTCGGCGCCTCCTCGTTCGTGAGCCCTACGACGCCGACCTTGACCCCGCCGACGTCGAAGATCTCCCAGTCCTTGACGCCGGTCAGGTTGTCGTCGCGGTTCGCGAGGTTGGCGGACACGTACTGGAACTCGGCCAGGTCGATCATCTGCTGCAGGTGCGCGATGCCCCGGTCGAAGTTGTGGTTCCCGAACGTATCCACGTCGAAGCCCATCAGGTTCATGGCCAGGACCGCCGGCACCTCGTCGAAGAGGCTCGAGAGCGGCGGGGCAGCGCCGTAGGCGTCCCCGGCCGTGATCGTGAGGGTGTTCGGATTGGCGGCGCGGTCGGCCTGGAAGTAGGACGAGAGCACCGCGGCGCCGCCGACGTTGCCGACGCCGCTGACCGAGATCGGGTCGAGCTGGGCATGCCAGTCGGAGACGTTGAGGATCTGGATCTCGACCAGCTCGGGCTTCGGGGGCGGGCCCTTGCCCGCCGGCGGCGCCGACGCGGCGCTGGCCGCGAGCGCGAGGATCAGCCCCAGCACGAGGGCGATCACGAGGTTGAGGCTCTTCATGTCTTCTCCCCTTGTCGTTGACGGGTCCCGGTGTCGCTCACGGCCTGCCGATCATGTTGAAGCGGGCGACCTGCGGCTCGTGGTCCGAGGTCTGGAGCGAGAACTCCGAGTTGACGTGGACGACGTCGTACTCGACGAGGCGGTCGAACAGCCGCTGCGTGACGAGCGTCTGGTCGAGCACCTGCGAGTTCCCCTCGAAGACGTACGAGTAACGCTCGGCCTGCGGGAGCGTGTCCATGAGGCCGTGGAGCTCGTCGCCCTCGAGGATCTCGACGGTCTCCGAGAACTCGAAGTCGTTGATGTCGCCGAGGACGACCACGTACGCGTTCGGGTCGGCCGCGAGCGCCTGCTGCACGAACTCGTTGACGACGGCCGCCTGCTGGTGGCGCGCCGCCTCCGTGTGCCGCACCGGCGGCTGGAAGCGGCCGTAGAGCGGGTCGTCGCCGCCCTTCGAGCTGAAGTGGTTGACGACGGCGACGAGCTTCTTGCCGCGGAACCTGAACTCGCCCGCCAGCGGCTTGCGGGTCGCCTCCCAGGCGGGGTCCTGCGGGTCGACGCGGCCGGGGCTGAGGCTGAGCTGGAGCCCGGACGGGTGGGCGACGGGCTGCGTCGCCGTCGTCGCGTCGCCGCCCGGCCGGTCGATGAACTCGAGGCCGCGCTCGGTGTGGAAGAGGAAGCCGACCCGGATGTTGCCGCCGGGCTGGCCGCCGTCCTCGTTGTTCACGGGGTCGATCTGGCGATACTCGTAGTGCGGGCCGCCGGCGGCCTGGATCGCGCCGATCAGCATCTCCCAGGTCACCGAGGCGTCCACGGTGCCGTCGTTCGTCGGCCCGTTGTTGTCCTGGACCTCCTCGATCCCGATCAGGTCGGGCGACCCGAGGTTCTCGACGACGAGCTCGGCGAGCGCCGCGAACTGCGCGCCGCTGCCCGGGTGGAGGTTCTCGACGTTGAACGTCGCGATCGCGATCTCCTGGTCCCGCGGCGGCGTCGCTACCTCGCGCTGGAGGCCGTTGTCGACGCGCTCGAGCTGGTTCGTGACCTGGATCTTGAAGTTGCCGAAGCTGTAGTCGAGCGGCCCGACGAGGGAGCTCGTGTAGCCGTCGCCCACGTTCGCCCGCGGGAGGGGCCTCGTGATCTCGTCGTCGATCATCACGCGCTCGGGGTTGAAATCGCCCTGCCGGTAGTCTCCGACGAGGCTCGGGGTCAGGTCGCGGACGACGAGGCCGCCGCGGGGGGTGCGAACGGCGGCGTTCGCGCCGTCGTCCGGGAGGACGACCGTCTCGCCGAAGTTGTTCGTGGGGCCGACGACCACCGGGTCGTTCACCTGCAGGAGCATCGCCTCGAGGCTCTCGTAGAAGTCGATGCCGTGGTCGGCGGCATCGTAGGGGCCTGCCGTCTCGACACTGCCCGTGGACGTTCCGGGATGGATCACCTCGGTGGGCGGCATGCGCCCGCCGACGCCGACGACGGTCGGGGCCGGGAGCGCGTTCCCGCTCGAAGCGACCGTGACCGTCGGCGAGACGATCTCGGTCGTCGTCAGGTTCGCCGTGGCGACGCCGCCGGGCCGGAACTCGCTCACGGTGCCGCCGACGGAGACGGAGTCCCCGACCGAGACCAGGGAGGCGGGCGAGAAGGACGTGAAGACGAAGATGGCGTCGGAGGTCGCCGGGTCCGCGTCCGGGTCGGGATCCTGCATGTAGAAGCCGTTCGAGCGGAGCGCGGTGACGATGCCGGTGACGCCGGAGACGGACTGCCCGTCGAGCGGCGAGATGTGGCCCGCGCCCTGGATCTCGTTGATCGAGACGGGCGAGCCGACGGTCGAGAAGCCGAAGACGTAGTCGGCCTCCATCGTCTGCGGGTCCCCGTCGTGGTCGGTGACGCTGCCGGCGTCGACCGTGACAGTGCAGGTCTCGGAGAAGGAGAAGGGCGTGGTCGGCGTCAGGGTGTAGGACTGCGGGCCGCCGGCCTCGGCGGCGGCGTGCGCGCCGCTCGCGGAGCACGAGATCGAGTACCACCCTGGGGCGGTCGTGACCGGTTCGCTGAAGTCGATCGTGATCGTCGCGTCGAGGGCGACGTTCGTCGCGCCGTTCGCGGGCGTCGTCGAGGAGACGGTCGGGGCCGGGTCGGCCGGGCAGGCGTTGAGCGGCGAGGCGGTGTTGCGCGGGTTGGGGGCGGCGGCGGAGAAGTCGGCCGCGTTCTGGTCGGTGTCGGTGCAGCCTCCGGCCGCGCGGAAGGCGGCCGTCGTGTTCGTGAGCGTCGGCGCGGCGGCTGCGCCTTCGAAGAAGTTCGCGTTCCCGTAGCCGACGAGGTCGACGATGCGCGCGAGCTGCGCCGCGTCGCAAGGGTTGGAGCCGCCGTTGCAGCCGAGCGTGGTCGTGCCGGTGACGAGCGCGACCTTCCCTGCGCCCGCCGCCATGGCGATCGGCGTCGGGTCGATGACGTCCGGGGTCGGGAGCGGCACGCCGCTGCCGGCGCCGACCGCCTGCTGGACGAGGAAGTACCGGCCCGGCTGGAGCGTCACGTTCGGAAGCTCGGTGAGCTGGCCCGAGTTGGCCCCGAAGTTCCCGGTGCCGGTGGCGCTGGCGTACTGGATCGAGAGCCCGTCGAGCGAGACGGGCGCAGCACTCCGGTTGAAGAGCTCGACGTAGTCGTGCGTGAACGGAGCGCCGGTGTTCCCGCCGCCGCCGTACACCTGGCTGACGACGAGGTTCGGCGAGGTCGCCTGTGCAACCGGCGGGGCCGCGAGAACGACGAGCAGGACGGCGAGGCCGAGACCCGGCCGGAGTATGCGGCGAGACATGTGTGACCCTCCCCTAGAAGACGACCGCAGCACTGACCCCCTATGGCAGCTCCGCGGATGGTATCGCACGTCGCTTTGCGCTTCCCAGGCCCGGACTCGACCTCGGGACCGGCCGGTTACGCCTTGGCCTCGTTCCAGTCGTCTCCGATGCCGATGTCGACCGCCAGGGGCGGATCGAGCGGGTAGGCGCCGCCCATCTCCTCCTCGACGAGCGCGCGCACAGCCGACGTCTCGACCTCGGGTACCTCGAGCAGGAGCTCGTCGTGCACCTGGAGCACGAGGTGGGCGGCGCGGCCCTCGGCGCGGAGACGCGCGTGAATGGCGACCATCGCCGCCTTGATCACGTCGGCCGCCGTCCCCTGCATGACGAAGTTGACGGCGAGGCGCTCACCGAGCGAGCGCGTCTGGCGGTTCCGCGCCTTCAGCTCCGGCACGGGCCGCCGGCGACCGAGCAGCGTCGTCGCGAACCCGTCCCGCTCCGCCTGCTCGATCGTCCGCTGGATGAAGTCCTGGACGAGCGGAAAGCGGGCGAGGTACGTGTCGATGTAGGCCTGCGCCTCCTCGCGCGCGATGCCGAGGTTCTCCGAGAGCCCGAATGCGGAGATGCCGTAGATGATCCCGAAGTTGACCATCTTCGCCACGTTGCGCTCGTCCTTCGTCAGCTCCGAACGCTCCTTGCCGAGCACCTCCGCGGCCGTGGCGGAGTGGATGTCCTCGCCGCGGGCAAACGCCTCGCGGAGCTTCGGCTCGCCGGAGACGTGGGCGAGGATGCGAAGCTCGACCTGCGAGTAGTCGGCCGAGAGGAGCCGGAAGCCGGGCTCGGCGACGAAGGCGCTTCGGATCTCGCGCCCGAGCTCGGTGCGGATCGGGATCGCCTGCAGGTTTGGGTTGGACGTCGACAGCCGGCCGGTCGAGGCGACCGCCTGGTTGAAGTGGGTGTGCAGCCGCCCGTCCGCGGGCGAGATGAGGCTCGGCAGGGGGCCGAGGTAGGTGTTGAGGAGCTTCGAGTACTCGCGCCACTCCTCGATCACGGCGACGATCTCGTGGTCGCCGCGGATGGCGCGAAGGACCCGCGCGTCGGTCGAGTAGCCGGTCTTCCCCTTCCTCCCGGCGGTGAGCGCGAGCTTCTCGAAGAGGATCCTGGCCACCTGCTGGGTCGAGCCGAGCGCGAACTCCTCGCCTGCGAGCTCGTGTGCGCGCGCCTCGAGCTCCTCCAGGCGGTCGGCCAGGCGCGCCGTGATCTCGCCCATGCGGTAGGTATCGATGCGCACCCCGGCGTCCTCCATCGCCGCGAGCACGGCGGTGAGCGGCAGCTCGACGTCGCGGTAGAGGGGCTCAAGCCCGCGCTCCTTCACGCGCGCGCGCAACTGCGGGGCGAGACGGAGGGCCGCGGCGGCCTGGCAAACGAGCGCCGCCGTCTCGTCGTCGGTCGCCGGGTCGGGGACGAGCTCGACGCCGTACTCGGCCGCGAGGTCGTCGAGCGGGTACGTGGAGCGCCCGGGCTCGATCAGGTACGCCAGGAGCAGGGTGTCGTCGGCCACGTCGAGGCGCGCGGCCTTGGCGTCGTGCACGATGAGCTCGGCCTCGCGGAGGCGCGCGGCGAGGTCGGGGGCCCACGCGCCGACTACGACGTCGTCTCCTGCGCGCGCGAGCGCGAAGCGGCCGTCTGCGACCTGCAGCGCGGCCTCGCCGGCGACCTCGGGCAGCTCGCCCTCGCGCCAGGGGACGCCGACTCCCTCCACCTCGACCTCCGCCGCCGGCAGCGCCTCGTCGAGCTCGTCCGCGCGGGCGAGGAGGTTACGGAACTCGAAGCGGCGGAAGATCTCCTTGAGCTGCGAGCGGTCGGGCGGCGAGAGGACGAGCGCGGCGGGGTCGACGTCGAGCGGCAGGTCGCGCTGCATCGTCGCGAGCTCCTTCGAGGCGCGCGCCTGGTCGGCGTGCTCGCGCAGAGCCTTCCCGCGGGCGGGCGAGAGCTCGTCCACGTGCTCGAGAACTGCCTCGAGCGAGCCGTACTGGGCGACGAGCTGACCCGCGGTCTTGTCGCCGATGCCCGGGACGCCGGGGATGTTGTCGGACGTGTCGCCCTTGAGGCCGATGAAGTCGGGCACCTGCTCCGGCGTCACCCCGTAGCGGGCGACGACCCGCTCCGGCGTGTACACGTGCACGTCCGCGACCCCGCGCGGTGTCATCATCAGGCACACGTTCTCGCTGCAGAGCTGGAACGCGTCGCGGTCGGTCGAGACGACGCAGGTCTTGACGCCCGCGGCGTCGGCGCGCGCGGCGAGCGTTGCGATGACGTCGTCGGCCTCCCAGCCCTCGAACTCGAGGTTCTCGTAGCCGAACGCCTCGACGATCGGCCGCAGGTGCGGGAACTGCTCCCGCAGGAGGTCCGGCATCGGCCGGCGCTCGACCTTGTACTCGGGGGAGAGCTCCTTCCGGTGCACGGGCCGCGTGTCCCACGCGACGGCGACGCCCTTCGGCCGGTAGTCGGCGAGGAGCTTGAAGAGCATGTTCGTGAAGCCGAGGAGCGCGTTCGTCGGGAATCCCTCCGTCGTGGCGAGCTCCTCCGGCAGCGCAAAGAAGGCGCGGTAGGCGAGGTTGTTCCCGTCGACCAGGAAGAGGTCCGCCCCGCGCGCGGGCGCGTCGTCGAGCTGAAGCTCGGCCCCGGTCAGCGTCTTCGGCATGTGGGGTCGAGTCTATGCGCGGCCGGGATCGTGGATCGCCACTCTTCCGGCACGAAAGGTCACAGACGCGTGCGGGTTTCCGCTGTACGCTCGAAAGCGGGTGGTGGGCCGGGGTGCCCCAGGCGGGAGCCCCGGATTCGGCGGGCCGGGGCTACTCCTCGCCGAGGTAGGCCTTGCGGACCTGTTCGTTCTCGCTCAGCGCCTTTGCGTCGTCGGTGAGCGCGATATGGCCCGTCTCCATGACGTAGCCCCGATGGGCGACGTCGAGCGCCATGAGGGCGTTCTGCTCCACGAGCAGGATCGGCGTCCCCTGCTTGTTGATCTCGACGACGATCTCGAAGATTCGCTCGACGAAGATCGGGGCGAGCCCCATCGACGGCTCGTCGAGCATGAGGAGCGTCGGGTGCGCCATGAGCGCGCGGCCCATGGCGACCATCTGCTGCTCGCCGCCCGAGAGGGTGCCCGCCTTCTGCGTCTTCCGCTCGGCGAGACGCGGGAACAGCGAGTACACGCGCTCGAGGTCATCCTGGAGCGTCGTCCGGTCCTTGCGCTGGAAGGCGCCCATCTCGAGGTTCTCGAGGACGCTCATACGCGGGAAGAGCTTGCGCCCCTCCGGCGACTGGGCCACGCCCATGGCCACGATCTTGTGCGGCGCCTCGTTCGTGATGTCGCGGCCCTTGAACCGGATCGAGCCGCGGCGCGGGTGGTTGAGGCCGTTGATCGAGCGGAGCGTCGTCGACTTGCCCGCTCCGTTGGCGCCGATGAGGGTCACGATCTCGCCCTCGCGCACCTCGAGCGAGATGCCCTTGAGGGCGTGGATGGAGCCGTAGTACGTGTGCATGTCGGCGACCTCGAGGATCACCTTGTCGCTGGCCGGCCGCTGCGGCGCCTCCGTCTCCGCGGTCGTCGCGGCCCGAGCCTCTTCCTGCTCCTCGGGAGGCCGGTCGGTCACGCCGTCGCCGCCTTGCCGAGGTACGCCTCGATCACGCGGTCGTCCTTCTGCACCTCGGCCGGGAGGCCCTCGGCGATCTTCTCGCCGTAGTCGAGGACGGTGACGCGATCCGAGACTCCCATCACGACCTTCATGTCGTGCTCGATCAGGAGGACGGTCATTTCCTGCTCCTCCCGGAGAAGGGAGACGAAGCTGGTGAACGCGGCCGTCTCCTGCGGGTTCATGCCGGCCGTCGGTTCGTCGAGGAGGAGCAGCTTCGGGTTCGTCGCGAGCGCCCGCGCCACCTCGAGCCGACGCTGGTCGCCGTAGGGGAGGTTCCGCGCGAGCTGGTCGTCGCGGTTCTTGAGCCCCGAGAAGCGCAGGAGCTCGCGGGCGGTCTCCTCCGCCCCCTGCTCCTCTCGGCGCACGCGCGGCGAGCCGATGATCGAGCCGATGATGCCCCCCTTGAGCCGGTGGTGCATGCCGACGAGCACGTTCTCGAGTGCCGTCATGTGCTGGAAGAGACGGATGTTCTGGAAGGTCCGCCCCACGCCGAGCTTCGTGATCACGTGCGGGGGCTTGCCGGTGACGTCCTCGCCGGCGAAGACGATCGCCCCAGACGTCGGCTTGTACACGCCCGTGAGCATGTTGAAGAACGTCGTCTTCCCGGCGCCGTTCGGCCCGATCAGGCCGACGATGGCGCCCTGGGGGATGGAGAAGTCGATGTCGTTGACGGCCACGAGGCCCCCGAACTCCTTGCGCACGCGCTCCGCTCTCAGCAGGTCCGCCATCAGCTGTGCGCCGCCCCGTAGAGGGATTCGTCGTGCACGCCTTCCTCGATCTCGCGCTTGCGCCGGCGCTCGGGTATCAGCCCTTCGGGGCGGAAGATCATCATCACGACGATGATGAAGCCGTAGATGCCGAACTGGTACTTCGACACCTCGAAGTTGAGCGGCGTCTCCCGGTTGACCCACCCGCCGATGTTCGCGAGACCCTCCTGGTTCAGGTAGGCGAGGATCGCGCCGGCGACGACGCAGCCCCAGACGCTGCCCATGCCGCCGAGGATGACCATGCAGAGCAGGAAGACGGAGATGTTGAAGTAGAACTCGCTCGGGAACGCGCCGCCCTTGAAGCTCGCGTAGAAGGCGCCGGCGACGCCGCCAAAGAAGGCGCCGAGGGCGTAGGACCACGTCTTCGTGCGCATGAGCGGGACGCCCATGGCCGCGGCGGCCGTCTCGTCCTCGCGGATGGCGATCCAGGCGCGGCCGAGGCGGGAGTCGCGCAGGCGGATCGAGCAGAAGATCGTGATCAGGAGCAGCGCGAACGCGCTGTAGTAGAAGAGGTTCACCTTCTCGAACGATTGCTGGAAGCTCACGGGCAGCCCGAGAGCCGAGTTCAGGCCCTCCCCGAACCCGGGCGAGTCGATCGGGTTGATGCCGAAGGTCCCGTTCGTGAGGTTGAAGCCGCCGAGACTGTCGGCGTTGCGCACGAACTGGGGGATGATCTCCCCGAAGCCGAGCGTGACGATGGCGAGGTAGTCCCCGCGCAATCGCAGCGTCGGGAGCCCGATCAGGATGCCGACGAGGAGCGTCAGGCTTCCCGCGATCACGAGGACGAGCCACATGTTGATGTGGATGCCGCGCAGGTCCGGCGAGACCCCTGCATCGCCGAGATGGAACTTCACCTGCTGGAACTGGCCCGACGCGAGCCACCCGGCGGTGTAGGCGCCGGTGGCATAGAACGCGACGTAGCCGAGGTCCAGCAGGCCCGCGTAGCCGACGACGATGTTCAGTCCCACGGCCATCATCACGAACACGATCATGATCACCGCGGTGGAGACGCTCGGGAACGACTGGATGATGGGGAGCCCCGTCGGCAGGCTGTCGTAGTAGACGGGGTAGAGCGCGCCGATCAGGAGCAGGAGGATCGCCGGCACCAACGTGCGGACGCGACGCGGCAGCGACCGCCAGGCGCGGCCGACCCTGTCCAGGCCGAGAGTCTCGCCGAGCCCCCGGCGGCGGCCAGCGTCCTGCTCGGCCATCAGCCGCCCTCCGGCGTCCGCTCTCCGAGGAGGCCCTCGGGTCGCAGGACGAGGATCGCGATGAGGATGCCGAAGACGATCGAGCGCGTCCAGTCGCTGCCCGGCGCCCAGATCGTGAAGCCTTCGTTGTAGGCCTGGATGAACCCGATCAGGAGCCCGCCGAGCGCCGCGCCGGCGAGGTTCCCGATGCCGCCGAGCACGGCGGACGTGAACGCGATCAACCCGAGCTCGAAGCCCGTGTCGTAGCGCATGTTGAACTGGAGCAGGTAGAGGACGCCGGCCGCGCCTGCGAGCGCGCCGGCGAGCGTGAACGTGAACGAGATCGTCCGGTTCACGTTGATCCCCATCATGGCGGCCGCGTCCTGGTCCTGGGCCGTGGCGCGCATCGCCTTGCCCTGCTTCGTGTTCCGCACGAGCCACGTCAGCCCGATCAGCACCGGGATCGTGATCAGGACGACGCTGAGCTTGTTCCAGGAGTAGGAGATCTCGCCGATGGTGAAGGCGGGCGTCGTGGGGATGAGGCCCGGCGAGGGGCGGTAGTTCACGTCGTAGAGCGCCAGCGAGATGTTCTGGACGATGAAGGACATGCCGACCGCGCTGATCAGCATCGTCAGGCGCGGCTGGCTCCGCAGCCTGCGGTAGGCGAGGAACTCGATGCTGGTGTTGATCGTCGCGCCGAACGCCATCGTCAGGACGAGGGCCGTGAAGAGCCCCGCGGCGATGACGACGGCGGCGTCTCCCCCCGAGAGGTTCAAGAGGTCGACCATGATCGAGCTCGAGATGAGCCCCGAGAGGGCGAACACGTCGCCGTGCGCGAAGTTGATGAGCTGCAGGATCCCGTAGACGAGCGTGTAGCCCAGGGCGATGAGCCCGTAGACGGCGCCCGTCGTGAGGCCGATGAGCGAGACGCTGATGAACTCCTGCGGGTCGTGGACGAAGTTCCGGATCAGCCAGACGACGATGAGCACCACGAAGAGGATCCCGATCAACGAGACGACTTCCGGGCGCTTGCGACCCCGCAGCGCGTCGAGCCTCGACGGCTCCCGGCTTCCTGCTTGAACGCTCATGGCGTCTGACGCCTAGGGGTGGCCCGGGGGAGGGCCGGAGCCCTCCCCCGAAAGCCGCCGCCTGTCGGCGCTACAGACCCCTCGCGGCGTCGACGTTCTCCTCCGACGGCGAGAAGACGGTCTCGACCTCGAGCTGCTCCTCACCGCGGTAGATCGTGAACCCGAGGACGGCGCCGCTCGCGAGCTGCGGGTCGCCGTTCTCGTTGAAGCTGAACGAGCCGAGGAAGCTGTCCTCGACCTGGACGCTGAACATCTGCTCGATCACGCTCGCGCGCGTGCCGTCGGAGGCGGCGATCGCGTCGAGCATGATCTGGGCGGCCTGGGCGCCGTACACCGCGTACGGGTCGACCGGGTCGCCGCCGAGCGTCGCCTCGAACTCGGTGACGAACTCGGCGCCGCGGCCGGTGAACTCGTCCGTCGGAACGCCCGCGACCGAGAAGTACGCGTTGCGGGTGTTCTCCACGCCGGACTCGTCGATCGTCTGCTGCGCCGTGAAGCCGTCGGGCGCGTAGAGCTTGACGTCTCCGTCGTTCGGCCCGAGGACGGCCACCTTGTCCTTGATCACCTGGGCGCCGTTCTCGTCGATGAGGCCGCCGAGGAAGAGGCCGTCGGCCCCTGCCTGCCCGGCCTTGCGCATGAGCGCCTCGTAGTTCGACGCCTTCGGATCCCACGCGTCGAAGCCGACGACCTCGATGCCGAGGTGCTCGGCCGCGTTGCGGACGTTCGTGGCGACGCCGAGGCCGTAGGCCTCCTTGTCGTTCAGGATGTACAGCTTCGTCGTGCCCTGCGCCTGCATGAACTCGGCGAGTGCCGCGCCCTGGTAGGCGTCCGACGCGACGACGCGGGTGTAGTTGCGCTGCCCGCTCGGGTAGTACTTGTCGGGCTCGTCGTCGGCGCAGCCCGGCCCGCCCTCGGTGAGGCAGACGTACGTGTTGGCCGGCGAGAGCATGGCGAGGCCGCCGCCGGGCGCCTGGTTGAGCACCGGGATCATGATCGCGGCAGCGCCCGAGTTGAACGTGCCGAGGACGCCGAGCACGCTGGCGTTCTCCGCGTAGGCGTTCGCGTTCTGGCTCGTCTTGCCCGGATCCCACTTGCCCGCCTGGGCCGTGGAGTCGTCGCATGACTGGTAGCCGATGTTGAGGTTGCCGGCCTTCCAGCCGTTCTG
Source organism: Gaiellaceae bacterium (assembly GCA_035461525.1). Classification (GTDB taxonomy): domain Bacteria; phylum Actinomycetota; class Thermoleophilia; order Gaiellales; family Gaiellaceae; genus JAIBJN01. The sequence continues at coordinate 21,477 of DATHVD010000006.1, forward strand.
CTCGAGCACGAGCCGGATGGCCCCGATCATCTGCAGCGTCTGCGTGCGCGAGGACCCCTGCAGCGGGAGGTCGGACGCGATGAGCACGTCGGGCTCACCCTCGCCCTCGTACTCGATGTCCGTGCACGAGGCGGACGGCAGGGCCGTCACGTCCGGCAGGTCGGGCTTCTCGCCCTCGTCCCCGCCGTCGTCACCTCCGTCGGTGGCCACCGGGGCGGCGTCGTCGCCGTCGTCGTCGTCGCCGCCGCAGCCCGCGGCCGCGAAGGCGAGCACGCCGATCAGCAGCACGAGAAACGCCAAGATCGTCCTTCGTTTCACCACTCCTCCTCTTCGCCCGATTCCTGTTTCGGCGCTGGCACCCGGCGAGCACCGTCTCGAAGGTGCTGGATTATGAACGGGGCCTCGGCGCCCTTGCAACCCCCTGCCGATACGATGCGTCAGCGGTATGAGCCGAAGTGGCGGAACTGGGAGACGCGCTGGACTCAAAATCCAGTGGGGCCTAGCCCCGTGCGGGTTCGATTCCCGCCTTCGGCATCCGTTCTCTCCGCTTCCCACGCTCGACCGCATGGCACCTCTCGGGAGGGTTTCGTCCGAAGAGACGAACGAAGCGGGGCGAAGTTAGGCTCGTGGCCAAGCGCGTCGCACTGCTGACCGGAGGCGGGGACTGCCCCGGCCTGAATGCGGTCATCCGCGCGGTGACGCGGCGGTCGCTCGACCGGGGCTACGAGGTCGTGGGAGTGCGCGCCGGCTGGCGCGGCCTCCTCGAGGGCGTCTTCGAGCCGCTCGACCAGCGCGCGATCTCGGGGATCCTCCCGCGCGGGGGAACGATCATCGGCACCTCGCGCACGAACCCGTACAAGACCGAGGGCGGCGTCGACCGCGTGCTCGAGACCTTCCGCTCGGAGCGCTTCTACGCGCTCGTCGCCGTCGGCGGCGAGGACACGCTCGGCGTGGCAGCCCGGCTGCACGAGGAGTACGACTTCCCGGTCGTCGGCGTCCCGAAGACGATCGACAACGACCTCTCGGCGACCGACTACACCTTCGGGTTCGACACGGCCGTCTTCATCGCGACGGAGGCGATCGACCGCCTGCACACGACCGCCGAGTCCCACAACCGGGTCATGGTTGTCGAGGTGATGGGCAGGCACACGGGCTGGATCGCGGTCATGAGCGGCATAGCCGGCGGCGCCGACGTGATTCTCATCCCGGAGCACCCGATCACCGTCGAGGAGGCGTGCGACGACCTGCGCCGCCGCCACGAGCGCGGCAAGGACTTCTCCATCGTCGTCGTCAGCGAGGGCTACGAGCTCACGTACGCCTCCGGCGAGAAGCAGCAGATCGCCCAGGAGGCCGCAGCCACCGACCAGTTCGGCCACGTGCGCCTCGGCGGAGTCGGCGACGCGCTCGCCGGGGAGATCGAGGAGCGGACCGGCTACGAGACGCGCGTCACGGTCCTCGGCCACGTCCAGCGCGGCGGCACGCCCACTCCCCGCGACCGCGTGCTCGCCACGCGCTACGGCCTGAAGGCCGCCGACCTCGTCCACGAGGGGCGGTGGGGGCTCATGACGGCGCTCAAAGGCGACGACATCGTCGACGTCCCGCTCCGCGAGGCGGTCGCGGAGCTCAAGACGGTCCCGCCCGAGTTCTACGACGTCGCCAAGGCGTTCTTCGGCTAGCCGATCCCACGCTCGCGGGCGCCATCCCGTCACGCTTCCGGCACGGTGCGCGCACCACGCGCGACGATCTCGCGATTAGGCTCGAACCGGAGGGAGGCACGCGGCCGGCCCCGGCGCGCGCGCGCGTGTAACTCAGTCCAGCGCCGGGCCGGCATCGACGCCGGGTCCGCCCCCCGGGCACGCTCCTCCGGTCTCCTACTGGAAGAGGAGGAGCAGCGCGTCCGTCGGTGCGTAGTCGTCCGTCAGCACGGGCACGTCGTCCGTCGGGATGAGTCGGTCGTGCCGGTTCCGGATCGCCTGCTCCAGGTCGGGCGCGGTCGGGAACTCGCGCCGGATCTCCTCCCACCGCTCCGCGAGGAAGGTCGTCTGCGGCGCCGCCTGCTCGGTGGCGACGAGGATGAGGTTCCGGAACGTCTCGTCCCCCTCGTCGCCCTCGAGGATCGCCGGGTGCACGAGGACGGTCGGGAAGACGGTGCGGTACGTGCGGTAGACGGATCTGAAGAGCCTCGAGCCGGGCCCGGCGATCGCACCGATCGCGTTCGTAACGACGACGCCGCCGGGCGCGAGACGCGAGCGGGCGAGCTCGAGGAACTCGTTCGTGACGAGGTGGAAGGGGACCGCGTCGGCGAAGAACGCGTCGATCACGATCGCGTCCCAGGCCTCCTCGTTCGCGGCGAGGAACTGCCGGCCGTCGCCGACGTCGATCTCGAGACGGGGGTCGTCCTCGGGGACGCCGAAGTACCGGTGGGCGACCTCGACCACGACAGGATCGATCTCGACCGCGTGCATGCTCACGTCCGGGAAGTCCCGCAGCATCCGCTTCTCCGCCGACCCCGCGCCCAGCCCGATGAACAGGATCCGCCGCGCAGCGGGGTTGTAGGCGATCGAGAGGTTGAAGAGGTCGGTGTAGAGGAACCGCGTCCGGTACGGGTCGTCGACGTACATCGCGCTCTGGAGCGAGTTGTCGAAGCGGAGATACCGCGTGTCGGCGTCCTCGACGACCGACAGACGGTGGTACTGCGTGTCCCTCGAGTAGACGCCCCGGAGTTCGGGCTGCGCCATCGCCGCCCGCGGATCGCCGGCGTCGAGCACGGACTCGGCGCCGTGCTGACGGTAGAGGGGCGACCAGTTCTGGGCGGCCGCCCTCGAGAGCGTGCCGCCGGTCTCCGGCGCGAGCGCTACCGCGACGGCGCCGGCGCCGACCGCCGCGGCGACCGCGACCGCGCCGAGGACGGGCATCCGCTCGGCGAGCGCGACGATCGCAGCGGCGGCGAAGAGCCCGGCCGCCGCCAACCCGAGGAGCTGATCCGTGCCGAACTCGGGGATGAGGAAGAAGGCGGTCGCGAACGTCCCGACGATGCTCCCCGCGGTCGAGACGGAGAAGAGCCGGCCCGCCGTGCGCCCGACCCGCGCCAGCGAGCGGGCGCGCAGGCGAACGGCGATCGGCGACACGCAGGCGATGAGCACGCTGGCCGGGCCGAAGAGGGCGACGGCGGCGAGCAGCGGGTTCAGGCGCGGCCCCGGATCCCAGGAGACGACCGCCTCGAGCACGGGCTCGTCGACGACCGGGACGGCGAGGACGGCGAGCGCCGCGAGGCCCATGACGGCCACGAGCAGGACCGGGGCCGGGAGCCGGTCGGCGAGGACGCCGCCCGCCCAGTAGCCGACGGCGAGGCCCGTGAGGACGACGCCGATGAGCGCGCCCCAGACGAAGAGCGAGTTGCCGAAGAAGGGCGCGATCACGCGGCTCGCGGCGATCTCGACCCCAAGGAGCACCGCTCCCGCGAGGAACACCGCCACCATGATCGCGGCACCGTCGAGACGGCCCGGCCGCGGAGCGGGCGCGCGGCCGCCGTCCGCCGGGGGCTCGCGCGGATCGGCGACGGGAGCGCTAGCCGCGCTCTGGGCCATGGACGAGTTCCTCGAGGGCGCCGGCGAAGTCGGGGTCACCCGCGAGGCCGTCGACGAGGATCGCGTCGACTCCCGCCCGCTCGAGCGCCAGCACCTGCTCCCGGGAGACGATCCTCGCCTCGGAGATGACGAGCTTGCCCGCCGGAACGTCGGCGAGGAGATCGAGGGTGCGCTCGAGATCCTCCTCGTCCTCCTCGAGGCCCGCCTCCGAGATGAGGAGCACCTCGGGGTCGACGCGCTCCATCGCCTCCTCCAGGCCGTCCTCCTCGCGCACCTCGACGGCGCAGTCGAGCCCGAGCTCACGGGCGAGCGCGTAGACGTCCTCGAGCTCGCCGTCGCCCGAGACCGACTCGCGGCGGACGATGACGGCGTCGGCGCCGGCGGCCGAGACCGTGCGGGGATCGCCGTCGCGGGCCACGATCGGCAGGCCGGTGCGGGCGCGTGCGCGCCCCACGTCGGCGGCGGCGACGGCCACGGCCTCGGCGCCGGACTCCTCGGCGAGAACGACGAGCGTCTCGACGTCCCCCTCGAGCACGGGGATGACCGAGATCCCGTCGCCCTCGGAGATCGCCTGGCTGAACCGGCTCATGCCACTGCGCCCTGGAGGACTCCGCCCGCGACGACGCCGACGGCGTTCGTCGTCCCGATCCGGACGGCCCCCGCGGCGAGGACGTCCACCGCCTCGGCGGCGCTCGAGATCTCGCCGACGGCCTTGACGCCGACGCGGTCGGGCAGGCACTCGCGCACCAGCTCGACGCTCGCCAGGACATCGTCGAGGGGCACGCCGGCGGCCGAGACGGCGACGAAGTCCGCGCCCGCGCCCTCGACGATCCTGCAGGCGAGGCGGGTGCGCTGCGGGCCGAGGCGGCCGCACTCCACGACGGCCTTGACGAGCGTCTGGCCCCGGCCGCTGTTCATGCTCCGCAGGCGGGTTGCGCGGACGACCGCGGCCAGGTCGTCCCGGATCCGAAGAACCTCTCCGGCGAGGAGCGCGTCCACGTCGAGGACGACGTCGAGCTCGTGCGCGCCGGCCGCGACGCAGGACTCGGCCGCCCGCACCCCCGCGCCGGGCTCGCACGCTCCCGCGGAGGCGACGAAGGCGGCGACCTTGACGTCGCAGCCGAGCAGGAGCGACGCCGCGGCCGGAACAGTCGACGGAAGCACGCAGACGGCCGCGAAGTGGTGCTCCTGCGCCTCGTCGCAGAGACGTGAGACGGCGTCCGCCGTGGGGGCCGGGTCGAGCAAGGTGTGGTCGATCGTCTTGGCGAGATCGGGGGGGCGGCGTGCCATCGGCAGCGAAGAGTAAACCCTCGGCTACACGCCGATGGGGTGCCACACCGTCTTCAGCTCGAGGAACGCTGCCGCGTGCCAGGGGGACTGGCCCTCGCCGTTCCGGACGACCCGCTTGACGTTCTCGGCGGCGAGCCGCTCCAGCTCCTCGGCCCCGTCTTCCGCCCCGGCCAGGTCGAGCGCGTTCACGTCCATGTGGGCGGCGAGGACGGGCGCGAGCTCCGCCCTGCGTCCCGTGAGGACGTTGACGACGCCGCCCGGGACGTCCGACGTGGCGAGCACCTCGGCGAGCGTCACGGCCGCGAGCGGCCGCCGCTCCGACGCGACCGCGACGGCGACGTTGCCGCCGACCAGCACCGGGGCGAGGCGGGAGACGAGGCCGGCGAGCGGCGGCTCCTCCGGTGCCAAGACGGCGACGACGCCGGTCGGCTCCGGGATCGTGAAGTTGAAGTAGGGCCCCGCGACCGGGTTCGAGGCGCCGAGCACCTGGGCGAGCTTGTCGGCCCAGCCCGCGTACCACACCCACCGGTCTATCGCCGAGTCGACCTCGGCTTCGCCCTCGGTCAATTCCGCGAACTCCGCCTTCCGCCCCTCCATCATCTCCGCGACGCGATAGAGGACCTGGCCTCGGTTGTAGGCGGTCATGCCGGCCCACTTGGGGAACGCGGTGCGGGCGGCCCTGACGGCGTCGCGGGCGTCCTTGCGGGAGGCGAGCGCGACGTTCGCGCCCTCCGCCTCGTACGTGCGCCCGGACTCCGAGCGGGGGAACGCCCCGCCCAGGTACAGCTTGTACGTCTTCCGGACGGGCAGCCTGCTCATTCGCCGAAGCGGAGGTAGGGCTCGAGCCCGTGCAGCCCGCCCTCTCGGCCGAAACCGGACTCCTTGTAGCCGCCGAACGGCGAGGTGGGATCGAAGCGGTTGTACGTGTTCGCCCAGACGACGCCCGCGCGCAGGCGCTGCGCCATGGAGAGGATGCGCGAGCCCTTCTCGGTCCAGACGCCGGCTGAGAGGCCGTAGGGCGTGTTGTTCGCCTTCTCGACGGCCTCGTCGGGCGTGCGGAAGGTGAGCACGGAGAGAACGGGCCCGAAGATCTCCTCCTGCGCAATCCGGTAGCTCTGCGCGACGTTCGTGAAGACGGTGGGCGGGAACCACCAGCCCTTCTCCGGCAGCCGGCACGGGGGCTGATAGATCTCGGCCCCCTCCTCCTCCCCGGCCGCCACGAGCTCCCTGATCTTCTCGAGCTGCTGCGAGGAGTTGATCGCGCCCACGTCGGTGTTCTTGTCGAGAGGGTCGCCGACCCGCAGCGTCTCCATCCGCCGCTTCAGCTTCGCGAGCACGTCCTCGTAGACGGACTCCTGCACGAAGAGCCGGGAGCCGGCGCAACAGACGTGGCCCTGGTTGAAGTAGATGCCGTTGACGATCCCCTCGACCGCCTGGTCGAGGGGCGCGTCGTCGAAGACGACGTTCGCCGCCTTGCCGCCCAGCTCGAGCGTCAGCCGCTTGCCGCTGCCGGCGACGGCGCGCTGGATCTCCTTGCCGACCTCGGTCGAGCCGGTGAATGCGACCTTGTCCACGTCCGGGTGCCTGACGATCTCGGCGCCGGCGCGCCCGTCGCCCGTGAGCACGTTGACGACGCCCGGCGGCAGCTCGGCCTGGCGGAGCACGTCGCAGAAGAGGAGCGCCGTGAGCGGCGTCGTCTCGGCCGGCTTCAGGACGACGGTGTTCCCGGCCGCGAGCGCCGGTGCCACCTTCCAGGCGAGCATGAGGAGCGGGAAGTTCCAGGGGATGATCTGGCCGGCGACGCCGACCGGCGCGGGGCGCCGGTTCGGGAACGCGTATTCGAGCTTGTCCGCCCAGCCGGCGTAGTAGAAGAAGTGCGCGGCGGCGAGGGGCAGGTCGACGTCGCGCGACTCCTTGATCGGCTTGCCGCCGTCGAGCGACTCGAGCACGGCGAACTCGCGCGAGCGCTCCTGCAGGAGGCGGGCGATGCGGAACAGGTACTTCGCCCGCTCCCCGGGCGCGAGGCCGGACCAGCCGTTCTCGAAGGCGTCGCGGGCCGCCTGGACGGCCAGGTCGACGTCCTCCGCGCCGGCGTACGCGACCTCGGCGAGCGGCTCCTCGTCCCGCGGGGCGACGCTGGCCGCGACCTCGCCCGAGCGCGGCTCCACCCACTCGCCGCCGACGAAGAGCCCGTAGCGCTCTTCGAGGCGCACGATCTCGCGCGACTCGGGCGCCGACGCGTACTCGAAGGCGGAGGGGACCGGAGAGCGGTCCTGGCGTCTCTCGACGTCGGCCATCAGTCGATCGTGAAGTAGTCGGGGGACTGGTAGCGGCCCGTCCGCTCCTTGCGGATCTGCATGAGGACGTCGTTCAGGAGCGAGGAGGCGCCGAAGCGGAAGAGGTCGGGCGTCAGCCACTCGGGGCCAAGCGTCTCGTGGACGACGACGAGCGTCTGCACGGCCTGCTTCGCGTGACGGATCCCGCCGGCGGGCTTCATCCCGATCCTGCGGCCCGTCTCCTCGTAGACGTCCCGGATCGCCTCGAGCATGACGAGCGTGACAGGGAGCGTCGCCGCGGGCTGGATCTTGCCCGTCGACGTCTTGACGAAGTCGGCGCCGCCGGCGATGGCGAGCAGGCTCGCCCGGCGGACGTTGTCGTAGGTTCCCAGCTCGCCGGTCTCGAGGATCACCTTCAGGTGAGCGCTCCCGCACGCCTCCTTCACCCGGCGCACCTCGTCGTAGACCTTCGCGTAGTCGCCGGAGAGGAAGGCGCCCCGGTCGATGACCATGTCGATCTCGTGCGCCCCCATGGCCGCGACGCGCGCGACCTCCTCGATCTTGAGCTCCGTCGGGACCTGCCCGGAGGGGAAGCCGGTGGCGACGGAGGCGACCTTGACCTCGCTCCCGCGCAGCCGCTCGAGCGCAGTGGGGACGAGGTTCGGGTAGACACAGACGGCCGCGACCGGCGGGACGGTGAGGTCGGCGGGGTCGGGCCGGAGCGCCTTCGAGGCGAGCGCGGCGACCTTGCCCGGCGTGTCGGCGCCTTCGAGCGTCGTCAGGTCCATCATGCGGACGGCCAGGTCGAGGGCGAAGAGCTTCGACTCCTTCTTGATCGACCGGCGCGCGAGCGAGGCGGCGCGCTCCTCGACGCCCACCTGGTCGACGGAGCCGATCCGGGGCAGACGGGGCTCGAGCGGTAGCTCGAACCCGCTCGGCAGGGCCGGGGCCTGAGCCATGGCGGGAAGTGTAGCCCTCCCGTATCCTCGCCCCATCGCACGCCTCGCCGTCAGCGCCGGCCTCGCCGAGGCCGCGAACGTCCTCCGCGAGAGCGGCAACCGGGTCGTGCGCCTGCCGGCCTTCGCCGTTACCTTCGCCGGCGCGCTTCCCCCGAGGGAGCTGCGTGTGCGCGTCCTCATCCTGCGGGACGAGGACGGGAAGCCCGTGGCAACGCCCGAGGCCGTCGAGCCGGCGCTCGAGGAGGCCGAGCGCGTCCTCCGCGAGCGGGCCGGGATCGGGCTTCGCCCGAGCAGGGAGCCGGTGATCGCCACGCTGGAGGCCCCGGCGCCCCGGGAGGCGCTCGACTCGCCCTGCGCGGAGGGCTCCTGGCGCGCCGACTTCGGGCCGGGCGGGGCGTTCTTCCGCCGGTTCGCGGAGCGCGCGCCGGCAAGCGGCTCGGCCGCCCCTATCACCGTCTTCGTCGTCCGCGACGTGCTCGGCAAGGCCGGCTGCTCCCTCGGGCCGCTCGTCGACCACGTCACGGTGGACATGACGGCGCTGAAGGGGCGGACAAGACGCGTGCTCGTGCACGAGATCGGCCACGCCTGCGGGCTCCCGCACTCGCAGGCGGCGGAGAATCTCATGCTCCCGAAGCGCATGGGCGACCGCCTGCAGCCCTGGCAGGTGGCCGTCCTTCGCAGCTCGCGGCACGTCACCGTCCGCTGAGCCCGAGGCGCGTCCGCCCGGGTCAGAGGACCTGGGCGAGGAACTGCTGCGTCCGCGGGTGCCGCGGATTCTCGAACATCGCCCTCGGGTCTCCCTCCTCGAGCACCTTTCCCTCGTCCATGAAGAGGAGTCGCGAGCCGACCTCGCGCGCGAACCCCATCTCGTGTGTGACGACGACCATCGTCATCCCCTCGGCCGCGAGGGCCTTGATCACGTCGAGCACCTCCTTGACGAGCTCGGGGTCGAGCGCCGACGTGACCTCGTCGAAGAGCATCAGCTTCGGTCGCATGGCGAGCGCCCGGGCGATGGCGACCCGCTGCTGCTGGCCGCCCGAGAGCCGGCCGGGATAGGCGTCTGCCCGGTCCCCGAGCCCGACCGCGCGGAGCTGCTCGAGGGCGCGCTCCCGGGCCTCGTCCCTCGGGACCCCGAGCACCTTCACGAGCGCGAGCGTGATGTTCTTGAGCGCCGTCTTGTGCGGGAAGAGGTTGAACTGCTGGAAGACGACCCCCATGCGGGTTCGGGCCTCGTCGAGGTTCGTGCGGATGTCGGTCAGCTCGAGCCCGTCGAAGAAGACCTTCCCCTCCGTCGGCTCCTCCAGCATGTTGATCGTGCGAAGCAGCGTCGACTTGCCGGAGCCGGACGGGCCGATGACGACGACGACCTCCCCGGGGTCGACGGCGAGGTCGATGCCGCGGAGCACGTAGAGGTCCTCGCCGAACCACTTGTGGATCCCCTCCAGGCGCACGAGCGGGCCGTCGCCGGTCATGCTCCGATCCCGGTGAGGCCGCTGCGCAGCTTGCGCTCGAGCCGCGACACGGCCCAGATCATAGGCAGCGTGACGATCAGGTAGCCGGCTGCGGTGGCCAGGAACGGCGTCGCGTTGAACGTCGTCTGGTAGATGTCGCGCCCGACCGTGAGCAGCTCTCGCTGCGAGAGCGTGAGACCGAGGAAGATGACGAGCGACGTGTCCTTGAGCAGGATCACGAACTCGTTCGTGAGCGGCGGGATCACGCGGCGGAAGGCCTGCGGGAGGATGACGAGACGCATCGCCTTCATGTATCCCATGCCGAGGGAGCGGGCCGCCTCGAACTGCCCGCGCTCGAGCGACTGGATCCCGGCGCGGAAGATCTCCGCCGAGTACGCGCCCGCGTTGAGGCCGAGGACGAGGATGGCGACCTCGTACGGGCCGAGGTTCAGCCGGAGCCCGAGCACGATGCCGAAGAAGAAGAACTGGAGCTGCCAGAGGAGCGGCGTCCCGCGGAAGAAGTTGATGTAGATGCGCGCCGGAGCGCGCACGACCGGGCGGGCCGAGAGCGTGAAGACGCCGACGACGAGGCCGATGGCGATGCCCAGGGCCTCGCCCGAGAGCGCCAGGATGATCGTGTTGACGGCTCCCCGCACGAAGTCGGGCCAGTACTCGCCGACGATCGAGAACTCGAAGAAGTTGCGCGCGAAGACCTCGACGTTGCCGGCACGGAACCAGAGCATGAGGCCCCCGAGGGCGATCGCCTGAGCGCCCAGGACGGCGCCGGCGACCGCCGCTTCGCGCGCCGACTTCCTCGGCATGCGCCCGTAGAGGAGCAGGCCGAGAGCGACCGCGGCCACCCCGAGCACGATGGTGACAACGAGGACCGCGAGCGCCGCCGAGCTGGTGATCGCAGCGGCGACGTTTTCCGACGGGGTCCACCCGTACGACGTCTGGACCCCGACGATGCCGAAGACGAGCGTCGCGAGCGACGCGACCCCGATCGCGGCGATCGCGGCTGAGACGGGCGTCTGCTCCCGGATCGAGTGCCGCAACCCCCGGTCGGGATACTCGCGCTCGAGCGGTGGGCCTCCCGCCACGGCTACGTCTCCGGATCGGTCCCTCGGGCTCATCGATGCCTCCTCACAGACGCGAAGGGCCCGCGACACGCGCGGGCCCTTCTGGATGTCCTCGTCGGTCGAGCGTCGAAGCGCTAGTCCGCCTCGAGGATGCTGCCGCCGGGCGGCAGGTCGAAGTCGCCGTAGATCCGCTCGTACGTCCCGTCGTCCAGCATCTCCTGCAGAGCATCGTTGAGGGCGTCCAGGAGCTCCTCGTTGTTGGGATCGACCGCGAAGCCGTAGCGCTCGCCGGTGTCGATCGTATCGACCACGGAGAGCGACGGCCGCTGCCCCGCCTCGGCGAGCGCGGAGGGCTCGTCGAAGATGACGGCGGTCACGTTGCCGGCCTCGAGGGCCGTGTACGTGTCCGGAGCGTCCGGGAACGAGCGTACGTCCACCCCCTCGGGCACATTCTCGCGCGCCCAGATCTCGCCGGTCGTGCCGCTCTGCACGGCGACGACGTCGCCCGAGCCGAGGTCGTCGGTCGACGCGATGTCGGGCGTCTCCTCCGAGTTGACGATCAGCGCCTGCTGGGCGGCGTAGTAGGACTCGGTGAAGTTCACCGTCTGCTGCCGCTCCTCCGTGATCGTCGTCGCCGAGGCGACGACGTCGAAGCGCCCGCCCGCCAGCTGCGTGAAGAGCGTGTCGAAGGGCGTGTCGACCCACTTCGTCTCGAGGCCGAGGCGGGAGGCCATCTCGTTCACGAGCTCGACGTCGAACCCTGCCTCCTCCCCGCCCTCGAGGTACTCGAAGGGCGGGAACGGGATGTCCGAGCCGACCGTGAGCACACCGGCCTCGACCGTCTGGAGGTCGCCCGCGGCGCCCCCGTTGTCACCGTCGTCGTCGCCGCCGCAGCCCGCGACGAGCGCGGCCGCGAGAAGCGCGACGAGAACCGGAAGCCATCTTGGCACTGGGAATCACTCCTCTCTCGCCGGTTTCTCCATGGATGCCGTTTCCAGCAGAGTAACCGTGCAAACACATCTACCGGACTGGGCACCCCGAGGGCGTTAGACTGCCAAGCTGCTGAGAGAGGGGGATCTGCGGAGCGGCCCCTCACCGCTCACCGGATATGCGCGAACTTGCCCAGCTCATTGCGAATGGACTGGTCACAGGGTCGATCATCGCGATCGCAGCGGTCGGCCTTTCGCTCGTCTACGGGATCCTCAAGATCGTCAACTTCGCCCACGGCGAGTACCTCACGTTCGGCGCGTTCATGGCCTTCGCGGTCAACGTCACGTGGGGCGCGCCGATGGTGGCGGCGGTCCTCTTCGCCATGGTCACGACGGCGCTGCTCGGGATCATCATCGAGCTGATCCTGTGGCGGCCGATGCGACGCAAGGGGGCGGGCGTCATCAGCCTGTTCATCACGTCGATCGGGGTCGCGCTCGTGCTCCGCCACGTCATCTTCCTGGAGTGGGGAGCACGGCCCCGGCGCTTCGACGTCGACGTCTTCCAGGTCTACGACCTCGGGATCATCCGCCTCTCGCTCAGCCAGATCGTCGTCATCGCGGTCGCGTTCTCGGCGATCGCCGTCGTCGGGCTGATTCTCGCGCGGACGAAGCTCGGCAAGTCGATGCGCGCGCTCTCGGACGACCCCCAGCTCGCCTCCGTCGCCGGGATCGACACGGACCGGGTGATCCTCTACACCTGGATCCTCGGCGCGTCGCTCGCGGGCCTCGCCGGCGTCCTCCAGGGGCTCGTCCAGAACTCGTTCAACCCGAACATGGGCTTCACGCTCCTCCTCCCCATCTTCGCGGCCGTCGTGCTCGGGGGCATCGGGAGCGCGTACGGCGCCCTCGCGGGCGGGATCTTCCTCGGCCTCGCCATGGAGGTCTCGACCTGGAGCGAGCTCGCCGGCGGCATCCGGCCCGTCTACAAGCCGGCCGTCGCCTTCACCGTCCTCATCCTCGCGCTCCTGATCCGTCCGCAGGGCCTCTTCGGGAAGGCGCGGACGGTATGAGCGCGACCTTCGGCGCCGTCATCCTCAGCGCCGACTTCTGGTCGTTCGTCGGCGTCGTCGCCGGCATCTTCACCATCTTCGCCCTCGGCCTCCAGGTGCAGTTCGGCTTCACGGGCCTCCTCAACTTCGGCCACGTCGCCTTCATGGCGATCGGCGCGTACACGATGGTGATCCTCATCATCAAGGTCGGTTGGCCGATGTGGATCTCGGCGCTCTGCGCGATCGCGGCGTCGATGGTCGTCGGCCTGCTCCTCGGGATCCCGACCGTGCGCCTGCGCGCCGACTTCCTCGCCATCGCGACGATCGCCTTCGGGGAGATCGTGCGCCTGATCGCGCTCAACCAGAGCGATCTCACCGGCGGCCCGCAGGGAACGATCAACCTGAGCGGCGCCGGCACGGCCGCCTCCTACAACCGCGAGTGGCTGTCGTTCCAGAGCACTGTCCAGGACTGGCTCGAACGGATCTTCGGCGACGTCTCCCGCGACCAGGCGATGCTCGCGATCATCTGGACGGTCGCCATCGGCCTCATCATCCTGCTCCAGTTCGCCATCCGCTCGCCCTGGGGACGCGTGCTCCGCTCGATCCGGGAGGACGAGGACGCGGCGTCGGCCCTCGGCAAGAACCCGTTCGCCTACAAGCTGCAGTCGCTCATGGTCGGCGGCGCGCTCGGCGCGATCGCCGGGCTGTTCTTCGCCTTCCAGTTCTCCTTCTTCAGCCCGCAGGACTTCGACCCGCTGACGACGTTCTTCGCCTGGATCATCGTCATCCTCGGCGGCACCGCGAAGAACTGGGCCGTCCCGGTCGGGGCCATCGTCTTCGGCGTCATCTTCGCCGGCACGCGGTTCTTCGACTTCTGGCCGTTCACCGAGTTCGACGGGTCCCAGCGCGCCTACCTCCGGCTCATCATCATCGGGCTGATCCTCATCGGGCTGATGGCGTTCCGGCCGCAGGGGATCTTCGGCAAGCGGGAGGAGATGGTCCTTGAGTAGCAACGGCGACGGCGCCCTGCTCGACGTCCGCGGCGTCGTCAAGCGCTTCGGCGGCATCCTCGCGCTCGACGAGACCGCGTTCGGCGTCAAGCGCGGCTCGATCACGGCCCTGATCGGGCCCAACGGGGCGGGCAAGACCACGCTCTTCCACGCCGTTACGGGCTTCTACAAGCCCGACCGCGGGGACATCACCTTCGCGGGGACGCCGATTGCCGGCAAGTCGCCGCACTCGATCGCGAACCTCGGCCTCGTCCGCACGTTCCAGATCACGAAGGCGCTGACGCGCATGAGCGTCCTCGAGAACATGCTCCTCGCCGGGTCGCGCCAGCCGGGCGAGCAGCTCTGGAGCCTCGTGTTCACGCCGCGCGCGGCCCGGCAGCGGGAGAGGGAGATCGAGGAGAAGGCCTGGGAGCTCCTGCGGCTCGTCCGCCTCGACCGGCTCGCCCACGACTACGCCGGGACCCTGTCGGGCGGGCAGCGCAAGCTGCTCGAGTTCGGCCGCGCTCTCATGACCGACCCCACCCTCGTCCTCCTCGACGAGCCGATGGCGGGCGTCAACCCCGCGCTCGGCCTCGAGCTGCTCGAGCGCATGCAGCAGCTCCGCGACGAGCAGGGCCTGACGTTCCTCTTCATCGAGCACGACATGGAGGTCGTCATGAACGTCAGCGAGCGGGTCATCGTCATGAACGAGGGCCACGTGATCGCCGACGGGGCCCCGGACGAGGTGCGGACGAACGAGCAGGTCGTCGACGCCTACCTGGGCGCGCACCGCGAGGGGATCGAGGGAGAGACGGCGGCGGGGACCGAATGAGCGCGAACGAGCTTCCCATCCTCGAGACCGAGGGCCTCCTCGCGGGGTACTTCGACGTCAACATCCTCCACGACGTGTCGCTGAGCGTCCCGCGCGGCGGCATCGTCTCGGTGATCGGGCCGAACGGCGCCGGGAAGTCCACGCTCCTGAAGGCGATCTACGGGCTCCTGACCCCGCGCGGCGGCAAGGTCGTGTTCCGCCCGAACGGCACCGAGCACGACATCACGGGCCTGAAGCCGCACAAGATCACCGCGCTCGGGGCCAACTACATCCCGCAGCTCGACAACGTCTTCCAGACGATGTCCGTGCAGGAGAACCTCGAGATGGGCGGGTTCCTGCGCCGCGACGGGATGGAGGAGCAGCTCGAGAAGGTCTACGGCTGGTTCCCGCGCCTGCAAGAGCGGCGCAAGCAGCGCGCCGGGACGATGTCCGGCGGCGAGCGGCAGATGCTCGCGCTCGGGCGCGCGCTCATGGTCGACCCTCAGCTCCTGCTCCTGGACGAGCCCTCCGCGGGTCTCGCTCCCGTCGTCGTCGACGCGATCTTCGAGAAGCTCGTCGAGATCAACGCGTCCGGCATCTCGATGGTGATGGTGGAGCAGAACGCCCGCCGCTCGCTCGCCATGTCCACCTACGGCTACGTCCTCGACATGGGCCGCAACCGGTTCGAGGGGCCCGGCAGCGAGCTCCTGCACGATCCCAAGGTGGCCGATCTCTACCTCGGCGGCCGCGGCCGGCTCGCGGCTGCGGAGGAGATCGCCGAGGAGGACTACGAGGCCGGCGCACCGCCCGCGCGCTAGCCAGGCGGGGCGCCCCGGAACGAGACGAGGCCGGCGACAGTGTCGCCGGCCTCGTCGCTGCCTGGGAGGAGCGGGCGGGCGAGGCTCGGGCGAAGGCCCCGCCCAACCCGGAGCCCTGGGCTCCTGCGCTCCTCCTTAGGTCTCCACGTCGAACGTCTCGATGGCCGTGATCTCGCCGCCCTCGAACTGCCAGAGCTCGTAGGTCGCGGCCGACGGGTCGCCGTTGTCGTCCCAGTCGATCGGGCCGGAGGTGCCGACGTAGTCGACGTCCTCGCCGTTCATGATCGCCGTGATCGCATCGGCGAGCTGCTCGAACGTGTACTGCGTACCGCCGCCGGAGACGTCGGCCATGTGCTCCTTCATGTCGGCTGGCTCCGACGAGTTCGCCGCGACGGCGGCCAGGAACGCCAGGATGACGGCGTCGAACGCCTGCGCGTCGAACGTCTGCCGCTCGACCCCGCCGGACCGCTCGTCCCAGGCGGTCTGGAACGCCGCGGCGGCGTCGGAGCCCTCGGGCGGAACGGGCGCGGAGCCGCGCATGCCCTCGGTCGCCTCTTCGCCGACCTGCTCGGGCAGCGTCGCGTCGCGGAGACCGTCGGTCACGAACGTCGTCGTCGGATCCCAGTTGCCGGTGCGGACGAGCGACGGGCCGATCTTCGCCCAGGTCTCGGGGAAGTCGATGATGACCCAGCCGTCCGGGTTGCCGGCGGCGAGCTGCTGCGCCTCGGAGTCGAGGGTGGCAGCCTCGGCGTTCCACTGCACGGAGGCGCCGATCGTGCCGCCGCCCTCCTGCCAGGCCTCCTCGAAGACGCCCGCGAGGGCCGTGCCGTACGCGTCGTTGCGCGTCCCGACGTTGATGGTCACGTCGGAGCCGAGCTCGTTGCCGATGGCCTGCGCCAGCACGACGCCCTGGAGCGCGTCGGACGGAGCGGTCCGCCAGATGTAGCCGTCGTCGGCGAGCTCGGTGATCGCGGGCGACGTCGATGCCGGCGAGATCTGGATCACCTCGTTCGGGATCGTCACCGACTCGGCGACGGGGATCGTGATCGCGCTCCCGAGCGCTCCGACGATGACCGCGACCTCGTCCGTCTGCACGAGCTTCGTCGCGCCCTCGACGCCCGCGGTCGCGTCGGTCTGGTCGTCCTCGGACGCCACGACCTCGACGCTCGCGTCGATGCCGGCCGACTCCGCCGCCTCGTTGGCGATCTCGGCCGCGATCTTCGCGGCGGTGTCGATCGGCTCGCCGAACGGCGCCAGATCGCCTGTGAACGACACGAGCGTTCCGACCCTGAGATCGAAGGAGATGTCCTCCGTCTCCTCTTCCTCGGGGGCCTCCTCGGTCGCCGCCGGCTCCTCGGGCTCCCCCTCGTCGTCGTCTCCGCCGCAGCCGACGGCCACGAACGCGAGCGCGCCGAGGAGCAGAACGAGCGTCGCGAGGAACTTTCTCGCTTCCATTCGCATTGCACCTCCTCGTAGCTGCAGCCCCCCGGCTGCAGGTTTCCCTGGAAGGAGTTGGTCTTCCTTCGCCTTCCTACGACGCCCCCGGCCTCCGTTTGTTGGCCGAGCCGCCCGCAGGTCGGTACGCGAACCTATCAGGCTTCGAGCTTCTCGTGCCGATGGGTGCGTCATGAAGCGCGAGATGAGCACCAGGGCGGCCCTGGTCGGGTTGGCCGCGTCGTTCGCCGGGTTCGCGGTCGCCGCCGCAGCCCTCTTCGGCGGCCGCCGGCCCGCCTGACGATCAGGCGGCGACGAGCTCGTCGAGGAGCGGCTCGGTATCGAGCGGCTCGTAGCCGATGCGCCCGGCGATCTCCTCGCTCGTCGGCCGCGTGCCCTCGAGGAACAGCTCGCGCAGGAGCGCGCCCGTCTCCGGCCTGCTCCACCAGTCCTCGCCGATCTCCGCTCGGAGGTGAGCGCGCAGCTGGGCGGTGCGGATCCAGGCGCGCAGGTAGTCGGCGGAGTAGAAGTCGCCGTCCATGTCGGCGAGATAGTTGTCGGGGCGGTAGCGGAACCCGATCGCCTCCCGCAGGTTCTCGGCGTAGGTCCGCGCGTGGTCGGTCGCGTGCTCGAAGTCGCTCCAGAGCTCGAGCTCGTAGCGGAGCTTCGCGACGTAGCGGCGGAAGAGGAGCACCTCGAGGAAGCGCGCGGCCTCGGCCCGCTCCGACTCCTCGCCGCCGGCGAGCTCGAAGTGGCGCGCGTGCCAGCCGGGCTCGCGTGTGATCGACTCGAGCAGGAAGGAGTAGATCTCCGTAAGGGCGTGGTCGCGGGAAAGACGCCTGAACGTATACGGAAGCTCGGGGTCGCAGCCGGCGTAGTGGAGCGCGTGCCCGGCCTCGTGCAGCAGCGCCTGGTAATCGTGCAGGCCCCCCTGGGCCCGCGTGATCAGATGGACGACCGCCGGCGGGTCCGAGGCGATGACGCACGCCCGCGGGCTCTTCTGCGGCCTGTCGTCGAGGTCGAGCCGGATGCGGCTGTCCGCTGCGAGGTCGAAGCCGAGGCCGCGGAGCGTCTCCAGGCAGACCGGAACAGCGCGCTCCTTCGCGTAGAGCGCGGCGAGCGGCGACATGCGCCGCAGGTAGGCGACGTGGTAGGAGGCAGGCTCCGGCTCCCGCTCCGCGCCGAGGATCCGTCCAAGCCAGCGCTCGCGCAGCGGCTCCCACGACGGGGCCTGCCGGCTGGAGGCGTCCACGAGCGCGGCGGCGAGAGCGTGGAGGTCGATGTCCTTGCGCTCGGCGCTCCGTCGCACGGGATCCGGCACGCCCGAGAGCTCGGCGTCGATCGTCTCGGCGCTCCGGAGCAGGGCGTAGCGGTCGTAGTTGAAACGCGCCGACGCGTCGGCGGCGAGGTCTCCGAGCTGCTCTCTCGCGGCGTGGTCGTCGAGGACGGCGAGCTGCGCCTGGGCGGTGCGGAGGGGCATCCGCTCGCCGCGGAAGTCGATCCTCTCGGCGAGGATTGCGTTCTCGAGGCGATCGGACTCGTCGGCGAGCTCGCCGACGACGATGCCCGCGGCGCAGGCCTCTCGCAGGCGGAAGAGACGCTCCGCCTCGTCTCCAGAGGCCGTGGCCGTCGCCTCCGCGAGCGCGTCGTGCTGCTCCCGGCCGAAAAGGTCGGCGTAGCGCTCGACAATGGCGGCCTGCTCGCTGGTCTCCTTCTCGCCCACGCGGACCGCGCGCGCCTCCTCGGAGCGCTCGTAGAGGTAGCGCGCAAGATCGGCCTCGAACTGCTGCGGTGACCTGACGCTTGTCACTTCCCCCTCCTTAGAGGCCGAGCCGCTCGAGGGCGCGCTCGTCCCGCCGCCATCTGGGTCGAACCTTCACGCGAAGATCCAGGTAGACCGGGCCGCCCAGGAGCGCCTCGACCTCCGGCCTCGCTCGTATGCCAATTGTCTTGATCATACCGCCGCCCTTGCCGACGACAATCCCCTTTTGCGATTCGGTCTCAACCCAGATGCACGCGCGCGCGATTCCCTTGCCGGGGTCGAGCTCCTCGACCTCGACCGAGATCGCATGCGGGACCTCCTCGCGCGTGAGCTGCAGCGCCTTCTCCCGGACGAGCTCTGCGACCTGCGCCTCGAGCGGCAGATCGGTGCGCTGCCCGGGCTCGTAGTAGCGCGGGCCGTCGGGCAGGAGGCGGGCGAGCTCGTCGCGCAGCGCCTCGGTCCCCTCGGCCCTGAGCGCGCTGACCGGGTGGAGCGCGTGGAGGTCGCCGAGCCCGGCGGCTGCGGCGATCTGCTCGGCGATCCTGGCGGGCGGGACGCGGTCGACCTTGTTCAGCGCGACGACCACGGGCGGCCCGGCCGCGTAGACCCGCTGGGCGATGAAGCGGTCGCCGGCGCCGATGACCTCGTCGGCGGCCAGGACGAAGAGGAACGCGTCCACGTCGGTCAGGGCCTCGTCCACCGTACGCTGCATGCGCTCGGTGAGCGGGTCGCGCGGGCGCTGGAACCCGGGGAGGTCGACGAGCACGAGCTGGTAGGCGTCGCCGTCGAGCTCGCCGTCGACGACGGCGGAGATGCGGCGGCGGGTCGTCTGCGGCTTGTCGGAGACGATCGCCACCTTGCCGCCGGCGAGGCTGTTCACGAGCGTCGACTTGCCGACGTTCGGCCGCCCGGCCACCGTCACGAACCCGCTCTTCAAAGCTCGAAGGACTCCGGCAGGAGGTCGACTGGCCTCCGGATCAGGAGCTCGCCCCCCCGGGGGAAGACGACACGGTCGACCGCGAACTCCATGAGCCACTGGCGGCAGCCGCCGCACGGCGAGGCCGTGACTGCCACCGCTTCGACGTCGCCCGGCCGGGAGCCCTCGGCGACGGCGCGCGCGAGCGCGCAGCGCTCGGCGCAGACGCCGAGCGGGTAGGCGGCGTTCTCGACGTTCACGCCGGTGATCACGCGCCCGTCACGCAGGAGCGCGGCGGCCCCGACGTGGAACTTCGAGTACGGCGCGTACGCGCCCGCGGCCGCCGCCTCGGCGAGCTCGAGCAGCTCCGGGTCGGTCATGCGAGCACCTGGAAGAGGATCAACGTCACGAGCGTACCGATCACGGCCCCGAGGAAGACCTCGAGCGTCGAGTGGATCCCCGACTCGACGCGCGTCTGGGCGACGAGGCAGGCCATGATGAAGGCCACGAAGGAGACGACGACTCGGTGCTCCTCGACGATGAACGTGATCGCCGTCCAGCCTCCGAACCCGACGGCCGCGTGGCCGGACGGGAGGCCGCCGGAGAGCGGCGTGCCGCGCCCGGTGAGCGCCTTCGTGGCGATCACGATCAGGATGATCAGGATGAGCGCGATCAGCGTCAGGTTGATCGGCGCATCCCGCAGCCGGGTCACGAGCCGCCCGCTCGGCTGGCTGAGCCGGTCGGCGAAGACCAGGTAGCCGACGACGACCGCGTTCGCCGCCGCGATGAGGACGGCGCCGGCGGCGATGTCCTTCGCCACCTTCGCGAGCGGGTCGAAGGAGGTCGTGGCGAGGTCGATGGTCGCCTCGATGGCGGTGTTGACCATCTCGGCGATCAGCACGAACGAGATCGCGACGAGGAGCGCCATCAGCTCGAGCTTCGTGACGCCGTAGGAGAAGGCGAGGACGAGCACGGCTGTCGCCACGGCGAAGTGGATCCGCATGTTGCGCTGGGTCCTGAGGACGTGGATGACGCCCTCGAACGCCCAGTTCATGCTCTGGAGGATGGGCGGCCGGCGGAGGCTCACTGCGCGCTCACGACGTGTGTTTTCGCTCCCGGCGCGTCATCTCCGCCCCGTGCTCGTAGCCGAGCAGGTGGAGAAGCCCGTGGACGAGCGGCGCCCGCCAGGCCTCGCCGACGACCTCGGGGCAGAGCACGACGTCGCCGAGCTGCCGCGGCACGCCGGCCGGCAGCTCGTCGCGCCCGTCGATGGGAAAGGAGAGGACGTCCGTCGCCTCGTCCAGGCCGAGGTGCTCCCGCTTCAGCTCGCGCATGCGCCCGGCCGGCTCGAGGGCGATGCCCAAGTCCCCCTCCTCCACCCCCTCGGCCGCGAGCACGCGGCGACAGAGGTCGGCGACGGCCGCCTCGTCAACCCCGCCGCCGCTGCGGTTGGCGATCTCGACCCGGATCACCGGCGCCGCTGCGTCCCCGTCTCCTCGGCGTGGCGCTTGTACGCCTCCACGATCCGCTGGACGAGCACGTGGCGGACGACGTCCTGGTTGCCGAACTCGACGAAGTCGATCCCGTCGATGTCGGCGAGGATGCGGCTGACCTGGATGAGCCCGGACGCCTGGTCCGGAGGGAGGTCGACCTGCGTCACGTCGCCGGTGACGACGACCTTGGAGCCGAAGCCGAGCCGTGTCAGGAACATCTGCATCTGCTCCGGGGTCGTGTTCTGCGCCTCGTCGAGGATGATGAAGGAGTCGTTGAGCGTGCGCCCGCGCATGAAGGCGAGCGGGGCGACCTCGATCGTGCCGCGCTCGATGTAGGCGTTCAGCTTGTCCGCGTCGAGCATGTCGTAGAGGGCGTCGAAGAGCGGCCGCAGGTACGGGTCGACCTTCGCGAGCACGTCGCCGGGGAGGAAGCCGAGCCGCTCCCCTGCCTCGACCGCCGGCCGGGTGAGGATGATTCGGTTGACCTCGCGATCAGCGAGCGCGGCGACCGCGAGCGCCATCGCCAGATAGGTCTTGCCCGTGCCGGCCGGCCCGATCCCGAAAGTGATCGTGCCCGAGCGAATCGCGTCCACGTAGCGCTTCTGGTTGACCGTCTTCGGCGTGATCTTCTTCCCGTGGTGACGCCAGACCACGTGCTCGAAGATCTCCCGCGGGTCCTTGGCCGCCTCGAGCGCGGCGAGGACGGCGTCGACGGTGCTCGGGCCGATCGCATGCCCGCCCTCCACGAGCTCCACGAGCTCGTCGATGACTAGGCGCGCCTCCTCGACGTTGCCGTCGTCGCCCTCGAGCGTGAGCTGGTTGCCGCGGAGGCGGATGCCGCACCCGAGCCGGTCGCGCAGCGCCCGCAGGATGTCGTCGTCGACGGTCGCGATCTCGGCGGCGACCTCGTTGGAGATCGAGAGAACCTGCTGCAACACCGGAAAGTCTAGATGCCGGCCTCTCCGGCGCCCGCGGACAGGGCTTGTCCGGTCGAGTCCCGCGGGGCCGGCCGCGTGCCTCCCTCCGCCTTCGAGCCTAACGTGGGAAAGCGCACGTGTGGCGCGCAGGTCGTGCCGGCATGCTCACGAACCCTGGCTGAGTTGCGCGCCCCGCCTACGCGAGCTTCTCGCGCACGAGCTGGCTCACGGCCGAGCCGTCGGCCCGACCGGCGACCTGTGGCATGACATCGGCCATCACCCGGCCGAGGTCGCGGAGCGACGTCGCGCCGGTCTCCGCGATCGCGTCGTCCACGATCCGCTCGAGCTCCTCCTCCTCGAGCGGATCCGGCATGAACTCCTCGATGATCTCGAGCTCGGCCTCCTCCTTCTGCGCCTGTTCCTCCCGCTCGGCGGAGCGAAACGCCTCGGCCGCCTCGGCGCGGCGCTTGCGCTCGCGCTGGAGCACCTGAAGCTCCTCGTCCTCCTTCAGAGCCCGGCCCAGCTCCTTCTCCGAGGAGCGCAAGGCCGCCAGCGTCAGCCGCAGCGCCTCGACGCGCAGGCGCTCGCGGGCGCGCATGGCGTCCTTGAGCTCGGTCTCGATCTCGGCGATAAGGCTCATTCGAACCCTGCCAGGCGGCCGCCGAGGAGATGCCAGTGGAGGTGGAAGACGGTCTGCCCGCCGCCCGGGCCGACGTTGACGATCACCCTGTAGTCCTCGAGCCCTTCCTCACGGGCGGTGTCGGCGACGAACTCGAGCATCCCCTTCACCTCCTCCGGAGTGAACGTGCCGATCTCCCGGAAGGTGTCCACGTGCCGCTCGGGGATGACCAGCAGGTGGACGGGCGCCTTGGGCGCGATGTCCCGGACGGCAGCGAAGCCGTCCGCCTTACGCACGTGGTCTCCCTCAGCGTAGAGCCTGCAGAACAGGCAGTCAGGCTGCGACACCGACGACACCCTCCTCGCTCACGTCAACGGCCCGCGCCCGTACGAGCTCCCCGGCAGGCGCCTCCACCAGCCAGGGAGTGTAGTCGTCTCCGTAGCCGCGACCGGGCCGGTCGACGAGGACGACGTCCTCCGAGCCCACCTTCTCCCGCCACCGCCGCCGGCAGGCTTCGGCGGAGAGAGCGCGCAGACGCGCGCTCCGCTGCTTCTTCCGGGCGGGCGAGACCGTGTCGGCGGCCGCCGTCCGCGTCCCGGGCCTGGGCGAGTACGGGAAGACGTGCACCTTCGTGATGCCGGCCTCCTCGACGACCGCGAGCGTGCGCTCGAATGCGGCGTCGTCCTCGGCCGGAAAGCCGACGATGACGTCGGTCGTGAGGTTGAAGCCGGCCGCGAGGGCGACCCGGCGCAGGTAGGCGGCCACGGTGTATCGCCGTCCCATCGCGGCGAGCACGTCGTCGTCCCCCGACTGGAGCGGGACGTGCAAGTGCGGCGAGACGGCCGGCGTCTCACGCATCGCGGCGACGAGCGACTCGCTCAGGTGGTTCACCTCGATGGAGGAGAGGCGGAGCCGCTCGAGGCCCGGCGTCGCCCCGGCCTCCCGCACGAGCCTCGGCAGGTCGTAGCCGGCCTCTCGGTCGCGGAAGCAGCCGAGGTTGATGCCGGTGAGGACGACCTCGCGGTGACCCTGCTCCACGCGGCGGCGGATCTCGCGCAGCACGCCGGCGGCGCTCCGGCTGCGCGAGGCACCGCGGACCTGCGGGATGACGCAGAACGCGCACGAGAAGCTGCACCCGTCCTGGATCTTCACGAAAGCCCGTACGCGGTCGAGCCCGACGTCCGCGCGCACGCAGCCGACCGCGCCAACGTCGCCGGCGACGAACGCGGGCGTCCGCTCGCCGGGAAGCCGGACGACGGTGACGTTCCCGGGAAGCCCGGCGAAGGCCTCGCCGGCGAGGTTCGCCCCGCAGCCGGTGACGTAGACGCGCTCCGCGGAGCGGGAGGCGCGGCGGGCCGCCTGCCGCGACTTGCGGACGGCCTCGTGGGTGACGCAGCAGGTGTTCACGACGACGATCTCGGCGCCTGCCCCGCGCTCGACGTGGCCGTCGGCAACGAGGCGCTCCCGGATCTCCTGCGCGTCGGTCTGCGAGACCTTGCAGCCGAGGAACTGGACGGCGAAGCTCGGCACGACCGCCGATGCTACAAGCCCCGCGGGGCCACCGCGGTCCTCCCTCCGGTTTCGAGTCTACTGCCGAAAAGCGCGCGGGTGGGTGCCCGAACGTGTCGATTCAAGCGCGACTTCGTCCCGAACCGTCACGTCGTCCTCTTGCCGGATGGCCCCGGGCTGCGCGTACGGGCCAGGGCGTACGCAGCGGCCCCGGCCGCGAGGAGCACGCCCCCGGCGACGAGCCACGGAACCGGGTCGCTCCCACCGCACGTGATCGACGTCTGCCCGGGCTGCACCGTCAGCTCGCCGCTCTCCGGGCACGGCGTCGCGTCGCGGTTCAGGAACGCGACGGCGAGGAGCACGAGGCCGGCCCCCGACGCCCCGCCCAGAAGCTCGGGCCACGGGCGGCAGGCTCGCCCGACCAGCCAGACCGCGGCAAGCGCGAAGGGCAGGACGAGCAGACCGATCGAGAACCCCGACAGGACGGCGAAGAAGAGCGACCCGCCCGCGAACGCCCACGCGAGAAACCAGGGCCACCCCTGCCGCTCCCGCTCCATGCTCGCAGTCTATTCTCCAGGTCGCTCGAGCAGGTCGGCGACCCAGCCGGCGGCCTCGCGCCGTTTCACGACCCGCCAACCGGCGGGCGTCGGTCGCTCCGCGGCAAGGTAGCCGGATCCGACGAAGAGGCGCCCTCCGAACCGCTCGGCGGCGCGCTCGACGGGCTCGCGGGCGATATTTGCCACGGCGACGTCGACGGCCGGGAGCGGGTCGGCGAGCGCGTTTGCGAACCGCGCCTCGACCTCGACGCCGTTGGCGGCGGCGTTCGCTCGCGCGGCATCGACGGCGGCCTCGTCGTCGTCCAGGGCAACGACCGGGGCGAAGCCGAGCGCAGCCGCGGCGACGGCGAGGACCCCCGACCCGCAGCCCAGGTCGACGAGTCCTGCGGGCTCGAGCTCGAGCAGGTGCTCGAGGCAGAGGCGCGTCGTCGGGTGCGCTCCCGTGCCGAAGGCGCGCCCGGGGTCGAGCACGATCGCGATCGCCCCGGGCTGCGGAGCCTCCCAGGACGGGCCGATCCAGAGCGGGCCCACGCGCGCGGGGCGATGGAACCTCTTCCACGCGTCCTCCCAACCCTGCGCGACGGGGCGCTCGGACACCGATCCCAGCGGGCGCAGCAACCCTCGCGCGTCGGCCCGCTCGGTGTACGCGGCGAGCTCGACCAGAGGCCCCTCCTCCCGCTCCTCGAAGCCCTCCGGGAAGTGCGCCACGAACAGCGCTCGCGCCTCCTCCGCGCGTGCGGCCTCGACGCGGACGGCGACGCGGCGCAGGCCGCTCAGCGAAAAACGGAGCGGAGCTTCTCGAAGAAGCCGCCGTCCGACCCGTAGTTGGAGTCGTGCTCGCTCCGCTGGAGGCGCTCGAGCAGGTCGCGCTGCTCGTCCGTGAGGTTGCGCGGCACGGCGACGCTCACGAGCACGCGGTGGTCGCCCCGCCCCCGACCCTGGAGGACAGGCATGCCGTGACCGCCGAGGACGCGGGTCTCGCCGGGCTGCGTGCCGGGCTCGAAAACGAGTTCCACCCGGCCGTCGAGGGTCTCGACAGCGACCGTCGCGCCGAGAGCGGCCTCGGTCATCGTCAACTCGACGGCGGAGATGACGTCGTTGCCCTCGCGGACGAAGCGCGGATCGGGGCGGACGTGCACGAGCACGTAGACGTCGCCGGCCCGTCCGCCGACGACCCCCGCATGACCCTCCCCGGAGAGCCGGATGCGCTGACCGTCGTGGATGCCGGCCGGGATGTCGACCTCGAGCTCGCGCTCCTCCGTCACCCGCCCGGCGCCGGCACACTCCTCGCAGGGGGTCTCGACCACCTCGCCGGCGCCGCCGCACTCCGGACAGGCCTGCGTTCGCACGACCTGGCCGAAGATGGAGCTCGACACCGACTGCAGCCGCCCGGCGCCGCCGCACGTCGAGCAGCGGGTGGGCGACGTGCCCGGGGCCGCCCCGGTCCCGGCGCACGACGCGCATGGCACGACGACGGGAAACGGGACGGGCTTCGTCGCGCCCGTCGCCGCGTCGGCGAGCTCGATCTCGACCTCGGCGAGGACGTCGGCGCCCCGGGCGCGCCTCCTCCCGGGACGGCCGCCGAAGCCGCCGAGGAGGTCGTCGCCGAAGAAGACGGAGAAGATGTCGCCGAGGCTCCCGAGGTCGAACTCGGTCGGGCGGAAGCCGCCGGTCGCGAGGCCGTCGTGCCCGAAGCGGTCGTACAGCTCCCGCGTCTCCCGCTTGGAGAGGACCTCGTACGCCTCGGCCGCCTCGCGGAAGCGCTCCTGCGCGTCCGCCTGCTCGGAGACGTCGGGGTGGAGCTCGCGCGCGAGCCGCCGAAACGCCGACTTGATCGCTTTCTCGTCGGCGTCGCGCCGGACGCCGAGGATCTCGTAGTAGTCGCGCCTGGTCGTGGCCACGCCCCTAGCGTACTCCCGGCCGCCGCCGTCGCCGGGCTACTCCTCGTAGAGCTCCTCGACGAAGCGGGAAAGCTCGTGCGCGGCCGAGCGGACGGCGGCGATCGCCTTGACGTAGTCCATGCGGACGGGGCCGAGGAGGCTGACCGCCCCGAGGTTGCGATGCTGGAGGCCGTAAGGGGCGCCGACGAGCGCCACGCCGGCGAGGTCCGGATCCTCGAGATCCGCGCCGACGCGCGCGAACGGACGCTTGGAGACGAGGCTCGCCCGTAGGAGGTCGAGCATCGCGGCGCGCTGCTCGAGCACCTCGAGCAGGTGCCGGTACGTCCGCAGCTCGTCTGAGCGAAACTCGTCCAGGACTCCCGCCGCGCCGCCCACGTAGAGCGTCTGCTCCTCCGACTCGAGCGCCTCGGTGAAGGCAGGGCTCAGCCGGTCGAGGAACGTGCGCTCCGACGGGGAGAGGTCGAGGTTCTCGAGCCGGGAGCGAAGCATGCGCGCCCCAAGCTGGAGACCGGCGACGGTCTCGTTCAGATACTCGCCGGCCCAGTCGGCCAGCCCGGAGTCGACCGGCTCCTCGAAGGCAACGAGGCGCTTCGTAACCCCGCCGGTCGACGTGATGACGACGACCATGACGAGGTTCGGCTGGAGCAGGAGCACCTCGACGTGGCGGACGATCGTCGTTGCGAGGGGCGGCGCCGAGACGAGGGCGAGCAGGTGCGAGACCTCGGCGAGCGCCTCGGTCGTGGCCCGGAGCGCCGAGTCGACCTCGCTCTCGACGTGGGAGAGGTCGAGCACCAGTGCGTCCCGTCGCGGGCCGAGACGGTCGAGAAGCCGGTCGACGAAGAAGCGATAGCCGACGTCGGTGGGCACACGCCCCGCCGAGGTATGCGGATGCATGAGAAGCCCCTGCTCCTCGAGGACGGCGAGCTCGTTCCGCACGGTCGAGGCGGAGACGCTGAGGCCGGTCCGCTCGACGAGCGTCTTCGAGCCGACGGGCGTCCCCGTGGAGACGTGCTCCTCGACGACGCTCGCCAGGATCAGCTCCTGGCGAGGGGTGAGGCGCGGCTGAAGCGAGTCGGCCATGGTCTTCAAAGTGTACTTTTTGCAGGCGTTTCTGCCATCAGCTCTGCGGTGACCCCGCCGCCGAGAAACCGGCCGCGGCGGGTGAGGGCGATGCCGCAGCCGCGCCGCTCCGCGAGGCCGAGTACCTCCATGCGGGCGAGGGCCACCGGGTCGACCGCGCCCTCGACGTCGGCGAGCGGGACGGGCTCGTCGAGACGGAGCCCGAGCAGGAGGCGCTCTTGCCGGCGGACGGCCGCGGAGAGCGGCTCCTCCTCACGAGGCGGCCGCCGCCCGGCCGACAACGTGTCCAGGTATCCACCGAGCCCGGGGCGGTTGCGCCAGCGCAGGCCCTCGACGGTGGAGACTGCGCCGATGCCGAGGCCGAGGTAGTCGCGGCCGAGCCAGTATGCGAGGTTGTGACGGGCCTCCCACCCTGGCCGGCAGAAGTTCGCTGTCTCGTACCAGCGGTAGCCGGCGCCGACGAGCGCGTCGACGACCAGCTCGAAGTAGCCCTCCATCGCGTCGGCCTGGTGCTCGAGCTCCGCCCCGTACGCGTGGGCGAAACGCGTGCCGGGCTTCGCTTCGAGCTCGTAGCAGGAGAGGTGCTCCGGCCCGAGCGCGAGCGCATCGGAGAGGTCCGCCTCGAGATCGGCCGCGCTCTGGCCCGGGATCCCGTAGAGGAGGTCGAGAGAGAGGTCGTCGAACCCCGCGTCGCGCAGGTGTCCGAAGGCCCGCCGGATCGCGTCCGGGCCGGCGCCCCGCTCGAGCACGTCGAGGAGGTGCGGCCGGAAGCTCTGCGCCCCGAGAGAGACCCGCGTGGCGCCGCCGGTCCGCAGGAGCGCGGCGAGCTCGGGGGTGATCGTCTCCGGGTTCGCCTCCACGGTCACGTCGTCCGCGGGCGGCAGCGCCGCGAGGACCTGCTCGAGTGCCCGCGGCTCGGTGAAGGTCGGCGTCCCTCCCCCCAGAAAGATCGTGTCGAGCCGCGTGTCGAGAGACCCGGCCTCGAGCCCGAGCTCCGCGACGAGCGCGTCGGCATAGGCGCCGTGCGCGTCGCGGCGGCCGACGAGCGTGACGAAGTCGCAGTAACCGCACCGGAGGGCGCAGAACGGCAGGTGGACGTAGAGGTGGCGGACGCCGCTCACACCGTCACTCTTTCGGCACGTTTCGCGCACCACACGCGCGCTTTTCCGCTGTACGCTCGAAAGCGGGTGGTGGGCCGGGGTGCCCAAGGAAGAAGGGCGTTTCTGAGGGCGGCGGCGTCACTTGCGCTCCCCGTCGAGGTCGAGGACCGCGAGGAAGGCCTCCTGCGGCACCTCGACGGCGCCGACCTGCTTCATCCGCTTCTTGCCCTTCTTCTGCCGCTCCAGCAGCTTGCGCTTGCGCGTGATGTCGCCGCCGTAGCACTTGGCGAGCACGTCCTTGCGGCGCGCCTTGATCGTCTCGCGGGCGACGATCCGCGAGCCGATCGCTGCCTGCACGGGGACGTCGAACATCTGCCGCGGGATCTCCCGGCGCAAGCGCTCCACCAGCGCCCGCCCACGCGGGTGGGCGGCGTCGCGATGGACGATGAGGCTGAGCGCGTCCACCGGGTCGCCGGCGAGGAGCACGTCGAGGCGCACGAGCTCCCCCGGCTCGAACCCCACGATGTCGTAGTCGAAGCTCGCGTAGCCGCGCGTTCGGCTCTTGAGCTGGTCGTAGTAGTCGTAGACGATCTCGGCGAGCGGCAGGTCGAAGACGAGGAGCACCCGCTGCTCGCTCAGGTACTCCATGTGGTGGAAGCGTCCGCGCCGATCGTTGTTCAGCTCCATCACGGAGCCCACGTAGTCCTTGGGGACGATCGTCGTGGCGCGGATGTACGGCTCCTCGACGACCTCGATCTCGGCCGGCATGTCCGCCGGGTTGTGCACCTCGAGCTCCTCCCCGCCCTTCGTGAGCACACGGTAGGCGACGTTCGGCGCGGTCACGAGCAGGTCGAGATCGAACTCGCGCTCCAGGCGCTCGCGGACGATCTCCATGTGCAGGAGCCCGAGGAAGCCGCAGCGGAACCCGAACCCGAGCGCCTGCGACGTCTCCGGCTCGTAGAAGAGCGACGCGTCGTTCAGCTTCAGCTTCTCGAGCGCGTCGCGCAGCTCGGGATACGCGTCCGAGTCGGTGGGGAAGAGGCCCGCGAACACGGTCGGCTTCACGTCCTTGTAGCCGGGCAGCGGCTCGGCGGCCGGGCGCTCCTCTGCAGTGAGCGTGTCGCCCACGCGCAGGCGGCTCACGTCCTTCAGGCCGGTCACCACGTAGCCGACCTCCCCCGCCTCGAGCGTCTGGGCGGGCCGCCGGTCGGGGGAGAAGAAGCCGAGCTCCTCCGCCTCGAAGCGCGTCCCCTGCGCCATCGCGCGCAGGCGCTGGCGCGGCGTGAAGCGGCCGTCGACCATGCGGACGAAGGCGACGACGCCGCGGTACTGGTCGTACGAGGAATCGAAGACGAGCGCGCGGGGCGGCGCGTCCGGCTTGCCCTCCGGAGGCGGGATCCGCTCGACGATCGCGTCGAGGACGGCCTCGACCCCCTCGCCCGTCTTCGCCGAGATCCGGAGCACCCGCTCCGGCTCCTCGCCGACGAGATCGGCGACCTCGGCCGCCGCGGCCTCCGGGTCGGCCTGCGGCAGATCGATCTTGTTCACGGCCGGAACGATCTCGAGGTCGTTCTCGAGCGCCAGGTACGCGTTCGCGAGCGTCTGCGCCTCGATCCCCTGGGCTGCGTCGACGACGAGGAGGGCGCCCTCGCACGCCTGCAGGGCCCGCGAGACCTCGTACGTGAAGTCGACGTGGCCGGGAGTGTCGATCAGGTTGAGCTGGTGTCCGCCCCAGGAGACGCGGACCGCCTGCGCCTTGATCGTGATCCCGCGCTCGCGCTCGAGCTCCATCGAGTCGAGCACCTGCTCCCGCATCTCGCGCTGCGACAGCGTCCCTGTGACCTCGAGGATGCGGTCGGCGAGCGTCGACTTGCCGTGGTCGATGTGCGCGACGATGGAGAAGTTGCGGATCCGGTCGAGGCTCATTCTCCGTCCGTTGTAGCTGATCGGCGGCGAAGGGAGAGGAGCGTCTGCAGCTCGCGTACCCGCAGAAGCGCCGCCGAGCCCAGGAAGACGACCGCCCCCGCGCCGACGGCGAGGCCGACGGAGAGGATCTGCGCCCCGACGGAGCGCCCCACCGACTGGTCGAGGCCGTACCACACCCCGTACGCGGCGCCGGCCGCGAGCGCTGAGGCGGCGGCGATGCGGGCGTAGGAGGAGAGGATCGCCCGTCCCTCGATGCGGCCAAGCCGGCGCTGGAGGACGACGAGGAGCGCCAGCGTGCCGGCGACGTTGACGAGCGACGTCGCCAGCGGGATGCCCCAGACGCCGACGCGGTAGAGGATCGAGTTGAAGACGACGTTCAGGGCGAGGTTCCCGAGCGCGATCGAGGTCGGCACCCAGGCGGACTGCAGGCTGAAGAACGCGCGGTTCAGCATCAGCATCGTGCCGTTGAAGGTGAGGCCGAGCGCGAAGGCGGCGAGCGCCCCCGCGACCACGGGCGTCTGGGTGGGCGTGAACTCGCCCCGCTCGTAGAGAAGCCGGACGATCGGCTCCGCGAGGACGGCGCTGACGGCGCTGGCCGGGAGCAGCAGGAAGCCGATCTGCCTCAGGCCGAGCGAGACGGTCTCGCGGAAGCCGACGAGATCCTCCCGCGCGGCGAGCCGTGAGAGCCGTGGGAAGAGCACCGTGGCGACGGCCACCGAGAACATGCCCTGCGGAAGCATGTAGATGCGGAAGGCCGCGTCGATCG
Source organism: Gaiellaceae bacterium (assembly GCA_035461525.1). Classification (GTDB taxonomy): domain Bacteria; phylum Actinomycetota; class Thermoleophilia; order Gaiellales; family Gaiellaceae; genus JAIBJN01. The sequence continues at coordinate 52,695 of DATHVD010000006.1, forward strand.
AGGCGGGCGCGAGGTTCGGGTCGACGAAGCGGGCCGCGAAAAACGTATTCACGACGAGGTTGAAGTTGATGAGGCCGAGCCCGAGCGTGACCGGAAGCATGAGGGCGAAGACGCGCTTCACCGCCGGGTCGCGCAGGTCGATCACCGGCCGGATGCGCCCGTCCCGCCCGCGCAGCCACCAGACGGGCGTGAAGACCTGGATCACCGTCCCTGCCAGGATGCCGCCCGCGTACACGTAGAGCCGCGCCTCGGGGCTCTCGAACATCGGCACGAAGACGACGAGCGAGACGATGATCGCGACGTTCCACAGCACCGGCATGAGCGCCGGCACCGTGAACTCCTCGTAGGAGTTCAGGATGCCGACGACGATGCCCGAGACTCCCATGAGGATCACGATCGGGAAGAGCACGCGCGAGAGCGTCGTCGCGAGCCCCTCGAGCTCGCCGAGGCCGAAGAGGCCCATCACCCAGGGCGCGACGAGGAAGAACACCCCGGTGGCAGCGCCGAGGACGATGAGCACGAGCCAGATGAGCGTGGAGGCGAGCCGCCACGCGCGCTGACGCTGCTCCTTCTCGAGCAGCTCGCTGAAGACGGGCACGAAAGCTGCCCCGAGGGCCATGTCGGCGGCGAGCGCGCGCACGAGGTTCGGTACCTGGAAGGCGACCGTGAACGCGTTGATCTCGCCCTCGACGCCGAAGTAACGCCGGGCGACGATCTCGCGAACGAGGCCGAGGACGCGGGAGACCCCCGTCGCAGCGGCGAAGATCGCGGTCGAGAGCGCGAGGCGGCGGGGCCGCCTCTCCCGCACAGTGGATCCAGCCTCCGCCTCGCCGCTCACCCGGCGAGGATAGGCGAGCGGCCGGAGGCGGCGGACTCCTGGTAGGATTGCGCCCGGCCCCCCAGGGGGCCTTTCTTCCGTATGCCGAACATCAAGCAACAGAAGCGACGCGTCAACACCGCCGCCCGGCAGCGGCTCGAGAACCTCCGCTACCGCTCGACGGCGAAGACGCTGTACAAGAGGCTCGAGGCGGCCGTGGCCGAGGGAGACGCGGACGCGGCCGCGACCGCCCATCGCGAGCTCGTCCGCTGCCTGGATCGCGCGGCCGCGACCCGGGCGATCGAGCCGAACCGCGCGGCGCGCAAGAAATCGCAGGCCGCCCGCCTGGTCGCGGACGCGTCCTCCTCGTAGGCCGAGCCTGGCGCCCTTCTAGCGGCGGATCACGGGCTCGGGGTGGCGCACGAGGTCGACCAGCGCACGCTCGAGCTCGAGCTCACCGCTGAGACGGCTACCCCCTTTGAGCGCCTCGTCCAGGCCCGCGAGCCGGATCACGGCCTCGTCGAGCTCGTCGCGGGAGTAGTTCTCCGCGTAGGCGGCTGCTTTGCGCACCCTGTACTCGTGCTTCCGCAGGCGCTTGGCGATGTCCCGGATCGAAACGCCCTCGCCGGCGAACGCCTGCACCTGGCGAACGAGGGTGACCTGCGCGGAGAGCCGCACGGCCACGACGAACGGCTCCGTCCCGTGCTCGAGGTCGGCCTGGCACGCGGCAAGGGCGGCGGGAAGGTCGCGGGCGCCCCACGCGTCGGTGATCGCCCACTGGGACGTCTCGTGCGCAGGCACGGCCAGGAGCTCGACGGCGCGACGGCCGACGTGCTCGCCGGCAGCCCAGGCGGCGAGCTTCTCAGCCTCGGTGGCGAGCGCGGTCGCGTCGTCGCCGACGATCTCCACGAGCGCGCGGGCAGCGTCGGCATCCGCGGCGAGGCCGACGCGCTCGAACTGCCCCCGCACCCACGCGGGCAGATCGCGCTTCGACACGTCGAAGGTCAGGACCTTCCCGGCCTTTCCGACGAGCGCGGGGAGCTTCGAGGCCTTGAGGTCGCCCCCGGCCACGAGCGCGAGCACGGCGCCGGGCGCCGGGTCGGCCGCATACGCGGCGACCGCCTCGTCGTCCTCGGCCTTCCAGCGCTCCACGTCCTCGACGATCACCAGTCGCCCGCCTCCGTCGGCGAAGAGCCCGAGCGAGTTGCAGGCGGCGACGGCCTCCGCCCCGCTCGCGCTCTCGGCGGAGAGCATCTCGACGGACGACGCCCCGAAGCGGCCGCGGAGCCGCTCGAGCGCGCGCCTGATCTTGGGGCGGTCGCCGCCGGCCAGGAGGTAGAGCGGGCGAAGCTCGTTGTCGGCCACCGCGCGCAAGCATAGTCACCCTCCCTGCGCGACCGAGATGGTCTCGCCGTCGCTTTCGATCGTCACGGGCCCGCCCAGGTCGGTGCGGTAGACGGTCAGTCCCGGCGCTCCCTCGAGCGCGGCAAGCGTGTCCGGCGCCGGGTGGCCGTATCGGTTCTCCTCGCCGACGGAGACGACGGCTACGCGCGGTCTGGTCAGCGCGAGGAGGCGAGGCAGGTACGGGTCGGCGGAGCCGTGGTGCGCGACCTTGAGGATCTCGACCGGCGGGGGTCGCACGGGGACGGTGACGCCGCCCTCGGCATCGGCAGTGAGGAGGACGTCCACCTCGCCGAACGACGCGACGAGGACGACCGCGAAGTCGTTGGGATCGCGATCGGCGGGAGCCTCGCCCTCCGGCCAGAGGACGCGCAGGCGCAGCCGGCCGACGCGGTAGACCTGGCCGGCACGCGCGACGAGGACCGGGACGCCCCGCCGTTCGGCTGCGGCGAGCGCGGCGTCCTGCTCGGGGCTCGGGGCGGGGATCGCGGGATCGAGGACGGCGTCGACGCGCACGCGCTCGAGGACGTCGGCGGCTCCGCCGACGTGATCGCGCTGGGGATGCGTGAGGACGAGGGCGGCGAGCCGCTCGACCCCGAGCTCCTCCAGCTGCCCGGCGACGTCGGCCTCCGGCGGCCCCTGGTCGACGAGCACAGCCCCCTCCGGTACCTGGAGGAGGATGCCGTCGCCCTGGCCGACGTCGAGCACGGTGACGCGCAGGCCCGTAGGCGGAGGCGGCGGCCGCTCGCCCAGACCGGCGGCCTGCCAGCCGACGGCCAGCGCCAGCGCGAGCCCGGCGACCGCGGCCGCCTGCCGTCGCCCGACCCTCCTCCCCCAGGCGAGAAGCGCGAGCGTGGCCGCGCCCCCGCCGAGGAGCGCGAGGGCCCTGGGGGAGGTCGCCTGGGCGTAAGGCAGACCCCCAACGAGCCGGGCGCACCAGGCGAGGTAGGCGGCGAGCCAGCCGTCGCTCCACGCGAGGGCCGCGGCGGCCTCGGGGACGACGGGGTGCAGCGCGGCCGCCCCGAGCGCGAGGCCGAGGAGAGGTGCGACGACCGGAGCCGCCAGCGCGTTGGCCGCGATCGAGTAGACGGGGACAGCCCCGAAATGGAGCCAGAGGATCGGGGCCGTCGCCGCGCCACACGCTGCGGAGACGGAGACGACCGTCGCGAGCTTGCGCGGCAGCGGATAGCCCTCGAGGCGGCGGTCGACGCGGGGGACGAGGACGAAGATGGCGGCGACCGCTGCGAACGAGAGCTGGAAGCCGGGATCGAGGACGGTGTACGGGTTCCACGCGAGGAGCACTACGGCGCCGGCGAGGAGGAAGTACCAGCGGTCGGCCGGGCGGGAGGCGAGCCAGGCGAGCGACGCGAGCGCCCCGGCCACGCCGGCCCGGACGACCGACGGCTGCCAGCCGACGGCCAGGACGTAGGCGCCGACGGCCGCGAGCGCGCCGATCTCTCCCAGGCGCCGCGGCAGCCCGAGCACCCAGGCGAGCAGGATCGCGCCGCCGACGACGTAGGCGACGTTCTGACCCGACACGGCGAGGAGGTGGTAGAGACCCGACGCCCGAAAGCGGTCGCGGAGTACGCCGTCCAGCCCCTCGTCCTCGCCGAGGACGACCCCGGCCAGGACGGCCCTCCGCTCCCGGTCGGCGACGGCCACCAGCGGACGGGCGACCGCGCGGCGGAGGCCGTCGGCCACCCCGCCGAGCCCGCTGCGGCTCCCGACGACCCGGAACGTGTCCGCGCGCAGGACGACGTGCATGCCCTGGCGGCGGAGGTAGGCCGCCTCGTCGAAGCCGGACTCCTCGTCGTGGCCGCGGGGTCGGGCGACGGTCACGATCGCCTCCAGCACGGCCCCGAGGGGCGGCGCCCGCTCCGCCGGGAGGTCGAGCCGGGCCCGCTCGTAGATGGGCTCGCGGCCGAAGCCGACGACGCGGACGGGGACCCGCACGGCGAACTCGCTCCGGCGCACCGGCGCCGTCACCTCCATGCGCGCGAGGCCGGCGCGACCGACGTACGGCTCGAGGAGGCTCATGTCGAGGGCCTCGACCCGGACGCTCCCCCACCAGAGCCCCGCGAGCAGGAGAGAAGCCGCGAGGAGACCGGCTCGGCGGGGACGGGCAGCGAGGGCGAGCACGGCGAGGGCCGCGGCTGCGAGAGCGACCGCGAGATCGGTCGTTCGGACGGCAGGAGAGGCCGCCAGGCCGGCGCACAGCGACGCCGCCAGGAGATGGGAGGCGGGCATCGCCCACGGGCGCACGGCGTGCGCCCGTGCTGCGGAGAGAAGGCTCACAGGTCGACGAGCGGGAGGAGCTGCTCGAGCGTCGCCGGGCCGATGCCGGGGACCGCGTCGAGCTCCTCGATCGAGCCGAAGGCCCCGTTCGCCTCGCGGTAGTCGAGGATCCTCTGAGCCGTCACCGGGCCGACTCCCGGCAGCGTCTCCAGCTCCTCGAGCGTCGCCGAGTTCAGGCGGACCTTCCCCGGCGGCTCCTCTCCGGACGCCCCAAGCGAGGCGACCTCCCCTCCCCGCCCACGCGCCGGGACGATCACCTGCTGCCCGTCGGCCACCGGCGAGGCGAGGTTCACGAGCTCGAGCGCCGCCCTGGGCCTCGCTCCCCCCGCGCGCGCGATCGCGTCATCGATGCGGCTCCCCTCGGGAAGGCGGTAGAGGCCCGGCGCGACGACGGCGCCGACGACGTGGACGACCAGCTCGCGCGCCGGCTCTTCCTCGATCTCGAGGCCCCCGGACGGCGCCGCCGGCGCGGTCCCTCCGGGGCGGCCGTCGCCCGCGAGCGCCATTCGGCCCGCCACGGTCAGGAAGAGGAGAAGGACGACCGCGTACGCGAGGGCGCGGTCGCGAGAGATCGCCGGCATCCGCATCGGCTATCCCGAACGGCTACGGCTGCTGGCGTCTCGACCCACGCCGCCGATGGTGCCGGGGGAAACCGCGCGTGTGACGGACGAATTCGTGCCGGATCGGCACCGAACGAAACCGGCACAGGCTCGGCGCAAACCGTGCGCCATGCGTGCGCTTTTCGGCGTTAGACTCGGAAGTGGGTGGTGGTCCGGGGTGGCCCCGAGGGACGCGCCCGGTAGGCCCAAAGCAACGCGCCCGCGGCTGCCGGCGATGGAAACGCGCGCCAGCGGGTAAGGCTCACGGCGTGCTCGTCTGGGTGAGGTCGCAGTGGCAGAACGTCGTGCGGGGGTTCTGGTTCTTCCCCGGCCTGATCGCGCTCGGCTTCGCGGTCGCGGCGCTCCTCCTGGTTCAGCTCGACCGCTGGGCGGGGCCGGGGGGCGTGTCGAACGGCTTCGGCGGTGACGCCGAGGCGGCCCGGACGATCCTGTCCACGATCGCCGGCTCGCTCATCACCGTGGCCGGGCTCGCCTTCTCGATCACGATCGTGACCTTGCAGCTCGTGTCGAGCCAGTTCACGCCCCGGGCGGTGCGCAGCTTCCTCGCCGACCGACCGAGCCAGCTGATCGCGGGCGCGTTCGTCGGCATCTTCGCGTACTGCCTGCTCGTTCTCCGCGTCGTCCGGGACGACGAGGGCGGAGCGGACGGCTTCGTGCCGGCGCTGAGCGTCAGCGTCGCCATCTCCCTCGGCCTCGTCGGCCTCGGCCTCCTGCTCGGGTTCATCCACCGGATCACGCAGATCGTCAAGGTCGAGAACATCGCGGCGCGCGTCTGGGGCGAGACGCGGCGCGCCCTGGAATCGCTCTACCCGGAGCCCGTGGGCGAGCCGGCCGACCCGGGGGCGAGAGACCTCCTCGCCTCGTGGGAGGCGGGCGCCGAGCCTGCCCTCGTGCGCCCGCGCCGGCCAGGGTACGTCCGCGGCATCGCCCTTTCCGACCTCGAGGACGCCGGGCTCCCCGGCGGCGCGCGCGTCCACATCGCCGTGCGGCCGGGCGACCAGGTCACCCGGAGGACGGCGATCGTCCGGGTCTGGCCCGCGGAGGCTCTCGGCGAGGAGCTGGAGGTCCGCCTCTGCGACCTGGTCAGCGTCCAGAGCGAGAGAGACGTGTCCCAGGACGTCGGCTTCGGCCTGCGCCAGCTCGCCGACGTCGCGCTCCGCGCGCTCTCGCCCGGCGTGAACGACCCGACCACCGCGCTCACCTGCATCGGCTACCTGCGCGACGCGCTCGAGCGCCTGGCGGTCCGCCGCTTCCCGGACGAGGTGCGCCGGCTGGACGACGGCGTGGTGGCGATCGCGGAGGCCGTGCCCTTCGACGAACTCCTGCAGGACAGTCTGGTCGAGATCGGGTGGTTCGCGACCGGCAACACGCTCGTCGCGTGCCGGCTCCTCGACGCCCTCGCGGGCATCGCGGCGGCCGCGGCGGGAACCGGGGCGCGAGACCGCCTGCCCGGCATCCTCGAGGTCGCCGCCGAGGTGGCCGCCCCCGCGGCCGACGACGCGCGCACCGAGCGGGACCACCGCCTCGTCGCGGAGCGCCTCGGACGCGTCCGTCAGGCCGCCGAGGTCACCTGACGATGCAGGGGCCGGACGAGACCCGCCGCAGCGGGCCGGAGGCGGCCCTGACGACGAGATCCACCGGGACCGCGTAGCCGCCGGCCCCGTCGCGCGCGCCTCCGAAGATCATCGCCAGCACGCGCCCTCGCCGGTCGAGCACGGGGCCGCCGCTCTCGCCCGGCTGCACGCGGCCCCGAAGCGGCATCACCACTCGTGGACGCATCTGCCGGCCGTAGGCGTCGGGCGAGACGACCGTGCGCGGCGGGCCTGCGGTCCCTGCGGTCGCGGTGAGCGGGCCGTTGCGCGGGTAGCCGGTCAGCGCGACCGGGCGCGGGAAGTCCGGGCGCGTGTCGACCGCGAGCGGCCCCGGCTCGAGCCCCGGAACGCGCAGGAGCGCGATGTCGTTCGTGGCGTCCACGTGCACGAGCCGCCCCGAGAGCACCTGGCCGCCGGGGACGAGCACCGTCGTTCCCCGGTGGCCGGCGATCACGTGGACGTTCGTGGCGACGAGATCGGGCCGCACCACCCAGCCGGAGCCCTGGGTGCCGACGCCGCACGCCGTTCCCTCGATCTTCACCACCGCCGCGGCGGCCCGGCGCGCGCCGGCGCTCTCGAGGACGCTCGGGTCCGGCGGCGGGAGCGCGTCCTCGACGCCGGGCAGGAGCGGCAGGGGATCGAACCGGTTCAGCGCCTGCAGGACGCTGTCGGGCGGCACGGCCCGCAGGAGGCGCGGGAGCAGGATCGACTCGCGCACCTCCCCGCGCAGGCCGAGCGCAGGTTGGTGGAGGGCGAGCACCGCCACGAGCCACCCGATCCCGAGCGCGAGCACGCCGCCGAGCACGATGCCCCCCACCCGGTCGACGGTCGCCAGGACGGGGCGGCCGGCGAGGAAGATCCGCGCCGAGCGGCCGAGCGCGCCCGCGGCGGTCCCGAGGAGGAACGCGCCGACGAGCGCCCCCGCGAGCCCCGCGACGGGGAGCCAGGGGGAATTGTCCGCGAGCAGGTGCGGCGCGATGATCGAGCCGACGACCGCCCCGAGGGCGAGGCCGCCGAGCGACAGCGCCTGCGCGGCGAGCCCGCGGTACGCGCCCATGATCGAGAGGGCCGCGACGGCGAGCAGGAGGAGCAGGTCGACGGCGTTCACAGAGGAAGGGTAGGGAAGGTTCTCTAGACGACGAGGTTGACGAGCTTGCCGGGAACGACGATCTCCTTGCGGATCTCCTTGCCGTCCAGGTGCGCCCGCACACGCGGCAGCTCCTTCGCGCGCTCGACGAGCTCCGCCTCGGCGAGCCCGACCGGGACCTCGACGCGATCCCGGACCCTCCCGTTCACCTGCACGACGAGCTGGAAGCTCTCCCGCTCGAGCAGCGCCGGATCCGCCTCCGGCCAGGGCTCCTCCCACAGCCGCTCGCGGCCCAGGCGCTCCCAGAGCTCCTCGGCGACGTGCGGCGCATACGGCTGGATCAGGCTGACGGCCGTCTCCGTCGCAAACCGGACCTCTCCCGCCCGGGCCGGGTCGTCCTTGGCCCGGTAGACGTCGTTGACGAGCTCGATCACGGCAGCGATGGGCGTGTGCACCTGGAAGCGCCGCTCGATGTCGTCGGTGACGCGGGCGATCGTCTGGTGCGCGCGGGCGACGAGCGTTCCTTCGACGGGCGCTTCGACGGGGCCGCGCTCGACCACTTCGAGCCCGAGCCGCCAGAGACGCCCGAGGAAGCGGGACATGCCCGCGATGCCGCGATCCTGCCACTCGATGTCGTCCTCCGCCGGGCCCATGAAGAGGACGTAGAGGCGAACGGCGTCGGCGCCGTGCGCGGCGACCATCTCGTCGGGCGAGACGACGTTGCCCTTCGACTTCGCCATCTTGGCGCCGCGGTAGTAGATCATCCCCTGGGTGAAGAGCCGCAGGAACGGCTCGCGGAACCCGAGCAGGCCGAGGTCGTTCAGCACCTTCACGAAGAAGCGCGCGTAGAGCAGGTGCAGGATCGCGTGCTCTACGCCGCCGATGTACTGGTTCACGGGGAGCCAGTAGTTCGCCACCGCCGGGTCCCAGGCCGCCTCGTCGTTGCGGGCGTCCGTGTAGCGGATGAAGTACCAGGAGGAGTCCACGAACGTGTCCATGGTGTCCGTCTCCCGCCGCGCCTCCCCGCCGCAGCGCGGGCACGTCGTCCGCACCCAGTCCTCGGCGGCCGCGAGCGGGGAGCGGCCCTTCGGGAGGTACTCCTCGACCTCGGGCAGCTCGACCGGCAGGTCCTCGTCGGGGATGGGGACGATGCCGCAGGAGTCGCAGTAGACGACGGGGATCGGGCAGCCCCAGTAGCGCTGGCGGGACAGGAGCCAGTCGCGGAGGCGGTACGAGACGGCCGGGCGACCGCGTCCCTGGGACTCGAGCCACTCGACGACGGCGACCTTCGCCTCCTCGCTCGTCATGCCGGAGAACTGCGCCGAGTTGACGAGGCGCTCGTCGTCCGCGTGCCCGACGTACGCGGCGCCCTCCTCGACGTCCCCGTCGGCCGGGACGACGACCGTCTCGACGGGCAGCTCGTAGCGCCACGCGAAGGCGTAGTCGCGCTCGTCGTGGGCGGGCACGGCCATGATCGCGCCCGTGCCGTACTCCATGAGCACGTAGTCGGAGACCCAGATCGGCAGGCGGTGCTCGTTGACCGGGTTCGTGACGAAGGCGCCGGTGAAGACGCCTGTCTTCTCCTTCTCGGGGTCGGCGCGCTCGGCGGTCGAGCGGCCGGCCGCACGGCGCACGTACTCGAGCACCTCCTCCTCGTGCGGCGTCCCCTCGACGAGCCTGGGAACCAGCGGGTGCTCCGGCGCGAGGACGAAGAAGGTCGCGCCGAAGAGGGTATCCGGCCTCGTCGTGAACACGGGCAGGTCGAGGTCGAGCTCCTCGATCCGGAAGAGCACCTCCGCGCCCTCGGAACGCCCGATCCAGTTCCGCTGCATCGTCAGCACGCGCTCGGGCCAGGACTCGAGCAGCTCCATCTCCTCGAGGAGCCGGTCGGCGTAGGCCGTGATGCGGAAGAACCACTGCTCGAGATTGCGCCGCTCGACCTCGGCGCCGCAGCGCTCGCAGCGACCGTCGATCACCTGCTCGTTGGCGAGCACCGTCTGGTCGACCGGGCACCAGTTCACGGGCGCCTCCTTGCGGTAGGCGAGCCCGGCCTCGAGGAAGCGGAGGAAGAGCCACTGCGTCCAGCGGTAGTACGCGGGCTCGTGCGTCGACACCTCGCGGTCCCAGTCGATCGCCCAGCCGAGGCGGTGCATCTGCTCCCGGATCGCGGCGATGTTGCGCTCCGTCACCACCCGGGGGTGGCCGCCTTCCCGGATGGCCGCGTTCTCGGCCGGGAGGCCGAAGGCGTCGTACCCCATCGGGCGCAGCACCTCGTAGCCGCGACGGCGGCGGACGTGGGCGATCACGTCGCCGAGCGTGTAGTTCTTCGCGTGCCCCATGTGCAGCTCGCCTGAGGGGTAGGGCAGCATCTCGAGGACGTAGGTGCGCTCGACCCCTTCGGTCCCGGGCTCGGACGGGTTGGGGACGTGGAACGCGCCCTCGCGCTCCCAGAGGTCCTGCCACTTGCGCTCGATCGCCTTCGGCTCGTACTGCTCCATCGCGTCTCCAGAAACGAAAAACCTCTCTTGCGAGAGGCGGGCGGGAGAGAATCCGGCGACCGGATTCCGGTCGCCGCGCGCCCTCCCCGGCTCAGATAAGGAGGAATGCCATTCCGGCCGCAAGTGTAGCTGCGGGGCCGGTTCGCAGTGTGCGCGGGGCCGGGCGTGGGTATGGGAGCCCACACAGCGAGCGAAAGGAGCCGGCATGGCCGTCTGCGACGTCTGCGGCAACGACTACGACAAGTCCTTCGAGGTGACGATGGCCGGGGAGACGCGCACGTTCGACAGCTTCGAATGCGCGATCCACGCGCTCGCGCCGACGTGCCCGCACTGCGAGTGCCGCGTTATCGGCCACGGCGTCGAGGCGGACGGGCGCATCTTCTGCTGCGCTCACTGCGCCGAGCACTCCGGGGTCACGGGCCTGCAGGACAGGGTCTGAGCGCGCCCCGGGGCCGCCGGCTGCCACAATCCGGCGGTGATCTCGACCTACTCGATCGCCGCCTGCGACCTCGAGGCGCGCGAGTGGGGTGTCGCGGTGCAGTCGAGGTTCCTCGCGGTCGGCGCCGCCGTGCCCGCGGCCCAGTCCGAGGTGGGCGCCGTGGCGACGCAGGCCTGGGCGAACCTCGCCTACCGCGGGCAGGGGCTGGAGCTCCTACGCGCCGGGCTCGGGGCCGAGGAGGCCGTGGCCCGCCTCGTTGCCGGCGACGAGGGCCACGACCACCGCCAGCTCGGCGTCGTCGACGGCCGCGGCGGCTCGGCGACCTACACGGGCGCGTCCTGCCTCGACTGGGCCGGAGGGCGTACGGGGCCCGGGTACGCGGCCCAGGGGAACATCCTCGTCTCCGGCGCCACGGTGGACGCGCTCGCCGAGGCCTTCGAGACGACCCGGGGACGGCCGCTGGCCGAGCGGCTGCTGGCCGCTCTCGCCGCCGGGCCGGCCGCCGGCGGCGACCGGCGGGGCCAGCAGTCCGCGGCGCTTCTCGTCGTCCGCCGCGGCGGCGGCTACGGGGGGACGAGCGACGTCGCGGTCGATCTCCGCGTCGACGACCACCCCCGGCCCATCGAGGAGCTCGAGCGACTCCACGGCCTGCACGTCCTCTTCTTCGGCGAGACGCCCGAGGTGGAGTGGCTGGACGTCGACGCCGCGCTCGGGGACGAGATCCGCGCCCGGCTGGCCGCCCTCGGCTACGCCCACGACGATCTCGGCGCCGCCCTGGAGCGGTGGGCCGGGAACGAGAATCTCGAGGAGCGAGTGCGCGGTGCCGAGCGGATCGACCCCGTCGTCCTCGACGAGCTGCGCGCCCGCTAGAAAGCCGAGAGGCCCGGTGTGGTGGGCCGGGCCTCTCCGCCGCTGCAGATGTCCCGAGGGCTAGGGGGCCGTCACGGGACGGTCGGAGGCCGTTGCGGCGGGGGAGTCCGCGCGGGCCCGAAGAGCGCCGCCGAGGGCGAGGACGATGAAGCCGACGCCGGTGAGGATCAGCGCGACGCCGACGATGATCGCGAAGAGCGCCAGCTGCTCGGCCATGAACGAGACGTTGAGGGCGGTGGCGAGGGTCGTCGCGGTCACCCACGTGTTCCGGGTGCTGTTGGAGACGGGGTTGCCTTCCTCGTCCGTCAGCGCCGCTTCCGGATCGCTCGTGCCCGCCGGGTTCTCGGGATCGTCAGCCGCGAGGAAGCGGCCCATCTCGGCGTACGTGAGCCCGCCCGTTCCCTCGAGCGCGTGGATGCGGAGGTACTCGGCGAAGCAGCGCGCGTCGGCGCCGTTCTCGATCGGCTCGTCGGCGACGTCGCAGTCGGGCACCTCGACGCCCGAGATGCCGGCTTCGGCCAGTGCGACCTCGGTGTCCGCCGGGTTCATGTCGGGCGTGCCGACGATGTTCTCGCGCTTGACCTCCTCGGACACCGTGCCGCGCGCGTCGATGCTCATGAGGAGCGCGCCGATGCCGAACGCGATGAGGAGGATGCCGGCGATCACGCCCCCGTACTCGAAGATCTTCCGTCTCGTGGTCATGTCTCGTTTCTCCTTGTGCTCGGTGCGTTGGGTGGAGCGTTCCCGACCGCGACCGGGCGGCCATCCGGGGCCGTACCGAAACGCGCTGCGGATTTTCCGCAGCGCTACGGCCTGCGATCATCCCTGCGGCATGGAAGCCGCCCACGCTCCCGACAGGCCGCACGCAGAGGGCGAAGCCGAGCATCAGGTCACCCCGCTCGAGCTTTTCTTCGACCTGGTCTTCGTGTTCGCCCTCACGCAGGTGACCGGTCTCATGACGCACGACCCGACGTGGGCGGGGGTCGGCCGCGGGCTGCTCGTCCTCGCCGCGCTCTGGTGGGCCTGGGGGGCCTACGCGTGGCTCACGAACGCCATCGACCTGGAGCGGCCTTCCGCGCGCATCGCGCTCTTCGCGGCGATGGGGGCGGTGCTGGTCGCCGCCATGGCCGTCCCGGAGGCCTTCGGCTCGGACGGCGTGCTCTTCGGGGTCTCGTACTTCGCGGTCCGCGTCCTCCACATCGTGCTCTACGCGGAGGGGTCGCCCGACGTGGACATGCGCCAGGCGGCCCTCCGCCTGGCGCGGACGGCCGTGCCGGCCCCGGCGCTCCTGATCGCGGCCGGGTTCCTCGACGGGCCTGCGCAGGTCGGCCTCTGGGTCGCGGCACTCGCGATCGACTACGCCGGCCCGTACGTCTTCGGCGTCCGCGGGTTTACGGTCTCGGCCGAGTACTTCGCGGAGCGCTTCGGGCTCGTCGTCATCATCGCCCTCGGCGAGTCGATCGTCGCACTCGGCATCGGGGCGAGCGGCCTCGAGCTCGGGTCGAAGGTCATCCTCACGGCCGTGCTGGGCCTCGCGCTGGCGGCCGCGCTCTGGTGGGCCTACTTCGACGTCGTCGCGGTCGTCGCCCGGCGCAAGCTGAACGAGGCGCTCGGCCACGAGCGGACGCTCCTCGCCCGCGACTCCTACAGCGTCCTGCACCTGCCGATCGTGGCCGGGATCGTCCTCGCCGCCTTCGGCGTCGAGGAGGCGATCGGGCACGTGGACGTCCCGCTCGACACCGTGCCGGCCGCGGGGCTCTGCGGGGGCGTGGCCCTCGTCTTCCTCGCGCACGTCGCCATCCGCTTCCGGAGCGTCCGGACCGTCAGCCGCCGGCGTGTCGTCGCCGCGGCGGCCACCCTCGCGCTCCTCCCGCTCGCCACCCGCTGGGACGCACCGGTCGCGCTGGCGCTGGTGACGGCGGTCGCGTCCGGGCTAGTGGCCTACGAGGCGATTCGCCTTCGCGACCAGCGAGCGCAGGTGCGCGCGGCCCGCTGAGCGCACGACGCCCCTCGGGAAAGGGGCGCCGGCGCTACGCGAGGCGGGGGCGGAGGGCGCCGAGGAGGCGCCGGCGGCGCGCCCGCTTCGCCAGCGGAGTGAACCGGGTGGGACGGCCTGCGTCGCGCTCCGGGCGGAGCAGCCGCTGGCGGGTCTCGTGCTGGATGAGCGAGAGATGGGTCATGAGGGCGCTCCTTTCATCGCGCCTCCATCACACCACGGCGACCCACCGCCCGCAGTACGGCGAGCATGCGTCCGGGGGGTGCGGCTACCCCTCCCCACCGGCCCAGCGGCGGATACTGGAAGCCGAAGATCGCCGCCCACTCCGCGATCGCGCGATCCTCCTCGCGGGAGCACGGCGCGTAGGCGACGTCGACCTCTTCGCCCGCGAGGGCCCCCCCGAGGTCGAGTGTCGTGAGCCCCGCGGGAAGCGTGCAGGCCGGCTCGGTCGGGTCGGGCAGCAGGGTCACGTCGTCGACGGCGAGGCGCTCGCAGACCGCCGCGGCATCCTCGACGTCGCCGCCGGGCGGGTCGCACTCGAGCTCGTAGGACTCTTCGATCTCGTCGTCGCCGGTGACGTGGAAGACGGCGGTCAGAGCCGTAGCGGCCTCCTCGGGCTCCTCCTCCGCCGCGTCCTCCCCGGAGCAACCGGCGAAGAGGACGGCGAGCGCAACGGGGAGCGCAAGTGCGAGGCGACGCGTCATGCGCGGAGCCTAACCCGCTCGACGCCGTCCCTTACCGGGAGCCGGCGGACTACTCCCGTCCGGCCTCGCTCGCGGCGGCCGCCGCGAGCATCGCCCGCACCATGTCGAGCTTCGGCACGTTCGGCCGCGGGTAGGCCTTGCGGCTGTGCGTGAGGCGCAGGCCGAGGAGCGCCTCCGCGAGCTTGTACGTGAGAGGCCCCGGATTGATCACCGGCACGGGGAGGTTCTCGGCCAGGTGCCCGTGAGCCTGGTGCATCGTCGTCGAGCCGAGGCAGATGACGTCGGCGCCGTCCTCGACGCACCGCAGGCCGGCCTCGACGAGCTTCGGGAAGACGTCCTCCTCCTTGCCGCCGAGCAGGTTCTCGACGTCCGGCGGCGTATCGATGGAGCGGACCGACGCGCACTTGTCCGCGAGCCCGTACTCCTGCAGGCCCTTCTCGTACAGCTTCATCCACGGGTCCCACTGCGTCAGGACCGAGAACCGGTTCCCGAGCAGGAGCGCCGTCAGGAACGAGGCCCTTGCGGGCGCGATCACCGGGATGTCCAGGACCGAGCGGAGCGCGTTCATCCCCGAGTCGCTCATCGTGTCGATGCAGACCGCGTCGTAGCCGTCGTCTTCGGCGGAGAGCCCCGCCTCGAACATGGCCATGTCGGCAAGGACGTAGTCGTGGTAGCTGTCGTAGAGCGCGGGGCCCGCCGTGACCGGCCGGAAGTCGAACTCGATGTCGGGCCCCAGCTCGACCGAATGCAGCTGGGCCCGCCGGTTGGCGAGGCCCTTCTCGTCGAAGGCGAACGGGACGAGGACGACGACTCTTGCCACGCTGACCTCCTTCGCGGGACCTCGGCCCTCGGGCTGCGTGAGCTTGCCCACGGCACCCTGAGTGGAGCCAGCGGGATTCGAACCCGCGACCTTCGCGCTGCCAGCGCGACGCTCTCCCAGCTGAGCTATGGCCCCGTGATCGCCCCAAGTCTAGACGCGCGAGGACGAAGTCGTCGGCCCAGTGCACGCCGGTGAGCCGGCGTGAGGGTCTCGGAGGCCTCGCGGAACCCGACGGCGAGCACCAGGACGATCGCCGCCAGCGCACGCTGGTTCGACCGGCGCGGGCCCTCGCGGCGGTTTCCCGGTTTCCCCGGCCCCGGAAGCGGGCACCAAGAGGCCGTGGCCGAGAAGACCGACTACAGCCCCGTGCGCGAGCGGGCGCCCGCTCCCGAGCAGAAGCGGGAGCGACGGCTTACGAAGGCCTTCGTCCTCGGCGCGCACGCCTTCTGGCTCTACGCGCTCGTCGTCGCGGGCGTGATCGCCCTCCTGATCTGGCTCCTCGGCGGCTTCGACGCCGGCGGGCGCTAGCGCCTAGCCGGCCGCGGCGAGCTCGACCGAGGGGACGTCGCCCCAGAGCTCCTCGAGGCGGTAGTACTCGCGCGCCTCGGGCGTGAAGACGTGGAGGACGACGTCGAGGTAGTCGGCGAGGATCCAGCGCGCCTCGCGCTCCCCCTCGACGCGACGCGGCAGGAGTCCGTGCTCCTTCTTGAGACGGGCGTGCACCTCGTCGTGGATCGCCTTCGCCTGCCGCGGGTTCTGGCCTGTGCAGACGACGAAGAAGTCCGTGTACGAGCAGACCGGCCGCATGTCGAGGATGACGACGTCGGCGGCGAGCTTCTCCTGGGCGAGCGAAGCGATCCTGCGTGCGTGCTCGATGGGCGTCAGCGGGCTAGCGTCTCCGGGGTCGATGGTCTCAGGGTAGCTCCGGTCGGGCGAGAGGGTCAACAACCCTCATGGTAGAGACCGCGCTCGACGACGAGCCGCGCAACCTCGTCCGGGACGAGGCCGTCGATGGGCTCGCCGCGGCGCACGCGCTCGCGCACGTCGCTCGAGGAGACCCGGATCGCCGGGATCTCGAAGAGCTCGATGCGCTCCGGGCGGCGAAGCCGGGTCAGGACGGGGTCGAGGCGCTCGCGGTGGAAGCCCGGTCGCGTGGCCACGCCGAGGCGCGCGTGCTCGAGGATCTCGTCGGGCGCCTTCCAGGCGAGGAAGTCGGCGAGCTCGTCGGCGCCGATCAGGAAGACGACGTCTCCCCAGCGCTCCTCCGCCCAGCGCACCGTGTCGACGGTGTACGAGGGGCCGGGCCGGTCGAGCTCGCGGCGGGAGAGCTGGACACCGGGGAGGGCGCCGAAGGCGGCCTCGGCGAGGGCGAAGCGCGTCTCGGCGTCCGTCGCCACCTCCTTGTGCGGGGGCTCGCCGGTGACGACGACGAGGAGCCTGTCGAGCGCGAAGCGCTCGAGGGCCTCGCGGGCGAGCGCGACGTGCCCCAGGTGCGGCGGGTCGAAGGCGCCGCCGAGGAGGCCGACCGTCATCCCTCCTCGAGCTCCACGACGCTGTCGGGCTTGACCCCGGCGGCGCGCAGCTCCTCCTCCGTCGCCTCGCCGCGCACGCGGAAGCCGCGGTCGGTGCGGAAGATGCGCGCGCCCGCCCTGTGCGGCGGCCGCGGCCGGTACACGAGGAAGTCCGCCATCTCTTCATTTCCCGAAAGCGCCGGCGCGCGTTCGGGAACGAGGGCGAACAAGGCTCGCTTGAGCTCGTCGATTCCGGCTCCGGTCGCCGCCGAGGTCTCGACCACTCCGAGCACGCGAGCGTCGTCGAGCGTGAAGGCAGGCGGCTCCTCCACGAGGTCGATCTTGTTGAGGACGACGATCTGCGGCCGGTCGGCGAGGCCCGCGCCGTAGGCCTCCAGCTCGCGGTCGATGGCGTGGAAGCGCTCCTCGACGTCCTCCTGCGCCTCGAGCACCTGCAAGAAGACGCGGGCGCGCTCGAGGTGGGCCAGGAACTCGTCGCCGAGCCCGACGCCCTCGCTCGCGCCCTCGAGCAGGCCCGGCACGTCCGCGACTGTGAGCTGGCGTCCGTCCGGGGCCTCCACGGTGCCGAGCACCGGCGCGAGCGTCGTGAACGGGTACTCGGCCACCTTCGGCTTCGCGTTCGAGATACGGCGGAGAAGCGAGGACTTGCCCGCGTTCGGGAAGCCGAGGAGCGCGGCGTCCGCGAGGAGCTTGAGCCGGAGCTCGAGCTCGGCCTCCTCCCCTGGGGCGCCGACCTCAGCAAGGCGCGGCGCCTGGTGCGTCGGCGTGGCGAAGCGACGGTTGCCGGCGCCGCCGCGGCCGCCATGGGCGACGACCACGCGCGCACCGGCGTGGGCGAGGTCGGCCTGGAGGCCGCCGCCCGCGTCGAGCACCTGCGTCCCGACGGGAACGCGCAGCTCGACATCCTCCCCCTCGGCGCCGGTGCGGTTCGAGCCTTCGCCGTGGCGGCCGCGCTTCGCCTCGAAGCGCGAGCGGCGGCGGAAGAACGAGAGGTCACGGAGATCCGGGTCGGCGACGAGCACGACGTTCCCGCCGCGGCCGCCGTCGCCGCCGTCCGGCCCGCCCTTGGGTACGTACTTCTCGCGCCGGAAGCTCAGCGAGCCGTCGCCGCCACGCCCGCCCTTGACGCGGATGCGCGCGCGGTCTGCGAACACGGCGAGCCCTAGAGGACCGACACGACGCGACCCTCGCCGCCCGCGCGGAAGGTCACCTTCCCGTCGCGCTTGGCGAAGATCGTGTGGTCGCGGCCGAGCCCGGTGCCCGGGCCTGGCCGGAAGCGCGTGCCGCGCTGGCGGACGACGATCATCCCCGCCTTGATCTCCTGGCCGTCGAAGACCTTGACGCCGAGTCGCTTCGACTCGGAGTCCCGGCCGTTCTTGGACGAGCCCAGTCCCTTCTTGTGCGCCATGTCCTACTCCTCGCTCTTCTTCCTGCTCGGCTTTCGCGCCGGCGCCTTCTTCTCGGCAGGCTTCCTCGCCGCCGGCTTCTTCGCGGCCGCCGGCTTCTTCGCGGCCGCCGGCTTCTTCGCCGCGGGCTTCTTGGCCGCAGGCTTCTCCTCGGCAGCCGCGCTCTCCTTCTTCGCCGCGGTCGAGCGCGACGCGCTCGCCGTCCCGATCGACTCGATCTCGATGCGGGAGAGGCTCGCCCGGAAGCCGGTGCGCCGCTTGTACCCCGTGCGTCGCTTGTGCTTACCGACGACGATCTTCTTGCCGCGGACGTGCTCGGCGACCTTGGCCGTCACCTTCTGATTCTTCAAGTCGGCGCCGAGCTTCGCCTCGCCGTCCCCTCCGACCATGATCAGGTCGGGAGAGAAGCTCTTCCCCTCGTCGTACGGCAATCGGTCGACGAGCAGGCGCTGCCCTTCCCGCACGCGGTACTGCTTGTTGCCGATGGAGATGACTGCATAGGTCATGCCTGATCCGTTACAGAGAACGAGCGGGCAGAGCCCGCTGCGCCCGTCAGTCTAGCCGCCCTCCTCGGCCGTCGCAATCGGCTCGGAGGCATCCGGCTGCGGCTTCTTCCGCCGCCGACGCCCCCCGCGCGTCCCTCGGCGCGTCTTCTTGCGCGGCTTCTCCTCCGTCCCCGCCTCCGCGGCGCCGGCCTCGTCGGCGGCGGCGTCCGCAGAAGGCGTCTCCTCCCGCGCCTCCTCGGCCGCGGGATCGGCCTCCGCCGGCTTCTTCGCCGTCCTGCGGCGCCGGGGGGGCTTCGGGGCCCCGGTCTCGGGAGCGGCCTCGGCCTCGGGCGCCTCCGCTGCGGCCGCCTCCGGCTCGGGCTCGGGGGTCGGCTCGGGCGCGCCGTCGGCCGCAGTGGCGTCCGGAGCGGCCGTAATCTTCCGCTTGCGACCCCGCCCGCCGCGCGTCCCGCGCCGCGTTTTCCGCTTCGGCTTCTGCTCCTCGCCTTCCTCATCCGGGACGGCCTGCGCCGGCTCGAGCTCGGGCGGCGCGGAGCCGTCGGCGAGGACGGCGACCGCCGAGGCGCGCCCGGCCTGGTCGATGCGGATCTTCACGGTCTCGCCGACCTTGCCCGCGCCTCCCTTGACGGTGACGACGTAGCCGTCGAGGCGCGCGATCGCGTCGCGCTCCGCGTTCCGCGGCGCCTTCTCCAGCGACACCTCGAGCACCTGGCCACGGGAGACCTTGAAGGCGTCCGGGTCGATCTTGGCCGCCTTCCCCTCGGCCACGACCTGGAAGCGGTCGAGCCGGAAGGACTTCTTCGTCTTGAATGAGAAGCGCTTGCCGGTCTCCTTCTCGAGCTCCTCGAGGCGCGAGCCGCCCGGGCCCGCGAGGATCGCGGCGACGTCGGTGTGCAGCTCCACGAGGAAGGCCTCGGCCTTGGAGGAGGCCGCGTGGCGGCGCAGCCTGCGCTCGGCCTCGACCGCCTGCGTCTCGGCCGAGACGACGATGCCGTCGCCCGCGCAGGTCGGGCACTTGACGGTCAGGATCTCGCGGGGGCCGTCCGTCACGTTCTGGCGCGTCATCTCGACGAGCCCGAGCGGAGAGATCTCGACCACGTACGTCTTCGTCCGGTCGCGCGCGAGCTCGGCGTCGAGCGCGCTCTCGACGAGCTGGCGGTTCTTCGGGTTCGCCATGTCGATGAAGTCGATGACGATGATCCCGCCGACGTCTCGCAGCCGGAGCTGGCGGACGACCTCCTTGACCGCCTCGAGGTTGTTTTTCGTGATCGTGTCCTCGAGCCGGCCCTGCGACGACTTGCCGCGACCGCCGACGAAGCGGCCGGTGTTGACGTCGATGACCGTGAAGGCCTCCGCGTAGTCGAAGATGAGGTAGCCGCCGGAGGGGAGGTCGACGCGGCGGCTCAGCGTCGAGAGCACCGCCTCGCGGACTCCCGACTTCTCGAGCAGAGCCTCCTTGCCGGCGTAGCGCTCGACGCGCGCCGCGAGCTCGGGGGAGGTGCGCTTCAGGTAGCCGACGATCTTGCGGTACGTGCGCTCGTGGTCGACCACGACGCGGTGGAAGTCGCGGATGAAGAGGTCGCGGACGATCCGCAGCGGCAGGTCGGCCTCCTGGTGGACGAGCGCGGGCGCCTTCGTGCGCTCGGCGCGGGCGCGGATCTGGTGCCAGAGCCCGAGCAGGAGCTTGAGATCGCCGGCCAGCTCCTCCTCGGTGGCGCCCTCGGCCGCGGTGCGGACGATCAGGCCGCCCTCCGGCAGCTCGAGCGCCTTGCAGATCTTCTTCAGGCGCTCGCGCTCGTCGTCGTCGAGCCGGCGCGAGACGCCGATCCCGTCGCCGTACGGCGTGTAGACGAGAAAGCGGCCCGGGAGCGATACCTCCGTCGTCAGCCGTGCGCCCTTCGTCCCCATCGGGTCCTTGACCGCCTGGACGAGCACCTCCTGGCCGCGCGAGATCAGCTCCTGGATGCGCTTTCCGTGGCGCTTCCCCTCGAGCTCGGGGACGACGATCTCGTCGACGTAGAGGAAGCCGTTCTTCCCCAGGCCGATGTCGACAAAGGAGGCTTCCATGCCGGGGAGGACGTTGTCGACGACGCCCTTGTAGATGTTCCCGGCCACCGTGCGGTGGTCGGGGCGCCCGAGGTACACCTCGGCCGGCTTCCCGTCTTCGAGGACTGCGACCGTCTGCTCCAACACCTCGACGGAGACGAGGATCTCCTTCTTGACGTCGGGGAGCGGCGGGCGCGGCGGGGACGCCGGCCGCTTCGCGGGAGCGCGCTTGCGCTCCCGGCTCCAGCCGGAGTCGCCCGGCTTGCGGTCGGCCTTCGGCTTGCGCTCGCCCGACTTCGCCGCCGGGGGAGCGGCGGCCTGGCCGGCAGGCGCGTCCGTCTTCTTCTTGCGGCCTCGGCCGCCGCGGCTTCCGCGACGGCGGGCAGGCTTGCGCTCAGCCTCTGCGGCCGGGCCCCGCGCTGCGGGGCGTTCCTCTTCGGGCGCCTGGGGAGCGGCAGCCTCTGCGGGCGCGGCCTCCCGGCGCTTCTTCCAGCGAAACCAGGGCACGTGGTTGAACTCCTTTCGGGCGCACGCCGCGCTCTGCGCCCGTGGGGCGCTCGCTCAGCCGCAGCGTGTCGGCCACAAAACTCATTGGATGTGTCGGCGCCGGAATCTCACTCGCCCGATTCGGGCTCGGTCCTCTGTGCGCCACGTCACCAGGGTAGCAGGAGGCGTTCGTCACGCTGCGGCGTGGCGGAGCGCGTCGCGCTTCCGCTCCACGGACCTGAGCCTCTGGTGCAAGCGGGCCCAGGCCCACGGCTCGACCTCGTCGTAGCGTCCCGTGCCGGCCTCCGCCTGGGTCGCCTCGAGGTACTCGAACCAGGCATCGGCCTCCTCGATGAGGAGCAGCTCGTGCTTGTCCTCGCCGTCCACCGCCCGAAGGCTAGGACCGGGACCGGACGGACCCCACCAGCCGCTTCGTGCCTCCTGCCGCGAAGTAGGCGGCGGACGCCTCCCCGAGCGCCCGCGTGCCCGTGTAGGCGATCCCGCCTTTGACCGCCCAGCCGCCGCCCGGAACGAGCCCTACGACCTGGCGCGCGATCGTGCGGAAGCCCAGGCCGGCGCCGACGACGGAAAGGATCTCGAAGGCACGGTCGCGACCGATGTCCTCCCCGTGGGCGGCGGCGATGCGCAGGACCATCCGGATCTGGTTCAGCGTCAGGACGGGGAAGTCGGCGCCGGGAATGAAGATGGCGACCCCGAGGACGCCGTTCTGGACGGAGAAGCGGCGAACGATGCTCTCGACGACCGCCGGCCGTAGGGCCGGGAGCCGGGCGGCGAGCTCGTGGCTCGCTTCCCCGGCGCGGTCGGCGACGCGCGCGGCCACCTCCTCGAGCGGCACGGCGAGGCCCGGGCGCACGACGACCACGTCGGTGGCGAGGACGTAGGGGACGTCCGAGACGGATCCCGGTTGCGCGCCCGGCACGACCGCGACCACCTCGACCCCCTTGCGGCCGGCGAGCCGGAGCACGCGCTCGTCCTCCTCCCCGGCCTCCGGCCCGGCGAGCACGTGGACGAGGACGCGGGCGCCCTCGACGTCGTACGGCTCTGGCGTGCGGCCCGAGACGTCCCGGACTGCGCCCGGCTCCCCTCCCCGGCCGAGGTCTTCGGCGACGGCCCGCGCGTGCTCGGGTGCGCCGGCGACGACGACGGGGCGGAAA
This sequence comes from Gaiellaceae bacterium, assembly GCA_035461525.1. GTDB lineage: Bacteria > Actinomycetota > Thermoleophilia > Gaiellales > Gaiellaceae > JAIBJN01. Next base: position 74,985 of record DATHVD010000006.1, read on the forward strand.
TCCTCGGCCGCGACCCGGAGCTCCTTGACCACGCCCCAGACGGCCATCGGGCTGAGCGGCAGGCGCGGCATCAGCGCGGCCCCGCCAAGCGGCCGCGGACGTGGATCGCCTCGAGCATCCCGATCATGATCAGCGTCGTGATCAGCGAGCTCCCTCCGTAGGAGACGAGCGGGAGCGGGATCCCCGTCACCGGCGCGATCCCGATCGTCATGCCGACGTTGATGAAGATCTGCACCAGGAGGGCGAAGACGATGGCGCCGGCGACGACCGCCGAGTAGATGTCCCTCGCCACCGCGACGATCTTGATCCCGCGCCACACGACCAGGGCGTAGAGGAGGAGGAGAATCGACGCCCCGAGGAACCCGCGCTGCTCCGCGAGCGACGAGAAGATGAAGTCGGTCGAGTGCTCGGGCAGGTAGTTGAACTTCGTCTGGGTCGCGTCCGCGACGCCGCGCCCGAGCGCGCCGCCGGAGCCCACCGCCGTGATCGACTGGTTGACGTTGTACGTCGAGCCCGCCGGGTCGACATCGGGGTTGACGAACCCGACCAGGCGCTCGCGCTGGTACGGCTCGAGGACCTCCATCCCCGCCGAGGGGAGGAACCAGAGGAGCGCGGTCACGACGAGCGCCGCGAGGCTCGCGAGCGCCGCCAGGTGCCGCCAGGGCGCGCCGCCGAAGAAGAGCACCGCCGCGGCGACCGCGCCGTAGACGAGCGACGTCCCGAAGTCCGGCTCCTTGAAGACGAGGAAGAGGAGCGGCGCCGTGAGCGCGACGACCCCGAGCGTCGTCCGCCACTCGGCGACCTGGTGTCGGCGCGCGGCGACGAACCCCGCGAGCACGACGATGAGGATGAGCTTCCCGAGCTCCGACGGCTGGAAGTTGAAGAAGCCGATCTCGATCCAGCGCCGCGACCCGCGGACCTCGTCGGCGACGACGAAGACGGCCAGGAGGAGGACGACGGCGAGCGCGTAGAGCGGGACGCGGGCACGCCGGAAGACGTCCGGGTCGAGGGCCGCGACGACCAGGCAGGCGACCGCGCCGACCGCGACGTAGACGAGCTGGTGGTTGAAGTAGTAGGCGGGGTCGCCGGGGACGTCGTTCTTGGTCACCCACTCGAGCACCCAGAGCCCGTAGGCGACGAGTGCCGCGGTCGCCGCGAGCAGGAGGTAGTCGACGTGGCGGAGGAAGGCGCCGATCTCCCAGGCGGCGGCCTGCGCCCGGGTCGGCTGCGGGACTCGGGTGACGCGTGTCGTCACGTCAGTCGCTCCTCTGGATCGTCGCGCTGTAGCTCTCGGGATCGACGCCGAAGTACTCCTCGAAGACCTTGAGCGTCACCGGAGCCGCGGCCTCGCCGCCGTGCCCGCCGTTCTCGATCAGAGCGCAGGCGACGATCTCGGGCTTCTCGTAGGGCCCGTAGCCGCAGAACCACGACTGATCGCGGAGCCCCTGGAAGCCCGGGAGGCGCACGAACTTCTCCGCCGTTCCGGTCTTGCCGGCGATGCGGATCGGGAAGGCGCCGAAGACGCTCTGCGCCGTCCCGTACGTCGCATGCGTCGCCTCGTACAGGCCCTGCTGGACGATGCGGAGCGCATAGGGGTCGAGGCCGATGTCCTGCGGCGGCTTCGGCGTGTAGGGCCGCAGCACGACGGGCGCTTCCCCTTCGTTTCGCGGCTCCTCCACCGACTTGACGATGTGCGGCTCGACGAGCTGGCCGCCGTTGGCGATCATCGCGTACGCGCGCGTCATCTGAAGCGGGGTCACGAGCATGTCGCCCTGGCCGATCGAGAGCTGCACGGAGTCGCCGCTCGTCCAGATCTTGTCGATCTCGGTCTCGAAGGTCTTCCGCCGCCACGCCGGCGTCGGCACGAGCCCGGCCTCCTCGGGGCCGATGTCGATGCCGGTGAAGCCGCCGAAGCCCATGTTGCGAAGCCAGCGCTGGAACGGCGAGTCCGGGCGCTCGTAGAAGCGGAGGGCAACGTCGTAGAAATACGTGTCGCAGGAGTTGGCGAGCGCGGTCGTCAGCTGCATGGGCTCGTCCTTGTACGGGTCCCAGTTGGCGAACGTCTGCCCGTCGATCTCCATCGAGGGGCTGCACTGGATCAGCTCGTCGGGCCGGAGCATCCCCTCCTGCAGCGCGGCGAGCGCGGTGAACGGCTTGAACGTCGAGGCGGGCGGGTAGACGCCCGCGACCGCGCGGTTGAGCGTGGGGAGGTTGGCGCGTGGGTGGGCGAGCTCCTTCAGGTCCTTCTCCTTCACCGTGCCGACGTAGATGCTCGGGTCGAACGTCGGGTTGGAGGCGAGGGCGAGGATCTCGCCCGTGTGCGGGTCCATGGCGACGAGCGCTCCGCCGTCGGCGGCCCACTCGCCCTGGTCGCGGGCAAGGCGGATGCCGTACGCGAGGGCTTCCTCGGCTGCCCGCTGGAGCTCGGCGTCGATCGTGAGGCGGATGTTGTCGCCCGGCTCGGGGAGCTGGCTGAACTCCCGCTCGCTCGTGATCCGGCCCATCGCGTCCACGTACACGCGACCGAGGCCCGTGAGGCCCCGCAGGTACGTGTCGTAGGCCGCCTCGACTCCGGTCTGGCCGATGCGGTCGCCGGCGGCGTAGCCCTCCTTCACCCTGGCCTCGAGCTGTTCGGGGCCGATCTCGGCCACGTAGCCGAGGAAGTGGGCGCCGATTCCGCCCCCCTCGAAGCGGCGCAGGTAGGTCTCGGCGATCTGGACGCCGGGGAAGTCGCCCTGGTGCTCCATCAGGTAGGCGGCCCTGAGGTCGCCGACGTCCGAGCGGATCGTCACCGGGGTCAGCGGATCGGACTCGAGGCGCTGCTCGAGGCGCTCGCGCACCGTCTTGAAGCGGACGCCGAGGAGCCGGGAGAGCCGCCGGAGCATCTGGTCGCGCTCCACGACCGGCATGTCCTCGAGCGCGGCCGGCCAGATCTGGATAAGCGTGCCGGGCGTGTTCGAGACGAGGACCGTGCCGTCCCGGTCGACGATCGACCCGCGCGGGGCCGGCAGTCGGAAGCTGCGGATCTGGTTGTTCTCCGCGTCCTCGAGGTAGCGCTCGCCGGAGATCACCTGGAGCGCCCAGAGGCGGAAGAAGAGGGCGCAGAAGATGATGATGGCGAGCACGCCCAGGACGGCGATGCGGACCGCCAGCTGCGGAGTGATGCGGTACGGCTCTTCGACTCTCGGGTCGGGCGGGAGGAAGCCCGGGGCCCGCGAGCCGCGCTCCTTGAGCGTGCTAGACAGCCTGGCTCACCTCCCGGCGGACGCGGAGCTGCGGCGGGAAGACCCTCGCGCAAACGCCGTAGACCGGATAGGCGAGGAGGAGGTTGAGGGCGAGCGCGGGCAGGAGCACGCCGAGGAAGAAGTGGGAGGCCGGGATGGACAGGCCGAGCATGAAGTGGAGGACGCCCGAGCCCATGGCGACTCCGGCCGTGGCGAACGCGACGGCGATCAGGAGCGGATGGGCGGAGGCGCGCGTGGTCGCCTCGCCGAAGCGCCCGGTCGCGTAGCCCGCGATCGTGAGGAGGAGCGAGGTGAGGCCGAACATCCCGAAGGTGGCGGTATCGACGATCAGCCCCGCCCAGAAGCCGGAGGCCGCGCCGTAGACCGGCCCGCGGAGGAGCGCGAGGGCGACGACGAACACGAGCACGAGGTCGGGACGGCCCTCGGCGACCTCGATCCACTGGACGATCGACACCTGCACGAGCGCGGCGACGAGCGTGAGCGCTGCGGCTTTGGCTGCCTCCATGCCCGTCACGGCGAGTTCGTCGTTCCCGCCCTCGCCCCCCTGGCCGCCGGCCTCTCGCGCAGCACGATCACCTCGGCGAGCGAGTCGAAGTCGACGAGGGGCGCCACCTGGATCCGCTTGTAGAGGTCGACGTCCTGCTGGCCCACCGACTTGACGCTGCCGATCGGGATCCCCCGCGGGTAGAGAGACTCGAGGCGCTCGGTCTTCCACCCGGACGTGATCAGGAGGTCGCCCTCGTTGACGAGCTCGTCCTTCCCCACCCTGTCGAGGATCAGGGACGCGGCGCTGGCGCCGTGCCGGAGGATCCCCGAGGCGCCGCTCTCGAGCACCTCGGCGGAGACCGCGCTGCGCTGGTCGGTGATGAGCGAGATCTTCGCGCTGTTCGACGTCACCTCGACAACGCGGCCGACCAGGCCGTCGGCGGCGACGACCGGATCGTTGTGCTCGATGCCGGCGTCCGAGCCGGCGGCGATGACGATCTCCTGCACGTACGGCGTGGGCGGGCGGGCGACCACGCGGGCGACGATCGGCTCGTACCCGGCCGGGAAGCTGGCACCCCCGATGTAGTCCAGGAGCTCGCGCAGCCGGGCGTTCTCCTGGGCGGCGGTCTGGTCGGCGATGACGCGGTTCCGGAGCTCCTCGACCTCGCGGCGCAGCGCGTCGTTCTCGGACTTGGCGTCGAAGAGATCGGACGTGAACGCCCACGCGTCCCGGAACGGACGCGACACCCGCTCGCCCGCGACCTCGAAGGGCATCAGGACGGAGACGCCGATCCGCTGCGCGGTGTGGAGCGGCCCGTCGGCGGACTCGCGGAAGTAGACCGTGATCAGCCCCAGCGAGACGAGCACGAGGAACGCCGCGACGATCCGCGCCCGGAAGGCGCGTCCCGATCTCGAGGCTGGGCCCTCACCGCGCCGGACGGGAGCGTCCAGCACCGGGAGCCGTGCTGTGCGTTGCCGTGGCACGGAACCGACCAGTGTAGTGAATCGCCCGGAAACCGTGCCGTTCGGGAATCGCCCGGAAACCGTGCCGTTCGCGGTCTCCGGGGCGGAAGACGGGTCTTCGGCGCTTACCGCCTGCGGCCGTTGCGCTGGCGCGCCTTCGCCGAGCGGTGGATGACCTCGAACTCCTCGAGGCTCCTCCCGGAGCCGACCGCCACGCAGGTGAGCGGCGACTCGGCGAGCTGGACGGGCATCTGGGTCTCCTCGCGCAGGCGCTCGGCGAGGCCTGTGAGGAGCGCCCCTCCGCCGGCGAGGACGATGCCGCGGTCCATGATGTCCGCGGCGAGCTCGGGCGGCGTCTTGTCGAGCGTCGACTTGATCGCGTCGATGATCTGGCCGACCGGCTCGTCGAGGGCGCGGCGGACCTCCTCGGACGTGATGACGACGGTCTTGGGGAGGCCGGTGAGCATGTCACGGCCCCGCACTTCCGCGGAGACCTCCTGCGGCAGCTCCCACGCCGACCCGATCTCGAGCTTGAGCTCCTCCGCCGTCTGCTGGCCGATCAGGAGCTTGTACTCCTTCTTGATGTGGCCCATGATCGCGTCGTCCATCTCGTCCCCGCCGACGCGGATCGACTGGGAGACGACGATGCCCCCGAGGGAGATGACGGCGACCTCGGTCGTGCCGCCGCCGATGTCGACGATCATGTTCCCGGTGGGCTCGGAGACCGGGAGGCCGGCGCCGATCGCGGCGGCCATGGGCTCCTCGATCAGGTACGCCTGGCGGGCGCCGGCCGAGAGCGTCGCCTCCTCGACGGCGCGCTTCTCGACGCCGGTGACGCCGCTCGGGACGCAGACGACGACGCGCGGGTGGGCGAAGCGGTTGTGGTGCACCTTCTGGATGAAGTGCCGGAGCATCTGCTCGGTGACGTCGAAGTCGGCGATGACGCCGTCCTTCAGCGGCCGGATCGCCGAGATCGTCCCGGGCGTGCGGCCCAGCATGCGCTTCGCCTCGATGCCGACCGCGTGCACCTCGCCGGTGCGCTGGTCGATGGCGACGACCGAGGGCTCGGAGAGCACGATCCCGCGCCCCCGCACGTAGACGAGCGTGTTCGCGGTGCCGAGATCGACGGCCATGTCCCGGCCGCCGAAGCCGGTCATCGAGGAGAAGAGGCCCATAGGGGGACCGGAGTGTACCGCCCGCGGCCGATTCC
>DATHVD010000007.1:0-56903 GCA_035461525.1 Gaiellaceae bacterium
TCATCCGCACGCTGTATCCCGAGACCGGGAAGGCCTACCTGGTCGGCGTCACCGGCCCTCCCGGCGTCGGCAAGTCGAGCCTGATCAGCGCGCTCGTCCGCCACGTGCGCGAGCGGGAGCAGACGGTCGGCGTCGTCTCGGTCGATCCGTCGAGCCCGTTCACGAAGGGCGCGCTCCTCGGCGACCGCATCCGCCTCGCCGACCACTTCCTCGACCCGGAGGTCTTCATCCGCTCCATGGGCACGCGCGGGCACCTCGGCGGCCTCGCCGAGACGACCCTCCAGGCCGCGCTCGTGCTCGACGCGGCCGGCAAGGATCTCGTCTTCCTCGAGACCGTCGGCGCCGGGCAGAGCGAGGTCGAGGTGATCACGATTGCCGACACCGTCCTCCTCGTCCTCATGCCCGGCTCCGGCGACTCGATCCAGGCGCTCAAGGCCGGGATCATGGAGATCCCCGACGTGATCGCCGTCAACAAGCGCGACCACCCCGCGGCCAAGACGATGGTGAACGAGGTCCGCTCGGTGCTCGCCCTCGACACGGAGCGGGACTGGCGCCCGCCGATCGTCCTGACGGAGGCGGTGCGCGGCGAGGGCGTGCCCGAGCTCTGGGAGGAGATCGAGGGGCACCGCCGGCACCTGGAGGAGACGGGAACCCTCGCCGAGAGGCGCGCGCGGAATCTTGCCGGCGAGGTCTTCGCGGTCGCGAGCGGGCGCGCGAAAGCGCGCCTCGAGGAGGCCGTCGCCGAGGACGAGGAGCTGCGCCGGCTGCTCGGCGCCGTGCAGCGGCGCGAGCTCGATCCGCTGACGGCCGTGCGTGACATCATGGAGCGGGTCTTCCACGTCCGCGATGGCGACGCAGACCGCCCCGACACTCGCTGAGATCCGCGAGGCGCGAGAGCGCCTCGACGGCGTCGCCCGCGTGACGCCGGTCTACTCGTCCGAGACCCTCGGCCGCCTCTCCGGGCGGCCGACCTGGCTCAAGGCGGAGAACCTGCAGCGAACCGGCTCCTTCAAGATCCGCGGCGCCTACAACCGCATCGCCCTGCTCGGGCCCGCCGAGCGTGCCGCCGGCGTCGTCACCGCGAGCGCGGGCAACCACGGGCAGGCGGTCGCGTGGGCCGCGCGCGAGCTCGGGGTCCGCGCCTCCGTCTTCATGCCCGAGGACGCACCGATGGCGAAGATCGACGCCACGCGGACGTACGGCGCCGACGTCGTCCTCGTCGGCGAGGGCTACGACGAGGCCGCCGCGGCCGCGCAGGAGCGGGTCGAGGCGGGAGAGACCCTCGTGCACGCCTTCGAGGACGCGCTGGTCGTCGCAGGCCAGGGCACGCTCGGCCTGGAGCTCGCCGAGCAGCTCGGGCCCGACGTCCGCACGGTCGTCGTGCCCGTCGGCGGCGGCGGACTGGCGGCCGGGATCGCGCTCGCGCTCGCCGAGCTGCGCCCCGAGATCTCGCTCGTCGGCGTCCAGGCGGCCGCGTGCGCACCGCTCGCCGGCGGGAAGCCGGCCGGGACGACGATCGCTGACGGGATCGCCGTGAAGCGGCCGGGGGAGCTGACGAGCGCGATCCTCGAGGAGCGTCTCGCGGCGGTCGTGACCGTGACCGACGCCGAGATCGCGGGCGCGATCCTGCTCGTGAACGAGCGCTCGAAGCTCGTCGTCGAGGGGGCCGGCGCGGCCTCCGTCGCCGCGCTGGTGGCCGGCAGGGTGGAGGGCGACGGCGCCGCCTGCGCCGTCCTCTCGGGCGGGAACATCGACGCGAGCTCGCTGATCGAGGTGCTCCGCTACGGCCTCACCCAGGCGGGCCGCTACCTCGTTCTCCGCACGCGCGTGACCGACCGCCCGGGCAACCTCGCGCGGCTCCTCGCGCTCATCGCCGAGGAGCGCGTGAACGTCCTCGGCGTCGACCACCACCGCGAGGGGATGGACCTGCCGGTGACCGGTACCGAGATCGAGCTGACGCTCGCCACGCGCGACCGCGAGCACTGCGAGGAGCTGCTCGAGCGGCTCGCGGGCGAGGGCTACCCCGTGGAGCCGCTCAAGTAGGCGAAATGCGGCTCGAGCACGTCGAGGACGCCGAGGCCGAGTCGGCTCCAACGGTCGTCCTCCTCCAAAGGCTCGGCAACTCTTCAGGAGAGCGAGGCCTTCCAGTACCTGACCGAGGCCGGTGCGGTCGAGTGGATCGTCTCGACGTCCGGGCGGTGGTAGCTCTCAGTCGAGCTCGAGGCCCTCGTGGGCGAGCTCGAGCGTCTCGATCGCGACGTCGTTCCCCTTCGCGTTCAGGTCGGGCGCCTGGTATTTTGCGGGGAAGGCGCCGCGGAGGAGCCAGCGCTTCACGGGCTGCCGCGCGTCGTCTAGCAGGACGATCGCCACGTTGCGGCGCTCGACGGCGCCGGTTGCGACGGTCCTCCACCAGTCCCAGAGGTCGCGGCTCTGGGTGACGCCCCGCTTGAGCGTGACGTTCCCGTACTTGATCACCCCGGGGAGCTTCCGGGAGGACGCGAGCGGGTCGGAGCCCTCGCGGTACTCGATCACCTCGGTCTCCGCCTGAAGGCCGGACACCTCGCTGAAGGCGGCCTGGTCGATCCCGTCGATCTGGACGACGAAGTTGAAGTTCTTGTACGGGTCGGGCCTCTTCCCTGCGGACGGCACGGGCCTCACTCTCCTTTCAGGTAGCCGATCTCGCGGTAGATCTCGAGGTTGTGGGCGATCGTGGAGCGATACCGCTTCCCGTCGGGGTCGCGGTAGGCGACGCGGGCGGTAATCTTCGTCGCGCGGCGGCGCCCGAACCAGGAGGCGGCGCTGTCGAGGAGCGTCTCGATCCGCTTCCCGGGAGCGAGGAACTCGAGCTCGCGGAAGAGCGGGAGCGCGGCGACGTCCTTCGTCCCCCCGAGGCCGGGCAGCTTGCGGTCGAACGTCGTGCGGACGCCGAGCGCCGGCCGCTCGCCGATGTTCGAGACGGAGACGAACAGCAGGCCGTCGCGGAAGTCGAAGTCGACGATCACGTCCGGCCGCGGGGTCGACGCCATCGGCGGAAGCCTAGCCCGCGACGAGCTCGCGGAGCCGGGTCGCGTAGGCGGGGGCGGTCGGCTCGTCCTCGTGGCGGAAGAAGCAGTAGACGTCCGCACCCGCGTCGAGGAGCGGGCGGATCGTGGCGGCCAGCGCGCTCAGTGCGTCATCCCCGTAGGGCGGCTCGCGCAGGCGCAGGTAGCGGAACGGGGCCGAGCCCTCCAGGGCACCGGCGCGGACGGCGCCGCGCTCGTCCAGGCGGGACGCGACCTCGGGGTCGTCCCAGCTCTCGTGCCGGAAGTCGAGCGCGACGGCGAGCTCCGGGTCGAGGCTGCTCAGGAGGCGCTCGAGGAAGCCGTCGTCGCGGGCCCGCGGCACCTTGATCCGCAGCGGGCCGAGCCGGTCGCCGAGCCCCCGCGCGGCGCGGCAGAACCCCGGCAGGCCCTTCGCCTCTCCCGCTGCCGCGCCGCGCGCGACGGTGACGGCGAACCGGAATCCCTCCGGCGTCTCGGCCGCCCAGCGGGCGAACTGCTCGCTCTCGGGCTGGCGGTAGAAGGTGTTGTTCAGCTCGACCGCGTTCGTGCGGGCGGCGTAGTGGCGGAGGAAGGCGTCGGGACGCGCGTCGGCCGGGTAGAACCCGCCGCGCCACGACGGGTAGGAGAACCCGGAGGAGCCGGCGTAGAGGCGCCCGCGCGCGGTCGTCACCCCCGGAGTGATAGCCGACACGCCCTCGTCACGAAGTCGGCGCGGTCCGCGCGCCACACGCGCGCCTTTCCGGGCTATGCTCGTAAGCGGGTGGTGGTCCGGGGTGGCCCCAAGGCTTCCCGGGGGAGAAGAGCGTCAGAGCCCCAGGTGCCGGGCGATGACCATGCGCTGGATCTCGTTCGTGCCCTCGCCGATCTCCAGCACCTTCTGGTCGCGGTAGAGCCGCGAGATCGCGTACTCGTCCATGAAGCCGTAGCCGCCGTGGATCTGGAGCGCCCGGTCGGCGACGCGCTTCGACAGCTCGCCGGTGTAGAGCTTCGCCATCGCCGCCTCGGCCGCGAACTCCCGGCCCTGGTCCTTCAGCCACGCGGCCCGGTACACGAGCCCGCGCGCAGCCGCGATCTCCGTCGCCATGTCGGCGAGCGCGAACTGGACCGCCTGGAAGGTCGCGATCGGGCGTCCGAACTGCTCCCGCTCCTGCGCGTAGCCCTTCGCCAGGTCGTAGGCGCCCTGCGCGAGCCCGAGGCCCATCGCCGCGACCGAGATCCGTCCGCCGTCGAGGATCTCGAGGAACTGTCGGAAGCCCTGGCCGCGCTCGCCGAGGAGGTTGCCCTCGGGGACGGCGCAGTCGCGGAACGAGAGCTCGCGCGTGTCGGACGCCCGCCAGCCCATCTTGTGCATCGGCGCCGAGATCTCGTAGCCGGGCGTCCCGTTCGGGACGACGACGTTCGAGATCTCGTCCTCGCCCGTCCGCGCCGTGATCGTCACGCACGCGGTGATGTCGGTGCCGGCGTTCGTGATGAAGATCTTCGAGCCGTTCACGACCCACTGCCCGTCGCGCAGCTCGGCCGTCGTCCGCGACGCGCCGGCGTCCGACCCCGCCCCGGGCTCCGTGAGCCCGAACGCGGCGAGCTTGCGGCCGGAGGCGAGGTCGGGGACCCACTCGCGCTTCTGCTCCTCGCTCCCGAAGAGGAGGAACGGCATCGTGCCGAGGGACGTGTGCGCGGCGACGGTGATCGCGACGGACGAGTCGACCCGCGTCAGCTCCTCGACCGCGATCGCGTACGCGAGCGTGTCGCCGCCGGCGCCGCCGTACTCCTCGGGGATCGGGATCCCCATGAGCCCGAGCTCGGCCAGCTCGGCGACGAGCTCGTACGGGAAGCGGTGCTCGCGGTCGAGCTCCTCCGCGACGGGCGCGACGCGCTCCTCCGCGAACTCGCGCACCGTGCGGCGGATGAGCAGGTGCTCGTCGGAGAGATCGAGGTTCATGCAGCCGCGGAGAGCCTCGTCGCCAGCTCGGCGAGGAGCCGGACGCCGTAGCCCGTGGCGCCCAGCTCGCCGTAGTAGTCGCCCCGCCCGCGCTCGAGGTACGCCGTGCCGGCGATGTCGAGATGAGCCCACGGGCCCTCTCCAGCGAACTGCTCGAGGAAGCGCGCGGCGTAGATGGGGGAGGCCTGCTTCAGGTCGGAGGAGTTCTTCAGGTCGGCGAAGCGCGACTCGAGGTAGCGGTCGTACGTCTCGTGCAGCGGGAGCCGCCACGCGTAGTCCCCGCTGGCGTCTGCGGCCTGCTCGACCTCGGCGACCCACGCGTCGTCGTTGCCCATGAGCCCTGCGTAGAAGTCGCCCAGCGCGATGACGACGGCGCCGGTGAGCGTGGCGAGATCGAGGACGTGGGTCGCGCCCGACTGGCGCGCGTGCCAGAGCGCGTCCGCAAGCACGAGGCGGCCCTCGGCGTCCGTGTTAGTGATCTCGATCGTCTTCCCGTTCAGCGCCGTGACGATGTCCCCCGGCCGGTACGCGTGCCCGCTGGGGAGGTTCTCGCAGGCGGCGACGACCGCCAGGACGCGGACGGGAAGCCCGAGCTCTGCGATCGCGCCCATCGCTGCGACGACGGCGCCGCCCCCGCCCATGTCCGACTTCATCTCGTCCATGTGCAGCGGCGGCTTCAGCGAGAGCCCGCCGGCGTCGAAGGTGATCGCCTTGCCGACGAGGCCGAGGCGCAGGTCGGCGTGCGTGGGCTCGGGCGGCTCGTAGGAGAGGGTGATGAGGCGCGCGGGGTTGTGGCTCCCGCGGCTCACCGCCTCGAGTGCGCCCATGCCCGCGGCCTCGATCTCCTTGGGGCCCAGGGCCTCGAACCGGAGCGCGTCCGTCTGGCCGGCCATCCCCTCCGCCCAGGCCGCCAGGCGGTCGGGCGTGAGCTCGTTCGCGGGCGCGTTGACGAGGTCGCGGCAGCGGTTGGTCCAGCGGGCGACGACACCCGCGCGCCGGGCCGCCTCGGCCGCGGCGGGGGCGCCCGGGCCGCAGAGGATCAGGCGCTCGACCCGGCCGTTCCCGTCCTTCTTCTCCGTCTTCCACCGGCCGACCTCGTACGCGCCGAGGGCGGTGCCCTCGACGATCGCCCGTCCGGCCGCGGCGGGCTCCAGGTCGCCGTCCTCCTCCACGAGCCAGGCGACGGTGGCAGCGCGCAGGTCCTTCGCCTGCCGCGCGACCGCGGCCGCGGCCGTGCGCAGGCGGTCGGGATCCCCGGGCGCGTCGCCGAGGCCCGCGGCGCCCACGCGGCGCGCGGCCACGCGCTCCTCCGCGCGAAGCAGCGTGACCCTGGCCTTGTCGGCCCTCAGCTCGCCCTCCTCGGCGAGTCGGCTCAGGCGTCCTTCCACCAGACGATCGAGCTCCTGCGCCGACGGCGGCAGCGACAGGGGTTCGGACACCGGGAAGACGAGGACGTCTGCGTCGACCTGCCCGGCGGGCGTCTCGACGACGTCGATCTCCATGCGCGAGCGAGGATGGTATCCGAGGCCGGAATCGACGTGCGCGGTCGTCCCTCCTTCGGGGGATCGGCCGCCGCACAGGGGCGCCGATACAAGGGGAGCGCAATGAGCGCAGCACGTTCCTCTCCGTAGCCCGCACCCTCCCCCGCGGGCGACAACCTCTCCCCCCTGAAGCCCTTCCGCCCCCGGAAGGGCTTCGTGTTGCGGGTAACGTCTCGCGGATGCGCGAGGGCGTGGACAGGAAGGGCATGGCCGCGCTCTCGACGGGCCACCTGGGCACCGATCTCGCCCAGGGATCGCTGCCGGCGCTCCTCCCGTTCCTCGCCGAGCGCTTTGACCTCTCCTACACGCTGGTCGGGGCTCTCGTCCTCGCCGCGACCTTCAGCTCGTCCCTCATCCAACCGGCGTTCGGCCTCTGGTCGGACGCCCGCGGCGCCCTGTGGCTGCTACCGGCGGGCGTCGCGCTGGCCGGGCTCGGCATGGCCTTCGCCTCCGTGGCCCCGAGCTACGCTCTCGTCATGCTCGGCGTGCTCGTCTCCGGGCTCGGCGTCGCCGCCTACCATCCCGAAGGCTCGAAGTTCGCCAGCTACGTGAGCGGCAACCGGCGGGCGAGCGGGATGTCGTTCTTCTCCGTCGGCGGGAACGTCGGCTTCGCCCTCGGCCCGCTCGTGGCGTCGTTCTTCGTCATCACGCTCGGGCTGGGGCTCGACGGAGGAGCGCTCCTGGCCGTGCCCGGCCTCGTCGTCGCCGCGCTCCTGCTCGCCGCGCTGCCGCACCTCGCCCGCTTCGCCCCGGAGGTCGAGGCGCACATGACGCGGCGCGCGGCCGGAGGCCAGCCGCGCGGGCTCGCGCTCCTCCTCGTCGTCGTCGGCCTGCGAAGCGTCGCGCACATGGGCCTCTTCACGTTCGTGCCCCTCTACGAGATCTCGCGTGGGAACGGTGCCGGCTACGGCACCCGGCTCCTCGCGCTCTTCCTCTTCGCGGGCGCGGTCGGCACGCTCGTCGGCGGGCGCCTCGCAGACCGCTACGGCCGTCGTTCGGTCATGCTGGGGAGCTTCGTGGTCGCGCCGCCCCTCATCCTCGTCTACGCGATCGCGGGCGGAGCCGTCGGCGCGGTCGCGCTGACGCTCTCGGGCGCCGCCGTCATCGGGACGTTCGGCGTCAGCCTCGTCATGAGCCAGGAGTACATGCCCGGCCGCGTCGGCGTGGCCTCGGGGCTCTCGATCGGCACTGCCATCGGGCTCGGCGGAGTCGCCGCCCTCGCTCTCGGCGCCGTCGCGGACGCCGTCGACCTCGAGACCGCCGTGCTCCTGACGGCGGCCGGGCCGGCGCTCTGCATCGTCTTCACACTGCTCCTCCCGCCCTCGCGCGCGAGACGGCCCGCCGAGCCGGCGGCGGCGCCGATCTGATGCCGGAGAGCGCAGCCGAGTTCTTCCGCGACCTCGCCGCCCGCACGGCCGGCGGCTCGGCGCGCACGAAGGGTCTGACGGCCACCTACCGCTTCGACATCGAGGGCGCCGGGAGCTGGCTCGTGGCCGTCGGCGACGGCGCCGTCTCCGTGAGCGAGGACGCCGCCGGCGCCGAGAGCGACTGCGCGATCGCGACCTCCGAGGACACGTTCCTCGGCATCGTGAGCGGAGAGCAGAGCCCGATGGGGGCCTTCCTCATGGGGAAGGTCCGGGTCGAGGGGGACACCGGGCTCGCCCTCCGCCTCCGCGACCTGCTCGGCTAGGAGCGCACCGCCTCGCGGGTGGCCTCGCGCTGCTCCTCGTGGATCCCCTCGCTCATCTCCTCGACGAGCTTGCGGCAAAAGGCGGGCAGGTCGTCCGGCCTGCGGCTCGTGAAGAGCCCGCGGTCGATCGTGAGCTCCTCGTCCACCCACGTTCCGCCGGCGTTCACGATGTCGGTCCTGAGGCTCCGCCACGAGGTGAGCGTGCGGCCCTCGACGACGCCGGCCTCGACGAGCGTCCACGGGCCGTGGCAGATGGCCCCGACGGGCTTCCCCTGCTCGAAGAAGGCTTTCACGAACGCGACGGCGGTCTCGTCCGTCCGCAGGATGTCCGGGTTGATGACCCCGCCCGGCAGCACCAGGCCGTCGTAGTCGGTCGGGTCGGCGTCCTTCACAGTCGTGTCGACCGGGAACGTGTCGCCCTTGTCGTGGTGGTCGAAGCCCTGGATCTTGCCCCTCTCCAGCGAGATCAGCACGGGCTGGCCGCCGGCCTTCTCGACGGCCTTCCACGGCTCGGTCAGCTCGATCTGCTCGACGCCGTCGGCGGCGAGAAACGCGATCCTCCGCCCTTTCAGCTCGTTCGCCATGTGTCGTCCTCCTCGGTCTCGGTATCGGTGCGAGGGTCCCGGGTACCCCGGAGTACGGCCTGCAAACGGGCCTACGGGGCCAGGCGCTCGAGCGTCCAGCCGCCGTCGGCGAGCGTGTAGCGGAAGCGGTCGTGGAGACGGTTCGGGCGGTTCTGCCAGAACTCGATCCGGACTGGGCTGAGGACGTAGCCGCCCCACCACGGGGGCAGAGGCGGGTCGTCGCCGTGGGCGGCCGCAGCCGCCTCGTACGCCTCGTCGAGCGCCGCCCGGTCGGGCACGGAGGCGGATTGCCGCGACGCCCAGGCGCCGAGGCGGCTCCCGAGCGGCCTCGACCGGAAGTAGGCCTCCGACTCCGCGCGCGGAAGCTGCGCCACCCGGCCGGCGACCGTGACCTGCCGCCGCGGCTCCGTGCGCCAGTGGAAGACGAGGGCCGCGTTCGGGTTCTCCGCGAGCTCTCGCCCCTTCCTGCTCTCCGTATTCGTGAAGAAGCGGAAGCCGGCGCCGTCGGTGCCCTTGAGGAGGACCGTGCGGGCCGAGGGCCGGCCCTCCCCGTCGGCGGTGGCGAGCGTCATCGCCTCGGGGAGCTCGATGCCCGCCGCGGCCGCCTCGTCGAGCCAGAGGCCGAACTGCTCGACCGGGTCGGGGAGGAGATCGGCCGCGTCCACTACTCCTCCAGCTCGACCAGGAGCGCCCCGCCCGCGACGCGGTCGCCCTCGGCGACGTGGATCCGCCGGACGACCGCCTCGTACGGCGAGACGAGCGGCGTCTCCATCTTCATCGCCTCGAGGACGAGGAGCGGCTGGCGCGGCTCGACGCGGTCGCCCTCGGCGGCAAGGACGCGCACGACGACGCCGGGCATGGGGGCCGTGAGCGCGCTCTGCTCGACGGCGCCGTCGGCCGCGTGGGCGCTCGCCTCCACCGTCGGCGGCGCCCGCCGCCCGGGACGCGCCGCGTCCGGGCCGCCGTTGAGCCGCCACCAGGCGGCCCAGGGGCCGTCCGCCCGCGGATGGGCGGAGAGGGGCGGATGCTCGTCGAGGAAGGCAGTGGTCGTGCGTCCGGCCCGTACCTCCGGGTGGCCGACGAGCCAGCGCAGGAAGCCGAGGTTCGTCGTCGCTCCGCTCACCCGCGTCTCCGCGAGGGCCCGCGCCAGGTCGTCGAAGGCGTCCTCCCGCGTCTCCCCGTGGGCGATCAGCTTGGCGATCAGGGGGTCGTAGGCGACGGGCACGTCGTCCCCGGCCCCGACGCCGGCGTCGACGCGGATCCCCGTGGGAAGCTCCAGGCGCTCGAGGCGCCCGGCCTGCGGCAGGAACGTCAGCGGATGCTCCGCGTAGAGCCTCACCTCGACCGCGTGGCCGGCCGGCTCGCGGGGCTCGAGCCCGAGCGGCTCCCCGGCTGCGATCCGGAGCTGCTGCTCGACGAGGTCGAGGCCCGTGACGAGCTCCGTCACGGGATGCTCGACCTGGAGGCGCGCGTTCAGCTCCAGGAAGAAGAAGCGGTCGCCGTCGAGCATGAACTCCGCCGTTCCCGCGTTCTCGTAGCCGACCCGGCGGGCGAATGCGACGGCGGCGTCTCCCATCGCCGCGCGGAGCGCGGGGTCGAGCGCGGGGGAGGGGCTCTCCTCGAGCACCTTCTGGTGCCGGCGCTGGATAGAGCACTCACGCTCGCCGAGGTGGACGACGGCGCCGTGGCGGTCGGCGAGCAGCTGGATCTCGACGTGCCGCGGCCGCTCGACGTAGCGCTCGCAGAAGACGCGCCCGTCCGCGAAGCCGGCCTCCGCCTCGCGCCCGGCGGCCTCGAGGGCGTCGTCGAGCTCCTCGGGGGAGCGGACGATTCGCATGCCGCGGCCGCCGCCGCCGGCAGCCGCCTTGACGATGAGCGGGAAGCCGATCTCGCCCGGCTCGCCCGTCTCCACCACGGGGACCCCCGCCTCGGCCGCGAGGCGCTTCGCCTCGAGCTTGTCCCCGGCGGCGCGGATCGCGGCCGCGGACGGCCCGACGAACGTGAGGCCCGCCGAGCTCACCGCCTCGGCGAAGTCGCCGTTCTCGGCGAGGAAGCCGTAGCCGGGGTGGACGGCGTCCGCGCCGGACTCCCTCGCCGCGCGCACGATCTCCTCGGGCGACAGGTAGGAGGCGACGGGCACCGCCTCGTCGGCCCGACGCGTGTGGAAGGCCCCCTCGTCGTCGGGCGCGTACACGGCGACGCTGCGGATCCCGAGGCGCGCGCAGGTACGAGAGATCCGCGCGGCGATCTCGCCGCGGTTCGCAACGAGGAGCTTGGCGATCTCGGAAGCCATGTCGGGCCGGCTCGCAGGGCCGTGCGCAGCTTAGTCGCTCGCTCTGTGCCGTCCGGGAGGGACACGGCCGAAAGAGCCGTTGCCGACGAAGGCAACGGACGGGTACCATGGCAGGGACGAAACCGAACTCGAGCGGTGCACGCCCGCAGCCTCGTCTCAGTTCCGACCAGAGGAGGTCGTGGTGCGTAGGACCCTCACGTCGGCGTCCCGAAGGGCCGCTGCCCTGTCGCTCGCGCTCGCCGCCCTCGTGCTCCCGGCCGTGGGCGCGGCCCAGCAGGCGGCGGAGGGCCCGGAGATCGAGGGAATCCCCGAGGTGGGGCGGACCCTCGCCGCGGGCGGCGACCCGCCGTACGAGTGGCAGCGCTGCGGCGACGTGGCGTACGGCCCCGCGGTCCTCCGGGACGAGCCGAGCGCCTACTACCGGCTCGGGGACTCGGAGGACTCCACCGTCGTCACCGACGCCACCGGCGGCGAGACGCTCGGGACGTTCCTGAACGGCGTGCGCGTGCAGGCGGACGGCGGGCCGTTCGAGGACGGCGACGGGGCCGTGGCCTTCGACGGCGCGGACGACGCGATCGAGATCCCCGACGGGAACGCGGTCGACCTCGGCGACTCCTTCACCCTCGAGGTCTGGGTCCGCCAGGAGGCCCGCGCGCCGGCGCAGCTGCTCGAGAAGGGAAAGGGCGGCTACGCCGCGGCGCTCGAGAGCGACGGGACGATCGTCCTCGCGAAGTCCGGCGACGGGCCCGTGGCGCGCTCGCGCGTGGCGCTCCCGGTCGACGGCGGCTTCCACCACGTCGTCGCGACGAAGGACGGGCCGGCCGCGCGACTCTATCTCGACGGCGTGGACGTCACGGGCGCCGTCACGCCGCGGATCGTCCTCGACACGGCGGAGCCCGTCGCGGTCGGCGCGGCCGGGACCGCTCCCGCCTTTCGCGGCGGACTGGACGAGCTCGCGCTCTACCGCGGCGCGCTCTCCGCCGCCCAGGTTCGGGCGCACTTCGACGCGGGCGCGGCCTCGTGTGTCTCGATCGCCGGCGCCCTGAGCGCCTCGTACGAGGTCGTCCCGGAGGACCTGGGTCACGGCCTGCGGGTCCTCGTCGGCGGCGATGCGGGCGAGCCGCCGGTGCCCTCCGAGCGGACGGCGGTCGTCGAGACCCGTGCGCCCGTGAGCATCGAGGCGCCGGTGATCTGGGGAGAGCCGTCCGTCGGCGGGACGCTGGTCGCCGGAGAGGGCGCCTGGGCCGGAGCCGAGCCGATCTCCTACGGGTACCGGTGGCAGACGTGCTTCGACCGCCTCTATCGCGAGACGGTCCTCGCCGACGCGCCGCGCGGGTACTGGCGTCTCGGCGAGCTCTCCGGCGCCACCGCCAAGGACGCGTCCGGTAACGGGAACAAGGGGCCGTACGCGGGCGGGGCCGGTCTGGGGGCAGACGGTGCCCTCACGGCGGTGGGCGACTCGAACCGTGCCGTCCGCCTCGACGGCGTGGACGACCACGTATCGGTCCCCGACCGGAGCTCGCTCGACGTCGGCAACTCCCTCACGATCGAGGCGTGGGTCAAGCGGCGGACGGTCGGCTCGCGCGGCGTCATCGCGCAGAAGGGCATCGGGGCGTTCTCCCTCTGGCTCGACCCCCGCGACCGTGTCCGCTTCGCCAAGGCGGGCTCCGGCGACCTCGCCGTCTCGACGGTCGCCGTCCCGGTCGACGGCGCGTACCACCACGTCGTCGCCACGAAGAACGGCGGCACGATCCGGATCTACCTGGACGGCCGCAACGTCACGCAGGCGGTCGCGAACCAGACCCTCGCGAACACGTCCACCGCGCTGCAGATCGGACGCTTCCTCAACTCGAGCACGGGCGCGACCTCGAGCCACTTCCCGGGCGAGCTCGACGAGGTCGCCGTCTACGGCCATGCGCTCTCCGCGGCGGCGGTGGCGCGACACCACGAGATGGCCCTGAGTGGGTGCGACGACCTGACCGGCGCGGGCGCTGAGGAGCCCTCGCTCGTCGTCGGGGCGCCGCAGGTCGGGGCCCGGTTCCGCGTCCTCGTGACTGCCGAGAACGAGGACGGTTCGGCGGTCGCGGCATCGCCGGTGACCCAGTCCCCGGTCGGCTGGGGAGGAGATCCCGTGATCGCTTCCGGGACGATCTCCGATTCGCAGGGCGCCCCCGTCCCCGGGGCGGCGGTCTCCCTCCACCTCTGGCGCTCGGGCGGCGAGGCCCTCCCCGTCGGCCGGGCGGCCGACACGGAGCCGATCGCGGAGACGGCCACGGACGCGAGCGGAGGCTACGTCCTCCGGACCCCGGTCACCGCCGCGCTGCAGGAGGAGGCGGACGCCAACGGCGGCATCGTCAACCTCGAGCTGCGGGCGCAGGCGGAGGGGCTTCTCTACGAGACCTTCCTCGTCCGCGACTTCGGAGCGCCGGACGGGGAGCACGGTCTCGACGGCGGTGAGCCGATGTGGGTCTCCCCGGACGAGGGCGCTCCGGCAACCGCCGAGCGCGTCGAGCTCGCCGCCGACGCCCCGGAGGTGGCGGCCGCCGGCGACGCGGGCGCCCTCGTCGACCCTCCCAACCAGGGGGTCGAGTGCTCTGACTGGGACACGATGTTCAACATCTGGAAGAAGACGGGCCAGGGCGAGCAGTGGACTCGCGTCGGCGAGCTGCACACCTGGTCGACGATGACGAACCGATTCGTCTACGGGTACCGGGCAGACTCGAGGATCGAGGTCGCGTTCAAGACGCCGCTCTCGAAGTGGTTCACGAACGGCGTCGTCCACGTGGGCAGGTCGAGCGGCGCGAGCACCGCGGCCGAGGTCGTCGCCTCCACCGACGTCGGCGAGTACACCTCGCGGGCCGTGCGGGCCCGGTTCGTCTACACGCACTGGTACCAGTGCGGGACGGGCAACAAACGGACGAGGGCCGAGCGCTGGAACGGCTACAGCCTCGGCAAGGGCGGACGTGTCTCCTCGCGCGACGGCGAGTGCTCGGATCTCAAGCCGTTCATCCTCCAGCCGGGCCAGGTCTGGGAACGGAACAGCGAGAAGGCGGTGCACTGGGCCTACGCCGTCGACCTCGGCTTCTTCTCCGTCGGCGCCCGTAGCGGCTACTCGAGGTGGGTCCGGTCGCGCTGGCTCGTGGGCTCCACGCTCGCGTCCCGGACGCTCTGCGGGGTGAAGAAGTATCCGGACGAGGCGCAGCGAGTCTTTGCGGGCTGGTAGCCGAATGCGCGGGTCGGGCCGCCGAACGCTCCTCGTCATCGCGATCGCGGCCGCCGTGACGGCGGCCGCGATCGGGGCCGACGTCCTCCTCGAGGACGCCGAGGTCGTCCCCGGCGGCCCGCTCGTCGCGTCGGACGCTGCGCACGGGTCCGGACTTCTCGCCGACGCAGGCGATCCGCTGACGTACGGGGGCATCGCTGTTTACAACTCCGCGGCCGAGCCGGCGGTGCTCGAGCGGGTGGACGCGCTGAGGCCGAGCGAGGGGATGCGGGTGGTGGGGACGCTGGCGGGCCCCGTCCCGTGGGGGGCTTTCGCCCTCGTCTTCGAGGACTTCCCGCCGGCCGAGGACTCCCACCCCGCGTGGATGGTCTCCCCGCCCAGGCTGCTGCCGCTCGAGGGGTTCGTCGTGCCTCCGCAGCCCCGGGCCGGCCTGGACACCGCGCGGCTCACGAAGGTCTACGTCGGGCTCCAGTCGACGAAGGCGCGCGGGAGCGTCGCCCTGGAGTCCTTCGCCGTCCACTACCGCGTCGGCGACCGCCGCTACGTCCTCGTCGTCCCGCAGACGGTGACGATCTGCACGCCGAAGGACGGCTGGGGAGAGGAGAACCTCTGCCCGACGTTTCTGCCGGGCGACGAGAATCCGTCTAGGAGCTCTTCCCGCTGAAGACTCCCCAGGCCTCGGCGCCGGAGCCTCCCGCGGGGCGCTTCTCGAGGAAGGCCCGAAGCCCTTCCTGGCCCTCGTCGCTCGTCCGCAGGCCGGCGGCCAGCTGCGCTGCGTCCTCGCCCCCGGGGCGGTCGCGGACGAGGCGCTTCGCGGCGCGGACGGCCTCGGGGCCGCCGGCGAGCAGGTGCTCGACGACGCGGGCGACGGCCTCGTCCGGGTCAGGCGCGATCTCGTGCACCAGGCCGATCCGCAGAGCGGCCTCGGCGTCGAAGCGCTCGCCGGTGAGGAAGTACCGGCGGGCCGGCCCGCCCCCGATGCGGCGGAGGACGAACGGTGAGATGACGGCCGGGACGATTCCCAACCGCACCTCGGTGAAGCCGAAGACGGCGTCCTCGGCGGCGACGACCACGTCGGCGCACGCCGCCACGCCCGAGCCGCCGCCGAGGGCGAAGCCCTGGATGCGGGCGACGACCGGAGCAGGACACTCGTCGATCGCCTCCAGCATGCGGTAGAGGCGCAGCGCGTCGGTGACGTTCTCGTCATAGGAGAGGTCGACGGAGGCGCGCTGCCACTCGACGTCGGCCCCGGCACAGAAGCTGGGCCCGTCGCCGGCGAGGACGACCGCGCGGGCGTCGGCGACCGCCGCGAACGCCTCGGTCAGCTCGGCGATGAGGGCCGCGTCGAACGCGTTCCTCCGCTCCGGCTTGGCGATCGTCACCCGCAGGACGGGACCGTCGCGCTCGATCCTGAGGGCACTCATCGCCCGGGGAGCATACGATCCCACGCGTGATCGAGGGCGCTCTGGCGGCTGCCGTCACCCCGCTTCGCGCAGGCGGAGCCGAGCTCGACGAGGAGGCGTTCGCGCCCCTGGTCGACTTCCTCGCCTCCGGCGGCCTCAGCGGCATTCTCGCGCTGGGCACGACCGGAGAGGGCATCCTCCTGGCCGTCGAGGAGCGGAAGCGGGTGGCCGAGCTCTTCCTGGAGGCGAGCGCCGGGCGCCTCGGCGTCGCCGTCCACTGCGGCGCGCAGACGACCGCCGACACCGTGGCGCTCGCCGAGCACGCCGCTGGCACCGGCGCCGCCGGGGTGGCGGTCATCGGGCCGCCGTACTTCCAGCTCGACGACCGCGCGCTCCTCGCGCATCTCGCCGCTGCCGCGGCGGCGTGCGCCCCGACGCCGTTCTACGTCTACGAGTTCGCCCGCGTCAGCGGGTACGCGGTCCCGGTTCGCGTGGTCGAGAGCCTGCGCGAGCGGGCTCCCAACCTCGCGGGGATGAAGGTCTCCGACGCTCCCTTCGAGCGCGTCGAGCCGTACCTGCTCGAGGGCCTGGACATCTTCGTCGGGGCCGAGAGCCTGATCGGCGCCGGCATGAACCGCGGCGCGAGGGGTGCGGTTTCGGCGCTCGCCACGGCCTTCCCGGAGCTCGTCGCCGCGGCCGTGCGCGAGCCGGGCGCCGACCGGAGCGCCCGGCTCGGCGAGCTCCGCGACGGGCTCGAGGCCTTCCCGCGCCATGCGGCGCTGAAGCGCGTGCTCGCCCTCCGGGGCGTGCCGGTGCGCGAGGACGTCCGCGGCCCCCTCCGCGGTCTCACGAACGAGGAGCGCGAGCACCTCGACGGCCTCGTCCCCGGCTGGCTCGAGCCGTCCGCGGCGAGCGGATCCCCCTAGCAACGAGCGTCTCCGGCGGCCGCTACATGCGGAAGACGCCGAAGGTCGTCTCGGGGATGGGAGCGTTCAGCGCCGCCGAGATCCCGAGCGCGATCACCTTGCGGGTGTCGAGCGGGTCGATGATGCCGTCGTCCCAGAGGCGGGCGGTCGAGTAGTACGGGTTCCCCTCCCGCTCGTACTTCGCCCGGATCTCGTCCGGATCCTCGCGCCCGACCAGCGAGAGGACGGTCGCCGCCTGCTCGCCGCCCATGACGGAGATGCGCGCGTTCGGCCACATCCAGAGCTGGCGCGGCGCATAGGCCCGTCCGCACATCCCGTAGTTGCCCGCGCCGAACGAGCCGCCCGTGATGACCGTGAACTTCGGCACCTGCGCGCAGGCGACGGCGGTCACGAGCTTGGCGCCGTCCTTGGCGATCCCGCCGGCCTCGTACTCCTTCCCGACCATGAACCCGGTGATGTTCTGGAGGAAGAGGAGCGGGACGCGGCGCTTGCAGGCGAGCTGCACGAAGTGCGCGCCCTTCAGGGCCGACTCGGAGAAGAGGACGCCGTTGTTGGCGAGGATGGCCACCGGGTAGCCCTCGATGCGGGCGAAGCCGCAGACGAGCGTCTCGCCGTAGAGCGCCTTGAACTCGTGCAGGCGGCTCCCGTCCACGAGGCGTGCGATCAGCTCGCGCACGTCGTAGCCCTTCGCGTAGTCGGTCGGGACGATGCCGTAGATCTCCTCCGGGTCGTAGAGAGGCTCCTCCGGCGGCTGCACGTCCCAGGGCGGGTCGGGCTTCCGCCGAGCGAGGTTGCGGACGATCTGCCGCGCGAGCGCCAGCGCATGCTCGTCGCCGACCGCGTAGTGGTCGGTGACGCCGGACGTCCGCGAATGGACGTCGGCGCCGCCCAGCTCCTCGGCGGTCACCTCCTCACCCGTGGCTGCCTTCACGAGCGGCGGGCCTCCGAGGAAGATCGTGCCAGTGCCGCGCACGATCACGGTCTCGTCGCTCATCGCGGGGACGTAGGCGCCGCCGGCAGTGCACGAGCCCATGACGACGGCGATCTGCGGGATGCCCTGCGACGACAGCACGGCCTGGTTGAAGAAGATCCGCCCGAAGTGCTCGCGGTCGGGGAAGACCTCGTCCTGCATGGGGAGGAACGCGCCGCCGGAGTCGACGAGGTAGATGCACGGCAGGTGGTTCTGCCCGGCCACCTCCTGCGCGCGCAGGTGCTTCTTAACCGTCAGCGGGTAGTACGTCCCGCCCTTCACCGTGGCGTCGTTGGCGACGATCATGCACTCCGCGCCCTCGACGACCCCGATCCCGGTCACGATTCCGGCGCCCGGCGCGTCGCCGTCGTAGACGTCCCAGGCCGCGAGGGCGTTCAGCTCGAGGAACGCGGTTCCCGGGTCGAGGAGCCGCTCGACGCGCTCGCGCGCGAGGAGCTTGCCGCGCTCGCGGTGGCGCTCGACCGCCTTCGGCGAGCGCTCGGCGGCCACCTGCTCGCTCCGCTCCCGCAACTCGCGGACGAGCGCTTCCATGCGCTCGCGGTTGGCGGAGTACTCCTCGGCCGCCCGGTCGGCCCGCGTGTCGAGCACAGCCACTACGCGCGGTCGGGGAGCCTGGCGAGGATCGCCTTGACGGCGCGGAGGATCTCCGCCTCGTCATGGGTGAACGACTCCAGGTAGGAGGTCAGAGCGGCCCGGACGAGCCGCAACTCCTCGTCGTCGAGCAGGATCGTGTGCATCGGCGTAAGCCTACGCCCTCCGTCCGCCGACGGCTGGAAAGCGCGGCCCTCGACCGCTACGGTGTTCGTATGCGGCCGGGACCGGGGATGTGGGTTCTCTTTCTGCTTGCCCTCGGTCTGGGCGTAGCGTCCGTGGCCGAGGCGAAGCGGATCGTCGGGAACAACAGGCCCAACGTGCTCGAGGGGACGCCGAAGCGGGACACGATCCTGGGCCGCGGGGGCCGGGACGTTCTCTCCGGCCGCGGCGGGCGCGACGAGCTGCACGGCGGCAAGGGCGACGACATCATGCTCGGCGATGCCAGGGCCGACGTGCTCCGGGGCGGCGCGAAGAACGACACCCTCCTCGGCGGCCGTGGGAACGACGATCTCTCCGGCGGCTGGGGCGCCGACGTCCTGGAGGGCGGCCCGGGGAACGACGTCCTCCGGGCCGACGCGAACAACGGCCTCGTGGACTCCGTCGACTGCGGGCCGGGGAACGACGTCGCCGTCGTCCGGCGCGGGGACAGGGTCTTCAACTGCGAGACGGTCCGCCGCCTCAAGGGCCTCCGCCCCGGCGGCGTCCTGTCGCGCGGAGACGACGGCGCGGACAACCTCGGCGGCGGCGGCGGCCGGGATCTGATGGAGGGGCTCGGCGGCGACGACACCCTCAACGGCCACGCGGGGAACGACATCCTCTGGGGCAACGAGGGCGACGACGTGCTGATCGGGGACTTCGGGGGCGACTGGCTCATCGGCGGCCCCGGCAACGACACGCTCTACGGGGACTCCTACCTCAACGACTCGGCGGGTCGAGACCGTCTCTGGGCCGGGCCGGGCGCGGACACGCTTTACGGCGGCCCCGCCAACGACGAGCTGATCGCGGCCGACCCGGACGGCCAGATCGACCACCTCTACTGCGGGCCGGGGCGGGACCGGGCCGTTGTGCGCCCGGAAGACGTGTGGCACGACTGCGAGGTCGTCGTCAAGGTCGGCTGGCCCTCAGGAGCGCTCCCCCGCCCGGGCCTGGACGCCCTCCAGCGCCTCCCGTAGGAGCAGGGCGACGACGACCGCCTCGAAGACGTCCCGGCCGTCGAGCGAGTAGGCGGCGGTGAACTCCGGCGCGCCGTTCACCTCGAGCACGCCGGCGCTTCCGTCGGGGCGGGGGATCAGGTCGACGCCGGCGAGGTCGGCCCCGACGGCGGCTGCTGCGGCCACCGCCAGGTCGCAGACGTGGGGCTGCGGGCGCAGCGGCCGGCGGGAGGCGCCGAGAGCGACGTTCGTGCGCCACTCGCCGGGCGCGGCCACCCGGCGCACGGCGCCGACGACGCGGCCCCCCGCGACGAGGATCCGCAGGTCGTGCCCGGCCGGCGGGACGAGCTCCTGGACGAGCGCGCCCTGCCGGCGGAACCACGCCTCCCGCCGGAGCCGGCCGAGCAGGCGGCCGAGGTCGTCCGGGTCGCCGCAGGCATGGACGTGCCGGCCGCGGCTCCCGAAGCGTGGCTTCACGACCAGCGGGTAGCGCAGCGTGGAGACGTCGTGGCGGCCCGAGGCCGCGCTCAGGTACGCCGTCTCCGGGTGCGGCAGACGGGCGCGGTTGAGGCGGAGAGCCGTGACGAGCTTGTCGTGGCAGGCCCGCACGGTCTCGGGCCCGTTGAGCACCGTCACCCCGCGTGCGCGCAGGCCGCGCAGCTTCGAGACGCCGGGCTCGATCCCGTCGAGCGCGGGCCGGACGTCGAGGTACGGGAGGACGAGGTCGCCCGGCCCGGCGCGGCTTGCCGCCTCGGGCGGAGTCACGACGGCGGCCTCGAGCCGGAGCCTGCGGGCCGCCTCGACGACGGCGTCCGGGACGGGCCCGCCCCGCCACGCGACCACGAAGAGCCTCATGCCGCCGATCCTCCGGCAAGGCCCGGTGTCGATGGGGTCGACATCCGGTGCCGGAGCGGTGACGAGGCCGGCGGCCCCCCGGCTCAGCCTTCTTCGAAGGAGATGTCCTGCGCGCCCTGCCAGAGGACGGCGTGCCCGAGGGCAGGGAGCTGCTCCCGCCCCGCCTCGACGCTGGCGAAGTGGTTGCCTGCGAGCTGCCCCATCTTGCTGGCGAAGCAGGTGGCCCCGTACGGGAAGAGGATCTCCACCTCCGAGACGCCGCCCGGGTAGAGGAGCAGCTCGCCCGCGGCCGGGTAGCTGTTGGCGTTCTCGGGGCCGAGGTCGAGGTCCATCTCCCAGCCGAGCGGGACCCACGCCGACTCCCCGCTCCAGCGGGCTTGCACGAGGCTGCTCCGGAGCGGCAGGAGGGTGCGGAGCGCGGCGATGGTCCGCGGCGCCTCGTCCTCGAGGAGGCGCGCCGTGAAGCGGAGGTCGCCGGCCGTGATCACGAGCACAGCGGCACGTTACACGGATCGTTTGGCATTTCGGCCGCGAGGGCACGAAGGCCGCCATGAGCATGTGGATCGTCATCGCGATCGTGCTCGTGGCCGTCCTCGCCGTCGCGGCGCTCGTCGCTGCGGTCGTTCGCTCGCGGGAGGAGCGGCGGCGCGAGAAGCTGCGGGCCGAGCGGGACGAGCACAGGGAGCAGGCGGAGCTGCAGGAGCTGCGGGCGAAGGAGCGCGAACGCGCCGCCCGCGAGGAGCTCGACCGCGCCGAGCGCGAGCGCGAGGCCGCGCGGGCGAACGCCCGGCGGGCCGACGAGCTCGACCCCGAGGGCGAGGACTAGGCGGCCGCTCCACTGGACGCGCCCGCCGGTAGGCAGGTAGCGTCCGGAGGCCGTGAGGGTTTCCACGGAGACGCTCGCCCGCGCAGCCGCTCGGCGCCCCTGGCGGACGCTCGGCGTCTGGGCGGTCGTGGTCGTGCTCTCGCTGGCGGTCGTCGCCACGCTCCTTGGGAGCGCGCTCACGACCGAGGGTGACGTCACGGTCGCAACCGAGTCGAAGCGGGCCGACGAGCTCCTCGCCGAGCGCCTGCCCCGGACTCAGGCCGAGCTCGACGAGGAGGTGACCGAGTTCGCCGTCGTCCGCTCCGACTCGCTCGACGCCGACGACCCCGCGTTCGGGGCCGTCGTGGAGGACCTCTCCGCGGCGATGCGCGCGGCCGGCGCCGTCGCGGTCACCTCGTACTACGAGACGGGCAGCGAGGCGCTCGTCTCCGTCGACGGCGACACGGCGCTCCTCCTCGTCGCGCTCGGTCCCGAGCCGGAGGACGTCGTCGAGGACGTCGTCGCGGCCGTCGAGGATGCGGGCTCAACCCCGGGCTTCGAGGCCCGGATCACCGGCGAGTGGTCGGGCGGGATGGACTTCACGCAGCTCTCCCAGGACGACCTCGAGAAGGGCGAGCTCTTCTTCGGCCTCCCGGCCGCGCTCGTCATCCTCCTCTTCGTCTTCGGGACCGTCGTCGCGGGGCTCGTCCCGCTCGTACTCGCGCTGCTCGCGATCCTGGTTGCCGTCGCCCTGACGGCCCTCGTCGGCCAGGCCTTCGAGCTCTCGTTCTTCGTCGTGAACATGATCTCGGGGATGGGCCTCGCCCTCGGGATCGACTACTCCCTCTTCATCCTTTCCCGCTTCCGCGAGGAGCGCCTCGACGGCCGCGAGAAGATCGACGCGATCGTGACGGCGGGGGCGACGGCGAGCAGGGCGGTGCTCTTCTCGGGCATCGCCTTCATCCTCGCCATGGTCGGCATGGTTCTCGTGCCCGACACCATCCTCCGCAGCCTCGCCGTCGGCGCGATCCTCGTCGCCATCTGCGCCGTCGCCGGGGCTCTCACGCTCCTGCCGGCGCTCCTGAGCCTGCTCGGCGACCGGGTGAACGCGCTCAAGCTCCCGCTCCTCGGCCGGAGCGCGGCCGGGGAGGCGGGGCGGGAGGGGCGCTTCTGGACCCGCATCGTCCACGCGGTCATGCGCCGCCCCTTTGCGTACCTCGCCGTCGCCGGCGGCCTCATGCTCGCCCTCGCCGTGCCCGTCGTCGACCTCAACATGGGCTTCTCGGGCATCGCCACGCTGCCCGACAGGTTCCAGTCGAAGCAGGGGTTCCTGCTCCTGAACGAGGAGTTCCCCGGCGAGACGACGCAGCCCGTGACCGTCGTCGTCGACGGCGACCCGTCCGCGCCCGACGTGGAGGCCTCCCTGGCGCGCCTCGAGGAGGGGATCGCGTCCGAGCCGGCGTTCGGCCGGCCGCAGACGGCGGCGCAGGGCGAGGCCTCGCTCGCGGTCCTCACGTTTCCCGTGGCCGGAGACCCGACCGGCGAGACCGCGATCGACGCCGTCGAGCGGCTGCGCGCGGAGATCGTGCCGGCGGCGACGGAGGGGAGCGGGGCGGAGGCGCTCGTCACCGGCGGCACCGCCGAGGCGATCGACTACTTCGACCTCGTCGGCACCTGGCTGCCGCGGGTCTTCGTCTTCGTGCTCGGGCTGAGCTTCCTCCTTCTCACCGTCGCATTCCGCTCGATCGTCGTCCCGGCGACGGCGATCTGCATGAACCTGCTCTCCGTCGGCGCCGCCTACGGCCTGCTCGTGCTCGTCTTCCAGAAGGGCGTCGGCAACGAGATCTTCGGCTTCGAGCAGGTGGACACGATCGAGGCCTGGGTACCGCTCTTCCTCTTCTCCGTCCTCTTCGGGCTCTCGATGGACTACCAGGTCTTCCTGCTCTCGCGGATCCGGGAGCGCTACTCGCAGACCGGCGACAACGCCGACGCGGTCGCGCACGGCGTCGGCACGACGGCGCGCATCATCACCGGCGCCGCGCTCATCATCATCGCCGTCTTCGCGGGCTTCGCCCGCGGCGACCTGATCATGTTCCAGCAGATGGGCTTCGGGGTCGCCGTCGCCCTCCTGCTCGACGCGACCGTGATCCGCTCGGTCGTCGTGCCCGCGACGATGACGATCCTCGGGCGCTGGAACTGGTACCTGCCCTCGTGGCTCGCTTGGATTCCGGACGTCCACGTCGAAGGGCACGAAGGGCCAGAGCCGCGGCCGGCGCCGACGCGCTCGTCCTAGTGCCGCGCTACCTCGTCGCCGCGAGCGTCGTGCTCGCCGTCTTCGTCGCGGCCGCTTCGCGCGAGCCCCTCACGGGGATCCTGCCCGCCCTCGTCGTCCTCGTCCTCGCCGTCGCGGATCACCGCCTCTGGATCGCGCGCGGGCGGCCGTGGCACGACTGGTCGGTGATCCTCCTCCTGCTCCCGCCGATCCTCGCATCGGTGTGGATCGCCGTCGGCGGCCTCGCGACGGGCGGCGAGCGCTCCGACGAGGCCCGCCTCCTCCTCGAGGTCGGCCCCGGCGTCGCCCTCACCGGGCTCCTTTGCACCCTGATCTCCTACCACGGGCGCCACCACCCGCTCGAGGGCGACGAAGGCTAGTGCGTCCGCGCGAAGCGGTGGACGGCCTCGATGAGCTCGCGGCTCTTCTCCGCGGCCACCTCGGCGTCGCCCGACGTGAGCGCGCCTGCGACACAGTGTCCGACGTGGTCGTCGAGGATCTCGAAGGCGACGCTCTCGAGCGCCGTCGTGACGGCGCCGATCTGCGTGAGGACGTCGATGCAGTAGCGCTCCTCCTCGATCATGCGCTCGATGCCGCGCACCTGTCCCTCGATGCGGTGCAGGCGCTTGGCGAGCGCGTCCTTGTCCTTGACGTAGCCGTGGGTCATGCGTTCACCTCCCTCACGCTTCGGAAGCGCCGCAGCCGCAGCGAGTTCGAGACCACGAAGAGGCTCGACGCAGCCATGGCGGCGGCGGCGACCATCGGGTTGAGGAGGCCGGCGACGGCCAGCGGGATCGCGGCCACGTTGTAGGCGAAGGCCCAGAAGAGGTTGCCCTTGATCGTCGAGAGCACCCGGCGCGAAAGGCGGATCGCGTCGGCGGCGCCGCGCAGGTCACCCGAGACGATCGTGAGGTCGCTCGCTTCCATCGCCACGTCCGTGCCGGTGCCGATGGCGATTCCGAGGTCGGCCTGGGCGAGCGCGGGCGCGTCGTTGACGCCGTCGCCGACCATCGCCACGACCTCGCCCGCCTCCTGCAGCCGCCGCACCTCGGCGGCCTTGTCGCCGGGGAGGACGTCGGCGACGACGCGCTCGATCCCGACCTCGGTCGCGACCGCGCGGGCGGTCTCCGTCCGGTCGCCGGTCAGGAGCACGGGCGTGAGGCCGAGGACGCGAAGCTCTTCGACCGCTCGGGCGCTCGTCGGCCGCACCGTGTCGGCGACGGCGAGGCTCGCGTGCGGGACGCCGTCCCAGACGACCTCGATCCCGTCCGTCCCGCGCCCGACCTCGACGGCGTGGCCGTCCACGCGCCCGGCGACGCCGACGCCCGGCCGGCTCTCGAAGTCCTCGACCGGGGGCAGCGTCCCCAGCTCGGCCCGGGCGGCTTCGGCCACAGCGCGCGCGATCGGGTGCTCGCTCGCGTCCTCGAGGGCGCCGGCGAGCCGGAGGACGTCAGCCCGCGTCGCGCCGTTCCTCGGCACCACGTCGACGAGCTGCATGCGCCCTTCGGTGACGGTGCCGGTCTTGTCCAGGACGACCGTGGTCGCGCGGCGCGTCTGCTCCAGGACCTCGGGGCCCTTGATGACGATGCCGAGCTGGGCGCCGCGTCCGGTCCCGACCATGAGCGCCGTCGGCGTCGCGAGTCCGAGGGCGCACGGGCACGCGATGATGAGGACGGCGACGGCCGCGGTGAACGCGGTCTCGAGGTCGCCGGCGAGCAGCGCCCACCCGGCCAGCGTCGCGAGCGCGAGCGCGATCACGATCGGGACGAAGACCGCCGAGATCCGGTCGGCGAGCCGCTGGATCGGCGCCTTGCCCGCCTGCGCGTCGGCGACGAGGCGCGCGATCTGGGCGAGGGCGGTGTCGGCGCCGACGCGCGTCGCGCGCACGAGCAGCCGTCCGGACGCGTTCACCGTCGCGCCCGCGACCTCGTCGCCGGGCTGGACGTCGACGGGAACGGACTCGCCCGTGAGCATCGACTGGTCGACGGCCGAGCGGCCCTCGACGACGATCCCGTCCGTGGCGACCTTCTCCCCGGGGCGGACGACGAAGGCGTCGCCAACGGCCAGGTCCTCGATCGGCACGGCCAGCTCGACGCCGTCGCGGAGCACGTGTGCGTCCTTCGCGCCCAGCTGGAGCAGCGCGCGCAGCGCTGCCCCCGAGCGGCGGCGCGCGCGGGTCTCCAGCCAGCGCCCCAGGAGGATGAGCGTCGTGACGACGCTCGCGACCTCGAAGTAGACCTCGGCGTCGTCCAGCGCGAGGAGCGCCACGACCGACCAGGCGTAGGCGGCAGTCGTCCCGAGTGAGATGAGCGTGTCCATCGTCGTCGCGCCGTGGCGGAGGTTCTTGAGGGCGGCACGGTGGAACGGCCAGCCGGCCCACGCCCAGACGGGCGTCGTCAGGGCGAGCGCGAGCCACTCCCAGCCCTCGAAGCGGAAGAAGGGCAGCATCGCCGGGAGCGCGCCCGGCAGCGTGAGGGCGACCGCGACGGCCAGGCGGAGGCCGAGCCGCGCGCCGCGTTCGTCCTCGGCGCGGGTGAGCGAGGCGCGGTAGCCGGCCCGCTCCACCGCGCCGACGAGGTCCTCGAGGGTCACCCGCTCCTCGTCGAAGCGGACGGTAGCCCGCTCCGTGGCGAAGTTGACGCTGGCCTCGACGCCGTCGAGCCGGTTCAGGCTCTTCTCGATCCGCGCCGCGCAGGCGGCGCACGTCATCCCCTCGAGCTCGAGCTCGGACCGCGCCCTCTCGACAGTCGCGAGACGGTTGACGGTCACGTGGGCCACGCTTGCAGATACGCGGGGTACGGGTAGACGGCGAAACGGTCGATGATGGCGCCTGAGATGCCGACCGCCCGCCCGCGCAAGGCTTCCTGCGACGCCCGGAGGTAGAGGAAGCCGTGGGTCTCCCTCGCCGCGGCGCGCTCCGGGAATCCGGAGGGGCAGCGCGAGAGGGGATAGAGGGGAGCACCCCCGCCGCCGTTCACGACCTGGGTCAGGCCCTCCCGGGAGGCGAAGCGCTGGTAGTTGTGGTCGTGGCCCGCCAGGAGGAGCTTCACGCCGTGCCGCTCCAGCAAGGGGAGGACGTGCCTGCGCACCTGGCGGTCGCCCGTGAAGGCGCCGCAGCTGTAAGGCGGGTGGTGGATGGCCGCCACCTTCCACGGCGCCGTCGAGCGGGCGAGCACTCGCTCGAGCCAGGCGAGCTGCGGGCGGTCGATCGCCGTCGACGCGAGGACGAAGATCTCCACGTCGCCGACGAGGCGGCGGTAGTAGGGGCGGGGCATTTCGAGGAGCTCGAGCTCGTAGCGGCCGCGGTCGAGGCGGACGTCGTGGTTCCCGAGCGTCCCGGCGACGAGCAGGCCGGCGTCTGCAGCCCACCCGAAGGAGACCCGCCAGTTGCGGCGGAAGGCGCGCGGCCGCTCGGTGTAGTCGTTGTCCCCGAGCGTCACGAGGGCGTTCGCGGGGCGGTCGTCGGCGAACCGCTCCACGGCCGCGCCCAAGCGCAGCTCGGCGTCGCCGCCGACGCCGAAGTCGCCGATGACGAGGATTCCGGTGTCGGCCCGCGCCTGCCCGGCAAGCGCGAGCGTTGCGAGGCAGGCGAGTGCGACGGCGGCTGCCGTGCGGCGTCGCCGACCATGGGGACCGGGCCGCGTGGGAGAGTGCGCTCGGCCGGCGGCCGGCGGTGTGGGAGTCATCGCTCGCGGTCGGGGCGGGGCGCTCACTCGGCTTCGTAGCCCGCCTCGATGATCGCGGCGCGAAGAGCAGTGTCCTCGAGCCCGCGGCCCCGTACGGTCACGGTCTTGGTCTCGAGGTCGGCCTCGGCGACGTCGACGCCCGAGACGGCGCGGAGCTCACCCTCGACGGCGTTGACGCAGTGCCCGCAGGACATGCCGGGAACGCGGTAGACGGTGGTCTCTGTCATCAGCGTCCAGTATACCCATAGGGGGTATTCCCTCCCGCCGAGGCTGTACGATGCCGCCCGTCTTGAAGCTCTCGCTCGTTCCACGGACGACCGCGTTCTACGACCTGTTCACGAGAGCGGGGGCGAACGCGCTCGAAGCGGCGCAGCTCGCCGAGCGCCGTTTTCGCGAGTATCCGAACCCGACCGTCACGCATGCGCAGGTGAAGGCCGTGGAGCACGAGGGCGACACGATCACGCGCGACCTCATCCAGCTCCTCAACACCCAGTACGTGACGCCGTTCGACCGCGAGGACATCTACGAGCTCGCCACGTGCCTCGACGACGTCGTCGACCACATCGACGAGGCTTCCGACCTGCTCGAGCTCTACGGCGTCGATTCGCCGACCAAGCAGGCGATGGAGCAGTGCCGCATCCTCGTCGGCGCGGTCGGCCACCTTGCGACGGCGCTCGCCGAGCTCAAGGGCCTCCAGGGCGTGCAGCGCGAGCTCGTAGCCCTCAAGGACCTGGAGGACGAGGGCGACCGGGTCGTCCGCGGCGCGATCGCGGACCTCTTCCGCGACCCGCGCATCGACCCGCTGATCGTCATCCGCTGGAAGGACATCTTCGAGGCGCTCGAGGACGCGCTCGACGCCTGCGAGACCGCCGCGAACGTGATCGGGAACATCCTCGTCAAGAACGCCTGAACCCCGCCTCAGCCAGCCGCCGTGGACCTCATGCTCGTCGCCGTCGTCGCCGTCGCGCTCTTCTTCGACTTCACGAACGGCTTCCACGACGCGGCCAACGCGATCGCCACGTCGGTGTCGACCCGCGCGCTCTCGCCGCGGGCGGCGGTGATCTTCGCGGCGGTGCTCAACTTCGCCGGCGCGTTCCTCTTCCTCGAGGTCGCCGCGACTGTGGCGACGGGGATCGTCGATGCCTCCGTGATCACGCTCGACGTCGTCCTCGGCGGGGTGGTGGGGGCGATCGTCTGGAACCTGATCACGTGGTACCTGGGCCTGCCGACGAGCTCGAGCCACGCGCTC
This sequence comes from Gaiellaceae bacterium, assembly GCA_035461525.1. GTDB lineage: Bacteria > Actinomycetota > Thermoleophilia > Gaiellales > Gaiellaceae > JAIBJN01. The sequence continues at coordinate 28,244 of DATHVD010000007.1, forward strand.
ATCGGCGGCGTCTCGGGCGCGGCCGTCGCCGCGAACGGCTTCGGCGTCATGCAGTGGCAGGGCCTCGTCGACAAGGTCGCGATCCCGTCCCTCGTCGCCCCGATCGCCGGCGTCGTCACGGCGGGGCTCCTCATGCTCGGGATCCTCTGGATCATCAGGCAGCGGAGCCCGGGCGTCGTCAACCGCGTCTTCCGCCGGCTCCAGGTCGTCTCGGCGGGCTTCGTCGCGTTCACGCACGGGACGAACGACGCACAGAAGACGATGGGCATCATCGCGCTCGCACTCGTCGCCTCGGGCCACATCGCCCTGGAGGAGTTCTACGTGCCGCTCTGGGTGATCGTCTCGGCGGCGGCGGCGATGGCCGCCGGGACGTACGCGGGCGGGTGGCGGATCATCCGCACGCTCGGCCAGCGAATCGCCAAGCTCGAGCCGCCGCAGGGCTTCGCGGCCGAGACCGCGACGGCCTCGATCCTTTTCGTCACCGCGAGGCTCGGCTTCCCCGTCTCGACGACGCACACGATCAGCGGCTCCGTGCTCGGCGCGGGGGCGAGCCGCAGGCTCTCGGCGGTGCGCTGGGGCATCGCGGGCAACATCTTCGTCGCCTGGCTCGTGACCATCCCCGCGGCCGCGCTCGTCGGGGCGGTCATGGAGACCCTCACGCGCCTGCCCGCCGGCGACGCCCTCGTCTTCGTCCTCGCCGTCCTGGCCGCGACCGCCGCCTTCGTGCTCCGCAGCGTGCAGACCCGGCGCTTCGTGCCGGCCCGGGCCGAGGAGGCCGTCGAGCCCGCCTAGGCCGTAAGCTCGGCGACGAGGGCGCGGACGCGGCGGTCGATCTCGTCGCGGATCTCGCGCACCTCGTCGAGAGGCCTCCCCGCCGGGTCCGGGAGCTCCCAGTCGCGGTAGACCTTCCCCGGGTAGATCGGGCAGGCGTCGCCGCAGCCCATCGTCACGACCGCGTCGGCGGCGCGCACGACCTCGTCGGTGAGCGGCTTCGGGAACTCGTCCGCGAGGTCGATCCCGAGCTCGGCCATCGCCTCGACGACGGCCGGGTTGATGCTCTCGGCGGGGTCGCTGCCGGCCGAGCGCACGTGCACGCGGCCCTCCGCGCGATGGTGGAGAAGCGCGGCCGCCATCTGGCTCCGCCCGGCGTTGTGGACGCAGACGAAGAGGACCTCGGGAACGCGCTTCACGATCGTCCCGGAAGCTTGCCCGAAGGCGCGCAGCCGCTCGCGCGCGAAGCGGTGGACGAGGACGGGGACGAAGTCCTCGAAGCGGGCGCGACCCGCAAGCTGCTCCACGCTCTCGTCCACGAGCCGCTCGACGGTCTCGCGCGAGAAGACGCCCCCGAACTCGCGGGCGAGGTCGTCCACCTGCCGGCGGAGGTGCTGGCGGGTCGGCGGGGTGAGCTGCGTGGCCACGAGCTCAGAGGTCCCGTGGCGTCGTGCCCGGCCCGTGCGAGGCGTCCGTGAACTCGCGGAACTCGCCGCTCACGAGATAGGCCGTCTGCTCGCCGATGTCGACCGCGTGGTCGCCGATCCGCTCGAGGCAGCGGGAAACGATGATCATGCGCAGGCCCCACTCGCGCAGCTCCGGGTCGCGGCCCAGCGAGAGCACGTGCCCGACGACGCGCCGGTTCGCGCGGTCGATCATCTCGTCCAGGTCGACGAGGGTCTCGGCCCGGGCGGCGTTGCGGTCGCGGAAGCTGTCGAGCGCGACGCGGATCATCTCCTCCGCGCGGTTCCCCATCTCCTGAAACCCATCGAGGAGCGTCTCGTCGTGCGGGACGTCGCGTACGAGCTTCGTCAGCTTGGCGATCGTCACGCAGTAGTCCGCCATCCGCTCAAGGTGGAGGTTGTCGTGGAGGATGGCGAGGACGAGGCGCAGGTCGACCGCCACCGGGTTCTGGCGGGCGAGGAGGGACTGGATGCCTTCCTCGATGGCGAGGTACGCGTCGTCGATCTCGTCGTCGAAGGCGATCACCTCGTCCGCCAGCTCGACGTCGGACTGCTCGAGCGCGTTCAGGCAGCCGCGGAGCGCCCGCAGGACGTGCGCGCCCTCCTCCTGGAGCGCGGCCTCGAGCTGGTCGAGCTCCGCCTGGAGCGTGATCCTCATCCGAACCTCCCGGTGACGTAGTCCTCCGTCCGCTTCTCGGCTGGGTTGGTGAAGATCACGGGCGTCTCGTCGTACTCGACGAGGACGCCCGTGCGGTGATCCTGCTCCTCGTCGACCTCGACGCTGAAGAAGGCCGTCATGTCCGCGACGCGCGCGGCCTGCTGCATGTTGTGGGTGACGATCACGATCGTGTAGTCGCGCTTCAGCTCGTGCATGAGATCCTCGATGGCGGTCGTCGAGATGGGGTCGAGCGCCGAGGCAGGCTCGTCCATGAGGATCACGTCCGGCTCGACCGCGAGGCAGCGGGCGATGCAGAGGCGCTGCTGCTGGCCGCCGGAGAGGCTGAGCGCGCTCGAGTCGAGGCGCCGCTTCACCTCGTCCCAGAGCGCGGCCTGCCGCAGCGCCTGCTCGACTCGCTCGTCGAGGTTCTTCTTCCAGCCGAGGACCCGCGGCCCGAAGGCGACGTTGTCGTAGATCGACTTCGGGAACGGGTTGGGCTTCTGGAAGACCATGCCGATGCGCTTCCGCACCTCGACCGGGTCGACCCGCGGCCCGTAGAGGTCGGTGCCGTGATAGAGGACACGGCCCTCGACCGAGGCGGTCGGGATGAGGTCGTTCATGCGGTTGAAGCAGCGGATGAACGTGCTCTTGCCGCACCCGGAGGGGCCGATGAACGCGGTGATGAAGTTCTTGCGGATCGCCAGCGATACGTCCCTGAGGGCCGGGACGCCCGCGTAGGAGACGGTCAGGCGGTCGACCTCGAAGAGCGCCCCTCGCCGGTCGGGCTCGGCTCGCTCCCGCTCTTGTGCGGCGTCCTTCGCATCCATCGCGGCAATCTTGACACGAGGGGCAGGCGCCCTCTCCATCTTCGGCGTCACCACCTCTTCTCGTAGCGGTTGCGGAGCCAGATCGCGAACGAGTTCATCGCGAGCAGGGCCGCCAGCATCACGATGATGCCGGCCGCGGCGAGCTCCTGGAACGCCTCTTGCGGTCGCGACGAGTACTGGTAGATCTGGACGGGCAGCGTCGAGTAGCCGCCCTCGAAGAAGCTCGGGTTGAAGGTCACGAACGTGACCGCCCCGACGAGGAGGAGCGGCGCCGCCTCGCCGATCGCGCGCGCGACGGCGAGGATGACGCCGGTGAGGATCCCGGGGATCGCCACCGGGAGAACCTGACGGCGGATGGTCTGCCACTCCGTCGCGCCGAGCGCGAGCGAGCCCTCGCGGATCGAGGGCGGCACGGCGCGGACGGCCTCGCGCGCGGCGAGGATGACGGTCGGGAGGACGAGGAGCGCGAGCGTCAACGAGGCGGCCGCGACGACGAACCCGAGGCTGATCGGGCCGCGCGCGATGAAGGCGAGCCCGAGGATCCCGAAGACGATCGAGGGGACGCCGGCGAGGTTCTGGATGTTGAGCTCGATCAGGCGGTTCCACCAGCGGGACCTGTCCGCGTACTCCTCGAGGTACACGGCCGCGCCGACGCCGAGCGGGACGATGAGGAGGATCACGCCGCCGATCACGTAGATCGTCCCGAGGAGAGCGGTCCGGTAGCCGGCGGTCTCGGGGCTGAGCGTGGACGGGCCGTTGGTGAAGATGCCGACGTTCAGGCGTGGCGCCCCTTCGATCAGGGCCCAGGTGATGATCGATGCGAGGCCGACGAGGGCCGTGCCGAGCCCGAGCAGGAGCAGGGCGAGGAAGAGCACGTTCGCCGTCCGGTCGCTCCGAGAGGAGTTGGCGAGCGCGCTCTCGGTGCCCGCGCGGGCACCGGCGACGGCGAGGCGCGTCCTCTCTGCCCGCGGCGTGCGCTCGTCGGCGGGCATTACTCGTACGCCTCCCGGAAGCGGCGCACGAGGCGGATGGCGACCATGTTCATCACCAGGGTCATCACGAACAGGAGAGCCCCGACCGCAAAGATCGTGTTGTACGTGATCGTGCCGGTGGCGATGTCTCCGGTCGCGGTCTGGCCGATGAAGGCCGTCATCGTCTGCACCGAGCGGGTCGGGTCGAGGTTGATCGCCGGGGTGGCGCCCGCCGCGATCAGCACGACCATCGTCTCGCCGATCGCGCGGGACGTGGCGAGCACGATCGAGGCGACGATGCCCGAGATCGCCGCCGGGAAGACGACGCGGGCGGAGACCTTCATCTTCGTCGCCCCGAGGGCGTAGGCGCCCTCGCGCAGGCCGGAGGGCACGGAGCGCATCGCGTCGTCGGAGATCGAGGCGACGAGCGGGACGATCATGAGCCCGACGGCGAAGCCGGCGACGCCGACCGAGAAGGGGCCGCGCCAGCTGAGGAAGGGGAGAACGTCTTCGGCGAGCGGACGCAGGAAGAGGAGCGCGAAGAGCCCGATCGCCACGGTCGGGATCCCCTCCAGCACCTCGAGCATCGGCTTCACGACCTTGCGCACGCGTCGCGGGGCGTACTCGGCGAGGTAGATCGCCGAGAGGAGCCCGACGGGGATCGCCACGATGAGCGCCCAGAAGACGACCGAGAGCGTCCCGACGACGAGGGGCACGACGCCGAAGCTCGCGGCGGCGAACGCCGGCGCCCACTCGGTGCCGGTCAGAAACTCGACCGGCGAGACCTGCTGGAAGAAGTCGACCGTGGGGATCAGGAGCGAGACGACGATCGCGGTCGTGACCGCGACCGACAGCCCGGCGCAGAGGGCGAGGAAGGCCTTGACCGCCTTCTCGCCGTAGCGCGGGCTCGCGGCCTCGAGGCGCGGGCGGGCGATGCCCGGCGCCTGCGAGGCCGCGATGTCCCGAGTTGCCATCTCTGCCGTCTCTCTCGTGCTCTCTTCTCGTTAGCCGCCCGCGAGGCTGGCGACCTTGTCGTTCGCCTCCTGCTGCTGCTCGTCGGTCAGGTCGACGAAGCCCACGGCCTCGGCGATCGCCTGCTCGTTCTCGATGTAGAACTCGAGGAAAGCGAGCACCTCGGGCCGCGCGAGCGCGGTGTCCGACGGGTAGATGAAGAGCGGGCGGGCGAGCGGCGCGTAGGAGCCGTCCTGCACGGTCTCGACGGCCGGCTCCACGCAGCCCCCGCCGCCGTCGATCTGGAGCGCCTTCACGCGGTTCGCGTTCTCGGTGTAGTAGGAGAAGCCGGCGTAGAACATGCCGCCGATCGTCCCCTCGACGCCGACGATCCCGGTGTTGTCGTCCTCGCCGATGTTGTTGTAGTCGGTGCGCTGAGCGCCCTCTTCCCCGTTGATCGCTTCCGTGAAGTAGTCGAACGTCCCGGAGTCGGTGCCGGGGCCGTAGAGCTCGAGCGGCTCGCCGAACGCGGGCTCGAGGCCGTCGACCTCGCTCCAGCTCGAGAGCGTCGAATCCGGCCCCCAGATCTGGTTGAGCTGCTCGACGCTGAGGCAGTCCACCGGGTTCTCGAGGTTGACCATGACAGAGAGCGCGTCGTTGGCGACGGTGACCTCCTCGAAGGCGATCCCGTTCTCCTCGCAGATTGCGGCTTCCTCGTCCTTGATCGGGCGGGAGGCGTCGGAGATGTCGGTCTCGCCGACGCAGAACTTCTCGAAGCCGCCGCCGGTGCCGGACGTGCCGACGGTGACGCGGACGTTGGGGTTCTCCTGCATGAAGAGCTCCGCGGCCGCCTCGGAGAGCGGCGCCACGGTGCTGGAGCCGTCGATCCGGATCGTTCCGGAGAGGTCCTCGTTCGCGTCCTCCGTCGTGTTGGCCGAGTTCGCGACGTCGCCGCCGTCGTCGTCCCCGCCGCAGGCAGCGGCGCCCAGCGCCAGGATCAGGCCCATGAGGAGGAGGGTCAGCCTCGGGGTAGGGCGAATTCCCACTGGTCTCCTTTCACGTCGGTTCATCGAGGCGAGTGTCGCCGCGATCCCGCACGGGGTGGGCTGAAAGGCTGTGAACGAGTGGTTACGGCCTGGTGAACGCGCACTGGCACCGCGGGATACCCAGCCTGTCTGCTCTGGACGTGCCCCGGTGCCAGGCACCGGGCCGTGCTCCCGAGGGACGGTGAGTGGCCACGACGAGGGCGGTCGGGCAGCAGGCGGTGGTTCCCCGGTCCGCCGGGACGGGCGACGTCCTGGGAGGACATGGCTTGGTGCCAGGCACCGGGCCGTGTCCTGGTCAGACGTGGCTCGGCGCCGGGCGCCGGCTCAGGCCGTCGCGGAAGGCTCGGCGGCGGCGACCGAGCGGGCGCGGCGCACGGCCCACACCGCCGTCCCCGCCACGATCGCGCCGAGGACGGCGAGGATGCCGACGTCGTCGCCGGTCGGCTTCAGCACCATGACGGCGACGACGGAGTAGAGGACTGCGTAGTCGATTCGGGAGAGCGCTAGGAGCCGCCGGACGTCCGCGACCACGCGTGGGCTCATCGCCTCCTCCTCCATCATGGCCAGGATCCGCTTGGACCGCGGATCCAGGAGGAAGAGCCCGGTCGCGAACGTGGCCGCGTAGCCGGCAAGCCCGAGCACGATCCAGAGCTGGCCGAAGGTCCACGGCCCGTCGGCGACCATGGCGATGCCGAAGATCACGACGAGGAGCGCCGCCGGCACGAAGAAGAGGTTTGAGAGCGAGACGACGTCCTCGAGCACCTTGCGGAGCCCGTCGGCGTCCTTCGCCCGGTCGGCTCTGATGCCCTGGATCTGGAGCACGAGTCCGCCGCCGAGCCATGCGATCGCGGCGACGACGTGGATGAGGAGGAAGACCTCGTACCGGCTCACTGGTGGATTCCTACAGCGCCCGGCGGACGACGGTCAGGGTGGGCGGCCGGGAAGGCGCAGCGGACGGTGAGCCCCCGGCCGCGGGCGCCGGAGGCCTCGACGGTCCCCCCGGCCGAGGTGACGACGTGCTTCACGATCGCCAGGCCCAGCCCCGTGCCGCGCGAGGCTCGGGCGCGGTCGGCGCGGTAGAAGCGCTCGAAAAGGCGTGGAAGGTCGTCCTCGGAGACGCCGACGCCGTCGTCTGCGGCCTCGAGCACGACCCCCGAGTCTTGCTGACGCAGCGAGAGGCGCAGGTGCGAGCCCGGGCCCGCGTAGCGGATCGCGTTCTGGGCGAGGTTCTGAACGATCACGCGGATCATGCGCGGGCGGAGGGGCAGCTCCGCGTCCTCGTCGGCGTCCACCTCGACGACGACGCCGGCCCGCGCCGCCTGCTCGGCCAGGCCCTCGGCCACCTCGGCCACGATCGGGAAGGCGTCCGTCGTCCCCAGCCCGACGACCTCGTGCCCGGACTCGAGCTCGGAGAGGAAGAGGATGTCGTCGATCAGCTCCCGGATCTGATCCACCTCGCCCTGGGCCTGCTCGACGAGCTCGCGGACGTCGGCGTCGGGGAGGAGCGCGCTCTCGAGCAGGGCGAGCAGGCGTGCGAGGGGCGTTCGCAGCTCGTGGGAGACTGCCGCCGTGAAGCCCGCCCGCAGCTCCTCGTAGGCGGCCATGTCGCCGGTGTCCCGGCCGTAGAGGATCGTCTCCCGTCGACCGTCGACGTCGTACGGGACCGCGAGCGCCGCGCCGTCGACGAGCGCCTCGGGCGCCGGCGCGCCCTCCTCGAGCCCGCCCAGAAGCTCGCGGGCACGCCTGCTCGCCGTGACCACGCGGCCTCGCTCGTCGAGAACCACGACGATCTCGCGGCTCTCCTCGACGAGCGCCCGGCCGCGACGGGCCTCCAGCCGCAGCGCGGCGTCGGCCGGGCCCTGCCGCCGGCCAGCCGCCCTGCGTCCCAGAAAGGGGCTCACCTCGAGGGATCGTAGCCGCGGCGCGCCGGACCCCCCCTCAGCGGCGCAGGCCGCCGGAGCGGACGATCCGCGGCTCGCGCCAGCGCGCGGCGACGGCGAGGGCCAGGAGGCAGTAGCCGGCGGGCGCGAGGAGCGCGGGCGTGAAGCTGCCGGTCGCCGCGATGAGAGGGCGAGCGGGAGCGGGCCGGCCGCGGCCGCGATCTGGACGGAGAAGGAGGCGCCCTGGATGCGCCCGATCTCGGCGAGGCCGTACGTCCGCGGCCAGACCACGCCGGCCGCGACGCCGAAGACGCCGCCGCCGACGACGAGGAGCGCGAAGGCAAGATAGGCCGGGGGTGCCGTCGGGAGGACGAGGAAGAGCGTCGCGGCCGTCAGGAAGCCGGTCATGAAGACGAGGAGCGTCCGGCTCGAGATGCGGTCGGCGAGCGCTCCCCCGAGCAGGGTCCCCGCGATGCTCCCGACGCCGATGAGGCTCAGCGCGGCGCCGGCCTGCCCGAGCGAGAGCCCGTGCTCGCCGAGGAAGGCGGTCGCGTGGAAGATCACCGCGGTCATGAGGAGCGGCGGCGCGGCGAGCACGAGCAGGAGACGCCGGGCCCGCCGCGTGGGCACGGTGATCCGGGGCAGGCGCCTGCTCTTCCGCAGGGCGCGCGGCCCACGCGGCTCGCTCTGCGCGGCCGCGCCCTCGCCGTCCTCGGTCCGCCGCTCGCGCAGGAAGAGGGCGAGTGGGAGCACGAGCACGGCGAGCCCGAGCATGCGGTAGGCGTCGCGCCAGCCGAGCCCGACGATGAGGGCGACGGCCAGCGGCGGGAGGACGACCGAGGCCGCCGTGATCCCGAAGCTCGCACTCGCCATCGCCTGCCCGCGCCGGCCGCGGAAGGACCGGGCGACGAGGAGGGTGGCGACCAGCGGGAACGAGCCTTGCCCGAAGGCACGCAGGAGCGAGAGGGCGAGGAGCGCGAGGACGACGCCGGAGACGAGGCTCGCCAGCCCGCAGGCGAGCGCGAGGCCGGCGGAGACGAGCACCCAGATCGCGCGCAGCCGAACCGGTCCGCCGCGGGCCCGAGGGCCGCGACGGTCGAGGCCGAGACGACCGTGGCGGCGCCGTAGAGAAGCGAGAACACCGCCCGCGAGATACGGGTGTTGCGCAGGATCTCGTCCACGAAGACGGCGATGAGGAACGACTGCCCCGGCCCGGACGCGAACATGGCAGCGAAGGCGAGCGCGACCACGACGAGCTGGGGCGACGCGAGCGGGAGAGCACGCGGCGATCCCAAGCGCCGGCCCAGCGACTGGCGTTCACCACTTCTTCACCAACGCGCTACCGTTGCGTCACCCCGCCGCCGACCGCGCGCGGGCAGAATCGAGGCGGAGTGCCGAAGGTGCTCATCATCGAGGACGACGACGTGATCGCCCAGGGGATGGCGCGGCACCTGACGTCGGCGGGCTTCGACCCGCTCTGGACGAACAAGGGCGAGGCCGGCCTCGCGCGCCTGCGCTACGAGCGGCCGGACGTGTGCGTCCTCGACCTCATGCTCCCGGGGGTGGACGGCTGGAAGCTGATCGAGACGGCCCGCTCGGAGGGGATCGGGACGCCGATCGTCGTCGTCAGCGCCCGCGGGACCGAGCACGACCGCGTGCACGCGCTCGAGATCGGCGCGGACGACTACCTCGTGAAGCCCTTCTCGATGAAGGAGCTCGTCGCGCGCGTGCGCGCGGCGGCGCGCCGCGGCGTCCGGCCGCAGGAGGAGACGCGGGGCGAGCCGATCTCCGTCGAGGAGCTGACGGTCGACCCCCTCAACGTCCAGGCGTACGTCGGCGGGGAGAGCGCCGAGCTGACGCCGACGGAGTTCCGCCTCCTCTACGCGCTCGCCCTCGAGCGCGGCCGGGTCGTCTCGCGCGACGAGCTCCTGCAGAAGGTGTGGGGACGCCGGCTCACGCACCGCGACCGCACCGTGGACGTCTTCGTGCGCAAGATCCGGGACAAGCTGGAGTCGCGCGGGCCCGCGCACACGTTCATCCAGACGCGCTACGGCGTCGGCTACAAGCTCGAGGCCGTCTCCAAGTAGGATCGGGCTCGTGGCCACGGTCGCGAGCCTCATGTCGCGCGATCTCCTCACCGCCGACCCCGGCGAGCGGCTCGCCGAGGCGGCGAGGCGGATGGTCGAGCGCGGAGTCGGCGCGGTCCTCGTCCTGGAGGGCGGCGGCCTGGCCGGGATCCTCACGGAGCGCGACGTCCTGAAGGCGGTCGCCGGCGGCCTCGGCGCGGACGCGCGCGTGGGCGAGTGGATGACCCGGCACCCCGAGACCGTCGACGCGGGGGACGAGGCCGGGCACGCCGCCGCGCTCATGATCCACGGCGGCTTCCGGCACCTGCCGGTGCTCGAGGGGGGCGCGGTCTCCGGGATCGTCTCCATCCGCGACCTCATGCGCGTCTCGCTCGAGGACTCCGCGCCCCGCGGCGCGTAGGCGGCGCACTGGGCTCGAAGCCGTCAGCGGCCGTCGGCGAAGTCCCGGAGGACCTCCCGCTCGGACTCGTACGTCAGCGTCTCCGCGGCGTCGGGAAGCGGGAGCCAGCGCACGTCATCGACCTCCGCGCCGGGGGCGAACGTTCCCCGGAGAGGCCGCATCGACCGGTAGCGCACGACTTTCGACCGGCCCTCCCGGTCTCTGTGGCGGCCGGAGGGGAGCTCGCGTCCCAGCTCGCAGCGGAGCCCCGTCTCCTCCTCGACCTCGCGCAGCGTGCACGCCTCGTCCGTCTCGCCCGGCAGGCGCTTCCCCCTCGGGAGAGCCCAGTCGCCGTAGCGCGGCCTGCGCACGAGCAGCACCTCGACCACCCCATCGCCGCCGCGCCGGTGGACGACGCCGCCCGCGGCCCGCACTCCTCCGGGAGCCGGCCCACGAGCCGATGGTAACCGCAAAGCATGCTTCCATCCCGGAAAGAGTGGGGTTAGCCGTATCCCGTTCCGCTCCGGCCTCTGTCACCATTTGTGCACGCAATGGCCCACCGCATCCTCATCGTCGACGACCATCCGAGCTTCAGGGCGACGGCGAGGACGCTGCTCGCGGCCGACGGGTTCGAGGTCGTCGGGGAGGCGGAGGACGGCCGTTCCGCGCTCGAGGCGATCTCCCGCCTCGCTCCCGACCTCGTGCTCCTCGACGTGCAGCTCCCCGACATGGACGGGTTCGCGATCGCCGCCGCGCTCGCGAAGGCGAACGGGCCGCCGCCGAAGGTCGTCCTCACCTCCAGCCGGGACGCCTCGGACTTCGGGCCGCTGGTCGGCCTCTGCGGGGCCTCCGCGTTCGTGCCGAAGGCCGAGCTGACAGGCGCGGCGCTTCGAGCTGTGCTTCGATAGGCCCATGCGCAAGCTGACGGTCGCAGCCGTCCTCGGGCTGGGGCTCGTCCTCAGCGCGGGCGGGCTCATGCTCGTCTTCACGAGCGATCACGTCGAGCGGCCGGGCTTCCTGGCCGTGACGAACCTCGTCGTGGCGTGGTCCTTCATCGCCGGCGGGCTCGTCGCCTGGGCGCGGCGGCCGGACAACGTCTTCGGCCTCCTCATGACCGCGGTCGGGCTGACCTCGTTCGTGAACATGCTCGCGTTCGCCAACGAGTCGGTGCCGTTCTCGATCGGGTACGTGTTCGGCGGCCTCTTCCTCGCCGTCTTCGCGCACGCGCTCCTGGCGTTCCCGCGCGGATACCTCGAGACGAGGATCGTGTACGCGATCGTCGGCGTCGCCTACGGCGTCGCCGGATTCGGGATGCTCCTGGCGTCGCTCTTCACGCCGGAGCCGCGGAGCTGCCCCGGCTGCCCCGACATCGCCTGGGCCGTGACCGACTCGCCCGCGGCCGCCGACGCAGTCTGGGCGGTCGCCGTGGTCGTCGGCGTCCCCGCGGTCGGCGCCGCCCTCTACGTCTTCCTGCGCCGCTGGCGCGCGGCATCCCGTCCCCTCCGGCGCGTCCTCGGGCCTGTGTACGGCACCGCCGCCGTCTCGCTCGTCCTGCTCGCGGTCACCCTGGCCGTCGACCTCGTCGACCCCGACGCCGCGTACGCGCTGTGGTGGCTCCTCACCTTCGCGTTCGCCGCCGTCCCGCTCGCGTTCATCGTCGGGCTCCTGAGCGGCCGGCTCGCGCGAGCCGGCGTCGGCCATCTCATGCTCGAGCTCGGGCAGGCGCGGGCGCCCGGCGAGCTGCGGGAGGCGCTCGCCCGTGCGCTCGGCGACGACACGCTCCGGCTCGCCTACTGGATCCCCGACACCGAGTCGTTCGTCGACATCGCCGGGAACCCGATCGAGCTGCCGGAGCCCGGGGAGGAGTTGACCACGCTCGTCGAGCGCGACGGGCGCACGGTCGCCGCGCTCATCCACCACCGCTCGCTCGAGGAGGACCCCCTGCTCGTGGAGGCCGTCGCGGCAGCGGCCGCGCTCGCGCTCGAGAGCGAGAGCCGCCTCGCCGCCCTCGCCGAGGCCGAGGCGCGCAATCGCGCGCTCATCGACGCGCTCCCCGACCTCGTCTTCCGCATGGACCGGGACGGCACCTACCTCGAGTTCAAGGGGCGGCCGGAGGACCTCGTCAGTCCCCCCGAGGACCTGATCGGTGCGAACGCGCGCGACGTGCTCCCGCTCGGCGTCGCCCGCCTGCTCGTGGACGGGATCAGGCGCGCGATCGACACGGGGGAGGTCGTCGCGAGCGAGTACGCGATCGAGATCGCCGGAGTCCAGCGGGACTTCGAGGCGCGCATCGTCAAGGCCGGAGAGGAGGCGGTCCTGATCGTGCGCGAGTTCACGGAGCGCAACCGCGCGCAGGCAGAGCTGGAGCGTCTCCACGCCGAGCTGCAGCAGCGCCACCGCGACCTCGAGCGCGAGCGCGACTTCATCCGCGCGGTCGTCGACTCGACGCCGAGCCTCCTGTGCGAGATCACGCCGGGCGGCTTCATCGTCCGCTTCAACAACTCGCTCGAGCGCCTCTCCGGCCGCCGGGACACCGACCACGTCGGCGGGCACGCGTTCTGGGAGGTGTTCATCGCGCCCGAGGAACGGGAGGATGTGCGCCGCGGGCTCGAGGAGGCCGTCGCCGGGGGCGGGGCAGGCGAGTTCGAGAACGCCTGGATCTCGGCGTCGGGCGCGCGCCGCCGCGTCGCCTGGTCGACGACCCCGCTCCGCGACCATCGCGGGCAGCCGCGGCTCCTCGTCAGCGGCGTCGACGTGACCGAGCGCCAGCGGCACGAGGACGAGCTGCGCCGCTCGCGGGCCCGCCTCGTCGAGGCGAGCGACGTCGAGCGCCGGCGGCTCGAGCGGAACCTGCACGACGGCGCGCAGCAACGGCTCGTCTCGCTCTCCCTCGTGTTGCGCCTCGCGCAAGGCCGCGTGGAGACGGACCCGGACGGTGCGAACGCGTTGCTCGCCCAGGCCTCGGACGAGCTGGCCCAGGCGCTCGAGGAGCTGCGGGAGCTGGCGCGCGGCATCCATCCGGCCGTGCTCTCCGACCGCGGCCTCGGGCCGGCGCTGGAGGCCCTCGCCTCGCGGTCGCCGCTCCCGATCGCGCTCGAGCTTCCGGAGGAGCGGCTGCCGGAGCCGGTCGAGGCGGCGGCCTACTACGTCGTCGCGGAAGCCCTCACGAACGTCGCCAAGTACGCTGAGGCGTCCTCGGTGGCCGTTAGCATCGAGCGCGTGAACGGACGGGCGATCGTGGAGATCGCCGACGACGGGGTCGGCGGGGCGGATCCCGGCAACGGCTCGGGCCTGCGCGGCCTGCTCGACCGCGTCGAGGCGCTCGACGGGCTGCTCCACGTGGAGAGCCCTCCGGGCGCCGGCACGCGCATCCGGGCGGAGTTCCCGTGCGGGTAGTCATCGCCGAGGACTCCGTCCTCCTGCGCGAGGGCATCGTCAGGCTCCTCGAGGACGCCGGCTTCGACGTCGTCGCCCAGACCGGCTCCGCCGACGACATCATGCTCAAGGTGCGGAGCTACTCGCCGGACGTCGTCATCGTCGACATCCGCATGCCGCCGACGCACACCGACGAGGGCCTGCGGGCGGCGCAGGAGATCCGGGAGGCCTACCCGGACGTGGGCGTGCTCGTCCTCTCGCAGTACGTCGAGCCCGCGTACGCGATGGAGCTCCTCGCCGAGAGCGCGGAGGGGGTCGGCTACCTCCTCAAGGACCGCGTCTCCGACGTGGGCGAGTTCGCCGCCTCGGTGCGGCGGGTGGGGGAGGGCGGCTCCGCCCTCGACCCGGCCATCGTCTCGCAGCTCGTCGGCCGCCGTCGCCGCGACGACCCCCTCGAGCAGCTCACCCCGCGCGAGCGAGAGGTTCTCGAGCACATGGCCCAGGGCCGCTCCAACCAGGGCATCGCCGACGAGCTCGTCGTTACCGAGCGGGCAGTCGAGAAGCACGTGACGAGCATCTTCGGCAAGCTCCGCCTCGGCCACGCGACCGAGGACCACCGGCGCGTGCTCGCGGTGCTCACCTACCTCCGCCAGTAGCCGACCGCAGGCGCCCTGCGGGAAGTGCGGTTACCCGCACCCGTGGAAGCAGGCTGGCCGCATTCCCGTCCGGTTGCGTGAGAGGGAGAGTGCAGCCATGAAGCGGAACCTGTTCATCGGCGCAGTGATCGCCACCATGCTCGTCCTCGCCGTCGGCGGCTGGACGGTGCGCGGCGTGCGCTGGGCGGTCACGGGGTAGTCCCATGACGCCGCGGCGCAGCCTCGCCCCCCTGCTCGGGGCGCTCGTGGCGCCGACCTTCGCGCTCGCCCTCGGGATGAGCGTGCTCATCACCTACGCGCCGCTCCTCCTCGGAGAGAAGACGTCCTCCGCAGGGGCGATCGGCCTCGCCATCGGCGCGGAGGGCCTCTTCGCGCTCTTCCTGCCGGTGCTGATCGGCTCGCTCTCCGACCGCACGCGCACGCGTCTCGGCCGCCGGCTCCCCTACGCGCTCGCCGCCGTGCCGCTCCTCGTCGCGCCCCTCGCGATCCTCCCCTTCGCCTCGGGCTACGCGCAGACGGTCGCCCTCGTCTCGCTCTTCTTCGTCGGCTACTTCGTCTACTACCCGCCCTACCAGGCGCTCTTCGCCGAGCTCGTCCCGAAGAGCCACCGCGGGCGCGCCCTCGGCTGGCAGGGCGTCGCGCGGGGGCTCGGGCTCGGCGTCGCCCTCGTGGGCGGCGGGCTCCTCCTCGCGGTCTGGACGCCGCTCCCGTTCGTCCTCGCCGCCGCCGCCGTCGTCCTCGCCACGGTCGTGCTCGTTCGCGGGATCGGCGCGGGGGAGCGCGGGCGCGCGGCGCACGTGGCCGCGGCACCGGCGGGGCCCGGCGTCTTCGCCCTGATCCGGGAGCGGCCCGAGCTGCGCTCCTTCGTGGCCGCGAACGCCCTCTGGGAGCTGTCCTTCATGGGACTGAAGACGTTCATCGTCCTCTACGTCGTCAAGGGCCTCGGCGAGTCGGTCGGCACCGCCACCGCGGTGATCGGCGTCGTCGCGGGCGCCTACGTCGTCGCCTCCGTGGGCGTCGGACGCCTCGCGGACGCCGTCGGCCTCCACCGGCTCATGCGCGCCGCGCTCTGGATCTACGGAATCGGCCTCCTCGTCGGCGCGGGTTTCTCCTCGCTCGGGCCGCTGCTCGTCGGACTCCCGTTCATCGCGCTCGCGGGCGCCGTGGTCATGACCCTGCCGTACGGCCTCCTGGTGAGCCTGACGCCGGAGGGCGCCGAGGGCTCGGCCTCCGGCCTCTTCAGCTTCTCGCGCGCGCTCGGCGCGGCGGTCGGCCCGATCGTCGTCGGCGTCTCCGTCGACGTCCTCGGCCCCGTCTTCCCCGGAACGAACGGCTACGGGGCGATGTGGCTCGCCATCGGCGTGCCGATCCTCCTCTCGCTCCCGTTCCTCGCCGCCCTCCGTCGCGACCAAGCGCGGGAGGCAGGACGCGAGAGCGTCGCCCGCGACGAGCTCGTGCTCGCCGCCTGACGGGCGTTCGGCTTTCCGAACGTCGAAACGCAAGGTGGCCTCATTCCGCGCAGGGCCGGTCCCTGGGAGGCTGCGGGCAGACAACGAGACCTCCCGGAACCGGAAAGGACACGCCCGCAATGACTCCCCTCGCCACCTCCCGCAACCTCGCGGCCCGCATGGGCCGCTGGAGCGCCGCGCACAGGAAGACCGCCGTCTTCGGCTGGCTGGCCTTCGTCGCCGTCTCCGTCGCCATCGGAACGATGGTCGGCACGAACAAGCTCGACCCTGCCGACGCCAACGTCGGCGAGGCGGGCCGCGCCCACGCGATCCTCGACCGAGGCGGCTTTGCCGACACGATGGACGAGAGCGTCATCGTCCAGAGCGACGCCGCAGGCGCGTCCGACCCGGCGTTCCAGGCCGTCCTCCGCGACGTCGTCGCCGCGGTCTCCGGGGCAGAGGGCGTCTCGAACGTCCGCTCGCCCGCGGACGACCCGGCGCTCGTCTCGGCCGACGGCCGCTCCGCGCTCGTCCAGTACGAGCTCTCGGACGTGCACACCGCCGCCGTCGACCGGATCGAGCCCGTTCTCGCCTCGCTGGACGAGGTCGCCGCCTCCCATCCCGGCTTCGTCGTCGAGGCGTTCGGGAGCGCGAGCGGCACGATGGCTCTCAACGAGACGATCCAGGAGGACTTCGAGCGCGCGGAGCTGATCGCCGTCCCGCTCACCCTCGGCATCCTCCTCGCCGTCTTCGGCGCGATCGTCGCCGCAGGCATCCCGCTGCTCCTCGGCCTGTCGGCGGTCGTCGCGGCGCTCGGCCTGCTCGCCGTCCCGAGCCAGCTCTTCGCCGCCGACGAGGCGGCGGCCTCGGTGATCCTCCTCATCGGCCTCGCCGTCGGCGTCGACTACTCGCTCTTCTACCTCAAGCGCGAGCGCGAGGAGCGCGCGGCCGGACGCGGGCCGAAGGCGGCGCTCGAGGCGGCAGCCGCGACGTCCGGCCGGGCCGTCCTCATCTCCGGCCTGACGGTCATCGTCGCCCTCGCCGGGCTCTTCTTCGGCGGGTCGCAGATCTGGACGTCGATCGCCATCGGCACGATCATCGTCGTCGCCATCTCGGTCGCGGGGTCGCTGACGGTGCTGCCGGCGCTCCTCTCGTGGCTCGGCGACCGCGTCGAGAAGGGGAGGATCCCGCTCCTGCAGCGGCTCCGCCGCTCCGACGGCGACTCCCGCGTGTGGGCCGCGATCCTCGACCGCGTGCTCCGCCGACCGCTCGTCTCGGCGGCGGCGGCCGGAGGGCTCCTGCTCGCGCTCGCCGTCCCGGCGATCGGCATGCACACCGCGTTCCCCTCGCTCTCCGACCTCCCGCGCGACATCGCCATCGTGCAGACCTACGACCGCATCCAGGCGACGTTCCCCGGCGGGCCGCTGCCCGCCGTCGTCGCCGTCGAGGCCGACGACGTCCGCTCGGCCGAGGTGCAGGCGGCCTTCGCCGACCTGCGCGAGCGGGCGATCGCCACGGGCCTCATGCACGACCCGATCCACGTGCAGGCGAGCGAGGACGGCACCGTCGCCCTCGTCTCGGTTCCCCTCGCGGGGACGGGAACCGACGACGCCTCGAACGAGGCGCTCGCGGCCCTCCGCGAGGACGTCATTCCGGCCACGATCGGCGCCGTCGCCGGCGTCGAGGCGGCGGTCACGGGCGAGACGGCCGCGTCGAAGGACTTCAACGAGCTCATGAAGGACCGCGCGCCGATCGTGTTCGCGTTCGTCCTCCTGCTCGCCTTTGCGCTCCTGCTCGTCTCGTTCCGCTCCGTCGTCATCGCGGCAAAGGCGGTGGCCCTCAACCTGCTCTCGGTCGCCGCCGCCTACGGGCTCCTGGTCGTCGTCTTCCAGTGGGGCTGGGGCGAGTCGCTTTTCGGCTTCGAGTCGAACGGCGCGATCACGGCGTGGCTCCCGCTCTTCATGTTCGTGATCCTCTTCGGCCTCTCGATGGACTACCACGTGTTCATCCTCAGCCGCATCCGCGAGGCTTACGACCGCGGCCTCCCGACGGAAGCGGCCGTGACGCACGGCATCAAGACGACGGCCGGCGTCGTCTCGGCGGCCGCATTCGTGATGGTGGCGGTGTTCTCGATCTTCGCCACGCTGTCGACGCTAGACATGAAGCAGGCCGGCGTCGGGCTCGCCGCGGCGATCCTGATCGACGCCACGATCGTGCGGGCGGTGCTCCTCCCCTCGGTCATGAAGCTCCTCGGCGACTGGAACTGGTACCTGCCGCGGCGGCTCGAGTGGCTGCCCGAGGTCGCGCACGAGACGGAGCCCGCTCCGGCGGCCGCGCCGTCCGGGCCGGCGCTCCCGGCCGTGCCGGCTCCGGCGCCCGCCGGGCGCTGAGCCGAACCCCGCTCGAGGCCCGCGCCCGCACGCCGGGGGCGCGGGCCTCTCCTCTTGAAAGCGGCCGCCGAGCGTGGAATCGTTGTGGACATGAGGCAGCTGTCACGAGCTTTCGGCGTCCGTCCGTCGTGCAGCTCGGGCGCCCGCGCGGCAGGGCCCGTAGATATCGCCGGCACCACCACGCTCGCACGCGGTGGCGGGCGTGGAGCCGGCGACGGGAAAGAAGGGAAGGAAGCGCTCGAGGCGGAGCCCGCTGCGGCGGGGCTCCGCCTCGGCGTCCGTGGGCTACGAGCCGGGGGAGAGATCCGGGAGCCTGCGGCAAGCCCCAGGGCCTCCGACCCGTACGCGCAGAGAGAGTACGCCTCTCACGCGCCCAGGTGGGAGACGAGGGCAAATGTTTTCAGAATCCTCACATTTGCTGGGAGGGCGGTTTCGCGCTCTCCGGACGGTAGGGTTGGGCCGTGCCGGACCTCACGGACCTGGCCGACCGGCTTCGCCGTCTCGCCCTCTCCTTCCCGGAGGCCTACGAGGACGAGCCCTGGGGCCACCCGGTCTTCAAGGTGGCGGAGAACAGGATGTTCGCGTCGATGTCGTTCTCGGACGACGCCGTGCTCCTGACCGTCAAGCTGACGGCCGAGGAGCGGGAGATGGCGCACCTGCTTCCGTTCGTCTCGACCGCGCGCTACGTCGGGCGCTACGGGTGGGTGACCGCGGAGGTCGCGGACGAGGAGTCGCTCGAGTCCGCCCTCGAGTGGCTGCGCGAGAGCTACTGGCTGAAGGCGCCCGCGCACCTGCGCGCCGCGGTCGAGGGCGAGTGACCGGGCTCGCCGCGCTCCGGCCGGGCCTCCACCGCTGGACGGCCGTCCATCCGGACGCGGAGCCGGAGCCGGCGTCGGGGAGCCCGGCGGACTGGGGGCCGGAGGTCGGGTGCATCGCGTACGAGGCGCCGGACGCGCTCCTGCTCGTCGACCCGCTCGTGCCGGACGACCGCGTCGACCTCCTCCGGGGGCTCGACGCCCTCGTCGAGCGGCACGGGCGGCCGGTCGCGATCGTCACGACCCTGAAGTTCCACCGGCGGAGCCGGGACGCTCTCGCCGCGCGCTACTGCGCGACCACGTCGCGGGCGCGCGAGGCCCTGCCGGCCGGCGTCGAGACAGTGCCGATCCGGAGGGCGGGGGAGACGATGGTGTGGCTCCCCGAGCACGCCGCGCTCGTCCCCGGCGACCGCCTCCTCGGCGACGACGAGGGCGGCGTGCGGCTCTGTCCCGACTCGTGGCTGCGCTACCTGCCGAGCGGCCTGCGCCGGGCCGAGCTGCGCGAGGCGCTCCGACCGCTCCTCGACCTCCCGATCGAGCTCGTCCTCGTCTCCCACGGCGAGCCGGTGCTCGCCGGCGGCCGCGAGGCGATCGCGCGGGCGCTCGCATAGCGGCCGCCGCGCTCAGTCGGCGGTCGGCACGTCCTCGGCGTCGGCGTCGTCCCGCTCCGGGTCGGGCACGGGCGAGCCCTCCTCGGTCTCCTCGATGTCCTGCTCGGGCTGCTGAGTATCCTCCGTCTCCATGCGCGTCATTCTTCCCGACGAGGCCGAGCTCGAGCTCCCGGAGGGCGCGACGGGCCTCGAGGCGGCCCGCGCGATCGGGCCGAAGCTGGCCGAGCAGGCTGTGCTCGTGCGGGCAAACGGGAGCGTCCGCGACCTGCGCCTGCCGCTCGCCGACGGGGAGCGGATCCAGATCCTGACGACGCGCGACCGGGAGGACCCCGACGCCCTCTACGTCCTCCGCCACTCCGCGGCCCACCTCCTCGCGGAGGCCGCCCGCCGCCTCTACCCGGGGACGAGGGTGGCGATCGGGCCGCCGATCGAGAACGGCTTCTACTACGACTTCGAGTTCCCCGAGCCGGTGACGGAGGAGGCGCTCGAGCGGCTCGAGGAGGAGATACGGCGCGAGATCGCCGAAGGGCGGGAGTGGGAGCGCTGGGAGTCGAGCCGGGACGAGGCGCGGAGCTTCTTCGAGCAGGAGGGCGAGCCGTACAAGGTCGAGCTCGTGGACACGGCCGAGGGCGACATCTCCTTCTACCGGCAGGGGGACTTCGTCGACCTCTGCCGCGGCCCGCACCTGCAGAACGCCGAGCCGATCAAGGCCGTGAAGCTGACGTCGCTGGCCGGCGCGTACTGGCGCGGCGACGAGACGCGGCCGCAGCTCACCCGGATCTACGGGACGGCGTTCTTCGACCCGCGCGACCTCGAGCAGCACCTCCACCGGCTCGAGGAGGCCCGCCGTCGCGACCACCGCCGCCTCGGCAAGGACCTCAAGCTCTTCGACTTCTCGGAGCTCTCGCCCGGGATGCCGTTCTGGCACCCGCGCGGCATGGTCGTCTGGAACGTCCTCGAGGACCTGCGCCGGCGCGAGAACGCGCGCCGCGGCTACGTCGAGGTGCGGACGCCGCAGCTCTACGACTCCGAGCTCTGGCGCACCTCGGGCCACTGGGAGAAGTACCAGGAGCACATGTTCCGGCTCGAGGTCGAGGGGCGCGACTACGGCCTGAAGCCGATGAACTGCCCCGGCCACTGTCTCCTCTACTCGCTCGCCCCGCACAGCTACCGGGAGCTGCCGCTCCGCCTCGCCGAGGCGGGGAACCTCCACCGCAACGAGCTCTCGGGCGTCCTGCACGGGCTCCTGCGCGTGCGCCACTTCGTGCAGGACGACGCGCACGTCTTCTGCACGGTCGACCAGATCCAGGAGGAGCTGCTCGCCTGTCTCGACTACGCGCTCCACCTCTACGACCTCTTCGAGCTGGAGATGCGTGTCGAGCTCTCGCTGCGCCCGGAGAACAAGCTGGGCACGGACGACGAGTGGGACCTCGCCGAGGAGCAGCTTGCCCGGGCGCTGGCGGCAAGGGGCCTCGAGTACACGGCAAGCGAGGGCGAGGGCTCCTTCTACGGGCCGAAGATCGACCTGCACATCGCCGACTCGCTGGGCCGGAGCTGGCAGCTCGGCACGGTGCAGCTCGACCTGCAGATGCCGAAGCGCTTCGGGCTCACCTACCAGGGCGACGACAACGCCGAGCACACGCCCGCGCTGATCCACCGGGCCCTCCTCGGCTCGCTCGAGCGCTTCATCGGCGTCTACCTCGAGCACACGGGCGGCGACCTGCCGCTCTTCCTCGCGCCCGAGCAGGCGCGCATCCTCCCCGTGGGCGACGCTAACCGCCCCGATGCGGCGATGCTCGCCGAGCGGCTGCGGGCGGACGGCCTCCGCGTGGAGGTGGACGACCGCGAGGAGACGCTCGGGCGCCGGATCCGGGACGCCGAGCTCGAGAAGGTGCCGTACGTCGTCGTCTGGGGGGACCGCGAGTCGCTCGACGCGGTGTCCGTTCGGAGACGGGGCGGCGACAAGTCCGTGCTCTCCGCGGACGAGCTTGCGGCCGAGCTGCGAACCGCTGCTAGACTCTGACTCCTGCAAGCAGGAGCGACGTTTCCTCACCTCCGGAGCCCCGAGCTCATCGGAGGTTTCAACCGAATTGGGGAATTGACGGGCTGCCTGTGCGCAGCTTTTTCGTGTTCTAGGAGGAGGAAGCAGCACAACTTGGTGACGATTCAGTGAGGCCGCGGCGCAGGTTCGAGCAGGCCAGGCCGCAGCAGGACACGACGCGGATCAACGAAGCGATCCGGGCGCCGAAGGTCCGGCTGGTCGACTCGGACGGCTCGCAGGTCGGCATCAAGCCGACGGCCGAGGCGCTCGAGTACGCGTACTCCAAGGATCTCGACCTCGTCGAGGTCGCAGCAGGGGCGGATCCGCCCGTCTGCCGGATCATGGACTACGGCAAGTACAAGTACGAGCAGGAGCAGAAGGCCAAGACAGCGCGGAAGCATCAGTCGCAGATCCAGGTCAAGGAGATCAAGCTCCGCCCCAAGATCGGCGTGCACGACTACGAGACGAAGAAGGGCCACGTGGTGCGGTTCCTGAACGCGAAGGCGAAGGTGAAGGTGACGATCATGTTCCGCGGCCGCGAGCAGACGCATCCCGAGCGAGGGCGCGACCTCCTCATGCGCCTCGCCGAGGACGTCAAGGAGCTCGGCTCGATCGAGTCGCCTCCGCTCCAGGACGGGCGGAACATGGTGATGGTGCTGGCCCCGACGAAGACGGCCGGACGAGAGGTGGGAGCGACGCAGAATGCCTAAGCAGAAGACGAAGTCGGCCGCGAAGAAGCGGTTCAAGCTGACCGGCGGGGGCCGCGTGCTGCGGCGCCACGCCATGAAGAGCCACAACCTCGAGAAGAAATCCGCCAAGAGGCGCCGCGGCTTCCGCCGCGACCAGCCCGTGGACAAGAGCGACGTCCGCGAGGTCGAGCGCCTGCTCGGGCGGTAGCGGCAAGAGGAGGAGCGCATGCCCCGCGTCAAGCGATCCGTCCACGCGCGCAAGAAGCGCCGCAAGGTGCTGGAGCGCGCCAAGGGCTACGTCGGCCAGAGCTCGATCTCCTATCGCAAGGCGAAGGAGGCCGTCCAGAAGGCCGACAACCACGCCTACCGCGACCGCAAGCGCAAGAAGCGCGTGTTCCGCCAGCTCTGGATCGTGCGCATCAACGCCGCCGCGCGGCAGGAAGGCCTCTCCTACAACCAGTTCGTCGCCGGCTGCCGCAAGGCGGAGATCGCGCTCGACCGCAAGGCGCTCGCGGACATCGCCGTGAACGACCCGGCGGCGTTCTCGAAGATCGCCGCGCAGGCCAAAGCCGCGCTCGAGGCCTGAGCGCGCAGGCCGTTCCCGCCCTCTTCCGCGGCATGGCGGAGGACTTCGAGCGGGGCGGGTCGCCGCTCTACGCCCGGCTCGCGCGCGAGCACGCCGACGACCCCGCCCTGGCCGAGGTCGCCGGCGGCGCCCCGCCGACGTGGGAGCTGCCGCTTCGCCTGTTCGGGGCGGTGCACTACCTCGCGCTCGCCGGCACTGTCGAGCGTCCGTGGGACGACCTGCCCGGTGTCCTCCGCGAGCACCGCGACGCCGTCGCTCGCTTCGTGGCGGAACAGCCGGTGCAGACGAACGAGCCGCAGCGGAGCTGGGGCATGCTCCCCGGCTTCCTCGCCGTGGCCGCCGGCGTCGGCCCCACGCAGATCGACCTCGTCGAGCTCGGCCCGAGCGGCGGTCTCAACCTCTACTGGGATCGCTACGGCTACCGCTACGGCGGTGAGACCTGGGGCCCCGAGGACGCGTCCCTCGTGCTCGAGGGCGACGTGCGCCGCGCGCTCCCGGACGGGCTGCTCGGCACGCGCGTCGCGGTCGGGCGCCGCGTGGGGATCGACCGGAGCCCGGTCGACGTCACGAGCGACGAGGGCGCGCGGCTCCTGCAGGCGTTCGTGTGGGCCGACCAGGAGCACCGGCTGGAGCGGCTCCGGCGCGCGATCGAGGTCGTCCGCGAGGATCCGCCGGAGCTCGTCCGGGGCGACTTCGTCGCGATCCTCCCGGAGGTCCTCGCCGAGCGCGACCCCGAGACGGTCACGGTCGTCTTCGACGCGACGTCGACGGTCTACCTCGGCGAGGGTGAGGCGGGGAGGCTCGCGGAGGCGATCGCCGAGGCGGGCGCCCACGGCCCGCTCGCGTGGGTCTCGTACGAGCTCCCATCCGGGGCCGACGCCGCGTACGACGCCTTCGCCCTCGAGGCGCAGGTCTGGCCCGGCGGCGAGCGACGGCGCCTCGCCCGGCTCGACGGTCACGCGAACTGGCTCGCCTGGGTGGACGAGCGGGTCCCGTGATCACGTCGGCGGCGAACCCGCGGCTGAAGCTCGTCCGCAAGCTCGCGTCGCGGCGGCAGCGGGACAAGCTCGGTCTCTTTGCCTGCGAGGGCGAGGATCTCGTCGAGGCGGCGCTCGACGCCGGGCTCGAGCCCGTCGAGGCGCTCCTGGACGCCCAGCGGCCGGCGCTCGCGGGCCGGCTCCCCGGCGCCGAGCCGGTCGCACCCGAACTCATGACCGGCGTCTCCACTCTCGCCCACCCGGCCCGGGTCGTCGCCGTCTTCCGCAGGGCCGACCTGCCCGCCGGGGTCGGGCGCCCTGTCGGGCTCGCGCTCTGGCGCGTGGCCGGCCCCGGCAACGTCGGAACGCTCCTCCGGGCGGCCGACGCCCTCGGCCCCGCGTTCGTCGCCCTCTCGCGGGGCTCGGCGGACGTGACCGCGCCGAAGGCGCTCAGGGCCTCGGCGGGCGCCGCCTTCCGGGTGCCGGTCGCGGCCTTCGAGGAGGCGCCGGCGCCGCGCGTGGCGCTCGTCGCGAGCGGCGGGACGCCGTTGCCCGCGCTCGACCTGCCGGACCGCGTGACCTTCGTCCTCGGCGCCGAGCGGGAAGGCCTGCCGGAGGACGTGCTGGCGTCGTGCGAGGCGCGGGCGACCATCCCGCAGGCGGCTCCGGCGGAGTCGCTCAACGTCGCGATCGCGGGCGCGATCGCGCTCTACGACTGGACGAGGAGGCGCACGTGAACGTCCCCGAGTGGATCGCCGCCTACGGGCAGGCCTGGGAGGCGGGTGACGCCGAGGCTGCGGCCGCCCTCTTCACCGCCGACGCCGTCTACCGGTCGCATCCCTTTCGGGAGCCGCACGTCGGCGCCCACGGCATCCGCGCCTACTGGGCGAGTGCGACGTCCACGCAGGCGGAGACCGAGGTGCGCTTCGGCGAGGCGGTCGTCGAGGGCGACCGCGCGGTCGTGGAGTGGTGGACGGTCATGCGCGACCGGGGCGACTGGATCACGCTCCCCGGCTGCCTCCTCCTCCGCTTCGCCGCCGACGCCCGCTGCGAGGAGCTCCGCGAGTACTGGCACGTCGAGGATGGCCGCCTCGACCCGCCGCCCGGCTGGGGCCGCTGAGGTCGCGCCAGGCGACGGGCGACCTGTCTGTCTCGGACACGCCCGGGGTCTGACCCCGGGCGTGTCCGCCGGGGCCTGCGAATGTGGAGAAAGGAACGTCCCGCCGGGACGGGCATCGGCGCAGCTGGCACGTGAAGAGCCCGCCAACGATGCCGGTGAATCGTCGCAGGCGTGTCCCATTCAGCCTTTCCACAGATTCTCGGCTGGTTCCGCGTCCCTACGGACACGGCCGGGGTCAGACCCCCTGCCGTGTCTCCGAAGGCCCTGCCCGTGGTCGGGCACCTGACGTCTCCGGAGGGGCTGCAGTGCTCAGGGGCGACGTGCGAGCCAGACGACGTCCTCGCCGCCGGCGTAGGGGCTCAGGTCGAACCACCCGTAGCGGGCCACTACCTCGAAGCCGGTCTCTTCGAGGAGCCGGCCCCAGTCCTCCGGCGGCAGCCAGGCGAGGCGCATCGACGTCTCGGCCCTCTCGGCCCGAACGCGCAGCGTGAGGATGCGGCGCTCGAGATCCCAGTCTGCGCGCTCCCAGATCCCAGGCTCGCGCTCGAGCCAGCGGCCGTGCGTCTCCTCGACGTCGGCCTTGCTCGGCGCGAAGACGTCGAAGACGAACCGGCCGCCCGGCTCGAGCAGCCGCCACGCCGCTTCGAGAGCGGCCCGCCGGTCCTCGTCCGTCTCGAGGTGGAGGAGAGCCCGGAACGGCGAGGTGACGAGGCCCACGCGCTCCTCCACGGGCGGATCGCGCAGGTCGCCGAGCCGCAGGTCGAGGAGCGGCAGGACTCCCGCGGCCTCGGCCCGCCGGCGGCACACCCCGAGCATCCCAGCCGACGAGTCGACGCCGATCACGGGCACGCCGGCCGCCGCCACCGGGACGGCGATGCGGCCGGTCCCGACGCCGAGCTCGACGACGGGCCCGCGGGCCTTGCGCGCCTCCGCCACGTAGAAGCCGACGTCCTCGGTCACGCTCCGGCTCCACGGGTCGTAGAGCTCCGCGATGGCGTCGTAGGCGCTCACGAAGCCGATGATACGCTCCGGCGATGGACGCCCAGGCCGTCGAAACCGAGGCGAGAAGCGCGATTGCGGCCGCTTCGACCCCCGCCGAGCTCGACGAGGCGCGGGTGCGCTGGCTTGGGAGGAAGAGCGAGCTGAAGCAGGCCCTGCGCGAGATCCGCGACGCGGAGACCGGCCGCGTCCTCAACACGCTGCGAGAGGGGCTGGAGCAGGCCCTCGCCGAGCGCCGGGCCGAGCTCGAGCGCGCGGAGCTCGACCGCCGCCTCACCGAAGAGGTCGTCGACGTCACCCTGCCGGGCGAGGCGAGGCCGCGAGGCCACCTCCACCTGATCACACAGATCCGCCGAGAGGTGGAGGACATCTTCCTCGGCCTCGGCTACCAGGTCGTCGACGGGCGCGAGGTCGAGACCGCCCGGTACAACTTCGACGGCCTCAACTTCCCGCCCGACCACCCGGCGCGGTCGCCGCTCCAGTCGCTCTTCCTCACCGACGATGTGCTCCTCCGCACCGAGACGTCGCCGTCGCAAATCCGCGTCATGGAGACGCAGCCGCCGCCCATCTACATGGTCTCGCTCGGCCGCGTCTACCGGAGGGACACGCCGGACGCGACGCATACCCCCGTGTTCCACCAGGTCGAGGGCCTCGTCGTCGACCGCGGCATCACGATGGCCGACCTCAAGGGCACTCTGCTCCACATGATGCGCGCGCTGTTCGGAGAGGAGCGCGAGCTCCGGTTCCGCACGCACGACTTCCCCTTCACCGAGCCGTCCCTCGAGCCGGACGTGAGCTGCTTCCTCTGCGAGGGCGAGGGCTGCCACGTCTGCCGCTGGTCCGGCTGGATCGAGATCGCCGGCTCGGGCATGGTCGATCCTGCGCTCTTCGAGTTCGTCGGCCTCGACTCCGAGGAGTGGACCGGCTTCGCGTTCGGGATGGGGCTCGAGCGCGTCGCCATGCTCCGCCACGGCCTGCCCGCGCTCGGGCTGCTGTGGGAGAACGACCTCCGCGTCCTCTCGCAGTTCTGAGCATGGCTTCGCTCCCTCGCCCTGCGACCGCACCGCGCCCGGCACGTTTCCGGGACGCGCGGCAATCGGCACGTCTTCGTCACAAACCGTGTCCCACTCGTGCGGTTTCTCTCGTTACGCTCATCGCGGGTGGTGGTCCGGGGTGGCCCCTCGGGATGGACGCGAACGGAGGGCGCCCGCGGTGAAGGTTCCCGTCTCCTGGCTGCGGGAGTACGTCGACCTGGACGTGCCGACCGCGGAGATCGCCGACCGGCTCGCGGTCGCAAGCGGCGAGGTCGAGCGCATCACCCGCCGCGGCGTCGCCGACGTGGACGGGAACCTCGACCTCTACCGCGTCGGCCGTGTGCTCGAGGCGGGGAAGCACCCGAACGCCGACCGCCTCCAGCTCTGCACGGTGGACGTGGGCGAGGGCGAGCCGCGCCAGATCGTCTGCGGCGCCTGGAACTTCGGTGCCGGCGCCACCGTCGCGGTCGCGCTTCCGGGCGCCGTCCTCCCCGACGGGCGCACCCTCGAGCGCGCGAAGCTCCGCGGCACGGTCTCCGACGGGATGATCCTCTCCGAGGCCGAGCTGGAGCTCTCGGAGGACCACGCCGGCATCCTCGTCCTCCAAGAGCCGTGGGAGCCGGGGACGCCGCTCGGCGACGTCCTGCCGGTGGCCGACGAGGTGCTCGAGATCGATCTGACGCGAAACCGGCCCGACTGCCTCTCCGTGTACGGCATCGCGCGCGAGGTGGCGGCGCTCTTCGAGGGGACTCTCGCGCCCTGGCCGGGTGAGGAGCCGCCCCTGAGCGCCGAGGAGGCTCCGGACGTGACCGTGGAGGACGCCGAGGGCTGCCCGCGCTACATGGGGCGCCTCTTCCGCGACGTCCGCATCGGCCCCTCGCCGCCGTGGCTCAAGGCCCGCCTCGTCGCCGCCGGCATGCGCCCGATCTCGAACGTCGTCGACGTCACCAACTACGTCATGCTCGCCCTGGGGAATCCGCTGCACGCCTTCGACTTCGACACCCTCCGCGGCGGCCGCGTCGCCGTGCGCCGCGCCCGCCCCGGCGAGGAGTTCACGAGCCTCGACGGGAACCTCCGCAGGCTCGACCCGGCCGACCTCGTGATCGCCGACGCGGAGCGCGCGATCGCCTTCGCCGGGATCATGGGCGGCCTCGACACGGAGGTCACGGACGGGACGACGACCGTCCTCCTGGAAGCGGCGAACTTCGAGCCGGGGGCCATCCTCTGGAGCTCCGAGCGCCATGCGCTTCGCACGGAGGGCTCGAACCGCTGGGAGAAGGGCGTCGACCCGTACCTCGCCCCGCACGCGGCCCGCCTGGCGGCGCAGCTCCTCGTCGAGCTGGCCGGCGCCCGGTGGACGGGCGAGACGGACGTCGTCGGCGACCTGCCGGCCCGTCCCGTCGTCGCCTTCCGGCCCAAGCGCGCGAGCGCGATCGTCGGCCTCGAGATCCCCGAGGACGAGCAGAAGGGCGCGCTCGAGCGCCTCGGTTACGAGGTCGCCTCCGGGTGGGAGGTAACCGTCCCCACGTGGCGTGCCCGTGACACGGCGCGTGAGATCGACCTCGTCGAGGAGGTCGCCCGCGTGTACGGGCTCGAGCGGATCCCGTTCACGCTCCCGCTCCGCAGCGCCATGGTCGGGAGGCTGACGAAGGATCAAAGGCTGCGC
>DATHVD010000008.1:0-8508 GCA_035461525.1 Gaiellaceae bacterium
CACGCGCTTCCAGATCCACCTCGAGGACGACCCGCGCTCGCTCCAGGCCCTCAACGAGGCGGGCGTCCTCGACGCGAACCTCGCGCCGCTCGCGCGCCCGCCGCGCCGCGTCGTCGCGCGCTCGTGCTGCCGGGCCGCGTACCTCCGCGGGGCGTTCCTCGCGGCCGGGTCGGTGACGGGGCCGCGGAACGCGCACCTGGAGCTGCGCACGGCCGAGCCCGACGCGGCGCGCTTCCTCGCCGAGACGGCCGCCGCGGAGGGTTTCGCGCTGGGCGTGTACGAGCGGGACGGCCACGCGGTCGCGTACTCGAAGAACGTCGGGACGATCGCGGACCTGCTCGCGTTCCTCGGCGCGAACGAGGCCGCGCTGGAGCTGGGGGAGGGGGCGGTCGTCGCGGCGACGCGGGCGCGCGCGAACCGGCTCGCCAACGCCGACCACGCGAACATCGTCCGCACGAGCCGGGCCGCTGACGCCCAGCTTCGCGCCATCAGGCGCCTCGAGCGCGAGGGGCGGCTCGACGAGCTCGCGCCCGAGCTGCGCGAGGTCGCCCGTCTCCGCGCCCGCCATCCGACGCTCTCGCTCCGCGAGCTGGCGCGGCGCCTCGACCCGCCCGCCACGAAGGCCGCAGTCCACCGGCGGCTGACGCGGCTCCAGCGCCTGGCCGAGCCGTAGTCGAGGGCGGGCGTTGGGCGCCGGTCCGCGGCCTCGCCGGCGCCGAGCGGGCGGACCCTCACGTCGGCGATTGCGCGGCCCAACGAGGAGGCGGGGCGGAGCATTGCCCGAGCGCAGGCCGGTCGCGGCGAAGAAGGCATCGAGGCGACCCCCGAACCGGCCTCCGGGAGAGCCCGGACCCCGCGTCCGGCGGCGATCACGAGCGGGCCGGAGAGGGAGTTCCGAGGAAGACCTCCCCCTCCGCTTGCCCCGCGCACGCAGTCGCGCCGGACGGGGTCTGTATCCGGCGCCGGTCGCACGCAGACCCGCTCACTTCGAGCCTAGATGCGGAACCGGCGGGTACGCAAGGCCAAGAGGACTGGGAAATTGCCGCATTGCACCCGGATAGAATCGCGGCGCTGCCAACGTCCCAGGGAGGTCGCATGAGCGTACGGGTGGGGATCAACGGGTTCGGACGGATCGGACGGAACTTCTTCCGCGCGGTGAGGGCACGCGGCGCCGACGTCGAGATCGTCGCGCTGAACGACCTCGGCGACGCGAAGACGATGGCTCACCTGCTCAAGTACGACTCCGTGCTCGGGCCGCTCGGCGCGGACGTCGAGGCGGTCGAGGGCGGGATCCGGGTGGACGGGAACGAGCTGAGGCTCCTGAACGAGCGCGATCCGTCCGCGCTTCCGTGGGGCGACCTCGGCGTTCAGGTCGTGCTCGAGTCGACCGGCTTCTTCACGAAGCGCGAGGGCGCCCAGGCACACCTCGACGCCGGCGCCGAGAAGGTCGTGATCTCGGCCCCCGCCACCGACCCGGACGTCACGCTCGTCCTCGGTGTCAACGACGACGCGTACGACCCGGAGCAGCACCGGATCGTCTCGAACGCCTCCTGCACGACCAACTGCGTCGCGCCGCTCGCCAAGGTGCTCCACGACGCGTGGGGGATCGAGTCCGGCTTCATGACGACGATCCACGCCTACACGAACGACCAGCAGATTCTCGACCTCCCGCACTCCGACCTGCGCCGGGCCCGGGCGGCCGCGATCAACCTGATCCCGACGTCCACCGGCGCCGCCAAGGCGATCGGGCTCGTCATCCCCGACCTGAAGGGGAAGGTGGACGGCGTCGCCGTGCGGGCGCCCGTCGCCGACGGCTCGATCGTCGACCTCGTCGTCCAGCTCGGCACCGAGGTGACCGCCGACGAGGTGAACGCCCGCTTCGTCGAGGCGGCGGGCTCGGGGCCGCTCGAGGGGATCCTCCAGTACTCGGACGAGCCGCTCGTCTCCTCCGACGTCGTCGGCAACGCGCACTCGTCCATCTTCGACAGCGACCTGACGATGGCCCGCGGCCGCACGGTCAAGGTGTTCGGCTGGTACGACAACGAGTGGGGCTACAGCTGCCGGCTCGTGGATCTCGTGCAGAGGCTCCTCTGATGGTGCGGGCGGAGAAGGAGGGGGCCCACGGGGGAACCATGGGTTCCCCCGTCCGGACCGAGTGGGGCTACGGCTGCCGGCACGCCGACCTCGTCCAGCGGCTCCTCTGACGGTGACGCCGCTCCATCGCCCGCGCTCCGTCCGGGACGCCGACGTCGGCGGGAAGCGCGTCCTCGTCCGCGTGGACTTCAACGTCCCGCTCGAGGACGGCCGCGTCGCCGACGACACGCGCATCCGCGCGGCGCTCCCGACGCTCGAGCTGCTGCTCGAGCGCGGCGCGGCTGAGCTCGTGCTCGTCTCGCACCTGGGGCGGCCGAAGGGGCCGGATTCGGCTCTCTCCATGGAGCCGGTGCGGGTGCGCCTCGGCGAGCTTCTGCCCGACGAGCGCGTCCGCCTGCTCGAGAACACGCGCTTCGACCCCCGGGAGAAGGCGAACGACCCCGAGTACGCGCGAGAGCTCGCGGCCCACGGCGAGATCTTCGTCAACGACGCGTTCGGCTCGGCCCACCGCGCCCACGCCTCCACCGAGGGCGTCGCGCGGCTCCTGCCCGCCTACGCGGGCCTTCTGCTCGTGCGCGAGCTGGAGGAGCTGGGATCGCTCCTCGAGGACCCCGAGCGACCGTTCGTCGCCGTCCTCGGCGGCGCGAAGGTCGAGGACAAGATCGGAGTCCTCGAGTCTCTGGCCGCTAAGGCGGAGACGATCCTCGTCGGCGGCAAGATGGCCGAGGAGCTCGGCTCCGGCGTCCCGATCCCCGGGCCGGCGGAGGTGCTGCTCCCGCTCGACGTGGTCGCCGCGGAGAGGTTCGAGGCGGATGCTGAGGCAACCGTCGCCCGCGTCGAGGAGACGCCGCCGGGCTGGCTTGCGCTCGACATCGGCCCGGAGACGCGCGAGCGTTTCGCGTCCCGGATCGCGGGCGCCGGCACGGTCTTCTGGAACGGGCCGATGGGCGTCTTCGAGTGGCCGCGCTTCGCCGAGGGGACGAAGGCCGTCGCCGAGGCCGTGGCCGAGGCGGACGCGCGCACGGTCGTCGGCGGCGGCGACTCGGTGCGCGCGGTCGAGGAGCTCGACCTCGCCGACCGCATCGACTGGATCTCGACCGGCGGCGGCGCCTCCCTCGAGCTGCTCGAGGGCAGGCAGCTCCCGGGAGTCGTGGCCATCCCGGAGGCCTGATTTGCACGCTTTCGGCACGGTTTCGTCCCCCATCCGCGCGGTTTCCCCGGATAGGCTTGAAGCGGAGGGAGGCCCGCGGCGGCCCCGCGAGAAAGGGACATGTCCATGCTGATCGCCGGCAACTGGAAGATGGCGAAGGGGCCGGGGGAGACGCTCGAGTTCTTCCGCGCGTTCTCGCCGCCGGCGGGCGTCGACGTCGTCGTCGCCCCGGCCTACACGTCCCTGCGCGAGGCGGTCTCCTCCGGGGTGACGACTTACGCCCAGAACGTCCACTGGGCGCGCGAAGGGGCCTTCACGGGCGAGGTGTCGGCGGAGATGCTCCTCGAGCTGGCCGTCGCCGGCGTGATCGTCGGCCACTCCGAGCGTCGCCAGTATTTCGGCGAGACGGACGAGACGACCGCCCGCCGCGCCGGGCGCGCGCTCGAGGCCGGGCTCGGCGTGATCGCCTGCGTCGGCGAGCTCGAGGAGGAGCGCGAGCGCGGCGAGACGGAGGCCGTCCTGCGCCGTCAGATCGCGCCGCTCCCGAGCGACGAGCGGCTCGTCATCGCGTACGAGCCGGTGTGGGCGATCGGCACGGGCAAGACGGCCACGCCGGAGATCGCCCAGGAGGCCCATGCCTTCATCAAGGGCCTCACGGACGTTCGGCAGGTCCTCTACGGCGGCTCGGTGAAGCCCGAGAACGCCGAGGAGCTCCTCTCCGAGCAGGACGTCGACGGCGCGCTCGTCGGCGGCGCGTCCCTCGACGTCGGCTCCTTCACGGCGATTTGCGAGACGGCGGCCCGCCTCTCCCGCTCGTAGCCCTCGTCGTCCTCGACGGGTGGGGCTGTGCGCCGCCGGGGCCGGGGAACGCGGTCTCGCTGGCCCGCACACCCGTCTTCGACGCGCTCTGGGAGCGGTACCCGACGACGGCTCTGGAGGCGAGCGGGGAGGCGGTGGGGCTCCCGCCCGGCCAGATGGGGAACTCCGAGGTGGGCCACCTAACGATCGGGGCCGGCCGGATCGTCTTCCAGGACCTGATGCGGGTGAACAAGGCGATCGAGTCCGGCGAGCTGTTCGAGAACCCGGCACTCGCGGGCGCCTTCCGCCGGGCGCGGGAACGCGGCGGCAACGTTCACCTCCTCGGGCTCGTCTCCTACGGCGGCGTCCACTCGCACATCGATCACCTGCGGGCGCTCCTCGAGCTCGCCGGCCGCGAGGGAATGGCCGAGCGCACGATCGTCCACGCCTTCACGGACGGGCGGGACGTCTCCCCGACCGCGGCCCGGAGCGACGTGGCGGAGCTCGTCGCGGAGGGCGCCCGGATCGGCACCGTGGTCGGTCGCTACTGGGCCATGGACCGCGACGGCCGCTGGGAGCGCACCGAGCGCGCGCTCCAGGCGATCGTCGCCGGCGAGGGCGAAGCCGCCGCCGATCCGGTCGTCGCGCTCGAGGCGTCCTACGAGTGCGGGGTGACGGACGAGTTCGTGGAACCGGTCGTCCTCCCGTTCCCGCGGCTCGCCCCGGAGGACGTCGCGATCCATTTCAACTTCCGCCCCGACCGCACGCGGCAGCTCTCCGAGAAGCTGCTCGAGCGCGGCGCCGACCTGACGACCATGACGCGCTACCGGGCCGACTTCGACTGCCCCGTCGCCTTCCCCGAGCAGGACGTCGAGGGCACGATGGCCGAGGTCCTCGCCGCGAACGGGATGCGCCAGCTCCACGCCGCGGAGACGGAGAAGTACGCCCACGTCACCTACTTCTTCAACGGCGGCCGCGAGGAGGAGTGGGCGGGGGAGACCCGCATCCTCGTCCCGTCCCCGCGCGACGTCGCCACGTACGACGAGAAGCCCGAGATGTCCGCGGCCGAGGTGGCGCGCCGCTTCGCCGAGGAGGTTCCGGGCGGCTACCGCTTCGCCGTCGTCAACTTCGCCAATCCGGACATGGTCGGCCACACCGGCTCGATCCCGGCCGCGACGGCGGCGGTGGAGGCGACCGACGCGGCCCTGGGGGTCGTCGTCGAGGCGGTGGAGGCGCTCGGCGGCGCGTGCCTCGTCACGGCCGACCACGGCAACGCCGAGCAGCTCCTCGAGCCCGACGGCGTCAGCCCGCACACTGCGCACACGACCAACTCGGTCCCGCTCCTTCTCACCCTCGACGGCTTCGCGCTTCGGGACGGAGGCGGGCTTGCCGACCTGACACCGACCTGTCTGTGGCTTCTCGGAACCGCTGCGGCGGCGGAGATGACCGGCAGGAACCTGGTTCGACCCGCCTGACCCCGGAGCTATACTGCGCCAATCACGCGGCCCAGGTTATCAGCGTGCCACTCCCCCAACCCGACCACCTCCTCCTGCGGCGAGCCCAGCGGGGAGACGAGCAAGCCTTCCAGGCCATCCTCGAGATGTACGAGACGGCCGTCTTCAACTACGTCCTGCGGATGATCGGCGACCGCTCCCTCGCCGAGGACCTGACGCAGGAGATCTTCTTCCGCGTCTACCAAGGCCTCGCCGGGTTCTCCCTCCGCTGCCGCTTCACGACCTGGGTCTTTCAGATCGCCAAGAACCGCGTGCTCGACGAGCTGAGGGCCCGGGAGCGGCGGCCGCAGGCCGTGGTCGCGCTCGACGACCTGCCGCCCCTCGAGGTGCTGGACGCCCCGCCTGAGCAGGGAGAGGCGATCGACGCCGTCTGGCGCGCGGTGGCGGCGCTGAACGCCGACCTGAAGATGGCGCTGCTCCTCCGCGACGTCGTCGGCCTCTCCTACACGGAGATCGCCGACGCGCTCGAGATCACGCTCGCCACGGTCAAGTGGCGGATCTTCAAGGCGCGCGAAGAGGTGCAGCTCGCGCTCGCGCGCGAGGGCATCGACGTCGGCCTCGGCGAGCGCGCGGTCGCCGAGACCTAGATCCCGAAGGCGAGGCGGGCCGCGAGCCCTTCGGGGAGGCCGCGCTCCCTGATCTCCTCCTGCGTCCGGCCGACCGCGTAGGGAACGCGGCGGAAGACCGCCTGGCGCCGTTCGAGGTCGAGGAGGAGCCAGGCAGCGCGCGCGTCGCCGTCGCGCGGCTGCCCGACCGAGCCGGGGTTGAGGAGCCGGCGGGCGCCCGGCTCGAGCGCGACCTCCGTCAGGTCGGGGGCCGTCTCCAGCACGCCCTCGGCAAGCGCGTAGCGGAGCGCGACGTGGCTGTGCCCGACGACGACGAGCTCCTGCGAGGCGGCCTCGAGCGACGCGCGGGCGACGTCGGGCGAGAGGACGTACTCCCAGACCGGGTCGCGCGGGCTCGCGTGGTAGAGGCCGACGCCCTCGCGCTCCCCCTGCGGGCCGAGCTTCTCGAGGTAGGCGCGCGCCGCGGGCTCCAGCACCTCGGCCGTCCAGCGGGCGCTCTCCGCCGCCTCGGGGGAGAAGACGTCGACGTCGAGCCGGCCCAGCACCGCCAGGTCGTGGTTTCCTATCAGGCAGACATCCGCCCGCTCGGCCACGAGGGCGCAGCAGCGGTTCGGGCGAGGGCCGTAGCCTACGAGGTCTCCGAGGCACCAGATCTCGTCGGGCGCTTCCCGAGCGACGGATTCGAGCACCGCTTCGAGGGCATGGAGGTTCCCGTGGATGTCAGAGAGGACGGCGACGCGCACGAGAGGCGGACGTTAGCGCGGCTCGCCGCCGTCGCGCTCGGCGTCGCGTGGCTGGCCGTCGCGGCGCTTCTCTGGCGAACGGCGACGCCATCGCTGACGCTCCCGGAGCTCGATCCGGGCGACTGGTTCGCGGCCGCGGACCTCGCCCGGATCGACGAGTACCGGGGGCCGGCCCGCGCCCTCTTCCTCGGGAGCCTCGGGGCGCAGATCGCAGTGCTCGCGGTCGTCGTCTGGAAGGCCGGGCCGCTCGCGGCGGCGCTCGGACGGGTGGGCCGGGGACGGCTGCGGACGGCGGTGCTGGTGGGCTCGGCGGTCGTTCTGGCCCTCTGGCTCGCGGTGCTTCCCTTCGGGGCGGTCTCGCACCGCCGCCGCCGCGCGTTCGGGCTCTCGGAGCAGGGGTGGGGCGGATGGCTCCGCGACCAGGCGGTCTCCTTCGGAGTCCGCGCGGCGCTCGTCGCGCTCGGGGTCGCCGGCGCCGTATGGCTGGCAGGGAGGCTGGGAGGCCGCTGGTGGCTCGCGGGCGCGCCCGCGCTGGGAGCGATCGCCGTCGTCGTGATCCTGGCCCAGCCGCTCGTCCTCGACCCGCTCTTCAACCGCTTCGAGCCGCTGCCGGACCGGGCGCTCGCCGTCGAGGTCGCGGAGCTCGCGGCGCGGCTGGGCGTGGACGTGGACGACGTCCTCGTCGCCGACGCCAGCCGGCGGACGACGACCGCGAACGCCTACGTCGCCGGCATCGGGCCGACGAAGCGCGTCGTCCTCTACGACACACTGCTCGACGGCCGCTTCACCGACGGAGAGATCCTCTCCGTCGCCGCACACGAGCTCGCCCACGTCGAGCGGAGCCACCTCTGGAAGGGGCTCGCGTGGTTCGCGCTCCTCGCCCTCCCGGGCGTCTTCCTGCTCGCCCGGGTGACGGAGCGCCGCGGCGGCCTCGCCGACCCGCGGCTCG
This sequence comes from Gaiellaceae bacterium, assembly GCA_035461525.1. Taxonomy (GTDB): domain Bacteria; phylum Actinomycetota; class Thermoleophilia; order Gaiellales; family Gaiellaceae; genus JAIBJN01. The sequence goes on from DATHVD010000008.1 coordinate 7,815, forward strand.
TGCCGCTCGGGCTCGCGTTCGTCTTCGCCTGGATCCTCGTCACCGAGCCGCTCGCCAACGCAGTCTCTCGGCGCTACGAAGCCGAGGCGGACTGGCTCGCGCTCGAGGCGACGGGCGACCCGGCCGGCGCCGCCGCGCTCTCGCGCCGCTTCGTCGTCACGAGCCTCGGCGATCCGGACCCGCCCGGCTGGGTGCGGTACTGGCTGAGCACCCACCCGCCGGCCCTCGAGCGGATCGCCATGGCGGAGGCGTTCCGCGCCCGCCGGTAGTCCGGCTCCCTACGATACGGGGCGTGGAAACGAGCGCAACAGCCCGGACGGCCCTCGAGCGCCTGGAGGAGGAGCTGGCGCGGATCGCCGGCGCCCCGGTCGTCCTCGAGCGGCCGGCGAAGGCGGAGCACGGGGATTACGCGACGAACGTCGCACTTCGGCTTGCCGGTGTGCAGAAGCGCCCGCCGCTCGAGCTGGCGGCAGAGCTGGCGGAGGCGGCGGTCGCGCTCCACGGCGTCGAGCGGGCCGAGACGGCGTCTCCGGGGTTCGTGAACCTCTGGCTCGACCCGGCCTGGTACGGGGAGGCGCTCGGCGAGCTGCTCGCCGCGGGCCGAGTGTACGGCGCGGGCTCGGCGACGGCACCCGAGCACGTCCAGGTGGAGATGGTCTCTGCTAACCCGACGGGACCGATCACGGTCGCCGCC
>DATHVD010000009.1:0-51257 GCA_035461525.1 Gaiellaceae bacterium
GTCTCGATCCAGGTCGTGGCGACGCCGACGAGCGGGCGGGCCAGGTCGTCGTCGGACAGGCCCACGCCCTTCAGCATCGCGCGGGCGGGCGCGCGCTCGGGGCCGTCCGTGAGCGCGGCGCTCCGGCGCTTCGCGGGGTCGGAGGGGCGGTCGTAGGGGTGGCTCACGCGTGCCCCGCGCCTTCCGCGCTGACCTTGAGCCAGAAGACGCGCACGTCGGGGAAGCGGTCGGCGAGCTCGGCCGCGACCCCGTCGGCCTCGCCCTTGCGCGCCCAGACGATCACGGTCGGGCCGGAGCCGGAGATCGTGGCGCCGAGCGCCTGCGCGGGCAGGTCCTCGCGGACCTCGGCGAAGAGCGGCGCTCCCGTGGCTCGGTAGGGCTCGTGCAGGCGGTCGGCGAGAGCGGCTGCGAAGAGACCCGGGGAGCCCGAGGCGAGCGCGGCGCCGAGGAGCGCCGCCCGGCCGGCGGAGAACGCGGCGTCGGAGTGCGGGATCTCCGCCGGGAGGGCTGCACGCGCCGCAGCCGTGCCGACCCTCGTCTCGGGGACGAGGGCCACCGGCTCGGCGGGGACGTCGTCGGCGATCCGCTCGATCGTCGTCCCCCACGTGAGGACGGCCCCGCCGGTGAGCGCGGCGGCCAGGTTGTCCGCGTGGCCCTCGAGCGAAATGCCCTCGGCGAGGAGGTCCTGCGGCACGAGGTCGCGGCCCGCGGCGAGGGCGCCGGCGACGAGCCCGAGCGCGATCACCGCCGCGCTCGACCCGAGCCCGCGCTCGCGGGGGATCCTGTCGATGAAGTCGAAGCGCAGCCCGCCGGCGGGGGCGAGCCGCTCGAACGCCTGCACGCCGAGGTGGGTCCGGTCCGGCTCGCCCCCCGGCGTCACTTCGAGCTCGTTCCAGAGGTCGAGCGCCACGGCGGCGCAGTCGAACCCTGGCCCGAGGTTGGCCGTCGTCGCCGGGGCGCGGACGCGGATGGCGCCGAAGCTCACCGGGAGCGCACCCCGCCTCCGAAGCCACCGTGCAACAGACTGTTGCAAGCAAATCGCCCGGCAGGGTCGCCACGCCCGTCGGGCTGGGGGCCCGGCTTCCGGCAGCGGGGAGACTTTGCGGCAGTGTGCTGCAAGGAAACGTCGGGAGGCCTCACGCGGCCGCTGCCTCCGCGATCGCGTCCGGGTCCGGCTCGACTGCCAGCGGCGCCGCCGAGAGGCGCGCCGCGGCCTCCGGGTCCTTGAGGCCGTGGCCGGTGACGACGACGACGCAGCGCGTCCTCGGCTCGGGCCGCGCGCGGGCGAGCGCCGCGAGGCCCGCGGCGGCGGAGGGCTCGCAGAAGACGCCCTCCAGGTAGGCGAGATCGCGCCAGGCCGCGACGATCTCCTCGTCGGAGAGCGAGACGACCGCACCGCCGGAGCGGGCGATCGCCTCCTCCGCCTCGGTCTCGTGCGCCGGCGCGGCGATCCGGATCGCGGTGGCCACCGTCTCGGCGCGAATCGCCGACTCGCCGGCGACGAGCCGCGGCATCCCGGCGCCCGCCTCGGCGAAGCCGAGCGCGTAGGCGCGCGTGTTGCCGCCGCCGCCGTAGGGGAGGGCGAGCACGTCCGGCGTGCCGCCGAGCTCCTCGACGAGCTCGAACGCCGCCGTCTTCTGCCCTTCGAGTCGGTGCGGGTTGAGGGAGTTCACGAGCGTGTGCGTTCCGCGTCGGTCGAGCTCGCGGGCCGCGTCGAGTGCGCTCTCGAAGGAGCCGCGCACCTCGAGGAGCCGGGCGCCGACGGCGCGCGCCTGCGCCACCTTGCCGAGCGCGACCGCGCCCGCCGGCTGAAGGATGACGGCCGCGAGGCCGGCGCGCGCCGCGTAGGCTGCCGCCGACGCCGCGGTGTTCCCCGTCGAGGCGCAGACGACTGCCGCCGCGCGCACCTCGAGCGCCTTCGAGACGGCCACGGTCATGCCGCGGTCCTTGAAGCTTCCGGTCGGGTTCCCGCCCTCCCACTTGAGCCGGAGGTCGACGCCCAGCCGCTCGGAGAGCCGCGGCGCGGGGAGGAGCGGGGTGCCGCCCTCGCCGAGGGACACGACCGGCGTCGCGCCGGTCAGCGGCAAGCGGTCGCGGTAGCGCTCGGCGAGCGGGATCACGCCCAGCCGAGCCCCGGGAGGCCGCGGTCGGAGACGACGGGGAGCGCCGACGGCTCGGCGCGCGACTCCGGCAGCGCCCGGATCTCGGCGAGCGCGGCCTCGACGCTGCCGACGGGCGCCTCGTGCGTAACCACATGGAGCGTCGCGGCGCCGTTGTCCTGCTGCTGGACGAGGCGCGAGACCGAGACCCCGTGCGCGGCGAGCGCCTGCGCGACCTGCGCGAGGACGCCGGCCCGGTCCTCGACCGCCAGCCGGACGTAGTGGGGCGAGCGCGCCTCCCCGGCCGGCAGCCGCTCGAGCGTGCGCCAGCAGGCGTCGTTCTGGAGGAAGCCGGTGCCCGTGGTGCCGATGACGCTGACCATGTCGGCCACGACCGCCGACGCCGTCTCCGGACCGCCGGCGCCCGGCCCCTCGAGCGTGATCTCGCGGATTGCGTCGCCCTGAAGCATGACCGCGTTCATGGCGCCCTCGACCGAGGCGAGAGGATGGTGTCTGTCCACGAGCGCCGGCCCGACCCGGACGTCGAGCTGTCCACCGGCGAGAGTGGCCTGACCGACCAGCCGGATCGCCATCTCCATCTCGCGGGCCGCGGCCACATGCTCCTCCGTCAGCCCGTCGATCCCCTCGTAGGCGACGTCGCCGAGGGTGACGCGCGACCCGAACGCGATCGTGGCGAGGATCGCCATCTTCGCGGCCGCGTCCGCGCCGGTCACGTCCTCCGTCGGGTCGGCCTCCGCGTAGCCGAGCCGCTGCGCCTCGGCGAGGGCCTCCGCGTACGTCGAGCCAGCCTCCATCTCGGTGAGGATGAGGTTCGTCGTCCCGTTCACGATCCCGAGGATCCGGTGGACGTTCGAGACGACGAGCGACTCGCGCAGAACCTTGATGACCGGGATCGCCGCGCACACGCTCGCCTCGAAGCGGAGCTGCACGCCCCCCTCCGAGGCCGTGCGGAAGAGCTCGGCGCCACGGCGCGCCACGAGCTGCTTGTTCGCCGAGACCACGGGCTTCCCGGCGCGCAGAAGGTCGAGGACGTAGCCGCCCGTGGGCTCCACGCCGCCCATCACCTCGGCGACGACCGCGATCGACGGGTCGTCCCGGATGGCGGCGAAGTCCGTCGTCAGGACGCCGTCCTCGGGGCGGTGCGGGCGCTCGCGGCCGGGGTCGCGGACGAGCGCGCGGACGACGCGCACACGGTGCCGGGTCGCGCGCTCGATGTCGCCGGCGTTCTCCCGCAGGAGCCGGTCGACGGCCGACCCGACCGTCCCGTAGCCGAGGAGCGCGACAGGGACGTCAACCGCCGACACGCGCCTCCGCTCCGAGCAGGCCCTCGCGCCCGGCGAGCTCGCGCAGCTCGCGCCCGACCGACTCGACGGGATGGCGCGCGGCCATGCGGCGCAGCGCGGTCAGCCGCGGCCTGCCGGCCTCCTCCTCGGCGATCAGCTCGCGGGCGAAGGAGCCGTTGCGGACGTCTTCGAGGAGCTGCTTCATCGTCGTTCGGACCTGGTCGTCGACGACCATGCGGCCGCGCGTCAGGTCGCCGTACTCTGCCACGTCGGAGATCGAGCGGCGCATGTGCGCGAAGCCGCCCTCGTAGATCAGGTCGACGATCAGCTTCAGCTCGTTGATGCACTCGTAGTAGGCGACCTCCGGCTGGTAGCCGGCGTCGACGAGCGTCTCGAAGCCGGCCTGCATGAGGGCGCAGACGCCGCCGCAGAGGACGGCCTGCTCGCCGAAGAGGTCGCTCTCCGTCTCCTCGGCGAATGTCGTGGCGATCATCCCGGCCCGGCCGCACCCGATCGCCGCGCCGTAGGCGAGCGCGACGTCGAGCGCGCTCCCGCTCGCGTCCTGGGCGACCGCGACGAGCCCGGGGACGCCGGCGCCCGCCTCGTAGAGCTGGCGGACACGGTGCCCGGGGCCCTTGGGCGCGACCATGATCACGTCGTGACCCGGATCGGGACGGATCTGCCCGTAGTGGACGTTGAAGCCGTGGGCGAAGAGGATCGCCGCGTCGGGCTCGAGGTTCGGCGCGACCTCGCGCTCGTAGATGTCCCACTGGACGTGATCGGGTAGCAGGACGGCGACGAGGCGGGCCCCGCGGACGGCTTCGGCGAACGAGTGCACCGGAAGCCCGGCCTCCTCGGCGTCGGCCGCGGAGGCGCTCGCCTCGCGCAGGCCGACCTCCACGTCGAGCCCGGAGTCGCGCAAGTTGAGGGCGTGCGCGTGGCCCTGGCTGCCGTAGCCGAGCACGGCGATCTTGCCGGCGAGGAGGTCGAGGTTTCCCTCGCGGTAAACGGTTGCCATCGGAATCCTTTCTCTCAGCGGAGGACGTGCTGTCGGGGGGAGGGGGCGGGCGAGGAGGCGCGGGCAAGCCCGATCCGGCCGGTGCGCGCGAGCTCCTCGAGGCCGTGCGGTCGCAAGAGCTCCTCGAAGGAGGCGAGCTCGTCCGGCGTGCCGACGAGCTCGAAGACCATCGCGTCCGGCCCGAGGTCGGCCACCCGCGCGCCGAAGACGCCGGTGAGCGCGATCAGGTCGGCGCGCCGCTCCGGCGGGACGGCCACGCGTGCGAGGACGAGCTCGCGCTCGACCGCCTCGCCCGCCTCGAGGGTCGAGACGGCCAGGACGTTGACGAGCTTCTGCACCTGCCGGGAGATCTGTTCCAGCCGCTCGGGCGGGCAGCGGACCGTGAGCGTGATCCGCGAGACGTCGAACCGCTCGGTGGGCCCGACGGCGAGGCTCTCGATGTTGTAGCCGCGTCGCGCGAAGACGTTCGAGACGCGGGCGAGCGCGCCCGGCTTGTTCTCGACGAGAACCGCGACCGTGTGCGTCATGCCACCGCCTCCTCCGCCTGGAACTCGATCACGTCGGTCGCCGCGGCGCCGGACGGGATCATCGGGAAGCACTTTTCGGCCGGGTCGCAGCGCGCGTCCACGACCGCGGTGCGGCCGCAGGCGAGCGCCTCGGCGAGGACCGGCTCGAGGTCGTCCTCGGCCTCGACGGTGAATCCGGCGGCGCCGTAGGCCTCGGCGAGCCGCGCGTAGTCGGGCACCTGCCGGCCGAGGTACGTGTGCGAGAGCCGCTCCTCGTGGAACATCTCCTGCCACTGGCGCACCATTCCGAGCCAGCCGTTGTTGACGATGACGACGACGACTGGAAGGTCGTCGAGCACCGAGACGGCGAGCTCCTGCGCGGTCATCTGGAAGCAGCCGTCGCCGTCGACGCAGACGACGGTGGCCTCCGGCCGGGCCGCCTTCGCGCCGATCGCGGCGGGGAGGCCGAACCCCATGGTCCCCAGGCCGCCCGAGGTGACGAAGCTCCGCGGCCGGTCGCAGACGAGGTACTGCATCGCCCACATCTGGTGCTGGCCGACGCCGGTCGTCCAGACGACGTCGTCCCGGCCCGCGGTGAGGTCGCGAAGCGTCTCGAGCACCGTCTGAGGCTTGAGGTGCTCCCCGTCGCGGGCGTAGCGGTAGGGGAAGGCCTCCCGCCACCCGTCGAGCTGCGCTCGCCAGGCGGCCGGTCCTGGATGCCCCGGGCCGGCGAGTCGCCGAGCCTCCTCGGCGAGCGCCGCGAGCGCGGGGGCGAGCGGTCCCTCGACGGGGATGTCCGCGTGCCGGAGCTTCCCGATCTCGGCCGGGTCGACGTCCAGGTGCACGACCTCGGCCTCGGGCGCGAACGCCGAGAGCCTGCCGGTGACGCGGTCGTCGAAACGGGCCCCGGCGGCCACGATCAGGTCGGCCTTGTTCAGCGCCCAGTTCGCCCACTTCGACCCGTGCATGCCGGGCGCGCCGTAGCAGAGCGGATGCGAGTCGGGGAACGCGCCCTTCGCCATCAGCGTCGTCACGACGGGGATGCCGCCGGCCTCGGCGAGATCGAGGAGCTCGGCGCACGCCTCCCCGTTGATCGTCCCGCCTCCGGCGTAGAGAACGGGCCGCGAGGCGGCGAGGAGTGCTCGAGCCGCCCCGCGGACCTGTTCGGGGTGGGGGCAGACAAGAGGCCTCCACCCGGGGAGATCGACTTGTCGGGGGGAGCGCAGGTCGATCTCCTCCTCCTGCACGTCTCGGGGAACGTCCACGAGCACGGGGCCGGTACGGCCGGTCCGCGCCACGTGGAACGCCTCCGCGAGCACGTGCGGGAGCTCTTCGACACTCTGCACGAGCCACGAGTGCTTGACGATCGGGAGCGTGATGCCCGTCGCGTCGGTCTCCTGAAACGCGTCGGTGCCGATCAGGCTCGAGCGTACCTGGCCCGTGATGCAGACGAGCGGCGTCGAGTCCATCCAGGCGTCCGCGATCGGCGTGACGAGGTTCGTGACTCCGGGCCCGGACGTCGCGATCGCGACCCCGACGCGGCCGGAGGCGCGCGCGTAGCCCTGGGCCATGTGCCCCGCGCCCTGCTCGTGCCGGGCGAGGACGTGGCGGACGGTCGTGCCGCGCGCGAAAGCGTCGTAGAGCGGCAGGATCGCCCCGCCGGGGATGCCGAAGGCGACCTCGACGCCTTCGCGCTCCAGGCAGCGGAGGATCGCGTCGGCCCCGAGCATCCTGCTCATGCCGCCGCCCCCGCGAACTCGGTGTCGCGCCGCGCCGAGGGGAGCGAGGCGAGGAGCGCGTCCGCGAACTCACGCGTGGTCGCGCCCGTTCCGGACGAGACCAGATCCGGCGTGCCGAGGCCGGTGTCGAGCGCATCGAGCACCGCATGCTCGAGCGTGCGCGCCGCGCTCCGCTCGCCGAGGCCCTCGCCGAGGAGGAGCGCCGCGGCGAGGAGCATGGCGCTCGGGTTGGCGACGCCCTGGCCCGCGAGCTGCGGCGCGGAGCCGTGCGTCGGCCCGAAGACGCCCTTGCCCCCGGGCCCGAGGCGGCCCGAGGCGACGAGACGCGTGCCTCCGTGCGCGGACGCGGCGGTGCCGGAGAGCGCTTCGCCGAAGGGCTGCTCGCAGACGACCACGTCGAAGCGGGCGGGGTCGTGCAGGAGTCCCACGACCGCGTCCTCGAAGCGGGCACGCTCGACGCGGACGCCCTCGTGGCGCTCCGCGACGCGGGCGAGCGCCGCCCTCCAGGCCGGGCTCTCGCCGACCGAGGTCAGCGACGCGCGGCGGCCGAGCGCGAGCCCGAAGGCGCGCTCGAGCGCGAGCTCGGCCGCGTCCGGCCGGAGCGGGCCGACAACGGCGAGCTGGCTGCCGCGCGCCGAGACTCGCGTGAGGCGCCAGCCGAGGTCGAGCTCGGCCTTGACGTCCTCGAGCGCGGGCTCGCGCGTCGAGGCGACGAGGACGGCGTCGGCGTCGAGGCACGCCGCCCTCGTCGCGGGGGGAAGCGGGTGCCCGAAGCGGCGCACGGCGTCGCCGCCGAAGGGCAGGTGCAGCTCGTCAACCGCGAACCCGTGCATGCGGGAGACCTCCGCGAGCACGCGGCTCGCCTCGGCGGTGAGCTCCGGCCCGATGCCGTCACCGGAGAGGAGGGCGACCGTGTAGCGCTTCTTGCGGTTCATGCTGCCACCTCCTCGAACACGTCCGTGAGGGTCACGGCCTTGCGCGTGTCCGCGAGCCGCTTGAAGCGCGCGAACGCCTCCGCGAGCGCGTCCGGGCCGAGCTCGATGCCGGCCTCGGAGCACGCTTGCGCGAATGCGTGGCGGCCGGAGTGCTTGCCGAGCGGCAGCGTCATCGTCAGGCCGAGCTCGGACGGATCCATGATCTGGTACGTCAGCGAGTCCTTGAGCATCCCGTCTTGGTGGATGCCGGCCTCGTGGGCGAACGCGTTCGCGCCCACGACCGCCTTGTTCCGCTGCAGCCGGTATCCGGTCAGGCGGGAGACGAGGTCGGACGCGCGGCCGATCTCGCGGACGTCGACGCCGGTCTCGCAGCCGAGCGCGTCGGCGCGGACGCGCAGCGCCATCACGACCTCCTCGAGGGCCGCGTTCCCCGCCCGCTCGCCGAGGCCGTTGACGGTGCACTCTACCTGGCTCGCCCCCGCCTGCACGCCGGCGAGGGAGTTGGCGACGGCGAGCCCGAGATCCTGGTGACAGTGGACGGAGAGCGTCACGTCGATGAGCTCCGGGCAGAGGAGCTGCACCTCGCGGAGGAACGCCGCGTAGTCGTCCGGCAGGCAGTAGCCCACGGTGTCCGGGAGGTTGATCGTCGTCGCCCCGGCCGTGATCGCCTCGCGGCACACCTGGGCGACGAAGGCCGGCTCCGACCGGGTCGCGTCCTCGCAGGAGAACTCGACCTCGTCGGCGCGCTCCCGTGCGTGGGCGACGGCCCAGCGGGCCTGGTCCACGACCTCGGCCGGCCGGAGGCGGAGCTTGCGCTCCATGTGAATCGGGCTCGTGGCGACGAAGACGTGAATGCGCGAGCGCCGGGCGCCGGCGAGGGCCTCGGCGGCGGCGTCGAGGTCCTCGCGGCGCGTCCTGGCGAGGGCCGCGACCGTCGGTCGGTCGACTGCGGCGGCGACGGCCCGGACGCCCTCGAAGTCGCCCGGCGAGGAGACCGGGAAGCCGGCCTCGACGACGTCGACCCCGAGCCGCTCGAGCTGCACGCCGATCTCCGCCTTCTCGGCGGGCGAGAGCGCGATTCCCGGCGACTGCTCGCCGTCGCGCAACGTCGTGTCGAAGATCGTGATTCTGCGGCTCACTGCTCATCCTCCTTGCCTCCGAACGGAGGCGGACTACTCCCGTGAATCGGTCGGCGTGTGCGCCCGAACGGCGCGTAGTCGCGTCCTCCCCCTAGAGGGGGAGAACGAGGATGACGACGAGGACGAGCGCCGACGCCACGGCGGAGCCGATGGCGCGGAGCGGTGTGAGCGCGGCCCTCGTCAAGATGTGCGAAGTGTGGTGAAAGCTCCGGGGCGTGTCAAGCCGAAGCGCTCGCGGCTTGCGCGCCGCCGCGATCCCGCCTAGCCTCGCGGGCCAGGTGCGGGAGTGAGCGACACCCATTACGACGCCGTCGTCGTCGGCTCCGGCTTCGGCGGCTCCGTGCTGGCTTACCGGCTCGCGGAGGCCGGGAAGTCCGTGTGCGTGCTCGAGCGCGGGAAGCCCTATCCGCCGGGCTCCTTCCCGCGCGGCCCGAGCCGGCTGACGAAGGCCTTCTGGGACCCGAGCGAGGGCCTCTACGGGATGTTCAACCTCTGGTCGTTCCGCGGCATCGGCGCGCTCGTCTCGAGCGGGCTCGGCGGCGGCTCGCTCATCTACGCGAACGTGCTTCTGCGCAAGGACGAGAAGTGGTTCGTCCAGGAGGACCTGGCGGGCGGCGGCCACGAGCACTGGCCCGTGAGCCGTGCCGACCTCGACCCGCACTACGAGCGCGCCGAGCGGATGCTCGGCGCGCAGACGTACCCGTTCAAGGAGACGACGCCGAAGACGCTCGCGTTCGAGGAGGCCGCGCGACAGCTCGGCCGGGAGTTCATCCTGCCGCCGCTCGCGGTCACGTTCGCCAACGAGGGCGAGGAACCGGCCGTCGGCGTGCCGATCCGCGAGGAGCACACGAACCTGCACGGCGCGCCGCGGTACACCTGCCGGCTCGTCGGGGAGTGCGACATCGGCTGCAACTTCGGCTCGAAGAACACGCTGGACTTCACCTACCTCTCGGCGGCGGCCCGGCGCGGCGCCGAGATCAGGACGCGCCACGAGGTGCGCTCGCTCGCTCCGCGCGAGGGTGGCGGCTACGCGGTGCGCTATGTCGAGCCCGACCCCGAGGACGAGGGGCGGTGGCTGGACACGCACGATCCCGCCGCCCGGCCGGAGCGCGAGCTGAGCTGCGACAGGCTCGTGCTCGCCGCCGGGACGCTCGGCTCGACGTACCTCCTGCTCCGGAGTCGTGGCGCGTTCCCCGGGCTGAGCGCGAAGCTGGGGACGCGCTTCGGCGGGAACGGCGACCTGCTCACGTTCGCGCTCAAGGCGAAGCGTCCCGACGGGACCCCGTGGGTGTTAGACGCCCACTACGGGCCGGTGATCTCGAGCGCGATCCGCGCGCCGGACGCGCTCGACGGCGGCGAGGGCCGCGGCTTCTACGTCGAGGACGCGGGCTATCCGGAGTTCGTGAGCTGGCTCGTGCACGGGACGCAAGGCCCGGGCGCGCTCTGGCGCTGGCGCCGCGTGGCGGCGCGCATCCTCCTCAGCCTGCTCCGCCGCGAGCCCGAGGTCGACCTTTCCGCGGAGGTCTCGGAGCTCCTCTCGGACACGCGCCTCTCCGCCGGCTCGCTGCCCCTCCTCGGCATGGGCCGCGACATCCCCGACGGGAACATGACCCTGCGGAAGGGGAAGCTCGACGTGGACTGGGTGAAGGGGAAGTCGGGCCCGTTCTTCGACCGCCTGCGCGGCTTCGGCCGGGAGATCGCAGGCGCGCTCGGCGCCGAGTTCCAGCCGAACCCGACGTGGTACCTCGGCCGCGTCATCACCGTTCACCCGCTCGGCGGCTGCCCGCTCGGTAGGAGCGCCGAGGAAGGCGTCGTGGACACGTACGGCGAGGTCTTCGGCTACCCGGGGTTCACGATCGCGGACGGCTCCGTGATGCCCGGGCCGGTGGGCCCGAACCCGTCGCTCACGATCGCGGCGCTCGCGGACCGGTTCGCGGACAGGGCGACCGGCGAGGCGTAGCTACGCGGCTACCTCGGCCTCGTAGGGCTGGCCGGTGTGCTCACAGATCACGCGCAGGTCGCGGTCGAAGAACCAGAGCGTGACGTCGTCCCCTCGGCCTCGGCCGTCGCCGCCGATCAGGAAGTCGACGGCGGGGCGGCGATAGTTGCCGTGCGAGCTGGGTGCGAGCTCCCGCTGCACCTCGAGCGCGCGCCGAATCGCCCCGTCCAGAAGGATCCAGTCCGGACAGGCCACTCCCCCGCGCGGCTCGCCGGCCGGGCATCGCCCGGAGCTCGGCTCAGCGTTGCCGGACGAGCGCCCGCGTGCCGGCGGCGAGGAGGAGGGCGCCGATCGCGACCGCCAGCGCCTCGCCGGCCGCGTACGAGGGGCCGGCCCCGAAGTGGCCGTTCAGGATCCCGCTCGTGATGATCGCCCCGCCCCAGACGACGCCGAGGGCTCCCAGGATTGTCGCGCGCATGGCCGGGTGATCGGCTCGGCGAGCACCGAGCTTGAGAGTGGGTTTCCGCATACTGTCGCCGTGGCCGGAGAGCAGGGGAAGGACGGGCGCCCGGTGCTGGCCTTCGCGAGCGCCGCGGAGTGGGAGGCGTGGCTGGCCGCCGCGGATCGGTCATCTGACGGCCTCTGGATCAAGCTCGCCAAGAGGGGCGCCGGCGTGCCGAGCGTGTCGTTCGCCGAGGCCCTCGAGGTGGCGCTCTGCTACGGCTGGATCGACAGCCAGGCGGCGGGCTACGACGACCGCTTCTACCTCCAGCGCTTCACGCCGCGCCGCAAGCGGAGCAAGTGGTCGCAGATCAACCGCAACAGGGCGACGGAGCTGATCGCCCAGGGCCGGATGAAGCCGGCCGGGCTCGAGCAGGTCGAGCTGGCGAAGGCCGACGGCCGCTGGGACGCCGCCTACGCCTCGCCCGCGAACGCCACCGTCCCCGACGACCTCCAGGCCGCGCTCGACGCCGATCCGAAGGCGGCCGAGACGTTCGCCGGCCTCAGCGCCTCCCAGCGCTACGGCGTCCTCTACCGCCTCGACGACGCGAAGCGCCCGGAGACCCGCGCCCGGCGACTCGAGCAGTTCCTCGCCCGCCTGAGCGCCGGCGAGAAGCCGATCGACTGACGCGCCCAGCGGCTTGCCGCCGGAAGCCCCACAATGAGGCACATGGAAGTCGGGATCCGAGGAGATCGTCGTGACCGATCGCGGCAATCCGTCGCGCGCTCACGCCGATTCGCAAGCGCTCGCGGCTCGACGAGCTGATCGAAGCCGGCCTCGTCGAGCCAGCGACCGAGCCCAAGGATCCACTCCCACAGCCGATCAAGACGAGGCGCACCGTCAGCGACCTCGTCAAAGAGCAGCGGCGCTGACTCTTCGCGAGATCACTCGTCGCGGAGCTTCCAGAACTCCGAGAGCAGCTCCTCGCCCACGACGTCGCCTTCGCTGAGGAACCGCTCGATGTCGATCTGGCCGTCCAGCACGAAGTCGATCTTCCTGAGCTGTCCCGGGAAAGGCATGACCGTCACCTGAGCCCGTCGCTGCGCCCCAGCGTCAGGTCGTAGGGGGCTTCTCTCTTGTCCAGGTCGAGTAGGAATTCGACGAGCCTGCGAAACTGATCGGGAACGTCCTCGGTCACGGCGACCTCCCTACGGGTTCACGCGGGGCCGGAAGAAGATCCTCGTCCTGCCGCTGTCGCGGAGGGCCGTGCGGCAGCGAGACTCGTCGAGCCAGTCCGGCCACGGGACGGCCGGCTCCGGCCAGTCGCCCTCGACCAGGGCGCGCGCGTGGCGGCGGAGGGCGATCACCGCCATCAGGTAGCCGTGGTTCTCGAGCGCGCCGATCTCTCCCTCGGAGAAGACGTCCAGGTCGATGCGGATCGGGGCGATGAAGTCGCGGATGAGCTCGCGCGAGTAGGCGGGCTGGGGCGGGTCGAGCTCGTAGCTCTCCGGGCGCGACGCGATGCCCCAGTAGGCGCCGTCGAGCTCCCCGCGGATGAGCTCGGAGACGAGCCAGCGCTTGCGCACCTCCGTCGCCTGCTCGAGGAGGATGAGCCCCTGCCGGAGCGCGCTCCAGATCAGGCGGGCGATGTCCGGCTTCGGCTTGAAGGAGGGCGCCGCGTCGGAGACGAGCACGACGGCGTGGTCGCGCCAGACGGGCTCGACGCCGAGGTTGTCGAACATGCCGCCGTCGGAGAGGTCGATGCGCCCCGTGAGCTCGTCCCGGTCTGGCTCCGCGTAGGCGCCACCCGCGAGCGACGAGGGCTCCTGCACCGCGCGGACGACGTCGAACGCGCCCGGGACGCACGAGGAGGCCGCGACCGCCTGCGCCACCGTCCAGCCGCCGAGCGGCCCGAAGCCGGCCGACGAGCTGCCCACGCGCCGGAGGCCGGTGTCGAAGACCCACTGGTCGCGGAAGCGCATGTCGCTGGCGAGGAAGACGAAGCGCGGCGTCTCCGGCAGCTCGTCGAGGCGCCCCGGCGCCGGCCCGAGCGCGTACGCGGCCGCCAGCGCCGCGCTCTGAGCGCCCGGGACGAGCCAGTTGCGGGGATGGAGCCGCGCCAGCGCCGCGCCCGTGCGGACGTCCTTGCCCACGAACTCCCGCATCGGCGCGGCCACGCCCTCGTCGAAGCCGGCCACGGGCTTCCCCGGCACGCGCTCGGCGCGCGCGAGGAAGCCGGCGAGCTGCGCGGCCATGATGCTGCCGCCCGAGACCGATGTGAACGTGTCGATCCGCGACAGGAGCCCGAGCTCGTTCAGCCGCCGCAGCGCCCCCAGGTGGAAGAGCGCGGCCCGGTAGCCGCCGCCCGACATGCAGAACGCGGTGCCGCCCCGCTCCTCCTTCGGGAGCGGCAGGTACGAGGAGATCCCGTGCTGCGTGGCGGAGTCGCTCATCCGACCGGCTCGTAGATGGACATGATCTCCCGGATCATCTCCTCGCGCGAGTCGTAGCGCCGCTCGTCGTAGCAGCCGATCGGGTGCTCCAGCACCTTCGTCAGGCAGCGGTTGCAGTACGTGCACGGCCTCGGCGCCTCGTCGCGGCCCGCGCGGAAGTGCTCGACGAGGTCGGGGTTGGCGATCAGGCCCCGCACGATCGCGACCGCGTCGCACTTCCCCTCCTCGATCGCCCCTGCGATCAGCGAGGCCCGCTGGAACCCGCCCGTGACGATGACCGGGATCGAGACCGCCGCCTTGATCCGAGCCGCGTCCGGCAGCGAGCGCCCCGGCACGGTCGCCGGATCGCGCTCCCAGCGGGCCTTCATGACCCGGTTCGCGGGCCAGAGCCGGAACATGAGGTAGTTGCGGAACGTGTGCTTCCCGCTCGAGAGCATCGCGTCGTAGGTCTCGACCATGTCCTCGAGCGAGAAGCCGCCGGCCGGGTTCTCGGGATGCGGGAACGTGCTCCCCGAGGAGACGTGGATCGCGTCGGCGCCGGCGTCCTCGAGCCAGCGCGCGACCTGCACCGAGTCCTCGATCGTGTTGCCCTTCCCGAGCCAGGGCAGGAACGCGTTCGCGTGCTCGGTGGCCGAGATCTTCACCTGGACGTGGAAGTCTTCGCCGACCTCGGCCCGGATCGCGCGCAGCGTCTCGAGCAGGAGCCGCGCGCGGTTCTCGAGTGGGCCGCCGTAGGAGTCCTCGCGGTCGTTGATCGCCGAGGAGAGAAACTGCGTGAAGAGGTAACCGTTGGCGCCGTGGATCTCAACGCCGTCGAGGCCCGCCTCGCGCGCCCGCCGCGCCCCCGCCGCGAAGGCGCGCTTCACCTCCTCGAGGTCGGCCTTCGTCGCCCGCTCGGCCTCGAAGCCGTGCAGCGGGTCGGGCTTGTCCGTCGAGGAGATGCCCTTGCCGAAGGCGAGCGTCGGCACGTCCCGCTGGCGCCCCGCGTGCGCGAGCTGGAGCACGTACTTCGCGCCGTGCTCGTGCACGCGCTCGCCCAGCTCGCGCCAGAAGGGCACGCGGTCGTCGCCCTCGATCCCGGCGAAGCTGGGGACGATCTTCCCGCGCTCGTCCACGGCCGTCCAGGAGGACACGATCGCCCCGACGCCGCGGCGGGCGAAGCGTGTCTCCCAGTTGATGCGCGTCTGCGTGCCCCGTCCGTCCCAGTGGTCCAGGCGCCCGGCGACGTTGCCGCGGAAGATCCGGTTCGCGACCTCGAGGTTGCGGAAGCGGAGCGGCCGGAGGATCGTCTCGGCGGCCGTCACGCGGCCTCCGCCGGCTCGACCCCCTCGTAGATCGAGAACGCCTCCGCGATCATCGCCTCGTGCGAGTCGAACCGCTTCTCCTCGTAGCAGGCGAGCGGGTGCTCGACGAAGCTGAAGAGGCACTTGTTGCAGTACGTGCAGGGCCGGGGCGCCTGGTCTCGGCCGGCCTCGAAGTGGCGGACGAGGTCGGGGTTGGCGACGAGCGGCCTGGCGATCGTGACGCCGTCGCAGTCGCCGCGCTCGATCGCGGAGGCGATCACGGACGCGGTCTGGAAGCCGCCCGTGCAGACGACGGGGATCGAGACCGCCTGCTTCACGGCCCGCGAGTCCTCGAGGTTGATCCCCTCGACGTGGCGGTCGCGGAGCGGGCGCGTCCACCACCAGCCGAAGCCCCGGTTGAGGCCGGGAGTCCGGAACAGCACGTAGTTGCGGAACGTGCGCGGCCCGCTCGAGAGGAGAACGTCGAACGTCTGCACCACCTGCGAGGCGGGAAACTCGCCCGCCGGGTTGCGCGGGTGCGGGAACCCGCCCCCGGCGCTGATGTGCAGGTAGTCCACGCCCGCCTCCTCGAGCCACTTGCACATCTGGATCGACTCCTCGACCGTGTTCCCCTTCGGGAGCCAGGGGAGAAGCTCGTTCATCCGCTCCTGGATCGAGATCTTGTAGCCGAGGCAGAAGTCCGGCCCGACGGCCTCGCGGATCGCGCGGACGACCTCGAGCCCGAAGCGCGCCCGGTTCTCCAGCGAGCCGCCGTAGGGGTCGTCGCGATCGTTGATCGCCGAGGACAGGAACTGGGTCGGCAGCATCCCGTTGGCGCCGGCGACTTCGATCCCGTCGAGCCCCGCCTCCTTCGCGCGGCGCGAGGCGGCTGCGAACATCTCCACGACCTCGTCGATCTCGGCCTTCGTCATCGCCTCGCACGGAAAGCCGTTCAGCGGCTCGGGCTTGTCCGACGACGAGAGCGCCTTCTCCCACTCGAGGTAGGGGAGGATGCGCTCCCGGCCCGCGTGGACGATCTGGAGGATGTAGGGGCAGCCCGCCTCGCGGACACGCTCTCCGAGCTCGCGCCAGAACGGGATCGTCTCGTCCCTGTCGATGAGCGCGTAGCCCGGTACGATCGCGCCGCGGCGGTGGATGGGGGCGTTCGAGGAGATGATCGCCCCGACGCCCCCGCGCGCGAAGCGGAGGTCCCAGTTGATCCGCACCTGCGTCCCGGAGCCGTCGTAGTTGTCGAAGCGCCCGGCGACGCTCGAGCGGAGCACCCGGTTCGACACCGTCAGCGGCCCGAGCGCGAGCGGCTCGAAGATCGCGTCGGGCTTCGCGCTCACGTCATCTCCCGCGGGAGCGGCGCGCCCTCGTACACGGACATGATGTGGCGGATCATCTCCTCGCGCGAGGAGTAGCGCTTCTCCTCGTAGCAGCCGAGCGGGTTCTCGACGAAGTTGATCAGGCACTTGTTGCAGTACGTGCACGGCTCCGGCGCCCGGTCGCGGCCCTCCGCGAACATGAGCGGGAGGTCGGGGTTGGCGATCAGCGGCCGGCCGAACGTGACTCCGTCGGTCGCGCCTTCGCGGATCGCGCGGTCGATCACGGAGGCCGTCTGGAAGCCGCCCGCGCAGAGGACGGGAACGTCCACCTCCTTCTTGATCGCGCGGGCGAGCTCGAGGTTGATCCCCTCGACGCCGAGCTTGCGCATCCGCCGCGTCCAGAGCCGGGCGAAGCCCTTGTTGATCGGCGGCGTGCGGAACATGAGGTAGTTCCGGAACGTGTACTTGCCGCTCGAGAGCATCGTGTCGTAGGACTTGATCACGTCCGCGATCGGGAACTCGCCGGCCGGGTTGCGCGGGTGGGGGAAGACGAAGCCGGAGGAGATGTGGAGCCCGTCCACGCCCGCCTCGACGAGCCACTTGCAGACCTGCATCGACTCCTCGAGCGTCGTCCCCTCGGGCATCCACGGGAAGATCCCCTTGCCGTCGTCGATGGCGCTGATCTTGAACTGGAGGTGGAAGTCGGGCCCGATCTCACGGCGCATCGCGCGCACGACCTCGAGCGGGAAGCGCGCCCGGTTCTCGAGCGACCCGCCGTACTCGTCGTCGCGGTCGTTGATCGCGGGCGAGAGGAACTGCGTGATCAGGTAGCCGTTGCAGCCGTGGATCTCGATCCCGTCGAGCTCGGCTTCCCGCGAGCGCCGTGCGGCCTGCGCGAACGACTCGACGACCTCGTCGATCTGCGCCTTCGTCATCCGCTCGCAGCGGAAGCCGTGGATCGGGTCGGGCTTGTCCGTCGAGGAGAGGCCGACGTCGTACTGGACGCTCGGGACGTCCCGCTGGCGCCCGGAGAAGGCGAGCTGGACGATGTACCTCGAGCCGGCGTCGCGCACGCGGTTCCCGAGCTCGCGCCACCACGGCACCTTTTCGTCCGAGTCCATGTGGGCGTAGTTGGGGACGATCAAGCCGCGCGGGTGCACCGGCGTGTTCGAGGAGATGATCGCCCCGATCCCGCCCCGGGCGAACTTCAGGTCCCAGTCCACCCGCACATCGGTGCCGGAGCCGTCGTAGTTGTCGAAGCGCCCGGAGATGCTCGAGCGGAAGAGGCGGTTCTTCACCTCGAGGTTGCGAAAGCGCAGCGGCTCGAAGATCGCCGGCCAGGCGCCGCCGTCGGGCGTCGTCTGCTCAGTCAAGGAGGACCTCCCACGTCCAGTTGCCGTCGTCCACGCGAGTCCCCCGGATCCAGTCCTCGAGCGGCGGGTCGTCCGCGTGCTCCTCGCAGCCGGTGGCCGCGTAGCAGCGGATGTCTATCTCGCCCGGCCTCGTGTCGATCCGGAGGAAGCTCTTGAAGAGCGGCGGGTCGGGGTCGTTCCAGTCGAGGAACTCGGAGAAGAGCGCGTGAAAGGGCCCGGCGACGCGGCCGCCCGAGAAAGGGAACACGAACCGCGAGGCCCGGAGCGCCTGCGTCGAGATGTCCACGGCCCGGTCCGAGGCCCGCCGCGGGTCGACGCCCTCGAGGCGGAGGCTCATGATCTTCGGCGCCTCCTCGTGCGGGATCCGGAAGAGGCCCTTGCCGCGCCCGAACAGACGGTCGTAGAGGACCGAGTAGGCGGCGAGCGAGTCGCCGCGGCGCGGGTAGCAGCGGAAGTGCTCCTCGTCGCAGCCGCAGCCCTCGATCGTCGCCTTCGGGATCCTGTGCGTCGCCTTCGTGTAGGCGCCGGCTGCGCCGCTGATCAGGTGCTGGATGACGCGCCCGTCGCGTGTCCGCACGGGGTAGCGCTGGTAGTTGTGGATGTCGCCGGCGAGGACCGCGACGTAGCGGTTCGCCGGATCGTCGACGATGTCGTTGACGGTGCGCTCCGAGCCGTCGATCCTCGTCGTCTTGCGGCCGGCGTCGAGTACCAGCGGCTTCCCGGTCATGAGGATCTTGTCCTTCGGGAGCGCCGACATCCTCCGCAGCCACTCGCCCTGCTCGTCGTCGATCTCGCCCTGGATGCCCGTGTCGATGCCGACGAGCAGGAGTTCCTTCAGGTCGACGGCGAAGTAGGGCGCCGGCTGGTTGGCCGGCTCGGGACGCAGCTTCATCATCTCCTCGAGCTCCTCCTGCTTCGCCTCGGAAGGCTCGCGCCAGGTGAGGTCGAGGAACGCGCGCCTGAGGCGGCTGCGGTCGAGCTTTGCGGGTGGGCGCAGGTCCGGGTCGGCGCCGCAGAAGATGGCCATGAAGCCGTGCAGGCCGTCGTACCAGTCGTGGTTTCCGGGGATCGCGTAGATCGGGCCGGGGAGCTTCTGGTACGGCCAGAGGAACTTGTCGTGGTAGTCGAGGACGTCCCCGGCCGGGTAGATGACGTCGCTGAGGACGTACGTGAACGCGATCCCCTCGGAGGTCGCGTGCAGCGGGCGGAGGACGTGGTACTGCGAGTCGTCACCCTCGCCCGGGTCCCCGAGGACGAAGAAGGAGACCTCGTCCCGGTCGGCGTAGCTCGTGATCGTGAAGTCCGGGTCGATGCCCCGCCGTCGCTGCGCCTCGACCCAGCGCTTGCGCTCGTCGCCCGTCGAGTCGCCGAGCCAGCGTGCGATCTTGTCGTTCCGGGAGTCCCAGAGCGGGCGCGGGCTCGTCCACGAGAACTGGCGCCGTTCGAAGCCCGGCCGGTAAAGCCGGCTCAGGTCCGCCTTTGCCCTGCAGCCCCAGCCGGCGGCGGCCCGGGAGGTGCGGGACGAGCGGACTGCGGTCTCTTGCGACGGCATCTGGCTTGCGGCTCCAGGAAGGCCACGCTACGGCGAAGGCCCGGCCCCGTCAAGCAACCCCGGGTCGCAAGGGCTACTCGGGCGTCACGTAGGCGGCCGTAATGCCGCCGTCGACCAGGAACGTGGCCCCGTTCACGTACGAGGACTCGTCGCTCGCGAGGAAGAGCGCCCCGTGGGCGATCTCCCGCGGCCGGGCCAGCCTGCCCATGGGCAGGTGGACGAGCCGGCGCTCGAGCGCGCCCGGCGTCTCCTCGAAGAGACGCAGGAGGAGCGGCGTCTCGACCGGGCCCGGACAGAGCGCGTTCACGCGCAGGCCGCGCCGGCCGAACTCGACCGCGAGCTCGCGGCTCAGGGAGACGATCGCGCCCTTGGAGGCGGTGTACGAGATCTGGGAGGTGGCGGCGCCCATGAGCGCGACGAAGGAGGCGACGTTGACCACCGAGCCGCCCCCGCGCTCGAGCAGGTACGGGATGCCGTGCTTGCAGCAGAGGAAGACGCCCTTCAGGTTCACGTCCTGCACGCGCTGCCAGGCCTCGACATCGGTGTCGAGGATCGAGGCGTCGTCGGCCGGCATGATCCCCGCGTTGTTGTAGAGCACGTCGATGCCGCCGTAGCGATCCGCCGCCGCCGCGTACATCGCCTGGACGCTCGCCGGGTCGGTGACGTCGGCCTCGAAGAAGAACGCCTCGCGGCACTCGGACGCGGTTCGCTCGCCGGCCTCCCGCTGGACGTCGGCCACGCAGACGCCCGCGCCCTCGGCGGAGAAGAGGAGCGCCGCCTCGCGGCCGATCCCCCCGGCCGCCCCGGTGATCACCGCCGTCTTCCCGTCGAGCCGCCCCATCGCAGGGCGGGAGCTTACCCGGAGGAGAGCCCCTGCAGGAGGCTGTCGAGCCGCTGCCAGCGCGCGTCGGTGCCCGGCTCCTCCTGCTCGTTCCACCAGGCGAGGACGACGTTCGGCCCATAGCGCTTGTGCGCGACGTAGGAACGCGCGAGCTCGTCGTAGTCCCAGTAGATGCCCTGCGAGTCGGGCTCGAGCGGCTGCAGCGTCTCCTTGTCGGTCAGGAGCGACTCGACGGCCTCGTCGCGCTCGGGGTCGACGACGTAGATCGAGAACGTCCCGTAGCGCCGCTGCTCGGCCGGCGTCGGGTCGAGCCCCAGGCCGAGCTGGTCCCAGGCTGGGTCGGGGCTCGCCGCCTCCTCGAGCTCGGCGCCCTCCTCGGAGGCGAGGAACTCCTCCACGACCTGCTGCGTCGCGATCGGCGAGGCCTCCTGCTCCTGCGTCGTCTCCGTCGCCTCGGTGTCCGCGTCGAGGTCGCCGTCCGCCTCCGCCGCGCCGCAGCCTGCGAGCGCGAGCGCAAGCACGAGCACGAGGGCGATGGGAGCGATGCGACTCACGGTTCGAAGACTACGTTCCCGATCCGGCCGAACCAGTATCGCGCGGCCGTGTTAGGGCTTCGTGACGACCGCCGGCCGGACCGGGCGGCCGTTCACGCGCGCTCCTCGCGGAAGTTACGCGCCTCGCCCACGAGGCCCTCGAAGAGCGCGGCGTCCTCGCCCTCCTCCGGGTGCCACAGGACGCCGAGGGCGAAGCGCCGCTCGGGGTCCTCGATCGCCTCGACCGTGCCGTCGTCGGCGCGCGCCGCGGCGCGCAGCCCCTCGCCGAGCCGGCCGTAACCCTGGTGGTGGTGGCTCTTGACCGGCGCGTGCTCGCCGACGAGCCCGTGCAGGCGCGTGCCGGGCAGCACGCGGACGTCGTGGTCGGCGAAGACGCCGGGGGTGTGCTTGTGGCGCTCGTGGCCGACGACCTCCGGGAGGTGCTGGACGAGGTCGCCTCCGCGCGCGACGTTGAGGACCTGGCTTCCCCGGCACACGGCCAGGATGGGCATGTCCCGCGCAAGCGCGGCCTCGAGGAGGGCGAGCTCGGCGCGGTCGCGGTCGGGGCGGACGCCCGCCGTCTTCGGGTGGGCCTCGGCGCCGTAGGTCCGCGGGTCGAGGTCGGCGCCTCCGGAGAGGACGAGGCCGTCGAGCGCGTCGAGCGTCTCCTCGATCCCCTCGTCGCTCGGCGGTACGAGCAGCGCCCGCCCGCCGGCGCGCTCGACGCTGTCGACGTACGAGAGCGGGATCAGCGCCGTCGGCGCCTCCCAGACGCCCCAGCGGGCCTCCTCCGCGTACGCCGTGATCCCGATGACCGGCCGCCTCGCCACCGGCGCAGTCTAGGCCTCCTCCTCGTCGGCGCCGCCCAGCTCCTCGACGAGGATCCCGGCCGCGAAGGCTCTCCAGGCGACGTCCGGGGCGTCGGCAAGCGCCCTGAGGGCCTCGCTCACGTGCGGGAGCCCCTGCGCCTCCAGGCGAAGCCGGCTGATCCCGTCCTCGAGGGCGAGCTGGCGGTCGACCGTGCGGAGGTCGTCCGCGATCGACCCGACCGCGCGGCCGTGCAAGTCGAGCCCGCGCGACGGGTCGCCGCCCGCCCCGAGGAGGAGCAGCGCGCGTCGCGCGGCGCCGTGGGCCTCGTCCTCGTCCACGTGCACCTCGCGCCCGCACACCGTCGCGAGGACCACGAGCCCGGTGGCGAGAGCCTCTGTTCCCTCGTCGGTCTCGGCGAGCGAGCGCTCGAGCTCGACGAGCCAGGATGCCGGGCTCACAGATCGAGCTCCGTGCCCGCCCCCGCGGCGTGGGCGCGCCCGAGGACGACGTTGGCGAACGCGGCGTCGAGCGCGCCGATGCCGAGGTTGCAGCAGACGACGCGGGCGGGGGAGCCCTCGCGCCCCAGCCCCTCGCCGACGTTGCCGGCCGGCGCGGGCCAGCCCTGGAAGTGGCCGAGCGTGCGGTAGTACTCGAACTGGCCGACGTCGTCCGCGAGGAAGAGGTCGGCCGAGGCGACGAGCTCCGCGGTCGCGTAGAAGTCGAAGTCGATCGGCAGCGCGAGCCAGCGCTCGCCCAGGTGCCGGCGCCGGATCGGCGGGCTCGGGTCCTCGACGATCGGCCCGGCGGTGACGAGGACCTCGGCGCCCTCGACGGCCTCCTCCCAGCCCGCGACCGCCTCGACTCCGGCGCCCAGGCGCTCGACCCGCTCCGGATGCGGATCGTAGGCGCGGAGGCGGACGTCCGGCTGGAGGGCGCGCAGGAGGCGGGCGTGGAAGATCCCCTGCTCGCCGCAGCCGAGGATGGCGGCCTCGCGCCAGCCCTCGGGGGCGAAGCGCCGGACGCACACCCCGCTCGCCGCCGCGGTGCGCGCCGCCGTGATCTCGGCGCCGTCCATGACCGCGAGGGGCAGACCGGTCTCCGCGTCGTTGACGACGACGAGGCCGGTGATGTACGGAAGGCCGCGGTCCTTGTTCGCCGGGTAGCCGGCGACCCACTTGAGCGCGACGACGTCCTCGTCGCGGAGGTACGCGGGCATGGCGTGGAGGAACGAGTCCTTGCGCGGGTGCACGCCCGGCTTCGGCGGCAGCTCGACGGCGCCCGCTGCGAGGGAGCGGTACGTCCGCTCGACGAGGTCGAGCTGCTGCGGGATCTCGGGCAGGAGGCCGGCGACCTCGGCCCGGCTGAGGAAGAGGAGACGGCTCATGTCGGCACGGCCAGCGGCTCGACGAGCACCTTCACCCGCCGCTCGCCCTCCCTCCGCCACGGGTGCTCGCCGACGCCTTCGTACTTCTTCGCCTGCTCGTCGAGCTGCCGGTCCGCTTCCTCGCCCTCGACCAGCTCGACGACGCGGCCGCGGACGTCCGCATGGTCGGTGTGATCGTCCCGGTCGGCGAGCGAGATCGCGACCCGGAGGTCGCGGCGCATGTTCCGCCCCTTGAGGTGCCCCACCACCGTGTTGAGCGCGAGGTAGCCGTTCTCGTGCGAGATCCAGACCGGGCTCACGTGCGACCCGTCCTTCATCAGGAGGAGGGCGATGTTCGGCCCCTCGATCGTCTTCCGCGCGCTCCCGCTCAGCTCCGCCACGTGTCCTCCCTCGTCGTCCCTGCCGCTTGCGTGCCCCTTCAGCCTACGGAGTACGGTACGGGCCGTGCCGCTGCTCTCCGACACCCGTGTCGTCGCCTTCGAGAACGGCCTCGCGGGCCCGCTCGCCACGCGGCTTCTCGCCGACCTCGGCGCCGACGTGGTCAAGGTCGAGCGGCCCGGCGCCGGCGACGTCACCCGCGCCTGGGACACGGTGGCGGCGGGCCTCTCGAGCGGCTTCGTCTGGGTCAACCGGGGCAAGCGCAGCGTCGTCCTCGACGTCAAGGATCCCGCCGACCGCCCGGCCGTCGAGCGGCTGGTCGAGCGCAGCGACGTCGTCCTCGTCAACTACACGCCCGGCTGGGCGGAGCGGGTCGGGCTCGCCGAGGAGGACGTGCGCGCGCTCCGCCCGGACGCCGTCTACGTCGAGATCACCGGCTACGGCCCCGACGGGCCCTACGCGGGCAAGAGCGCCTACGACCTCGTCATGCAGGGAGAGTCGGGCCTGATCGCCATCACCGGCTCGCCGGAGGCGCCGGCACGCGTCGGCATCTCCGCCTGCGACGTCGGCGCCGCGAGCTACGCGGCCGTCGCCGCGCTCGCTGCGCTCGCCCGGCGCGCCGCCACTGGCGAGGGCGCGCGCGTCTCCGTCTCCCTCTTCGACACGATGGTGGACTGGCTCGGCTACTTCCCGCACCTCTGGTGGCACCGGCGGGAGGAGCCCGCACGCACGGGGATGCGGCACCCGCACTTCTGCCCCTACGGGCCGTTTCCCGCGGCCGGCGGCGAGCTCTTCGGCTTCGCCGTCCTCTCGCCCGAGCACTGGCGCGCGCTCTGCGTCGAGGTGATCGACCGACCGGAGCTCCGCGCCGACCTGCGCTTCGACACGAACGAGTCGCGGGTCGAGCACCGCGGGCTCCTCGAGCCGGCGCTGGAACGGGTCTTCGCGGCGCGTCCCGCCGCCGAATGGCTCGAGCGCCTGGAGGCCGCGCGGATTCCCTGCGGCGCCGTCAACGGCATCCCCGAGGTGATGGCGCACCCGCAGCTGGCCCACAACGGCCTCGTCGCCGAGGTCGGCTCGCCCGCCGGCCCGATCCCCGTCGTCGGCTCGCCGTTCCTCGTGGACGGCGAGCGTCCGCCGGCCGGCGACGTGCCCGCCCTGGGCGAGCACACGGCCGAGGTGCTGCGGGAGCTGGGGCTCTAGGCGCCCGCCAGCTTCTCGACGAGCCGACGTTCCTCCGGGCCGAACCAGGGCGGCGAGCCGGCGCGCGCGTTCTCGCGCGCGTGCTCGGGGCTCGTCGTCGCCGGGATCACGGCTGTGACGCGCCGGTCGGAGAGGGCCCAGCGGAGGAGCGCCTCCGCCCAGGTCTCGACGCCGAGCGGGGCGAGGGCCTCCGCCGGCGGGCCGGGGAGGAGGTCGCCCTCGCCGAGCGGGCGCATGGCGATCACGCCGAGCCCGAGCTCGTCGGCCAGCGGCAGGAGCTCGCGCTCCGCTTCGCGCTCCCGGGGGTTGAGCGGGACCTGGATCGCGTCGATCCGCCGGCTCCGCATGACGGCGGCCAGCTCGGGGAACGCGAACGGCGCGTAGTGAGTGGCGCCGAGGAAGCGGACGCGGCCGGCCTCCCGTTCCCGTTCCAGCCAGTCGAGGTGCCGTTCCCAGGCGACGAGGTTGTGCACCTGCTCCAGGTCGACGCGGCCGCTGTAGAAGCCGAGCTGCGCCTCGAGCTGGAGGCGGGCCTCGTCGGGCGACGGCGTCCAGATCTTCGTGGCCACGAACGCCTCCTCGCGGCGGCCGCCGAGCGCCCGGCCGAGCGCGGCCTCGGCGCGCCCGTACATGGGCGAGGAGTCGACGAGGCTCGTCCCGGCGGCGAAGGCCGCGTCCACGACGGCGTCAGCGACACCCTGCTCGCTCTCGGGCAGGTCGAACGTCAGCCACGTGCCCATCCCGACGACGGGGAGGTCGACGCCGGTGCGCCCGAGAGGCCGCCGCTCCATACTGTCCTCCATGCCCCAGGCGAGCGTACTCGACGCGCCCGAGCTGGCGGCCGAGCGGATCGCCGCCCGCGCGGCCGGCGAGAACTTCCCGGTCGTCTCGCTCCTCGCGCCGCGGTGGGCGCGGCCCCACCTGCGGGCGGTCTACGGGTTCGCGCGCCTCGTGGACACCCTCGGGGACGAGACGGCCGGCGACCGCCTCGGGCTCCTGGCCGAGCTCGAGCGCCAGCTCGACGGGCCGCGGACGGTGCTGATGGAGCGGGTGCACGAGACGATCGCCGCGTGCTCGCTGCCCCTCGAGCCCTTCCGGCGCCTGATCGAGGCGAACCGGATCGACCAGTCGCGGACGCGCTACGAGACCTGGGAGGACGTGCGCGGGTACTGCACGTACTCGGCCGATCCCGTCGGCAGGCTCGTCCTTGGGATCTACGGCCGTCTGGACGAGCCCGGGCTCGTGGCGATGAGCGACTCGGTCTGCACCGGCCTCCAGCTCGTCAACTTCGTCCAGGACCCGCCTCGCGACCTCGCGCTCGGCCGCGTCTACCTGCCGCAGGAGGACCTGCGCCGCTTCGGCGTCGCCGACGCCGACCTGGCCGGGCCGCTGACGGAGCCTGTCGCCGCGCTCCTGCGCTTCGAGGCGGAGAGGGCGCGCGGGCTCCTCGAGGCGGGTCTGCCGCTGCGGAAGGCGCTCGGCGGTCGCCCCGGCCTCGGTGTTGCGCTCTACGCGCGCGGCGGCCTCGCCGCGCTGGCAGCGCTCGAGCACGCGGGCTTCGACGTCTTCTCCTCGCGGCCTGCGCCGACCCGGTGGACGTTCCTGCGGCTCGCGCTCCGGGAGCTCGTCCGGCGGCCATGACCGTCGGGCGGGCCTACGCGGAGGTCGTCCGGATCACGCGCCGGGAGGCGCGGAACTTCGCCTGGGGAATCCTCGTCCTTCCGCGACCGAAGCGGCTTGCGGTCGCCGCGCTCTACGCGTTCGCGCGCCGCGTGGACGACGTCGCCGACGACCCCGCGGCGCCGCCCGAGGCCCGGCGGGCGGGGCTCGAAGCGTGCCGGGCCGGGATCGTGGCGCTGCCGGAGGCGCCGGAGGACGACGCCGTTCTCGTCGCGCTCTCGGACGCGGTCTCGCGCTACGGGATCCCGAAGCACGCGCTCTTCGACCTCGTCGCGGGCGGGCTCATGGACGCCGAGAAGACCCGCTACGCGACCTGGGACGAGCTGCACGAGTACTGCGGCTTCGTCGCGGGCGCCGTCGGCATCGCCTGCGCCGCGGTCTACGGGCCGCGCGACCCGGAGGCGGCCGCCCCGCGCGCCCAGACACTGGGCGTCGCGCTCCAGCAGATCAACATCATGCGCGACGTCGCCGAGGACTGGCGACTCGGCCGCGTCTACCTCCCCCAGGACGAGCTGGCGCGGTTCGGCGTCGACGAGGCCGATCTCGCCGCCGGTCGCACCGGGCCGGAGTGGCGCGCGCTCATGGAGCACCAGGCCGGGAGGGCCGAGGCGCTGCTCGCGGAGGGACTCGAGCTCCTGCCTCTCCTCGACCGGCGGAGCGCGCTCTGCGTGCGCGCCTTCGCGGGGATCTACCGCGGCCTCCTCGTGCAGATGCAGGGCCGCGGCTTCGACGTCTTCACGCGCCGGCCGCGGCTCTCGGCCGTGGGGAAGGTGCGGGCGGTGGCCGCGCTGTGAGGGCGGCCGTCGTCGGCGGGGGCCTCGCGGGCCTCGCGGCGGCGCTCGAGCTCGTCGACGCCGGCCTGGAGGTGACGCTGCTCGAGGCGAGGCCGACGCTCGGCGGGGCGGTGCAGACGCTCCCCGAGCGGGAGGGCGACCCCGATCCGCCGCCCGACAACGGGCAGCACATCGCGCTCGGCTGCTGCACGGAGTACCTGCGCTTCCTCGGCCGCGTAGGGCGAGCCGGCGCCGTACGGCGGGAGCGGCTCGACCTGCCCGTGATCGGGGAGGACGGAAGCGTCGCCCGCATCGCCACGGGCCCCGTGGCCCTCCTGCGCTACCGCCACGTCCCGCTGCGCGACCGGCTGGCGATCGCCCGCGTCACGCGCCGACTCGCGCGGCTCGTCCCCGAGGAGCACGACGACGAGACCTTCGCCGGGCTCCTCCGGCGGCTGGGGCAGTCGCAGGCGGCGATCGACCGCTTCTGGGACGTCTTCGTCCGCCCGGCGCTCAACCTGCGCAGCGACGAGGTGAGCGCCGCCCCTGCGCTCTTCACCGTCCAGACCGCGCTCCTCGGGGCCCGGGAGGCGAGCGACCTCGTGCTCCCCGTCGAGCCGCTCGGGGCCATGCACGGAGAGGCCGCCGCGGCGGCGCTCGCCGGGAGCGGGGGCGAGGCGCGCACGGGCGCGCGGGCGGTCGCGGTCGAGGAGGGCGTCGTCCTCCTGGCGGACGGCAAGCGGGTCGAGGCCGACGTGGTCGTCGTCGCCCTGCCGCCGGCGGAGAGCGCACGGCTCCTCGGCGAGCCCGATCCCGCCCTGGAGGACTCCCCGATCGTGAGCGCGCACCTCCTCTTCGACCGGCCGATCCTCCGCTTCGAGCTGGCGGCGCTGCTCGGCAGCCCCGCCCATTGGGCGTTCGACCGCGGCCGCCTCACGGGGCGAGAGCCGGCCCGCGGCCAGTACGTGACCGTGGTCTCGAGCGGCGCCCCGGAGCTCCTCCCCGTTCGCGGCAAGACGCTCGTCGATCTCCTCGCCGGCGAGCTGACCGGCCGCCTGGGGCGGGCCGACCTCCTCTGGTCGCGCGTCAGCCGCGAGCCGGCGGCGACGTTCGCTGCCCTGCCGGGCACGGCGTCGAGGCGCCCGGGGCCGGAGACGGGCAGGCCGGGCGTTGCGCGCGCGGGCGCGTGGACGGACACGGGCTGGCCGGCGACGATGGAGAGCGCCGTCCGCAGCGGCCGCGCCGCCGCCCGCCACGCCCTGGCGACGGGTCCGGCGAGGACTCCGGCGTGAAACACTTGCTTCTCTATGGGGCACCCTGGCCTACCACCCGCTTTCGAGCGTACAGCGGAAATCCGCGCGTGTGGCGCGCGGAATGCAAGGAGAGCTTGATGTGAGCGCGACAAGAGAGCGCAAGGGGACGAGGCCTGCGAAGCCCGGGCCGGCGGTCGATCTCGAGCGCACGCTCGCTGCTGCGGTGGAGCGCCTGCTCGGGCTGCAGAAGTCCGACGGCTGGTGGGTCGGCGAGCTCGAGTCGAACGTGACGATGACGGCCCAGCACCTGCTCCTGCTCGAGTTTCTCGGGCTCCGCGACGAGGACACCACGCGCAGGTGCGCAAACGAGCTCCTCGCCCGGCAGCGGCCCGACGGGCTCTGGTCGATCTACTGGGAGGGGGAGCCGGATCTCGCAGCCACGCTCGAGTCCTACGCGGCGCTGAGGCTCGCGGGGCTCGATGCGGACGACCAGCGTCTCGCCGCCGCCCGCCGCTTCTGCGAGGAGCGGGGCGGCATCGGCGGCGCGCGGGTCTTCACCCGCATCTGGCTCGCGCTCTTCGGGCTCTGGGCCTGGGACGAGATCCCGCAGCTCCCGCCCGAGCTCGTCCTCCTGAAGCCGTGGCTCCCGCTCTCCGTCTACGACTTCGCCTGCTGGGCGCGCCAGACGGTCGTCCCGCTCACGGTGGTCATGCACTACCGCCCCGTCCGGCCGCTGCCCCCCGGGCGCGCGTGCACGGAGCTCGTCCTCGGCCCCGCCCCGCGGAAGACGACGATGGGCCTCCTCTCCGACCGCGCGCTCGCCTGGTACGCGCGCCAGCCCGTGCAGCCCGGGCGCGAGCGCGCCCTCGCCTACGCCGAGCGCTGGATCCTCGATCGTCAGGAGCTCGACGGCTCCTGGGGCGGCATCCAGCCGCCGTGGGTCTGGTCGCTGATCGCCCTCGCCTGCCGCGGGCACGGGCTCGACTCGCCCCACTTCCGCCGGGGTCTCGACGGCTGGAACCGCTTCCTCGTCGAGGAGGGAGACCGGCTCCGTCCGGAGGCCTGCCAGTCGCCCGTCTGGGACACGGGCCTCGCGGTTCTCGCCCTCCGCGCGGCCGGCCTGGCCGCCGACCACCCCGCCCTCGCCAGCGCCGGCGAGATCCTCGTCCGCGAGGAGATCCGGGAGCGCGGCGATTGGGCCGTCCGCCGGCCCGGCGTCGAGCCCGGCGGCTGGGCGTTCGAGTACGACAACGACCTCTACCCGGACATCGACGACGTGGCCATCGTGGCCATGGCGCTCAGGGAGCTTGGCCTCGGGGCGAACGCCGTCGAGCGCGGAGCCCGCTGGATCGAGGCGATGCAGTGCCGGAACGGCGGCTGGGGGGCGTTCGACGTCGACAACGACGCCGAGTGGCTCTACAGGATCCCGTTCTGCGACTTCGGCGCCGTCACCGACCCGCCCTCGCCGGACGTCGCCGGGCACGTCGTCGAGCTCCTCGCGCGCGAGCCCGGCTACGAGGGGGCGGTCCGGCGCGGGGTCGAGTACCTCCTGCGGGAGCAGGACGAGGACGGCTCCTGGTTCGGGCGCTGGGGCGTCAACTACGTCTACGGGATCGGAGCCGTGCTCCCGGCGCTCGAGGCGGCCGGCTTCCCGCCGGAGCATCCGGCGATGCGCAGAGCGGTCGCCTGGCTCGAGGCCCACCAGTGCGACGACGGCGGCTTCGGCGAGGACTGCCGCTCGTACGACCTCGGCGAGGACGGGCTCTCGTGGCGCGGCCGCGGCGAGGCGACGCCGTCGCAGACCGCCTGGGCGCTCCTCGGTCTCGTCGCCGCCGGCGAGGCCCGCTCGGAGACTGCCCGCCGCGCCGTCGAGTGGCTCTGCCGGAACCAGAGAGCGGACGGAGGCTGGGACGAGGAGCACTTCACCGGAACCGGCTTCCCGCGCGACTTCCTCATCAACTACCACCTCTACCGGGAGGTCTGGCCGGTGATGGCGCTCGGGCGGATGCGCCGGGCCCTGGCCGGGTGAAGGTCTACGTCTCAGGCGCCACCGGCTTCGTGGGGGGCCACGTCGCCCGCGAGCTGCGCGAGCGCGGCGCCCAGGTTCGCGACGAGCGCGTCGACCTCCTCGACCGCGCCGCTCTCGAGCGCGCGGTCGCAGGCTGCGAGGCCGTCGTCCACGTAGCCGCGCTCTACAGCTACGACGCGCCGGCCTCCCTGCACGAGCGGGTCAACGTCGAGGGGACGCGCACGCTCCTCGAGGCCGCCGCCCGCGCCGGCGTCCGCCGGTTCGTCCACTGCTCGACCGCTGGCACGTGCGGCCCCGTTCCCGGACGCCTTGCCACCGAGGAGGACGGGCCGCCGGCCTGGGAGCTCGAGATCCCGTACAAGCAGACGAAGCTCGCCGCCGAGCGGCTCGCGCTCGAGGCGAGCGCGGTCGTCGTCAACCCGACGACACCCGTGGGCGAGGGCGACCGCAAGCCGACCCCCACCGGTCGCATGATCGCCGGCGTCGCCACCGGGCGCCTCCGCGGGTACGTGGCCACGACAGGGCTCAACGTCGTGGACGTCCGCGACGTCGCCCGCGGGCACGCTCTCGCCCTCGAGTGGGGCGAGGCCGGCGAGCGCTACCTCCTCGGGGGCGTCAACCTCACGCTCGAGGAGCTCTTCGCCGCCGTCGCCCGCCTCGCGGGCCGCTCGCGCCCTCGCCTGCGGGTTCCGTATGCTGTCGCCGAGGTGGCCGGAATCGCTGGCATCGCCAACAGGGACGAGGTGCGGCTGGCGCGGCTGCCCATGTTCTTCTCCTCCGAGAAGGCCCGCAGTAGACTCGGATACGCACCCGGTCCCGTCGAGCCGGCGCTCGCCAGGGCCGTCCAGGAGGCGCTCTCGAAGGGAGGGAGATGAAGTTCCCGCTCCGCAGCACCGTGCAGATCGGCCGCTACGTCGCGTCGCAGAAGGGCAAGGACCGCTACCCGCTCGTGATCATGCTCGAGCCGACCCTGGGCTGCAACATCGCCTGCATCGGCTGCGGGAAGATCCGCGAGTACGAGTCCAACAAGGCCCGGCTCACGGTCGAGGAGTGCCTCCACTCGGCGGTCGAGTGCCCGGCGCCCGTGATCTCGATCTGCGGCGGCGAGCCCCTGATCTTCAAGGGCATCGAGGAGGTCGTCGCCGGCTTCCTCGAGATGAAGCGGAACATCCAGCTCTGCACCAACGCGCTCCGGCTCGTGGACATGCTCGACCGCTTCGAGCCGAACCCGCGGCTCACGTTCGTCGTGCACCTCGACGGCATGCAGGAGATCCACGACTACATCTGTGACTACCCGGGCCTCTGGGAGATCGCCGTCGAGGCGATCCGCATCGCGCGCGCGAACGGCTTCCGCGTCACCACGAACACGACCGTCTTCAAGGAGACCGAGGTCTCCGACGTGATCGAGATGATGCGTTACCTCACGGACGAAGTCGGCATCGACGGCATGCTCGTCGCTCCCGGCTACCAGTACTCCCAGATCGACCCGGAGCTGACGATGACCCGGGCCGAGCACGAAGCGATGTTTCGCGAGATACGCGCCGCCGCGCGCCGCCACGGCTACCGCTGGCTCGCCAGCCCGGTCTACCAGGACTTCCTCACGGGCGACCGGCAGCTCCCCTGCGCACCCTGGGGCTCGGTGACGAGGAACCCGTACGGCTGGAAGGGCCCGTGCTACCTCCTCACCGACGGCATCTTCCCCACGTACGAGGCGCTTGTGAACGGCATCGAGTGGGAGCGCTACGGGCCCGGCAACGACCATCGCTGCGAGCATTGCGGGATCCACTCCGGCTTCGAGCCGGCCGCGACGATCGCGACGACAGAGAGCGTCAAGGAGACCGTCCGGAGCCTGGCCTGGACGCTGCGGTAGTGACGCTCGCCTGCGCGCTTGCCGTGGAGGAGGACGCCGCCCGCCGCGGCGGAGCGCGGGCAGCCCGCGTCGGCCTCGGCGCGCGCGGGATGCTCCCCGAGGGCCCGCTCGTCTCCTTCGGCCTCGCCGGCGCGCTCGTACCGGGGCTCGAGCCGGGGACGCTCCTCACCGCGCGGCGCGTCGTCGACGCCGACGGCACGGTGCTCTGGGAGGACGAGCCGCTCGGGGTGCCGGGCGCACTCCGAGCGGTCGTCTGCGACGCCGGACGCGTCGTCGACGACCCGGTCGACCGGCGCGCGCTCGCCGAGCGGACGGGCGCCGTCGCCGTCGACGCCGAGAGCGCGACGCTCGCCGCCACCGGCCGCCTCGCCGGCGTCGTGCGCGCGATCTCGGACACCCCCGCGCGCCCCGTCGGCGCCCTCGCGCGCGCGGCCTCCCCCGACGGTGGGACCGACTGGCGCGTCGCCGCCCACGCGCTCGTCTTCGAGCCGCGTGAGACGATCCGGACCGCCCTCGCTGCGCGCGGGGCGCTTGCGTCCCTCCGCCATGCGGCGGCGGCCCTGCGGGGAGTCGCCCGGTGAGCGGGAAGCGCGTCCTCGTCGCCAGCCCGCGCAGCTTCTGCGCAGGCGTCGTCCGGGCGATCGACATCGTCGAGAAGCTCCTGGAGCGCCACGGCCCGCCCGTCTACGTCCGCCACGAGATCGTCCACAACGTCCACGTCGTCCGCGACCTCGAGGAGCGCGGGGCGGTCTTCGTCGATTCCGAGGAGGACGTCCCCGAAGGCGCGCTCGTCGTCCTCTCGGCGCACGGCGTCGCGCCGCAGGTCTACGAGAAGTGCGCCGAGCGCGGTCTCCAGGTCGTGGACGCCGTCTGCCCGCTGGTGTCCAAGGTCCACGCCGAGGCGCGCCGTTACGCGGCACGGGGCCACAGGATCGCGCTCGTAGGCCACGCCGGGCACGTCGAGGTCGAGGGCACGATGGGGGAGGCGCCCGACGCGATCGTCCTCGTCGAGACGCCCGAGGAAGCGCGGGCGATCGAGCTCGAGGAGGGGCAGCAGCTCGCCTACATCACCCAGACGACCCTCTCCCTCGACGACACCGCCGACGTCGTGGGCGCGCTGCGCGAGCGCGTCCCCGACCTCGTCGGGCCCCCGTCGGCGGACATCTGCTACGCGACCCAGAACCGGCAGGACGCGGTCAAGACGATCTGCACCGAGGCGACGCTCGTCCTCGTCGTCGGCTCGCGCACGAGCTCGAACGCGAACCGGCTCGTCGAGGTCGCCCGAAGCCGCGGCGCCGACGCCTACCTGATCGACGACGAGAGCGACCTCGACCAGGCCTGGCTCGACGGACACACGACGGTCGGGCTCACCGCCGGCGCCTCCTCGCCCGACCTTCTCGTCGAGCGCGTCGTCGCGCGTCTGGCGGAGCTCGGGTTCGACGGGCGCGAAGACGTGGAGCTGACCCGCGAGGACGTCTTCTTCCGCCTGCCGCCCGACCTGCGCGAGTAGCTACCGTCCCTCGATGGAACCACGCGTGGCCTACCCCGGCCGCGAGGGCGCGCACAGCGCCGCGGCCTGCGACGTCCTCTTTCCCGAGGGGGCCGGGCTCGTCTCGCTGCCGAGCTTCGCCGCCGTCGTCCGGGCCGTCGGCGAGGGCGAGGCGGCGTTCGGCGTGCTGCCGATCGAGAGCTCGCTCGCCGGCCCCGTCAACGAGACGCACGACCTCCTCTACGAGTCGGCGCTCTCCCTCGTCCGCGAGGCGGTCGTGCCTATCCGCCACTGCCTCGTCGGCCCCGCGCCGATCGCCCTGGAGGCGATCCGCGTCGTCCGGTCGCACCCCGTCGCGCTCGACCAGTGCCGCCGCCTCCTCGCCCGGCTTCCCGGCGCGACCGCGATCGCCGCCGCGACGACGGCCGACGCCGCGCACGACGTCGCTGGGCGGGGCGACCCGAGCGACGTCGCCATCGCGAGCGAGCGGGCGGCCGCGCTGCACGGCCTCACCGTGCTCGCGGACGACATCGGCGACCACCCGGGCGCGCTCACCCGCTTCGTCGCCGTCGCGCCCTACACACGCCTCGATCGCGAGCCGGGCGACTGGCGGACGGCGTTCTCCTTCGTCACCGACCACGCTCCCGGAGCGCTGCACGCCGCGCTCGAGCCTTTCGCCCGCCACCGCCTCGACCTCGTGCAGCTCGTCTCCCGGCCGATCCCGCGGACCCCCTGGCGCTACCGCTTCGACGCCGTCCTCGCCGGGCATCCGCACGACACAGTCGTCGCCGAGACGCTCGGGGAGCTTCGCGCACTCACGCGCGAGCTCCGCGTCTTCGGCTCCTACCCCTCTGCCCGGCGAGAGTGAGGACAGCGCAAGGCCGCCCCGGACCCGTGCGGGGCGGCCTCGGCTCTCGAGGAGCGGTTCCGCGGGTCAGGCCGCGACGCGCGCGAAGACCTGCGCGACGCCGAGCTTCAGGCCCGGAGCAAAGATCGTGACGCCGAGCGACGCGTTCAGCGCGTCGGCGGCGGCGGGCGTCAGGTAGGCGTCCACGTTCTTGACCCGGATCAGGCGTCCTTGGCTGATCACCTTCGCCCGCTTGAGGCTCAGGTCGAGGATCCGCACGCGGACGGACGGGTTGCCGTTCACCTCGGCGCTGAGGCCGGGGTTCGCGTCGATCGTGATCCGGAAGTTCGTGAGGAGGAGCGAGGCTCCCGTGTTCGTGTTGACGACGTTCAGCCCGCCGGAGTGCTCGATCGTGCCGAAGAGGTTGGAGGGGTTGACGCTCCCGCCGGTGAGCGGGAAGGAATAGCGCACCTGTGAAGGGTTGAGGAACTCGAAGCCGGTCTTGCCGACCGGGAGCGGGACGATGCCGTTGTCCAGCAGGGCCTTCGTCGTTGCCGGGTCGGTGACGAGCTTCGTCTTGTCGCCGACCAGGGTGAGGTTGCCCGTCTGCGCGACCGCCCCGCCCGCGAGCGTCGCTGCGGCGACGACGGTGAGGGCGAGCAGGCCGGCGAGGCGCCGAGGCAGTGCACGAGTCATGGTGTCCTCCTTCGTCGTAGAGAGTCTGCCGAGGATTTGTTCGGCAGGGCGACGAATTCGGTTCGCCGGAGCTATCCGGCCGGCCGGAGCGTCTTCTCGTAGCGCGTGTGCTCGCGCACGACCTTCATCCCGCCGCGCTCGTAGAGCTCCTTCGCGCCCGTGCGGTTCCACGAGTCGACGACGAGCCCGATCTCTCGGCGCCCGCGCCGGTGGAACTCGGACATCGCCTGGCGGAGGAGCGCCGTGCCGAGACCCCGGCGGCGCCACCCGCGCGCGACGGCGAGCTGACGGACCCAGCCCTCGTCGTCGTAGGCGGGGCAGAGAACGGCGCCGACGATCTCGCCCTCCGACTCGGCCAGGAACCAGAGGCCCGGCTCGAACGCGTCCCGGTCGATCATGTACGCCTGCCACTCCTCGAAGGACGCCGCCTCGTAGCGCTCGTTGTCGCCGAAGGCGTCCTGGACGAGGGCGTGGACGGCGCGCGTGTCCCGCTCCTGGTCGAAGGTGCGAACGAGGACGCCCTCGGGCCAGGTCGGCGGCGGGGGCGTGTCGGTCAGTGGCATGCTCATGCGCCAGTAGGTCCGCACGGGCTCGTAGCCGCGCTCCTCGAGGAGCTGCTGCGAGCCTGTGTGCCTCGAGCTCAGCACCTGCGCGAGCCGCACCTCCTCACCCGGGGCCGTGCGCTCGAGTGCGCGCTCCTCCGACCAGTCGAGCAGCCTCTTGCCCATGCCGCGGTCCCGGTGCTCCGGGTGGACGTAGACGTCCACGTAGTCGTTCCGGACGAAGCCGGCGTAGGCGACTACCTGGTCGCCGTCGAGGACGACGACGGCATCCTCGGCCAGGTCGAAACCCGGCATGTGCCAGTCGGTCAGGAGGTCGTCGAGATCGAAGTCGGGCGCGCCGAACTCGTCGATGTCGCAGGCGATGACGAGGTTCGCGACCGCCTGGGCCTCCTCGGGCCTGGGAGGGCGCAGCTCGAGGCCGTCGTCCATCAGTAGAGCGCGCTTGCGAGCCGGCGGCGGTAGTGGGTCGTCACTGGGTGCTCCTGTCCGAGGTCGCCGAAGAGGGAGACCATGATCACGCGGATCCGCTCCCGGCGCTCGGGGGTTGCGCTCTCGAGCTCGCCGAGAAGCCACTCGAGGACGCGCTCGTGGTCGCCCTCGGCCAGCGGCCCGAGGATCTCGGGGAACTCGCCCGAGCCGCGGAGCTCGTCGAGCAGCCGCTCGGCGGCGGAGGGCCCCGTCAGACCCGCGAGGAACGCCTTCACGGCCTGGGGCGGGAGCGCGCCGACGAACTCGTCCACGACCCGCCCGTCCCGGAACGCCTTGACGTTGGGAATGCCGCGCACCCCGTAGCGGTCGGAGAGCTCCGGGTTCGCGTCCGTGTCCACCTTGGCCAACAGGATTCCGCCCTCCTGCTCGGCGACTGCTTGCTCCAGCACGGGGGTCAGCGCCTTGCAGGGCCCGCACCAGTCGGCCCAGAAGTCGACGACGACGGGCACCTCGCCCGATCGCTCGATGACTTCCTTCTCGAAGGTCTCCGTCGTGACGTCCATCTTTCAGACCGCCCCCACCACGGCCCCCACGTGTACCGGCAGGGTGCCCGTGTTGTATCCGCCTTCCAGGATGAACGCTACCCGGTCGGCGAGGCTTCCCGCGCGGGCCGCGAGCGCGGCGAAGCCGGCCTCCGTCAGCCGCCACTCCCCGATCGGGTCGCCCTCGGCGCCGTCGAAGCCTGCCGAGACGAGGAGGAGGTCGGGAGCGAACGCGGCGAGCGCGGGGGCGATGAGCTCCTCCATCGCCTCGAGCACGCGCTCGTCGCCGGAGCCGGCCGGGAGGGGGACGTTGAGCGTCGTCGCGTTCCCCTCGCCGGGCGCGCCCGTGCCCGGGTAGAACGGCCACTGGTGCAGAGAGGCGAAGAAGACCGAGTCGTCGTCCCAGAAGGTGTCCTGCGTCCCGTTGCCGTGGTGGACGTCCCAGTCGAGGATCGCCACGCGGGGAAGCCCCAGCTCCCGCTGGGCGAAGCGCGCGGCCACGGCGACGTTGTTGAAGAGGCAGAAGCCCATCGCGCGTTCGGGGAGGGCGTGGTGGCCGGGCGGGCGGGCGAGCGCGAAGCCTCCGCGCTCGGCCGCGCCGATGGCCGCGCCGGCCGCGAGCAGCGCCGCCTCGTACGTCGTCTCCGTGCAGAGCGTGTCAGCGTCGAGGAGCGTCGCGCGCCCGCTCGTGGAGACGTGCCGCACGGTCTCGACGTAGTCGCGCTCGTGGACAGCCGCCACCTCGTCCACGGTTGCGGGCCGCGCTTCGGCGAAGTCGGGGAAGGCTGCATGCAGCGCTGCGATCCGCTCGAGCCCCTCGGGGTGGCCGCCCGTCGGATGGAGGTGGACGAAGGCGGAGTGGCTGACGAGCGGGATCACGCAGGGGAGGATTCCACGACCTGCTGGGCCATCGCCCCGTCCACCAGCAGGCTGGCGCCGCTGACGTACGCGGCGTCCTCGCTCGCGAGCCAGGAGACCGCCGCGGCGACTTCGGCCGGCGTCCCCGGCCGCTGGACGGGGATCTGCGAGTCGAGCGCGTCCGCCTCCTCGTTCCGCTCGGTCGCGATCGCTCCCGGCGCGACCGCGTTCACGCGGATCTCCGGGGCGAGTTCGAGCGCGAGCGAGCGGGTCAGCATCCCGAGCGCCGCCTTCGAGGACGCGTAGAGGGCGAAGCCTCGCCTGGGCACGTGCTCGTGCACGCTCGTCACGTTGACGACCGTGCCCCCGGCGCCCTGCTCCCGCATCTGCGCCGCGGCCGCGATCGCGAGGAGGAAGGGCCCGCGGACGTTGACCCCGAAGACCCGGTCGAAGTCGTCCGCCGAGGACTCGAGCGCGGGCGCCGAGAGCGTCACTCCCGCGTTGTTGACGAGGACGTCGAGGCGGCCGAGCGCCTCCACGGTCTCGGTCACGAGCCGCTCCGGCACGCCCGGCTCGGTCACGTCGCCGACCACCCAGGCGGCACGTCCGCGCGCGACGGCTTCCTCGAAGGCCTCCCGGTCGGAGCCGCCGTCCTTGTGTGAGTGGAACCCGAGCGCGAGGCCCTCGGCCTGCAGCCGCTCGGCGATCGCGCGGCCGATGCCGGTCGAGGCTCCCGTGACCAGGGCGACGCGCTCCACTCCCGATCCCTTCCCGCTCACGGGCGCGGGCGAACGTGAGCGCGGCCCACGTCGCCCGGGGTCGGGCAGCCCAGAAGAACCAGGGCGCCGAGGGTCTCCTCGCGCAGGAGGCCGAGGACGGCGGTGACCCCCGCCTCGCCTCCCGCCGCGAGCCCCCAGAGGACAGGCCGGCCGACGAGCACCGCCCGCGCGCCGAGCGCGAGCGCCTTGACGGTGTCCGTGCCGCGGCGGACGCCGCCGTCGAGGTAGACCTCCGCTTCTCCGTCGGCGGCCTCGACCACCTCCTCGAGCACGTCGAGCGCCGCAGGGGCGCCGTCGAGCTGGCGCCCGCCGTGGTTCGAGACGACGATGCCCTCCACGCCGTGCTCGCGCGCGAGCACGGCGTCCTCCGCCGTCAGGACGCCCTTGAGGACGAGCGGGAGCGCGCACTCCGAGCGGAGCCACTCGAGGTCGCGCCACGTCAGCGAGCTGTCGACGATCTCTCCGAGGGTCGTGTGGAAGTCGTCCGTCCCGACGAGCGAGCGCGGGAGGTTCGGCATAGGCAGGTCGAGCGGCAGCCCGAAACGGTTGCGAAGGTCGCGCTCCCTCCGCCCCGCCGCGGGGAGGTCGACGGTGAGGACGAGCGCGCGGTAGCCGGACTCGGAGACGGCCGCGAGGAGCTCGCGGGTGAACCCCCGGTCGTGCGACCAGTAGAGCTGGAACCAGCGCAGGCAGTCGGGTGCCGCGTCGGCGAGCTCGCGCGGCCCGACGCTCGCGAGGCTCGAGAGGCAGTAGACGGTGCCCGCGGCGGCCGCCGCGCGCGCGGCGCCCGGCTCACCGTCCGGATGGGTCAGCCTCTGCAGCGCGGTAGGTGCGACGAGGAGCGGCATCGAGACCTCGCTCCCGAGCACCGTCGTCGCCGTCGTGGCCGCGCTCACGTCGACGAGCGTCCTCGGGCGCAGGAGCACGCGGCCGAAGGCGGCGACGTTCTCGGCGAGCGTCGCCTCGTCGCCGGCGCCGCCGGCGATGTACTCGAAGAGCCCGCGGTCGAGCCGCTCCTCCGCCACCCGCTCGTACTCGGCGGCGTTCAGCGGCTCGAGGTCGGCCATGGCGGGATCGTAGTCCCGCTCAGCCCGCACGCGCGAGCAGGCGGCCGGCGAGGTTTCCGAGCCCCCACGACTCGACGAGCGCGCCCGCAACTGCCCAGTCGGGCTCGGCGTCCGGGAGGTCGGGCACGGGCGCGTGGTGCTGGACCCGCGCGATCCGCAGGTAGTCGCGGAGCGCGTCGGCCTCGTCCGGAAAGCCGCCGGCCTCGAGCGCCGCGTCGAGGGAGCCGTGCCGCTCGAGCACGCCCTTCGCGCGGCCCGGGCCGACTCCCTTCGCGCCCGGGATCCGGTCGGAGGGATCGCCGCGCAGGGCGACGAAGTCGGGGACGAGCGCGGGCGGGATGCCGTAGATCTCCTCCACCTCGGCCGGCCCCACCCTCTGCAGGTCCTTCATGCCCGAGCGCGGCCGCAGGATCGTCGTCAGGGGCGTGGCGAGCTGGAAGAGGTCGCGGTCGTTCGTGAGGACGAGCGTCTCGCCGCCGCGCTCCTCCTCGGCGTGCGCCGCCGCCGCGAGGAAGTCGTCGGCCTCGAAGCCGGCCTCCTTCGCCCAGGGAAAGCCGAAGGCGCCGACGAGCTCCGGCAGCCGGTCGAGCTGGGAGGTCAGCTCGGCCGGGAAGTCGCGGCCGGACTGGTAGGCCGGGAGCAGCTCGTTCCGGTACGTCGGGAAGCCGACGGAGTCGAAGCCGACGAACACCGTCCGCGGCCGCTCGGCGTCCCAGACGGAGACGAGCATGTTGGCGAACCCGACAATCATGTTCGCCTGCCGGCCGTCCCCGTCGCGGATCGACGAGGGGAGCGCGTGGAAGGCGCGGTGGGCGAGATTGTCGCCGTCGACTGCGAGCAGAGGCCTCAAGTCAGGGCCCATTCTTGCCGTTTCCGTGCTTCGCTAAGGTGAATCGCATGCCCAAGACCCTCGTCATCGCCGAGAAGCCGTCCGTCGGCCGCGACCTCGCGGGCGCGCTGCCGGGCGCCTTCAAGCAGTCGAAGGACAAGACCCACCTCGTCGGCGACGAGTACGTGATCTCG
The DNA here is from genome assembly GCA_035461525.1 of Gaiellaceae bacterium. GTDB lineage: Bacteria > Actinomycetota > Thermoleophilia > Gaiellales > Gaiellaceae > JAIBJN01. Next base: position 40,158 of record DATHVD010000009.1, read on the forward strand.
TGGGCGGTCGGCCATCTCGTCGGGCTCGCCGACCCCGAGGAGTACGACGAGAAGCTGAAGAAGTGGCGCTTCGCCGACCTGCCGATCGTGCCCGACCGCTTCAAGCTCGTCCCCAACGACGAGCGGGCGAAGAGGCAGCTGTCCGCCGTGCACAAGCTGATCAAGGACGAGGACGTCGACCTGATCGTCAACGCCTGCGACGCCGGCCGCGAGGGCGAGCTCATCTTCGCCTACCTCTACGAGACGTCGGGCACGAAGAAGCCGGTCAAGCGGCTCTGGCTCAACTCGATGACGAAGAAGGCGATCGAGGAGGCGTTCGGTGAGCTGCGCGACGGCGAGGAACTGCGCCTGCTCGAGGAGGCGGCCCGCTCGCGCTCGGAGGCCGACTGGCTCGTCGGCATGAACGCGACCCGGGCGGCGTCGATCCGACTTCGAGCGGCCTTCGACGGCGCCGTCTCGCTCGGCCGCGTCCAGACGCCGACGCTCGCGCTCGTCGTGCGCCGCGAGCTCGCCATCCGCGCCTTCGTCCCCGAGCCCTACTGGCTCGTCGAGGCCGCCTTCGCCGCCTCGGGCGAGCGGCGCTACAGCGGACGCTACCTGGGCGGGAAGCGCATCAAGGAGGAGGAGGCCTCGGCGATCGTCGCGGCCGTCACGGGGCAGCCGGGTGAGATCACGAAGCTGGAGAAGAAGGAGGAGCGCGAGGCGTCGCAGCTCCTCTACGATCTGACGTCGCTCCAGCGGCACGCGAACACCCTCTTCGGCTTCTCGGCGCGCCGGACGCTCGCGGCCGCGCAGAAGCTCTACGAGGAGCACAAGGCGATCACGTACCCGCGCACGAGCTCCCGGTTCCTCACGAGCGACATGATCGGCGAGATCAAGCCGACCGCCTCGCTCGTCGGACGGCACGACCGCTATGCCAAGGCCGCCGCGTACGTCACGCGGCTCGACAAGCTGCCGCTGGGGCGCGTGGTCAACAACGAGCGCGTCGACGACCACCACGCCATCATCCCGACGCGCTCCGAACACGACCTGGCGAAGCTCTCGCCGGACGAGATGCGCGTCTACGACCTGGTCGCCAAGCGCTTCCTCGCCGTCTTCCACCCTGCGGCCGTCTACGAGCGCACGCGCATCGAGACGACGGTCGCCGACCACGTCTTCCGCACGTCCGGCCGCGTGCTCGTCGAGGCCGGCTGGAAGAGCGTCTACGGCGAGGAGGCCCAGACGGGCGGCAAGGAGGAGGACGACTCCGGCGGCGACCAGCTCCTGCCCGTGCTCGAGCAGGGCGAGGCTGTCGAGACCCGCTCCGTCGAGTCGCTTCGCAAGGAGACCCAGCCGCCGCGACGATTCACGGAGGCGTCGCTGCTCGCGGCGATGGAGACCGCGGGGAAGGACATCGCCGCCGCGGAGCTTCGCGAGGCGATGAAGGAGTCCGGCATCGGCACGCCGGCGACGCGGGCGGCCATCATCGAGCGGCTGATCCAGGTCGGCTACGTCGAGCGCGAAGGCCGCGCGCTGCTCGCCACCGAGAAGGGCGTGCAGGTCATCTCGCTCCTCGGCGAGCATCCGCTCACGTCGGCGGAGCTGACGGGCGACTGGGAGCGCCGCCTGGGGCGCATCGAGCAGGGCGCCGACTCCCGCCCCGCGTTCATGGCCGACATCGTCCGGTTCACGACCGACACGGTCGCCGAGCTCGACAAGCTCAAGGGCGTGAAGATCGAGCGCGCGAACCTCGGGCCGTGCCCCGTCTGCGGCCGCGACGTGATCGAGAACCGCAAGGGCTACTCGTGCTGGTCGAAGGACGACCCGGGCTGCGGCTTCGTCATCTGGAAGAAAAAGGCCTCGAAGATCCTGCCCGTCGGTGTGGTCAAGGAGCTGATGGAGACGCGCCGCACCGCGAAGCCGGTCCCGGGGTTCCGCGGCCGCTCGGGCCGCACGTTCAGCGCCAAGCTCCGCCTGGAGCAGGGCGAGGACGGCAAGTGGCGGGTCGAGTTCGACGAGGAGTGGGCGAACCGTCCCAGAGAGCCCGAGGAGCCGGAGGCGGCCGCCGAGGGGAACGGCACCCCCGAGGCCGAACCTGCCGAAACCTCGGTCAGCGCGGCCTCCTGAGCGCGAGGCGAGCTCCTGTTAACCGGGGGTTAAGCCACCCAGAAGCGGGTATGCGCACGAGGGAATGCGTCGTAGAGTGAGAACGTTTCCGAGGGTGGAGCCGTACCAATCCACCTGCCCTCGTTTAGCGAAAGGACAGAGAGAAAGACATTGAGCCAGAATTCCGTGCACGACGTACTTGACACCCAGGCCGGCCGCACGCTCATCGAGAGCGCAGAGGAGCGTGGCTACGTCGAGCCTGCGGAGATCGAGGCGCTGGCGCTGGAGCTGGACCTCGGCGACGAGGAGATCGCCGAGGTCGCGCACGAGCTCGAGACGATCGGCCTCGAGGTCGGCGCCCCTACCGAGGAGGTCGCCGCCCCGATCGCCGCCGATCCGGTCACCGGAGCGGGCGACAGCCTGCAGCTCTTTCTCGCCGACGTCGGCCGCCACAAGCTGCTCACCGCCGCCGAGGAGGTGGCGCTCGCGAAGCGCCTGGAGAAGGGCGACCTGCTCGCCAAGAGGCGCATGATCGAGTCGAACCTGCGCCTCGTCGTCTCCATCGCCAAGGGCTACCGGGGCCTCGGCGTCCCCTTCCTCGACCTGATCCAGGAGGGCACGCTCGGCCTCAACCGCGCCGTGGAGAAGTTCGACTGGCGGCGGGGGTTCAAGTTCTCGACCTACGCCACGTGGTGGATCCGCCAGTCCGTGCAGCGCGCGGTCGCGAACAACGCCCGCACGATCCGCGTCCCCGTCCACGTCGTCGAACGGCAGCAGAAGCTCGGCCGGGCCGCCCGCCGGCTCGAGGTCGAGCTCGGCCGCGACGCGACGCGGCAGGAGCTCGCGGACGCGACGGGCCTCCCCCTCCAGCACGTCGAGGAGGCGCTCTCGGCCGCCCAGGCCTCCGTCTCGCTGAACCAGAGCGTCGGCTCGGACGACGAGGGCGAGCTCGGCGACCTCTTCGCCGACCGCGACGCGGCCGATCCGTTCGACGAGGCCGAGGAGTCCCTGCGTAAGCAGGGCGTCCGCAAGGCTCTCGACGCCCTTCCCGAGCGGGAGCGGAGAATCCTCGAGCTGCGCTTCGGCTTCGAGGGCGACCCGTGGACGCTCGAGGCGATCGGCGCCGAGCTGGGCCTCACGCGCGAGCGGGTCCGTCAACTGGAGGGCCAGGCTCTCCAGCGCCTCGCCGCGCTCCGCGACCTCGCCTCCGTCGCGGCCGCCTGAGCGGTCGCGGGCCACCAAGAGACCTCGGAACGCCGGCCTCTCGGCCGGCGTTCTGCTTGCTCGTCCGACCTCTGGATGGAGCGGGAGGGGAGGGGCGGAACCCACCGCATTGAGCTCCGCCCCCGTTTGTTGCCGGCCAGTGCCCCCGCCGCATCGGGGCCGACCGGCAGATCCCGTCGGCCCTTGCCCCCGGCACCGGGGCCGACCGACAATCTCTGCGCGGAGTATCAGCGTTTTGGGGCCGGTTGATCCATCCCCCGGCCGATGGTTCACCGCGCCGCTTCACCTTCCCCGAGCGCCGGAGCGGCTTGCCGCGGCTAACCGCCGACTTGATTGCACGTCGAAGCTCCTGGGATACTGCGCTGCCCTCTTCTGGGCAGGACCACACTAAGTAAAGGAGAGGATGTGAGGGGAAAGTCGTTCAGGGTCCTCCTGCTTCTCGTCGCGATGCTGTTCGCGCTGGGCACAGCCGGCTGCGGCGGCGACGACGACGAAGAGCCGGCGGACACAGAAGCCGCAGAGACGGAGACCGGCGAGGAGCCGTCCGCAGAAGGGGGAACCCTCGTCTTCGCAGGCGCGGCCGACCCGGTCGCCCTCGACGGAGCGCTCGTCTCGGACGGCGAGTCGCTGCGCGTCATCGACCAGATCTTCGAGGGGCTCGTGACCCTGAGCGAGGGCGGCACGGACATCGAGCCGGACCTCGCCGAGTCCTGGGAGGCAAGCGACGACGGCCTCCAGTGGACGTTCAACCTGCGTGACGGGGTCACGTTCCACGACGGCGAGCCGTTCAACGCCGAGGCGGTCTGCTTCAACTTCGACCGCTGGTACAACTTCACGGGCACCCTCCAGAACCCGAGCGCGTCGTACTACTGGCAGACGGTGTTCGGAGGCTTCGCGGAGCCCGAGGAGGGCAGCCCCGAGAGCAGCCTCTACGAAAGCTGCGACGCCATTGACGACCTGACCGTGCAGCTCAACCTGACCTCGCCGTCGGCGTCGTTCCTCGGCGCCCTCGCGCTCACGAACTTCACGATCGCGAGCCCGGCCGCGCTGCAGGAGTTCGGCGCGGACGAGGGCGAGGTCGACGACGAGGGCGTGTTCCGCCCGACCGGCACGTACGGCACGGAGCACCCCACGGGCACCGGCCCCTTCAAGTTCGACTCGTGGACGCGGGGCGACCGGCTCACGCTCGTCCGCAACGACGACTACTGGGGCGAGCCGGCCCATCTCGACACGCTCATCTTCCGCCCGATCCCCGACAACGCGGCGCGCCTCCAGGCGCTCCAGGCCGGCGATATCGACGGGTACGACCTCGTCGAGCCGCAAGACGTGCCCACGATCGAGGGCGACGAGAACCTGCAGATCCTCGACCGGCCGCCGTTCAACGTCGGCTACGTGGGGATCACGCAGTCGCACGAGCCCCTCGACCAGCTCGAGGTGCGGCAGGCGATCGCGCACGCGCTCAACCGCCAGGAAGTGATCGACAACTTCTACGCGGGCCGCGGCGAGGTCGCCCATCAGTTCATGCCGCCCGACCTGTTCGGCTACGCCGACGAGGTGACGGAGTACGAGTACGACCCGGATCGGTCCCGCCAGCTCCTCGAGGACGCGGGGCTCGAGCTGCCGGTCAGGGTCACGTTCTGCTACCCGACGGACGTCTCTCGGCCGTACATGCCGGATCCGGTGCGGAACTACGAGGCGTTCGCCGCGCACCTGAACGAGGCCGGCTTCGAGATCGAGCCTCGCAGCGCTCCGTGGAGCCCCGACTACCTCGGCATCGTCAACGAGGGCAGGTGCCCGCTCTACCTGCTCGGCTGGACGGGCGACTTCGCCGACCCGGACAACTTCGTCGGCACGTTCTTCCAGACGGAGCAGGACGCCTGGGGCTTCAACAACCCCGAGCTCTTCGACCTGCTCGACCGCGCCGAGGTGGAGACGGACGAGGAGGCCCGGATCGGCCTCTACCAGGAGGCGAACCAGGTGATCGCGGACTTCCTCCCCGGTGTGCCGTACGCGCACAGCCGGCCCGCGCTCGCCTTCCGGGCGAACATCTCCGGCTACGTCCCGAGCCCGGTCTCGCTGGAGCAGTTCTCGACCGTCCGGATCGAGGAATAGGCAGAGCCTGAGAGAAGACAGCCGGCGGACGACGAACGAGAACCATGCTTCGCTTCGTCGTCCGCCGGATCATGCTCCTCGTCCCGATCCTGATCGGGCTCTCGCTTCTCGTCTTCCTCTGGATCAGAGCCCTGCCGGGCGGCCCCGCGCAGGCGCTCCTCGGCGAGCGGGCGACGGCCGCCCAGATCGAGCAGATCGAGCGCGACTACGGCCTCGACGAGCCGGTCTACGTGCAGTACTGGCGCTACGTCGAGACGGTGGCGGCACTCGACTTCGGCGACAGCATCACGACCCGCCGGCCGGTCACGACGGAGATCAGGGAGCGCTTCCCCGCCACGGTCGAGCTGGCGCTCGCCGCGATGCTCTTCTCGGTGCTCGTCGGGATCCCGCTCGGGTTCGTGGCCGCAAAGCGTTACGGGACTTTCGTCGACCACGCGAGCCTCGTCGCGTCCCTGATCGGGATCTCGATCCCCGTGTTCTTCCTGGCGATCATCCTCAAGTACGTCTTCGCCGTGAAGCTCGGGTGGTTACCCACGGTGGGTCGGATGTCGGTCACGATCAACATCGACCACCCGACGAACCTCTACCTTCTCGACGCGATCATCGCCCGCAACTGGGAGGCGTTCGTGGACGTCGTCAAGCACCTGATCCTGCCCGCGATCGCGCTCGGGTCGATCCCCCTCGCAATCGTGGCGCGCATCACGCGCGCGTCCGTTCTCGACGTCCAGAACGAGGACTACGTGCGCACGGCCCGGGCGAAGGGCGTCGCGCCGATGGCGGTCGACCGCCGGCATGTCCTCCGCAACGCGCTCCTGCCGATCGCGACGATCATCGGCCTCCAGACGGGGCTGCTCCTGTCGGGCGCCGTCCTCACGGAGACGGTCTTCGCCTGGCCCGGGATCGGCACCTGGCTCGTGGGGGCGATCCAGGCACGGGACTACCCGGTGCTGCAGGGCGGGATCCTCTTCGTCTCGATCGTCTTCGTGCTCGTCAACCTGGTCGTGGACATTTCGTACGCGGTCATCAACCCGCGGATCAGGTACTCGTAGATGTCGGTCGCCGAAGTCGAGTCGCGAGCGCTCGAGCTCGAGGCGCCTAGCGGGCTCTGGAAGGAGGCCTGGCTCCGCCTTCGGAAGAACCCCGGAGCGCTGCTCGGCTTCGGGCTCGTGGCCGCCTTCGCCCTCGTCGCGATCTTCGCGCCGCTGATAGCGCCCTTCGACCCGCGGGCCCAGGACATCGGCGCGCTCCAGGGCCGCTGCTGCCCGGGACCCTCGGCCGAGCACTGGTTCGGGCTCGACGACCTCGGTCGCGACGAGTTCTCGCGGGTCGTCTACGGAGCGCGCTACTCGCTCGTGATCGGCGTCGTCGCCGTGACCGTTGGGCTGACGTTCGGGCTCCTGCTCGGCGCGACCGCCGGCTACGTCGGCGGTGCCGTCGACTCGGTGATCATGCGCTTCGTCGACGTGATGCTCTCGATCCCGGGGCTCCTGCTCGCCATCGGGATCGTGGCGATGCTCGGGCCTGGGATCGTCCAGATCATGATCGCGGTGGGCGTGACGCAGATACCGATCTTCGCGCGACTCCTCCGCGGGTCGATCCTCGCCCAGCGCGAGAGCGACTTCGTGCTCGCGGCCCGCTCCGTCGGCGTGCCCAGACGGACGATCCTGGCGTCGCACATTCTTCCGAACTCGATCTCGCCCGTGATCGTCCAGGGAACGCTGGCCATGGCCGTGGCCATCATCGACGTGGCCGGCCTGGGGTTCCTGGGCCTCGGCCCGCAGGATCCCTCGACGCCGGAGTGGGGGACGATGCTGACGAACACCGTTCGCTACCTCCAGACCGCCCCGCATCTTGCGATCATCCCCGGCGTGGCGATCGTCCTCTCCGTACTCGGCTTCAACCTGATCGGCGACGGTCTGCGCGAGGCCCTCGACCCGAAGCTGCGTGGCCGTGGCTAGAGAGCCGCTTCTCGCCGTCGAGGACCTGCGCGTCGAGTTCTGGACCGAGCGCGGGACGGTCTACGCCGTCAACGGCATCAGCTTCGACATCGCCCCCGGCGAGACCCTGGGCATCGTGGGCGAGTCCGGCTGCGGGAAGAGCGTGACGGCGCTCGCCCTCCTCGGCATCCTCCCGCGAGCCGGGCGGGTGACGTCCGGGCGCGCGCTCTTCGAGGGCCGCGACCTCCTGCAGTTGCGGGATCGCGCATTGCGGAAGATCCGCGGCCGCGACATCGCGATGATCTTCCAGGACCCGATGACGTCCCTGAATCCGGTGCTGACCGTGGGACGTCAGATCCGGGAGGCGCTCGAGATCCACTTCGACCTCGGTCGCAAGGATGCGAACGCCCGCGCCGCGGAGCTGCTCGACCGGGTCGGGATCCCGGGGGCGGCACAGCGGCTCAAGGACTACCCGCACCAGTTCTCGGGTGGCATGCGCCAGCGGGCGATGATCGCCATGGCGCTCGCGTGCGATCCGAAGCTCCTGATCGCGGACGAGCCGACGACCGCGCTGGACGTGACCATCCAGGCGCAGATCCTCGAGCTCCTGCGCGAGCTCGTAGCCGAGCAGGACGCCGCCCTGATCCTCATCACGCACGACCTCGGCGTCGTCGCGGGCATGTGCTCGCGCGTGAACGTCATGTACGGAGGAATGTTCATGGAGGCCGGCTCCGCCAGGCAGCTCTTCGCGCGACCGCGCCATCCGTACACCTACGGCCTCCTTCAGTCGGTGCCGCGTCTCGACGCCACGCGAAAGGAGCCGCTGACGCCGATCGAGGGCGCCCCGCGCGACATGCTCAGCCCGCCGAGCGCGTGTCCGTTCGAGCCGCGCTGCCGCTACGCGGTCGACGAGTCGAGCAGGGAGGTGCCCCCGCTTCGCGAGCTCGAGCCGGGTCACTTCGTCGCCTGCTTCAACCCCGTCCCCGCCGAGGAGTGGGAGCGGACGAAGGCGGCGGCGCTTGGCTGAGGGCGCATCCACCGGGGCCCTCGTCGACGTCGAGAACCTGCGGGTCTGGTTTCCGATCAAGAGCGGCATCTTCCTCGACCGCCACGTCGGCGACATCAAGGCCGTTGACGACGTCTCGATCCGGATCACGCGCGGGGAGACGCTCGGCCTCGTGGGCGAGTCGGGCTGCGGGAAGTCGACGATGGGCCGGGCGATCCTTCGGCTCTACGAGCCGACGGGAGGGCGGATCCTCTTCGACGGGCAGGACATCACGCACCTGAAGGAGACCGAGCTCCGGCCGCTGCGGCGACGGATGCAGATGATCTTCCAGGACCCGTTCGCGTCCCTCAACCCCCGGCACAGCGTCGGTCGGATCGTCAGCGAGCCCCTGCGCGTGCACGGGATCACGAAGCGCCGCGAGTCGGGCCGGCGCGTCCGCGAGCTGCTCCAGATCGTCGGGCTGCCGGCCGACGCCGGCTCGCGCTACCCGCACGAGTTCTCAGGAGGCCAGCGCCAACGGGTGGGCCTCGCGCGCTCGCTTGCGCTCAACCCCGACTTCATCGTCTGCGACGAGCCGGTCTCCGCTCTCGACGTGTCGATCCAGGCGCAGATCGTGAACCTGCTCGAGTCGCTGCAGCGCGACTTCGACCTCACGTACCTCTTCATCGCCCACGACCTGGCCGTTGTCCGCCACATCTCCGACCGGATCGCGGTCATGTACCTGGGCAAGATCGTCGAGGTCTCGCCCGCCGAGGAGCTCTACTCGAGCCCGCTCCACCCGTACACGATCTCCCTGCTCTCCGCCGTTCCGATCCCGGACCCCGAGGTGGAGCGGGAGCGGGAGACGATCCTGCTCGCCGGCGACCTTCCGAGCCCGGCAAACCCCCCGGCGGCCTGCCGCTTCCATACCCGCTGCCCGTACGTCCAAGAGACTCGCTGCCGCGACGAGGAGCCTCCGCTTCGCACGTTCGACGGGGACCACGTCGTGGCGTGCCACTGGGCCGAGGACATCAGAGCGGGCAAGATCCAGCCGCGGGCGCGTGAGGTGGTGCTCGAAGCTCAGCCGGCGCCCACGGTGTACGAGCCTCCGGTCATCTGACGCTGGGCCCGAGTTGGTCGGGCCTTCGTGCCTTGCGGCACGAAAAGGGCTTTCTCCCTCTTTTTGGGGTCGTGACGCCGGGAAGCGGTGCCGATTCCAGGCGCGATGGACGCCGCCGAGCGCAAGAACATCCTGAGCCGGTACTTGGATCACTCGCGGCGCTTCGACGAGGTCGCGGCCCGCAGGAACGGCCGCAACGAGACCGCCGAGGTCATCCCGCTCACCCCGCCGATGCGCGAGCTCGAGCAGGAGCCGACGATGCGCGAGATCGAGGTGCTCCAGCTCATCTCGGACGGGCTCGTCAACCGCGAGATCGGCCAGCGCCTGTTCCTCTCGGAGGAGACGGTGAAGTCGCACGTCCGTCATCTCCTGGCGAAGCTCCAGGCCCGCAGCCGCGCTCACGCAGTCGCCATCGGCTTCCGCCGCGGCATCATCGCGTAGCGCGCCCAGAGTGAGGAAAACCCGGCGGAGAGCCAGGTTTTCCACGGCTTCCACAGCCTTGTTGACAATATCCCTCGTCGGAGGGATGTGACCGGATGAGGAAAGGCTAAGACTTCGGGAGGTTTGCTACCAGCACCTGTAGTTGCCGGCAAATGCAGCGATGGTCGCCGCTGCACCGATGAGCGCCAGGGCTCGGGTCTTCCAGTGGAGCATCGAACTCCCTTCTCGTCGTGGAAAAACGGCGCCGCGATCATATCCCCCTTTTGGGTGACATTCAAGAGCTTTGACAAGTTTTGATCAGACTCGGGCAGCTCCGCCTAGACCCGGTGCCGCGGCAGGCCTCAGAGTCGAGCCAATCGCGGTATTTGCGGTTGCGCTGGCCGTTTCCGCAGCAGCGCTTGCGCTAGGGCTCGTTCTCAACGGGGAGGCCCTGGCACCTGGTTGGGCGCTCATCGCTCTGAGTGCCCTCTCTGCGCTCGCCGAGAAGCGTCCAGTCAGGGTCAGCTCCAATACGGAAGTCACGGTTTCCCTTCTCCCCATCGTATTTGCCGCAGTTGTCTTCGGCCCGCTGAGTGCAATGGTGGTTGGGGCGGCGGGTCTCGCTGTCACCTTCGGGCGGCCCAGACTTCGCTGGCTGACGTGGACGGGATCGGCAGCTCTGAGCGGAGGTCTTGCGGGTGTTGCAGCCGCAAGCGTTCTCCCACCCGATCCGTCGTTCGGGCACCTCGTGGTCGGCGTGGCCGTAGCGGTACTCATCAAGCCGGCTGTAGACGTCGGGCTCGGCGCGCTCACGGTCACGATCCGAGGGAGTGGGAGATTTCTCGACGTCATGCTCTTGTTTCGACCAATTCTCGTGAGCACCGTTCCCCTCTACACGCCGATTCTCGTTCTGTTGGTCTGGGCGTTTGAATCGCTTTCCGTCTGGAGCGTTTTTCTCTTCGGGGCGCCTGCGTACGCGGCGCACCGACTACATGGCCTTTATCGCGAGCAGATGCAGACGACTGAGCAGCTGCGCGTTGCCAATGAACGCCTTGAACGAGCAGGCCTATCGTTTGCGACAGCTCTCGTTGCCGCTCTCGATGCTCGAGACCAGTACACGGCAGGTCACTCCGCGGCGGTCGCTGTCTATGCGCGTGATATCGCGAAGAGGCTAGGCCTCTCCGAGGAGAAGCAGCAGCTGGCTCACCTTTGCGGTC
>DATHVD010000010.1:0-26129 GCA_035461525.1 Gaiellaceae bacterium
CGGCCGGCGCAGAAGAGCTCGCCGCCGGTGGCGCCGTAGAGGGCCGTGTTTCCGGCGAGAACGGGATCGCCGGCGTCCCCCTCCGGCGGGCGGATGGAGATGCGGCCGCCGCCCATGCCCTTGCCGACGTAGTCGTTCGCCTCGCCGGCGAGGTCGAGCGCGACGCCGGCCGCGAGGAAGGCGCCGAAGCTCTGTCCGGCTGAGCCCGCGAAGGAGGCGCGCACGCGCCCCGGCGGAGGCTTCGCGCCGAAGCGGCCGGCCAGGAGACCGCCCAGCCGCGCGCCCACGGCCCGGTCCGACGTCCCGATCGGATAGGCGAGCTCGACGAGGCTCGGCGCCTCGAGAGCGGGCGCCGCGTCGTGCGCCAGGCGCTCGCCCAGCTCGCCGCCCTGCGCCTTCGGAACGGGCTCGCCCGCGTGGCCGAGCGGGCCGGCGCCGGCGGAGACCAGAAGCGGCTCGAGGTCGAGCAGCGCGCCGTGGCCTCCCGCGCGGACGCCGCGGCGCAGGCATTCGACCCGGCCGACCGCCTCGGCGTACGTCCTCAAGCCCAGGCCGGCGAGCAGCTCGCGCACCTCCTCGGCGACGTAGAGGAGGTAGGCCTCGACCTGCTCCGGCGTCGCCGCGAACTTCGCGCGCAGCTCCGGCCGCTGCGTGGCGATGCCGACCGGGCAGGTGTCGAGGTGGCAGGAGCGCACCATCAGACACCCCTCGGCGAGGAGGAGCGCCGTCCCGAAGCTGACCTCGTCCGCGCCCAGGAGCGCCGCGACGAGCACGTCGCGGCCGGTCTTGAGTCCGCCGTCCACGCGCAGGCGTACGCGGCCGCGGAGGCCGTTGGCGACGAGCGCCTGCTGGGTCTCGGCCAGCCCGAGCTCCCAGGGGGCACCGGCGTTCTTGATGGAGGAGAGCGGGCTCGCGCCCGTGCCCCCGTCGGCTCCGGCGACGTGAACGACGTCGGCGAGGGCCTTGGCGACGCCCGCGGCGACGAGGCCGACGCCTGCCTCGGCGACGAGCTTCACCGAGACGGCCGCATCCGGGCTCACCTGGCGCAGGTCGAAGACGAGCTGGGCGAGGTCCTCGATCGAGTAGATGTCGTGGTGCGGCGGGGGCGAGATGAGGCCGACGCCGGGCTGCGTGTAGCGGAGGCGCGCGATCTCGGGGCTGACCTTGTGCCCGGGGAGCTGGCCGCCCTCGCCCGGCTTCGAGCCCTGTGCGATCTTGATCTGCAGCTCCTCGGCGTGCGCCGCGTACTCGGGCGTGACGCCGAACCGGCCCGAGGCGACCTGCTTGATCCGCGAGTTCGTCGCGGTTCGGTAGCGGGAGGGATCCTCGCCGCCTTCGCCGCAGTTCGAGCGTGCGTGCAAGCGGTTGAACGCGATCGCCACCGTCTCGTGCGCCTCGGCGGAGAGCGCGCCGTGTGACATGCCCCCGCTCGAGAAACGCCGGACGATCCTCTCGACGGGCTCGACCTCGTCGAGCGGCGCCGCCCGGCCCGCCGGGACGAGCTCGAGCAGGTCGCGCAGCTCGAGGGGGTCACGGCCGTTCACGAGCTCCGAGAAGCGCGCGTAGCGTGCGCGGTCCGCCCTGGTGACGGCGCTCCGCAGCGCGTGCGCGGCCGCGAGCTCGTGCGCCGCCTCGACGACGTCGGGGCTCGTCGCGTGCGGCTCGCCGCCCTTGCGGAACTTCACGAAGCCGGGGTTCTCGAGCGCCGGCCTATCGTCCCGGGCGACTGTGGCTCGAGCGAGGATCTCGCGCTCGAGCTCCGCGAAGCCGACGCCGCCGATGGGGGAGGGCGTCCCCGCGAAGCAGCGGTCGACGACGTCCGGCGCGAGCCCGATCGCCTCGAAGACCTGGGCGCCGCAGTAGCTCGCAACGTCGCAGATGCCCATCTTCGACATGACCTTGAGAACCCCGTCCTCGACGGCCGACCGGAAGCGCCGCTGCGCTTCGGCGGGGTCGGGACGGTCGCCCCCGATCCTGTCGGCGGCGGCGAGCTCCGCCACCGTCTCGAGGGCGAGGCGCGGGCAGATCGCCTCGGCGCCGTAGCCGAGGAGGCAGGCGAAGTGGTGGACCTCGCGCGGCTCGTCGCTCTCGACGACGATCGTCGCGAGCGAGCGGAGGCCGGCGGCGACGAGCCGGTGGTGGACGGCGCCGGTCGCCAGGAGGGCGGGCACCGGCGCCCGCTCGGGCCCCGCCGAGGCGTCGCTGACGACCAGGAGCCGGTTTCCCCGCCGTACGGCCTCCTCGGCCTCCCGGGCGAGGCGGCCGCAGGCGCGGGCGAGCCCCTCGTCCGCCGTGAACGTCGCCTCGAGCGGGAGGCCAGCGAGCGCGGCGAGCGCGTCCGGGTAGAGGAAGAAGCTCGGCAGCTCGATCCCGCGGGCGCTCGCCGGCCCCTCCGCGAGAATCGGCGGGCGCTCGCCGAGGACGGTGCGGAGCGAGAAGACGAAGCGCTCGCGCAGATGGTCGATGGGCGGGTTCGTCACCTGGGCGAACCGCTGCCGGAAGTAGGAGTAGAGCGGCCTGGCGCGCGGCGCGAGCGGCGCGAGGGCGGTATCGTCCCCCATCGACGAGGTCGGCTCGTGACCCTGCGCGCCGGTCGGCCGCAGGATCGCGCGGAGGTCCTCCTGCGTGTAGCCGAAGGCCGCCTGTCTCGAGGTCAGGCCCTCCTCCGGCGGCGGGCCCGGCTCGCCGGCTGCGCGGCGGTCGAGCCCGCGCTCGAGCCAGCGACCGTGCGGGCGCCGGGCGGCCAGCCGGCCCTTGATCTCCGCGTTCGTCTCCAGGCCGCGCCGCGGGTCGACCGCGAGCATCTGCCCGGGCCCGAGCCTCCCGCGGCGCACGGGTCCGTCGCCGACGTCGACCGCGCCGGCCTCGGACGCGCAGGCGACGAGTCGCCGCCCGACTGCGAAGCGAAGCGGACGGAGCCCGTTGCGGTCGAGGGCAGCGCCGACGACGCGCCCGTCCGAGAAGGCGAGCGCCGCCGGCCCGTCCCAGGGCTCGACGAGGCCCGCGTGGTAGCGGTAGAAGTCCCGGGCGGCCGGCGGAAGCTCCGGGTCGCCGTCCCACGCCTCGGGGACGAGCATGGCGAGCGCGTGCCGCACGTCCCGGCCGCCGCGGACGAGCAGCTCGAGCGCGTTGTCGAGCAACGCCGAGTCGGAGCCCGACTCGTCGAGCACGGGCCCCAGCTCGGGGTCGCCCAGGGCCCCGAGCCTCCCGGCGCGGGCGCGCATCCAGTTCACGTTGCCCTGGATGGCGTTGATCTCGCCGTTGTGGCAGAGAAGCCGGAACGGCTGCGCCCGCTCCCACGACGGGGCGGTGTTCGTCGAGAAGCGCTGGTGGAAGATCCCGAACGGGACGGCCACCGCCGGGTCGGCCAGGTCGGCGTACACGTCCGCGAGCCGGTCGGCTGCGCACAGCGCCTTGTACGTGACCGTCCGGAAGGAGAGCGAGGCGAGATACGGGCCGCCCGCCTGCTCCGCGCGCCGCCGCGCCCGGTAGGCGCAGAGCTCGCGCTCCGCGGGGGAGAGTCGGGGTGCGGGGGCGAGCGCGAGGTGCTCGACCGACGGCATCGCCGTCCGCGCCTCCCGGCCGAGCGCTGCCGGGTCGAGCGGCACCGCCCGCCAGTCCGCGGGCTCGAGCCCTTCCGCCCGGCACGCTTCCTCGACGAGCTCCCGCTCGCCCGGCCGGCGGAGGAAGGCGACCGCGAGCCCGCAGCCGCGCGCCGGGACGAGCGCCGGCGGCAGGGGCAGGAGCACGCCGGCCCCGTCTCCGGTGCTCCCGTCGGCGGCCGTGGCCCCGCGGTGGCGGACGCAGGAGAGTCCCTCGAGGACGGCGTCGAGGACGCCTCTCGAGGCGTGCCCCGAGAGGTCGGCGACGAAGCCGATGCCGCAGGCATCGCGCTCCGCGGTCGGGTCGTGGAGCGATGGGCGATCGAACACGAGGTGGGTTCCTCCGCGGGATGGAGAGGGAACGGGTCGGACGGGCTCCCCGCCTCTGTGTCGCTAGCCGGCCGGGGCGGGGAGGAAAGCCGACTAGCGCGTATCGACGCGCGCGAGAAGGACGACGGCGAAGAGCTTCGAGAAGCGGAGTGTCGTCGGCGCGCGCATCGGCGAAGGGCGGACGTTAGGCCGTCGCGGCTGCCGCGTCAACCCCTACGTGGGGGCGACCGCCTCCGCCCGCTCCTCCCGCAGCCGCTTCGTCGCCTCCCGGTCGACCGTCATCGTCGCCGGGTCGATCGCGACGCCGTAGTCCTGCTCGGCGAGCTCGACGGTCGTGAAGCCGTCGAGGACGTCCGAGAGCACGCGCTCGGGATCTCGGGCCAGCGGGTCGCCGTAGCCCCCCGAGTTCGGCACGGTGATCTCGAGCGTGTCGTCCGCCCGGAGCCGGAAGGCGGTCACCTTCGAGGGCCAGCGCTCCTCGTCCTCGCGACCCGCATTCTTGACGAGGGACGCGTTCAGCCCCTCCTGGCCTCCGAAGATGCCCCACGGCGGGTCGCTCTCGTGCCGCTCGCCCTCGCACGTGACGATCGTGTCGACGAGGAACCGGTTGACACGGACCATCCCGATCCCGCCCCGGTGCTCGCCCGCCGAGCAGGGCTCGTCCCGGAGCTCGTAGCGCTCGGTGCGCATGGGGAAGCGCCACTCGAGTTCCTCGATCGGGTTGTTGCGGGTGTTCGCGATCAGGCAGTCCACCGAGTCGAGCCCGTCGCGGCCGGGGCGGCCGCCGTAGGAGCCCTCGTCCACCTCGAGGTAGACCCAGTACTCCTGCTCCTCCTCGTTGAAGCCCGAGTAGGAGATGAAGTGCAGGTGCGCCGAGTTGCCGGCGGTGATCTGACCCGGCAGGACGGGCGCGAGCGCCCGCAGCGCCAGGTCGACCGCGCGCTGCACCTGGCAGAAGCGGGCGAAGCAGGCGCGCGGGTAGTTGGGGTTGAAGATCGAGCCCTTCGGCGCGACCACCTTCACGGGCCGGAGCATGCCCTCGTTCTGGGGCACGAAGACGGGGTAGGTCGCCTCGTCGAGGAAGATCATGCGCGTGATGAACGTCATCGCCGACACGGTCGTCCCCTCGAACGGGCAGTTGTAGCCCGTGGGCACCTCGGCGCTCGAGCCCGTGAGGTCGAACGTGATCTCGTCCCCCTGGATCTCGACGGCGACCTCGACCGGTAGCTTCTCGCCGCGGTGCTTGCCGTCGTCGTCGAGCCACCCGACCTCGGTCTCGTAGCGGCCGTCCGGCACCTTCGCGATCTCCTGTCGGAGCATCCGCTCCGAGTAGTCCATCCACTCGTTCGCGGCCGAGAGGACGGCGTCCAGGCCGTAGCGCTCGAGCAGCTCCGTGTAGCGGCGCCGCGCGAGCTCGCAGGCGGCGATCATCGCCTCGATGTCGCCCTTGTTGTGCGTCGGCGTCCGCGTGTTCTCGAGGATGTGCTTCCAGAGGCGGTCCTGCCGCACGCCCCCGTCCGAGAGCTTCACGGCACGGTAGATGTTCCCCTCGGACCAGTTGTCGACGAGGTCGATCGCGAGCCCGGGGTAGGCGCCGCCGATGTCGAGCAGGTGCGCGGAGGCTCCTGCGAAGCCCGCGAGCTTCCCCTCGAAGAAGATGGGGAGGACGATGGCCACGTCAGGCGAGTGCGTGGCGCCGAGGTAGGGGTCATTGTGGAGGATAACGTCGCCCTCGTGGACGTCGTCCCCGAGCAGCTCGATCACGTTCTTGACGATCTTCGGCATCGCGCCCATGAACATCGGCGTCGAGTCCGACTCGGCGAGCACGTTCCCCTCGGCGTCGAAGATGCCGGCGCCGAGGTCTTCCGACTCCCGGATGATCGACGAGTAGCTCATTCGGAAGAGCACGCCCGCCATCTCCTTCGCGATGGCGGCGAAGCTGCCGCCGATCACGCGCATGAGGATCGGCGTCGCGAGCTGGGAGCCCCGCTCCGCCTCGGCGGCGGCAGGGGACGTGCAGTCGATCTCGATGTTGTCGTGGCGGTCGATCTCGGCGACGAGGCCGGGCGGCACGACCGTCGTCGAGTCGTACTGCTCGACGACCGCCGGTCCCTCGATGCGGTCGCCGGCGCGGAGGAGCGCCCGGTCGTAGAACGGCGTCGAGCGGCGTTCCGGCTTGCCGCCGACGTCGAAGACGACCTCGCGCTCGACCGTCTTCGCAGCGGAGGGATCGCCGTCCCCGGCCTCGGCTACGGCGGGCTCGAGCTCCGCGATCCTGCCGATGCCGACGACGCGGATGTTGACGATCTCGATCTCGGCGTCGAAGCGGTGGCCGTACTCGGCCTCGTGCGCACGGTGGAACGCCTCCTTCGTCTCCTCCACCCACGCGGAGTCGACGGGGCCGGCGGGGACGTCGAAGCGGACCTCGTAGCCCTGCCCCGCGTAGCGGCAGTCGGCGAGGCGCCGGAGGAGGCGCCTGTCCTCGGGCACCCCGTCCTCCTCCAGCTGGGCGACGGCCTGGGCCGCCATCTCGTCGTACCGGCTCTGCAGCCGCTCGCGGTCGATCCCCTTGACGGACTGGCGCTCGGTGGCGACGAACTCGTGCTGGAGGTCGGTCGCGAGGAGGCCGGTCGCCGCGATGATGCCGGGGTGCGGCGGGACGAGGACGCGGGGGATCTCCAGCTCGCGGGCGATGTCGCAGGCGAAGAGCGGGCCTGCGCCTCCGGCCGCGACGAGCGTGAACTCCCGCGGGTCGTACCCGCGGCGCACGGAGTTGACCTCGATGGCCTGGGCCATGCCGAACTTCTGGATCTGGAGCGCCCCGAGAGCGGCCTCCTCCAGCGACATGCCGAGCGTGTCCGCGAGTCCCTGGAGGGCCGTGCGCGCGAGGTCGACGTCGAGCTGCATCTCGCCGCCGAGGAGCCCGCGGTCCGGCCGCAGCCGCCCGAGAACGAGCTGGGCGTCGGTCGCCGTCGGCTCCGTGCCGCCGCGGCCGTAGCAGGCGGGGCCCGGGTCCGCGCCTGCCGACTGCGGGCCGACGCGGAAGACTCCGCCGTCGTCGACGTAGGCGATCGAGCCCCCGCCGGCGCCGATGGTGTCGATGTCGACCATCGGCACCATCGCCTGGTAGTCGCCGACCTTCGTGTCGAGGAGGTGGCGCATGCGCAGCCGGCCTCCCGCGGCGACGCCGATGTCGGCCGAGGTCCCGCCGATGTCGAGGGTGAAGACGTTGTCGAACCCGGCGACCTTGCCCGCCCAGATGCCGCCGATCAGGCCCGCGACCGGCCCCGACATGAGCAGGTTCACCGGTCGCTGCGTCGCCGAGTCGACCGTGGCCATCCCGCCCGAGGACTGCATGAGCCGGACGCCGTGCGCGAAGCCGGCCTCCCGCAGCGCCTCGTCGAAGCGGGCGACGTAGCGCGAGACCTCGGGCCCGACGTACGCGTTCAGGCAGACGGTCGAGAAGCGCTCGTACTCCCGGTAGAGCGGCAGCACCTCGTGCGACACCGAGAGGAACGCCTCGGGAAACTCCTCGAGCACGATCTCCTTGATTCGCCGCTCGTGCTCGGGGTTGGCGTAGGCGTGCAGGAGGCAGACGGCTACCGCGTCCACGCCGGCGTCGCGAAGCGTGCGGACGCGCTCCCGCACCTCTTCCTCGTCGAGCGGGACGAGCACCTCGCCGTCGGGGACGGTGACCCGCTCCTTGACGGTGAGCCGGTGCCGGCGCCTGGCGAGCGGCCGCGCCTGCCAGGGCAGCTCCTGCTGCAAGGAGAAGTTGAAAGGCTTCTTGTGGCGGGCGATGTGGACGATGTCGCGGAAGCCCTCGGTCGTGAGCATCCCGACCTCGGCTCCCTTGTGCTGGAGGACGATGTTCGTCGCGATCGTCGTGCCGTGCAGGAGGTTGTCGACCTCCGCGAGGGGGACGCCCGCCTTCTCGCAGAGCTGCCCGACTCCTTCGACCACGGCCCGCGCCGGGTCGTCGGGGGTGGAGGCCACCTTGTCGACCGTCGTCGCGCCCCGCTCCTCGTCCACGAGGATCAGGTCCGTGAAGGTTCCGCCGACGTCCACTCCGATGCGCTTCATGCTCGTCCTCCCCGGGTGCTGGATGCGTCGGCCGGGCCGGGGAGCGCGGGCATGATCTCGCGCCCCACGCGCTCCATCTGAGCGACCCGGCCGTTCAGGTATGCGGTCGACACCTCGTCCACGCCGATCTCCGCGAGGGCCGCGATCTTCTCGAGGCAGCGCTCGGCCGGGCCGGCGATGGCGAAGTCGTCGATCAGCTCGCCGGTCAGGAACGCCGTGTGCTCGGCGCTCGAGTCGAGGTGACCGGCGTAGTAGTCGTACTCGTCGCGCGCCTGCACGAGCCGGGTCATCCCTTCCGGCATCCCGTGGTCCGGGTTGCGGCGCATCACGTCCGCGATGTGATTCGCGCACGCCGCGGGTGCCCAGCGGCAGGCGTCCCAGGCCTCTTCCTGGTCGTCGGAGACCCACATCGCGCAGAGAGCGGCGATCTCGATCGCGTCGGGGTCGCGCCCGGCCTCCTCCGCGCCGGCCCGAACGTGGTCGATGGCCCAGCGCACCGAGACGGGGTCGACGCCGACGTAGACCATGACGATGTCGGCCAGGGAGCCGGCGAGGCGCAGGTTCTTCGGCCCGGTCGCAGCCATCATCAGCGGCACGTCCTCGTCCGCCCAGCGGATGCGGACCTCGGTGCCCTCGAAGTCGACGGGCCGTCCGCCCACGAGCTCGCGCAGCTTCGGCACGACCTCCGCCAGCCGCCGCGTGGGCACGGGCTCCAGCCCGAGCGTGCGGACGGCGTTGTCGCCGCGGCCGACCCCGAGGAGGACGCGGCCGGGGTGGAGGTCCGCCAGCGTCGCGATGACGCTGGCGGTGACGGTGAAGTGGCGCGTGAGCGGGTTCGTGACGCCGGGGCCGAACGCGATCCGCTTCGTCGCGGCGAGGCCGTGGGTCAGGTAGACGTAGACGTCCTGCCAGAGCATCTGCCCGTCCACGAGCCAGGCGCGCTCGTATCCGACCGCGTCTGCGGCCTCGACCGACTCGAGGAAGACGGGAAGGTCCTCCGGAAGGAAGTGCGCCCCGAGCTTCATGCGACGCGGGCCGCGAGCGCCTCCAGCTCGGCGACGGTCTCGTCGACGCCTCTCACCTCGCCCCAGCCGACTCGCACCATCTCGAGCGCCGGCTCGTGCAGGTGGGGGAGCGTCGTCCCCGTGCACTCCTCGACGACGATCGGCTTGAAGTCGCGGAAGGTCGCGTCCTTGGAGCTCGCCGCGACGCACTGGTTCGTGAGCACCCCTCCGACGAGGAGCACCTCGGTGTCGAGCGCGCGCAGGACGACCTCGAGGTTCGTGTTGTAGAACGCGCTGAGGCGGTTCTTCTCCACGAACCAGTCGTCCTCGCCCACGGGCAGCTCGTCGATCACCTGGTAGCCCCACGTGCCCAGCCGGAGACCGCCGTCCCGCAGGAAGGGGCGTAGCTGGAAGAAGGTGCCGGCGTCGCGCTCGTCGCGGCACCCGTGGCGCGTCCAGACGAGAGGGACGTTCGCGAGCCGGGCCGCCTCGATCAGCCGGCGCGTCGGCGGGATCGACCGGCGCATGTGCGAGATGTCGACGCCGCTCTGCGCGTACCAGCCCTCGGCGTGGAGGAAGTCGTTCTGGAAGTCGATCAGGAGGAGGGTCGTCCGGCCCGGGACGATGTCCCAGCGGACCGGGGCGTAGGGATCCGTCGTCTGGCTGGTCGGCATCGTGTGGCTAACTAGCGTTCGTTCGTCTACCCTACCCGATGGTCGCACTCCATGTCGACCTCGACCGAGCTCACCCCGACGGGCGCATCCACCGAGGAGAGGATCCTCGGCGCTGCGACCGTGCTCTTCTCCGAGAAGGGGTACCACGCGACGACCATGCGCGAGGTCGCTGCCGCGGTCGGGATCAAGGCCGGCAGCCTCTACAACCACTATGCGAGCAAGGAGGACCTCCTCTTCCGCATCGCCCGCGGCGTCATGGAGGAGCTGCTCGAGGGCGGACGGGATGCACTCGCCGTCTCCCCGCAGTCACGCGACCAGCTCGCCGAGCTCGTTCGCAGGCACGTCCTCTACCACGCCGAGCACCGCTTCCGGGCCAAGATCGCGGACGACCAGCTGAACGCGCTCACCGCCGCTCGTCGGGCGACGGTCATCGGCGTCCGCGACGCGTACGAGCGGCTCTGGCGCGACGTCATCGAGGCCGGGCGGACGGAGCACGGCTGGGTCGTCCCCGACGTCCCCGTCGTCACCTTCGCGGTCACGACGATGTGCACCGCGGTCGACGTGTGGTACCGCGAGGAGGGAAGGCTCACGCCGGCCGAGATCGCCGACATCTACGTCGAGCTCGTGCTCGGCGCGCTCGAGCGGAACGGCGCCGTCAGCTGAGCAGGCGCTCGTTGTCGGGGTCGTAGAGGGGCTCCGCGGAGACGACGGCCGGGCGGCGATCGCCGAGGATCTCGACCGTCAGCTCGGCGCCCGGCGCTGCGACGTCGACCGGCAGGTACGCGAGCGCGATCCCCGACCCGACGGTGTGACCGAAGCCTCCCGAGGTGACGTAGCCGACGATCCGCTCGCCGGCGCGGACCGGCTCCAGGGCGTACGGGTCGGCGCCGTCCACGTCCACGGCGAGGCAGGCGAGCGTCCGCTCCAGCCCCGCCTCGCGCTGGCGGAGGAGCGCGTCGCGCCCGACGAACGGCCCCTTGTCGAGCCTGACGAAGCGCTCCATCCCGGCCTCGAGCGGCGTCCAGTCCTGGGACATGTCGGAGCCCCAGAGACGGTACGCCTTCTCGAGGCGGAGCGACTCGAGCGCGCGGTACCCGAAGTCGACGAGCCCGAGCGGCTCGCCCGCCTCGCGCACGTGCTCGTAGAGGGCCCGCTGGCACTCGAGGGGGTGGTGGAGCTCGTAGCCGAGCTCGCCCACGTAGGAGACGCGGAGCGCGAGCACCGGTCCGACGGAGAGCTCGAGCTCGCGGCAGCGGAAGAACGGGAAGGCCTCGCGGGAGACGTCCTCGCGCGCGAGCGCCCGGAGGAGGTCGCGAGAGCGCGGCCCGGCGAGCGTGAGGACCCCGTAGCGGGGGGTGACGTTCTCGAGCCGCACGGCGTCGCCGTCCGGCAGGTGGCGCGCGAGCCAAGCGAAGTCGTGCGTCTCCGTCGCGGCCGCCGAGACGACGTAGAAGCGGTCGTCGGCGAGCCGGCTCACCGTCACGTCGCACTCGGTGCCGCCCAGCGGCGTGCACATCTGCGTGAGGACGATCCGCCCGGTCTCCGCCGGGAGGGCGTTCGCGCAGAGCCGGTCGAGGACGGCCTCGGCGCCGGGGCCCGAGACCTCGAACTTCGCGAAGCTCGTCTGGTCGAGGACGCCGACGGCCGAGCGCACGGCACGGCACTCCTCGCCGACGGCGTCGTGCCAGTTGCCGCGCCGGAAGGAGTAGCGATCCCGTGCCTCGAGGCCGTCGCGGGCGAACCAGAGCGGCCGTTCCCAGCCGGAGCGGACCCCGAACACGCCTCCGGCCGCGCGGAGGACGTCGTAGAGCGGATCGGTCTTCGCGGGCCGGCCCGCGGTCAGCTCCTCCTCGGGATAGTGGATCGCGTACTCGCGCTCGTAGACCTCGCGCGCCCGGTCGGCCACGTACCGGGTCGGGCGGGCGTACTCCCCGAAGCGGCGAACGTCCAGCTCCCACATGTTGTCGCTCGGCTGGCCGTCCACGATCCACTCGGCGGCATACCGGCCGGCGCCGCCCCCGTACACGATCCCGAAGATGCTGAAGCCTGCGAGCACGTGAAAGCCCGGGAGCCCCGGGACGGGCCCCATCAGGCAACGGCCGTCCGGCGTGTAGCCGTCCGGGCCGTTGACGACGGTCTTGATCCCGGCCTCGGCGAAGGCCGGGATGCGCTCGCCGGCGGCGGCCAGCACGCTCTCGATCCGGTCGAGGTCGGCCGGGAGCAGCCGACCGTGGAAGCCCTCGGGAACGCCGTCGAGCGCCCACGGCCTCGGGTCCGGCTCGAACGGCCCGACGAGCAGGCCGTCGCCCTCCTGGCGGACGTAGAACGAGGCATCGGCGTCCCGCAGGACGGGCAGCTCGCGCTCGAGCGCCTCGACCTCCGGGAGCGGCTCCGTGACGACGTAGTGGTGCTGGAGCGGGACGATCGGGAGCTCGGCGCCGGCCATGCGGCCGACCCCGCGGGCCCACTGGCCGGCCGCGACGACGACGATGTCGCCCCGGAGGGAGCCGCTCGGCGTCTGCAGCACCCACGTCCCCCGGTCGCGCTCGACCGCGGTCACGGGCGTGCTCCGATGGACGCGCGCGCCGCGGGAGAGCGCTCCCGAGGCGAGGGCGTGCGTGACGCTGGTCGGGTCGACGTGGCCGTCCGTCGGCAGGTACGCGGCGCCGACGATCCCCGCCGTGTCGACGAGCGGGAAGAGCTCGCGGACGCGCTCGGGGTCGACGATCTCAACGGGCACGCCGGCCAGCTCCGCGATGCCCCGTCGGTGAAGGAACTCGTCCATCCGGTCGCGCGTGGCGGCAAGCCGGACGCTCCCGCACTCGTGGAGGTCGACGCGCTGCCCCGTCTCGTCCTCGAGCGAGCGGTAGAGGTCGATGCTCGAGCGGAGGAGCTTCATGAGGTTGAGGCTCGGAACGAACTGGGTGCAGAGCCCGGCGGCGTGCCACGTCGAGCCGCTCGTGAGCTGGTCGGCCTCGAGCAGGGCGACGTCCGTCCAGCCGAGGCGCGTGAGGTGGTAGGCGAGGCTGCAGCCCGCGACGCCGCCGCCGACGATGACGACCTTCGCATCGGCGAGACCGGCGTTCTCGGTGTGGTGCTCGACCTCGGACACCGGCCGCGATACGCTACCTAACTAACGCTCGTTCGTCAACGACGCGGTATCGATACCGGATGCGAACGATGGGATGCGAGGAAGGAGACGCGAATGAGCAACGAGATCACCGAGGCGCTGGAGCGCATCTTCTCGGCCGACTCGTCCATCTACCAGCAGCGCGGGTTCCAGCGCCGGGTCGGCTTCGGGCAGCGGCCGGCGCTCGTCAACATCGACCTCGCCAACGCGTGGACGAGGCCCGGGAATCCGTTCAGCTGCGACGGGATGGACAGGATCATCCCCGGGGTGCAGCGCCTGCTCGCCGCCGTGCGGGCCAAGGGCCTGCCGGTCGTCTACACGACGACCGCCTACGAGGTGACCGAGGGGCCGAACAGCGACATGGGCATCTGGAACCGGAAGATCCCGCTCGAGGCCCTCAAGGTCGGGACCGAGGACGTCGCGATCGACGAGCGGATCGCGCCGCTCGACGGGGAGCACGTGATCGTGAAGAAGCGCGCGAGCGCATTCCACGGCACGTACCTGTCCAGCTTCCTGAACGCCCACGGCGTGGACACGGTCATCCTCACCGGCGTGACAATGGCGGGCTGCGTCCGCCACAGCGCCGAGGACGCGATCGCCGAGGGCTACCGGCCGATCGTCGTGCGCGAGTGCGTGGGCGACCGCGTGCCCGGCGTGGTCGAGTGGAACCTCTTCGACATCGACGCGAAGTTCGGCGACGTCGAGCCCCTCGAGCGCGTGCTCGAGTACCTCGAAGGCGCCGAAGCCTAACGGCGTGCCCGGGCCCTCGCGGGGAGGAGCGGGCGGAAGCGGTCCGGGCGGAGCGGCGCGACGTCGTGGCTCGGCTCATCGCCGGCGAGGAGCTCGGCGACGAGCCTCCCGGTCACCGGCGCCAGCGTCAGGCCCATCATCGCGTGGCCCGTGGCGACGACGACCTGGTCGGTTGCCGGGGCGGGGCCGACCAGGGGGAGGCCGTCCGGGGTGCAGGGCCGCAGGCCGCGCCAGATCGACCGTGTGCGCCGTCCGGCGAGGGCGGGGAGGACGCGGCGGCCGCTCGCCAGCACGGCGTCGACGCGACGCCGGTCGACCGCGAGATCGGTGCCCGAGAGCTCGAGCGTCCCCGCCAGGCGGACGCGACCCGGGAGGGGCGTCGCGATCACGCGCGCCTCCTGGAGGAAGACGGGCAGGTGCGGGTCGGAGCGTCCCGGCTCGAGCTCGACGTGGTAGCCCTTGCCGCCCTCGACCGGGAGGAACAGCCCGAGGGAGCGGGCGATCCGCGGCGTCCAGGCCCCGGCCGCGAGGACGACGGCGTCCGCGGGCACGTCGCCGGCGGTCGTCTCGACGACGGGAGTGCCGCCCGCGTCGAGCCGCAGGCCGATCGCCTCCGTGCGCGTGCGGAGCTCGGCCCCGGCCTCGACTGCGGCCGCACCGACCGCCTGGACGAAGCGGAGCGGCTCGCAGTGCGCCTCGTCCGCATAGTGGACGGCGCCGGCGACGGCTCCGCCGAGCGCGGGCTCGAGCTCCCGGGCCTCGGCTGCGTCGAGCGTCTCGGGCCGGAGGCCCGCCGCGGCGTTCGCCGCCGCCTCCTCCTGCCCCGCCGTCAGGCCCGCCTCGGTCTCGTAGACGTTGAGGACGCCGCGGCGCTCGAAGCCGGTGTCGAGCCCCTCGTCCGCCAGCGCGGCGTGGAGCTCGAGGCTGGCGGAGCTGAGCGCCCGGATCGTCCGCGTACCGGCGGCGGCGCGGCGCGGTGTGCTGGCGGCAGCGAAGCGCGCCAGCCACGGCACGATCGCGGGGCGCGGCCGCAGGGCGAGCGGGCTGGCGGGCTCGAGGAGCCAGCGGATCCCCTGCCGGAGCGCCGCGGGGTTGGCGAGCGGGGTGGCGTGGCTCGGGCAGAGGACGCCGGCGTTGCCCGCCGAGCAGCCCCAGCCGAGCTCGGCCTCGCGCTCGAGCACGATGGGACGGCCTCCCCGGCGTGCGACCTCCAGCGCCACACAGGCCCCGATCGCCCCTCCGCCGACGACGACGACGCGCTGCTCCATCCCGGTGAGCATAGGCGGCCGGCCTCGCCGGCCGCCCGGAGCCGTCACGTCCTGCGGGCGGCCCGGGCCATCGCCTCGAACTCCTCGAGGCTCCGCCCTGCGCCGCGGGCGACGCAGAGGAGCGGCGACTCGACGCGGTGCACGGCGACCCCGGTCTCGCGGCGCAAGCGCTCGTCGATCTCCCGCAGCAAGGCTCCCCCGCCCGCGAGAACCATGCCTCGCTCGACGACGTCGGCGGCGAGCTGCGGCGGCGTTCGCTCGAGCGTCTCCTTGACGGAGTCCACGATGCGGAGGACGGGGCCTTCGAGCGCCTGCTGCACCTCGTCGGAGTCGAGCACGCGGCGTTGGAGGAGCCCCGTGACCTGGTCACGGCCGGCGACCTCGGCCTCGTGCGCGCCGGTGCCGGGATCGGCGGCGCCGATCTCGACCTTCACCGCCTCGGCCCGCTCCTGCCCGATCAGCAGGCCGTGCTGCTTGCGCGCGTGGTCGACGATGGCGTCGTCCATCTCGTAGCCGCCCACGCGGATCGAGTTCCACACGACCATGCCTCCGAGGGCGATCACGGCGACCTCGGTCGTCCCGCCGCCGATGTCGACGACCATGCTCGCCGCCGCCTCCGCGACCGGGAGGTCGGCGCCGATCGCGGCCGCCATGGGCTCCTCGATCAGGCAGACCTCGCGCGCGCCCGCGACGAGCGTCGCCTCCTCCACCGCCCTCCGCTCGACGTCCGTGATGCCGCTCGGCACGCAGAGGACGACGCGGGGATGAGCGAAGCGGCTCCCGATCGTCCTCCGGATGAAGTGCCGGAGCATCTGCTCGGTCACCTCGAAGTCCGCGATGACCCCGTGCCGGAGCGGGCGCACCGCGCGGATCGTGGCCGGCGTGCGCCCGATCATCCGTCGCGCCTCCTTCCCGACCGCGAGCACCTCGTTGGACGTCTCGTCCACCGCGACGACGGACGGCTCGAAGAGGGCGATCCCGTGACCTCGGACGAAGACGACCGTGTTCGCGGTGCCGAGGTCGACGGCGATGTCGTCGCCGCGGCGGTGGGGGAGGTGTTGCAGGAGCCGCGAGCGCACTGATCGAAGCAGGGCCTTCGCAACCCGGGAGCCGAAGGGCCTGGTCGTGACTGCCGCCGGACGCTTCCTGGGCGCCGGACGGATCGAGTTCGAGGGTAGCGGCCCGGCCTCAGCGCACGCGCCAGCGCCAGGTGACCGGCGTCGGGTCAACGTTCCCGGCCCGGTCGCGCGCCCGCACCGCGAGGACGTGCGACCCACTCGTGAGGCCGATGTACGTGATGCGCGAGGGGCACGGGGAGAAGGCGCGCCCGTCGAGGCGGCACTGGAACGTCGCGCCGCTCTCGGTCGCCGAGAACGAGAACGTGGCGGACGTGCTTCTCGTCACGGACGGCGGGTGCTCGACGAGCAGCGTCCCCGGCGGGCTCGCGTCGACCCGCCAGCGACGTTCCGCCGGTGTCGCGTCGGCATTGCCGGCCGCGTCGCGGGCCAGCACGCGGAGCGTGTGCGTGCCCGCGCCGAGGCCCGAGAGGACGAGGGGCGACGAGCAGGCGGCGAAGGGTGCGCCGTCGAGTGAGCAGCGGAAGCCGACGCCCGACTCGCTGGCGACGAGCGTGAAGCGGGCCTGGCGCCCCGTGACCTCGCGGGCTCCCCGAATCG
Source organism: Gaiellaceae bacterium (assembly GCA_035461525.1). GTDB lineage: Bacteria > Actinomycetota > Thermoleophilia > Gaiellales > Gaiellaceae > JAIBJN01. Next base: position 16,518 of record DATHVD010000010.1, read on the forward strand.
CGGTATCAGGCGGAGTGCGGTCGACGACCCACCGCCAAACGGCCGGCGTCCGGTCGACGTTCCCGGCCGGGTCCCGGGACTTGACCGCGAAGCGGTGCGACGCCTCGGTCAGGTTCGCGAGCGACTGCGGCGAGCGGCACGCGCGCCAGGGGGAGTCGTCGAGCTTGCACGCGAAGCGGACGCCGCGCTCGTTCGCCGTGAAGCGGAAGCGGGCGGACCTGGCGCGCGTCGCCGCGGGCGGCTCCTGCGTGAAGCGCGTCTTCGGGGGCCGGGTGTCGACCGTCCACTCGAACTCGGCCGGCTCCCCGGCCACCCCCGAGACTCCGGTCGCGCGCACGAGGAGGCGGTGCCGCCCCTGCTCGAGGCGACGGTAGGCCTGCGGCGACTCGCAGGCGCGGAAGGCTGCCCCGTCGAGCGCGCACTCGAGGCTGGCCCCGCTCTCGGACGCCGTGAAGCGGAAGACGGCCGCGGTCGAGCGCGACGCCGCGGGCGGGCCTTCCGCCAGATCCGCCGTCGGCGCGTCCGGAACGACGAACGGCCCGAGCCGAACGCCCTCGCTCCAGTCGTCCCCGCCGCCGTGCGTTCTCAGGACGAACCACCAGCTTCCGGGATCCAGAGCGCGGCTGCGCGCGCCCGTGGCCGATGCCGGGAGGTCGACCGTCTCGTCGGGCTGCGCGTCTGCGTCGCGCGTCCAGAGGACCGAATAGCCCTCGCCGTCCGCCGGACGCGACCAGGAGACGGCGACGACGTTCGTGCCCTGCTGGCCGAGGCGGTGGCTGAGGCTCCTGAGCTCGGAGGGGTCGTCGACGCCGCCTCCATGCGCCGCGAGCACCGCCCCGGCGGTCACGGCGGCGACCAGCGCGGCGCCGGCGGCGAGCAGCGGCCGGCGTCCGCTCGTCCACTCGCGCGGGACGCGGGGGGCGGGGGGCTCCACCGGCGGAAGCTCCGCGAGGATGCGGGCCGCCGCCGAGGGATCGATGCCCGCGTGAGCGCCGAGCTCCCGTTTCAGGCTCTCCAGCCGGAGGGCCAGGGCGCCGCGGGCGACCCCCAGGCCGACCGCGAGGTCGTCCGCCTCGAGCCCGCGTCTGACGAGCAGGTCGAGCAGGGCGTAGTCCTGCGGAGCGAGGGCGGAGGCCGCGCTCCAGACGGCGTCGCCGTCGTCGCCGGGAGCGGCGAAGGGGAGTGCCGGATCCTCGACGACGTCGACGCCGTCGGCGAGGAGCGCGTCGAGGGCGGCGCCGTGGAGCGTCGCGTAGAGCAGGACCTGAGGGGAGCCGGGCCGGCTCCCCTCCACGAGCGCCGCCCGAGCCTCGCCCGCCGCGGCCTTCACGGCTGCGGCGGCCAGCGTGCGGTCGCGCACGACGCGCACCGCGAAGTCGTACAGGCCCGGGAGGTGACGCTCGTGCAGGCGGGCGAAGGCTCGCCGATCGCCGGCAGCCGCCAGCCCGGCGAGCTCCTCGTCGGAGAGCGGCGGCTCCTCCACCGCTACTCCGCGTCCTTCCTCGAGCTCGAGCCAACGCGCACGAAGGAAGAGTGCAACACGATGTACGGCACGGCTACCCACGTGGAGGAACTTCCGTGGCGACAACCGCGATCCTCCGCCGGATCCGGTCCGCATCTCGTGACCGGGGCGACTCCCGTCGCCCCGGTTCTCAACCGTGCACAGGCGTTTGGATCGGCGTTGCCCGCCGGGCTGGCGGCGTTGCGTAGGCCTCGGCGAAGCCCTCCCGCCAGCTCGGATGACGCAGCCTCCAGCCGAGCTCGCGCTTGGCCCTCGCGTTCGACGCCCCGCGGCCCTGGGTTGCGAGCATGACCGTGGCCCCGCCCGCGAACAGCTTCGCCAGCCAGACCGGGAAGCGGCGGGGCGGCTTCGCTCCGAGCACGGTCGCGAGCACCGGCAGCCACTCACGCACGGGGGCGGGCTCGTCGTCGACGACGTTGTAGATCGCCGGGCCGTCGTGCTCGAGCGCGAGCACGGTCGCCGCGGCGGCGTCGTCCAGGTGGACGAAGGAGAAGATCCCGCCGCCCGAGCCGACGATCGGGAACTGCCGTCTGCGCACGGGCTCGACGAGGCCGTCGTTCGAAGCGCCGTAGAAGCCTCCGTAGCGAAGCGCGATCCCCCCGGCGTCCGTCACGACCTCGTCGAGGTACCGCATCGCCGCGGCGGTCTCGCGCATGCCGGCGTTCGGGCTCGGGTCGAGTGGAGCGTCCTCGCTCTTGGCCGGCCCGCCCTCGCGGGCGTAGCGCATGCTGGCGAAGCTCTGGGCGACGAACCGGGTCACGCCCGCTTCCCGCGCGGCGGCCAGGAGCGCGTCCGTGCCCTCCCGCCGGAGCCGGTTCGTCTGGGCGAAGCTCCGGTCGAGGCTTCTCGAGAAGCGGACGTTCGCGAGCGCGGTCGCCTGGTGGACGATCGCGTCCGGCCTCCCCTGGAGGACTGCCATGCGGACAGCTCCCGGGTCGAGCAGATCGAGCAGGACCGGCTCGGCTCCGAGCGCCCGGACGCGCTCGGCGCTTCCGGGGGACGTCGAGGTCCCGATCACCTCGTGCCCTCGAGCGAGCAGCTGAGGGACGAGCCGGGTGCCGATCGCACCGCTCGCCCCGGCGAGGAAGACTCGCATCGTGTTCTCCTTTCTCGTCACATTCGTTCGATCTCAGGGGTCTATGTGTATGACCCGGCTCGAAGGAGGAACGTGACCGATGGCCGAGCGCGACTGGCTGGCCCAGCGATTCGAGGAGCACCGACCCCGCCTGCGGGCGGTGGCCTACCGCATGCTCGGCTCGCTGGGCGAAGCCGACGACGCCGTTCAGGAGGCGTGGCTTCGGCTGAGTCGCGCCGACGCCCGCCAGGTCGAGAATCTCGGCGGCTGGCTGACGACCGTCGTCGCGCGCGTCTCCCTGAACATGCTGCGCTCGCGCAACGTCCGGCGCGAGGAGCCGCTCGGCATGCACATGCCCGACCCGATCGTCGACCGCGCGGACGGGCCCGACCCCGAGCACGAGGCGTTGCTCGCGGACTCGGTCGGCCTGGCGCTGCTCGTCGTCCTCGAGACGCTCACTCCGCCCGAACGGCTCGCGTTCGTCCTGCACGACATCTTCGCCGTGCCCTTCGACGAGATCGCGCCCATCGTCGACCGCTCGCCCGAGGCCGCCCGCCAGCTCGCCAGCCGCGCGCGCCGCCGCGTCCAGGGTGAGAGCACGGCTTCCGACGCCGACCTCGGCACGCAGCGCGAGATCGTCGACGCGTTCCTCGCGGCTGCACGCGACGGCGACTTCGAGCGGCTGCTCGCGGTCCTCGACCCGGATGTCGTGCTGCGCGCCGACCTCGGCCCGCTGGAGGGCGGTTGGAGGGAGCTCCGCGGGGCGAGCGCGGTCGCCGGCCAGGCGCTCTTCTACTCGCGGCTCGGCCTCGTCACACGGCCCGCGCTCGTCAACGGCGCCGTCGGAGCCGTCTCGACCCGCGACGGCGAGCTCTACTCGGTAGGCGGCGTGACGGTTCGAGGCGGGAGGATCGTCGAGATCGACATCCTCGCCGACCCGGAGCGCCTCCGGCAGCTCGACCTGACCTTCCTCGACGACTGATCGGCTTCGGGGCTCGGCTGGAGACGGACCCGAGCCTCGCCGACGCGTCGCCCGTCATGCGGGACTACGCGGAGATCTGGCAGGCGGCCGACAAGGTCGTCGACTACCGCGCCCATCTCGTCGACGATTGCCGCCTCTTTCTCGCCCCGGTTCTCGTGGGAGGAGGCAAGCAGGCCCTCCCGGAGGGCGTCCGCCTCGAGCTGCAGCTCCTGGACGAGCGCCGCTTCTACGGCGGGATGGTCTACCCTCGCTACCCACCGTCCCCGGCGGCTAGGTCTTCACCCGGTACTCGATGAAGGTCGCGAACGGCGACTGGCGCACGCCGAGGTGCTCCAGCTCGAGCGACTGCGTGAATCCGTCGAAGAGCCGCTTGCCTCCTCCGAGGACGACCGGTGCGACGATGATCGACAGGGCGTCGACGAGCCCTGCCGCGAGCGCCTGGCGGATGATCTCGGCTCCGCCCATGACGTGGACGTCCTTGCCTCCGGCCGCTTCGAGCGCACGCTCGACCGCCGCCTCGACCCCCGAGACGAACGTGAACTCGTCGCCCTCGGGCTGCTCCTCCGGTCGGTGGGTGACGATGAAGAACGGGAGCCCCCAGGGGTTCCGGTCGCCCCAGTGTCCCGCCGCTTCGTAGGTGCCGCGCCCCCCGACGACCGCCCCGACCCCGGCCGATGCTTCCGCCAGCCACGCGGCGTCCCCGCCGGTCGGCTCCCCCTTCGGCTCGTCGTCGTACGTCCAGGGGCCGCCGAACACCCAGTAGTGCAACCGCTCGCCGCCCTCGCCGAGACCCTTGCCGGGGCCGTCCTCGGGCCCCGCGATGTAGCCGTCGACGGACGTCGTGATCCCGGCGCTGACCGTTGCCATCAGAGGCTCCTTCCGCGTTGAGACTGGTGGGCCACGTCCAGGGGACCGCCCGACCGGCGAGAACTCATCGGCGTCAGAGGCGCCGACCGGGACGAGGCTGTTCGCCCGAGATCGCCTCGGAGTCGCTCGGGCTCGCCGGCAGGCGCTCGTCGACCTTTCGCGCAACGCCGGGCGAGGTTGCGGCGCGCTACGTCGACGAGCTCGCCTGGCGGCCGTTCGCAGCCACGTGCTCGAGCTCCTGAGCCGAGCCGGGAGCGCGATCGCAGTCGAGCCCACCATCGACGCGCGTTGCGGACACCCGCGCAGACCGACTAGCGTCCGGGAGCGTGAGTCGCAAGCCGAGCACCATCCGCACCGCCTCTGCCCTCAACGGCATGGTCTTCGTCGCGGGCGGACCGTTCGCGATGCTCGGAAGGCCGGCCGGGCGAGACGATACCGGGGCACGCCAGCAAGGGCGGCTCTCGCGTGCTCGGCATCGCGGTCGGAGCGGCAGGCGCCCGGACGCTAGTCGGCCGGCCAGATCTTGACGGCCGGGACTGAGCATCGCGTCCCGCGGGGCGTCGAGCGGTACGGGATCGAGCCGATCCCGGCCGAGCTTCGGACGGTCGGCTGGCACGACCTCTTCGCGATGATGCTCGCCTTCAACCTGAGCCCCTTCATGTACGTGCTGGGAGCGATTGTCGTCGTGCAGGGTGGACTCCCACTCTGGTGGGCGGCCGGGACCGTCGCGCTCGCCGTTGCGCTCGCGGGCGTGATCCTCGTAGTGGTAGCCCAGGCAGGCGTGGACTACGGGCTCCCGGGCCAGGTTGCCATGAGAGCCACGTTCGGCCAGATCGGAGCCCGGGGCCTCACGTCGCCGTACCGCACGATCGCCTCCGCTTACTGGTTCGCCGCCCAGGCGCTCGCAGGTGCCTTCGGTGTCCAGGCGATTCTCAACGGACTTGCAGGGCTCGAGCTGTCGCTCGTTCCGTTGGCGGTCTCATTCGCAGCCGTGCAGGCGGTACTGGCGGCCATCGGCTTCGACCTCCTTCGCTACTTCGTCCGCGCGATGCTTCCTCTCATGGTGGTCTTCACCGGCGCGCTCGTCGCGCTCTTCGTGACCGCCGACGACCCGGCCTACGCGGTTTCCCGCGTGTTCGACTCGCCCGAGCAGTCGCTGACCTGGCTCGGCTTCGCGACCTTCCTGACCGTGCTCTGGGGGACCCAGCTCACCGTGGTGACGAATATCGCCGACTTCTGCCGCTATGCGCGTTCCCGTCCGCAGATGTACGTCGGCATCCTCGCCGGGACGATCCTCGGCGCCTTCGTCGCGTCCTGGGTCGGCGCCTACGCTGCCGTCGCAACCGGAAGCCTGAACCCGTTCGTTGCCGTTTCCGAGCTCGGCGGCAACCGGGCGCTCCTCGTCCTGCTCCTCATCGCCGTCGTGCTCCAGACGACGGCGGTCAACCTCATGAACCTCTACTCCGGAGGTCTTTCGCTCGTGAACGCGATCCCGTCGCTCGGCCGATTCTGGTCGACCGCGATGCTCGGCGTGGTCGCCGTGCTCCTGTCCGCGCTTCCCGAGGTGATCGAGGACGCCGAGACGTGGATGACGCATCTCGGGAACCTCGCCGCCCCACTGGCCGGCGTGATCATCGCGGACTACGCGATCATCAAGCGCACGCACATCGACGTGCTCGCTCTCTTCGACCCCAACGGCCGCTACCGATTCCTCCGCGGCCTCAATGCAGCCGCGCTCGTAGCGGTATCGACCGCCGTCGCGGTCTATTACCTGGTTCCCCATTCCTGGGTGAAGGCCGCGTGGGGGTTCGGAATCGCGTTGGCGGCGTACCTGGTCCTCGCGCCCCTTCAAGCTGCCGTTTTTCCTCGCACGCGAGCGGCTCTCGAGCCCGCCGAGTCGGACGCCGAGCAGACGGCTGGTCCTGAACCGGAAGTCTGCCCCGAAGCCGCTCCGTAGCCTCTTCGTCGAGCGTCATCTTCTCGGCGTCGAGGCGCGGCCACGACGGTCGAGGACTGGTGCGGCGGCGCCTGTGATCCCCCGCCGGGCCGCGGCCCGTGTGGGTCTCGGCTCCGGCGCCCTTCTAGACGATCCTCTCGCGGAGGGCCACGGCGACGGCCTGCGCGCGGTTGTGAACGTCGAGCTTTCCGAGGAGCCGCTGGATGTGCGTGCCCACCGTGTTATGGCTGATCACGAGCTCGGAGGCGATCTCCTTCTGAGAGAGACCCAGCGTCAGCAGGCCGAGGATCTGGGTTTCCCGAGGCGTGAGGCGGCGCTGTCCCGACAGGCTACCGGCGACGCGGGGGGACAGCCTCGACCGCCGCAAGGAGCGGCGGACACGGGCGAGGAGCTCGTCCGGTTCGAACGGCTTGGCCACGTAGTCGTCGGCCCCCAGCAGCAGGCCCGCGATGCGGTCGCTGGAGTCGGTGCGGCGCCCGGCGATGAAGATGACCGGGAGGTCGGCGCCGTAGCGCTCTTGGCACTCGCGGCAGAACTCGTATCCGCTCGCGTCGGGCAGGTCGACCTCGAGCACGACGAGCTCCGGCGCCTCTTCCGTCATGCTCCACGCCTCTGCGGCACTCGCCGCCTTTCGCACCTCATAGCCGAGTCGCTCGAGGAGCGCAGCGACGACGTCCCGACAGCGGTCGTCAGGATCGAGGACGAGAATCGGGCCGCAGGCGTCCACGTCGGTCGCGTGGATTGTACTACCACGGAGATGGCCGGTCTAGGGTTCGACTACTGCCGATGCGGTAGTTGTCGGTAGAGCGGCCAGCGTCGCGCGAAGTTACGCCGAACGCTGCCTGGAACGGCCCACGAGAACCTTCTAGCGTCTCCGCAGAGCTGGGATCGTTTTCCAAAGTGATCTGCAAGTGAAGGGCCAGGCGGCCCAGCGCCTCCGGGGTTCGGGTGAAAGGAGGGGCGAAGAGAGTTCGGCGGCCACCGTCGCGGACGGCACCCGAGTCCGCGGCGGCGAGACGCGACAAATTCCACTTCTCACAGGGAGAAAATCGAATGACACAACGAGTCATCGGATCGAAAGGGAGCAGGCGCAGGCACCGGCTGAGCCTGTTCCTGCCGTTCGCGGCAATCGCCGCGCTCGTGCTCGCAATCGGAGCGTCGGCAGGACCGATCAGCGTCGCGGCGGGATTCCAGGGCGACGATGGCAATCTCGTCGACGACGGCGACGGCATCGACTGGAACAGCTTCGACCCGGTCGAGTGGGACATTGGGACGGCGCCCTACCGCCAGGCGGCCAAGTCGGCCCTCGGCTGGGACTTCCTCGGACTCGAGGACGCACAGGCCACCAATACCGACAGCGCCTTTGCCGGCGGCACCAAGCAGGATCACAACTGTCCGACGGTCAACACGGGCAAGGCGCCGAACAAGGACGACCTGGAGCGCGTGTACCTCGCGAGTAAGGTCGACTCGACCACGGGGAACGTCTACCTGGCGTTGGCGTGGGTGCGGATCCCGCAGAACACGACGTCGCCCTCGGCGCACATCGGCTTCGAGTTCAACAAGGCGACCTCGGGACCCTGCGGGGCCACGTCCGGCGGGCTCGTGCAGCGGACGGAAGGCGACCTCCTCTTCGTCTACGACTTCGAAGGCGGGACGACGGACTCCCCGACCATCACGCTCAGGGAGTGGGTCGCGTCTGGCTCGTGCGAGGTCGGCAATAGCAGCCCGCCCTGCTGGGGGCCGGCCGTGAACCTGACCGCGTCCGGCTTCGCCGAGGCGAGGGTCAACACGTCTCTCGTCGGGAGCGTGACGGACGCCTTGGCGCCTCCGGCACCACCCGATACCACCTCGGTCGACGACACGCTCGGGGTCAACGAGTTCGGTGAGGCGGTGATCGACCTGACCGGAGCGGGCGTCTTCGAGCCCGGCACGTGCGAGAGCTTCGGCAAGGCGTACGCGGTCAGCCGCAGCTCGGGCAACTCCGCAAATGCGCAGATGAAGGACATCGCCGGACCGGGCGACTTCAGCCTGCAGAACTGCGGGACGATCATCATCAAGAAGCGGACGGATCCGCGTGGTGTCGACCAGGACTTCGGCTTCACGTCGAACATCGCGGGCAGCGAGCTGCTGTGCTCGCCCGACACGACGCCGGCGAGCTTCACCCTGAACGACGCGGCGGGGTCGGATACCACGCCGCCGACGGTCGGCAACACCCTGAGGTGTGACAACGTCCCGGCCGGCACGTACACGGTCACGGAGGGAGCAGATCCGCCGGACTTCGAGTTCGTGGACGTCCAATGCACCAGCACGAACTCGGGGACGAGTACCTCGACCCTGGGCAAGACGGCGACGATCACGCTGGCCGGCGGCGGCTCGGTCACCTGCGTCTACACGAACCGGCAGCAGCTGGGTGCGATCCTCGTCACCAAGACGCGCAAGCATGCCGCGTCCGGCACGGGCGACCACCCGCATGCGGGGGTCGACTTCACGGTAGACGGCGTGACGAAGACGACGGACGCGAACGGCCAGGCCTGCTTCGATGGCCTCTCGTTCGACACCTACACCGTGACCGAGACCGTTCCCGCGGGCTATGTGCCCGACGCGACGTCGAAGGACGTCACGGTGGACAACAACGCGTCCTGCTCCGATGATCCATTCGGCGGGGAGACGGTGAGCTTCCACAACACGCCGCTGACCAACATCACGGTCTCGGTCGACTCACAGGTCGACGGCGGTACGGCGTCGACGATCGAGTGCGTCGACTCGGGAGCCAGCCCCGTCTTCTCCGGCTCGACGGGGCCGAACGGCGACGGCTCCGCGACCGGGAATGACCTGGAGCCCGACACGTACGTCTGCACGATCGTGGTCGACCCGTAGGAAGTCGACGAAAGGACACACGCTCTCACAGATCAGACGCGAACGCGACGGGGGCCGGCTCAGCCGGCCCCCGTCGCGCGCTCGGCCTCGATGCGACCGCCGCCATGGGCGTCCCGTCGACGAACGCTGACAGGGCGCAAACGCGCCTCGTGGACGGCTCCCGCCGTCTCTACGGCGGCGACGGCCGGTTCCTCGCGGAATCACGTAGCTCGAGGGCGATCTTCTTCATGCGCCTGCCAGGATTCGAACCTGGGACCCGCGGATTAGAAGTGGAACGCTGAAGAACGAAGAGTCTCGCGCGTCCTCGTGAAACCGCATTGTTGAGCCGAATC
>DATHVD010000011.1:0-16471 GCA_035461525.1 Gaiellaceae bacterium
GAGCTCCGGCGGCACCTCCGGCGCGATCTCCCGGACGGGGGTTGGGGGCTCGCCGTGGCCGAGCGCCGCGAGGTCGGCGAGCGACGCGAACTGGAAGGGCGTCCGGCCGGTGAGAAGCTCGTAGAGGACGATGCCGAGGGAGTAGACGTCCGCGGCCGGAGTCACCGGCTCCCCGGCCGCCTGCTCGGGCGCGAGGTAGGCCGCCGTGCCGAGAAGCGCGCCGACCTGCGTCAGCCGGGTCTGCTCGGCCGCGCGGGCGATGCCGAAGTCGGCGATCTTGAGGACGCCGTCCTCCCGGAGCAGGAGGTTCTGCGGCTTCACGTCGCGGTGGACGAGCCCGGCGCCGTGCGCGTGCTCCAGGCCGGCGCACGCCTGCGGCGCGAGGGCCGCGACGGCCTCCGCCGCAAGCGGCCCGCTGCGGGCGAGCTCTTCGGCGAGCGTCGTCCCGGGTACGTGCTCCATCACGATCCAGGGCTGTCCGTTCTCCTCGCCGGCGTCGAACACCTGGACGACGTTCGGGTGCGAGAGGCTCGCAGCCATGCGGGCCTCGCGGAGGAAGCGCAGGCGGAACCCCTCGTCGGAGGCGAGGTGGCCGGCGAGGATCTTCACGGCCACCCGGCGGCCGAGCTCGGCGTCCTCGGCCAGGTACACGACGGCCATGCCGCCGCGCCCGAGCTCGCGCTCGAGGCGGTAGCGGTCGCCGGCGAGGGTCTCGGCGCTCAGCGGTCGTCCTCCTTGCCCTTCCCGCCCTTGCCGTGGCCCTTCCCCTTGCCGTTGCCGTTCCCCTTGTCCTTTCCATTCGCCTTGCCGGGCGGCACGAGCTCGTCCGAGTCCTCGGAGTCGTCGTCGTCCGCCTCGTCGTCGAGCGGGGCCGGGTCGCAGACGATGTCGTCGGTGAGGCGTCCGACCGCCTCGAGAAGCGGCTCCGCGAACGAGACCGGCACCCTGCCGCCGTCCACCGCCTCACCCGCCCGCGCTTCGAGCTCGGCCGCGAGCTCGGCCGCCGCGCAGTCGTCGCCCGCCTCCAGCCGGTTCGCGATCTCGTCGCTCGTCTCGGCTAGGGGCTCGGCGACCGCGGCGGGCAGCCGCGGGTCACTCGACTCCCCGGTGCCACCGCCACAGCTCGTCGCGAACAGCGCCAGGGCGCAGACGAGCGCTCCCGATCTCGTCGTCCGGGCGCGAGCGACGGGCACGAGCATGCCCTCGGGAACTTCCACGGGCCGGAGCCGGTCAAACCGGCCAAATCGAGATCGGAGGAAGAACGATGAGCAGAACCGTAGTCGCCGCCCTCGCCGCAGCCATCCTCGTCGGCACGCTCCTCGCTGCCGGTTGCGCCGGCGACGACGAGCCGGACGTCACCGCCGCCGGCGGCCTCGAGAGCGGCGTGCTCGCCGCCGGGTCGGGGCAGGTCGCGCTCGGCGCGGCCGCGGCGGCCGGGGGCGTGGGGATCACGGTCGTCGGCACGGGGTCGGCGCGTGTCGCCCCAGACGTGGCGCAGTGGTCCTTCGGCGTCCAGACGAGCGGCGACACGGCCGCGGCCGCTCTCGCGGCGAACAACGAAGCCGCGGAGAGAATCGTCGCAGCGCTCCGGGACGCGGGCGTCGCAGAGGAGGACCTCCGCACGGAGCAGGTCTCCGTCTGGCCGCGGACTGCCGACGACGGCAGCGGCGTGCAGGGGTACGACGCCTCGAACGTCGTGCAGGCGACGATCCGGGACCTCGACGGCGCAGGCGCCGTCGTGGACGCCGCCGTGTCCGCCGGCGCGAACCAGGTCTACGGGCCCACCCTCACGGTCTCGGACGCGCAGGCCCAGTATCGGGCCGCCGTCGACGCCGCGTTCGACGACGCCCGGGCACGCGCCGAGGCGATCGCAGAGAAGGCGGGCGTCACGCTGGGTGCTCCTGTCGCCATCGTCGAGGGAGGCGGTGGTGTCTCGCCTGCCTTCGAGGCCGCCGCGGAAGAGGCCGCCGTGCGCGACGTTCCGATCCAGCCGGGGACGCAGGAGATCGGAGCCACGCTCACCGTCACGTTCTCCATCGGCTGAGGCCCGCCCGACGAGCGGGCCCCTCTCCCACATCGGGGCCCGCTCGTCTCCCGCTCGCCGGAGGGGGCTAGCCTCACTACCAGACGCCTGCTGCCCCGACGGCGCCGGGGGCCGTTCCGGCCGAGGATTCGGGTGTCACGTGGAACGAGGAGGACGCCATGACCACGCTCGCCATCCCCCTTCACCCGGCCTCGGTAACCGACGCCCCCCGCTTCGACGCGTTCCTCCTGCGCGTCACCTTCGCCGCCCCGGGCGGCGAGCGCCGTGCCGCGGTCGGCGGTGGCGCCTCGGTCGCCGCAGCGATCGCCGCTGCCCGCGACGAGCTCCCGCCCGGCCGCGGATGGACGCTCGTCCGCTGGAACTACCTCTACGGCCAGTAGCCGGGCGTCCTTCCCCCGAAGCCCGGCCACGACGCGGCGTAGGGTGAAGCGGTGCCGAGGCTCGGCCGGATCATCCTCTTCGTCGCCTTCGCCTTCACGGTCATGGCCGACCCGGTCTCGTCCGTCGCCTACGCGGTCGAGGCCTCGCTCGCCGCCCTCGACGGCGACCTCGCCACGCTCCTGCCGACGATGACGCTCGTCCTCGGCGTGATCGTCGTCGTCGCGGCGAGCTACCACCAGCTGATCGCCCGCTTTCCCGACGGCGGCGGCGGCGCCGCCGGAATGGCGGCGGCCTTCGGCGAGGGCTGGGCGTTCCTCCCGCTCGGCGCGCTGGTCGTGGACTTCACGCTCACGATCGCAGTCAGCGTCTCCGCCGCCTCCTCGGCGCTGATCGCCTACGCGCCCGGGCTGGCGGGCCTGCGGATCCCAATGGCGGCGGCGCTCGCGGCGTCCGTCGCCGCGATCTGCCTCGTCGGCCATCGCGGGCGCGTCCTCTTCGCAGCGGCGACCCTCTCGTTCGTCGGCCTCGCGGCCCTCGTCGTCGTGCGCGGCGCCTTCGCCGAGCCGGGAGTGGCGGCAACGCCCCTCGCCGGCGAGGCTTCCTTCCTCCCTCTGCTCCTGGCGCTGCCGCTCGGGATGGCGCTCGCCACCGGCGTCGAGGCGCCGTCGAACGCCGTCGCGGAGCTCGGAGAGCTCGGCCCCGGCGGTCGCCGCCGCTTCGGGCAGGCGACGATCTGGATCATGCTCGCCGTCGTGAGTGGCCTGACCATCTCGTTCGCCGCGCTCGCAGCGCGCCTCGGGATCGGCCTCCCGCCGGACGACTCGACGCTCCTGGCCGAGGTTGCCCGGACTGCGACCGGCGGCGACGGGGCGTTCGCGGTCTTCCAGGCGGCGAGCGCGCTCCTCCTTCTCGCCGCGGCCGCGGCGTCCTTCATCGCGGGCGCCGGGCTCCTCGAAGCCCTCGCCCGGCACACCGACGGCGGCCGCGGGCTTCTGCCGGCCCGCTTCGGGCAGGCGAACCGCTTCTACGTCCCGCCCTGGGGGATCGGCGCGCTGCTCGTCGTCTCGCTGGCGGTCGTCAGCTTCGCCGGCGGGCGGGACCAGGAGATCGTGCACTTCTACGCGGTAGCCGTCTTCCTCAGCTTCCTCGGCGCCGTGGTCGCGTGCGCCGTGCTCTCGTGGCGGGAACGGCGGCTCGCCGCGCTCGCGGTCAACGCCGCGGGCATCGTCCTCGTCGGCCTCGTCCTCGCGCTCAACCTGCGCCGGCTCGACCCGCTCGCCTCGCTGGCCGCGTCGGCCGCCGTCTCGCTCTTCCTCTGGGGCATGTGGGTCCGCCGCGGCCGCCCGGGCGGCACCGGGAGGCTCGGACGCTAGGTCCGGGCGACCGCGGCTGCCCGCTCCGCGCGGAGCCGCCGGATCGCCGCGTCGTCCCGCTGCGCCGTGCCGGCGGCCGCGAGGCGCGCGCCAGGGACCCCCGGTCTCGGCCGCAGAGCGAGGGGGCTGTCGGAGCGCAGGAGCTAGCGGAGCCCCTGCCGGAGCGCCGCCGGGCTCGCGAGCGGCATGGCGTGGGTGGGGCAGAGGACGCCGGCCTTCCCGGCGGAGCAGTCCCAGCCGAGCTCGGCTTTCGCGCTCGAGCACGAGAGGCCGGGCCCCCGGCGGGCCAGCCCGAGCGCGACGCAGGCGCTGCTCGCGCCTCCCCCGACCACGACGACGGCCCGGTGCTCCCCCCCGCGGAGCATAGGCGTCCGGGGCCGCCGCTCCGCGAGGAGCGCTACCCGAGCGGGTTGAGGATGCTCTTCTTGCCGTTCGAGGCGAAGAGAAGGAGGTCGACCATCCGGAACGTCCGGTCGTCGGGGCCGAGCGTCGGTCGCCACCCCGGATCCCGGACGATCGACACCTCGCTTCCCTCCATCGCCCGGTGGAAGGTCTCGACCACGATCCGCGCGCCCACCCCCGTCAGCTTCCCCCGGTTCAGCTCGGCCTCCCGGAGGATGTAGAACCAGAGCGGCGTGTCGGCGAGAAAGGCCTTGCGCTGTGCCGGCGTCAGCCGGTCGAGCGCCGCGCCGTTCCTGCCGTCCCTGATCTGGGCCTTCGTCAGCCTCTCGACGGGGACGCCCTTGCGTCGCAGGAACGTGACCATCTGCTGGCCCGTGGCCAGCCGTACCATTTTCGCCCGGCTGAGGTTGCGGACGGCGAGGTTGGCCTCTGCGGGCGGGAAGCCGGGGATGCTCGCGAGCGGGTTGACGAGCGTCGTGTCGATGCGCATCGCCCGGTTGAACCTCTTCTCGGGCACGGTCAGATCGGCGCGACCGGCCTCGCCGAAGTCGTAGAGGCGCCGGAAGTCCGCGATCCAGCTGCTCTGAAGCTCGACGCTGCCGCCCAGGTCGCCGCTGCCGCCGGAGAATACGAACAGCAGGTCGAGCGTGCCGAAGCCGTCGTCGAAGACCCTGTTCCAGTTGTAGGCCCTGCGCACCATGGAGTGGCCGAGCCGGAAGGCTGCCACGGAGAACTCGATCGGCATCGTCGGGACGTCGGTGGCGGGGACACCGGTCTCGAAGACCTTCCTGCCGTTGCTGAAGACGTCCTTCACGACGCTCGCCCGGCAGATGCGCGGCAAGAAGTCCGTGCGGAGCATCCACTGGTAGTGCTTGACGACGAGCTCGCGCGCCTGGGCGAAGCGCTCTGCGGGCAGCACGGAGGACGGGAGGGTGGCGACGACGCGGTTGTGGAAGCGGATGAAGGCCAGGTGGGTCTGGGCCACCGCGAGGTTCTCGTCGTTCCGCGGATCGGGGATGATCGCCCGGCGCCTTGCCTTCACGGTCCGCCCGGCGCCGCGGGGGAGGTCGAAGCCCTGCCTGGCCGGGAGGCCCTCGAGCGCCTCCGTCTTCCCCGTCTTCAGCTTCACGCCGCCCGCCGCGTAGAACTTCGCCGACGCCGGGTCGGCGGGCCCCGCGCCGTACAGCGAGTCGAGGTCGAGGCTCGGGGAGCGGGCCTGGAGGAGCTTGGCCGGCGAGACGTTCTCGCCGAGTGTGACGGTCGTCTTGTCGAAGGTGAGGTCGTGGTCCACGAACTGGCCAAGGTACGTGTAGCCCGCCGGGATCCGTGAGGCTCCGCCCCCGCCGGCGGTCATGGCCTCGCCGACCTTCGTCCGGAGCCCCTCGGTAAGCTGGCGCCCCCCTCCGCCCGGCCCGAGCCGGGAGAAGCGGAACGGCGGAGCGTCCGCCGCGGCGGACGCCTCGAGGGCGTCCGTCCGGCCGCCGACACTCTCGCCGAGCAGCCCCTCGCCGAGCACGTAGTAGCTCTCCGAGCCGTGGTGCTCCACGGAACAACCTCTCTCCCGGGCGGACGACGCCCCGCGCTTGCCGTGTCGCTCTGCTTATAGCGCGGAACGGCCTCCGGCGTCGGACGGCCGCCCTCGTTCCAGGCCGAGCTGCTCGGCGAGGAAGCCGTCGAGCCCGCAGTCCGGGTCGAGGATGTTCATCGCGCGCACGCCGGCGAGCTTCTCCACGAGCGCCACGCCCGCATCCGTGCTCGTGGCGCGGCCCGCGACGAGGTCGGGACGGAGGTGGAAGGCCTGCATGACGCCGACCACCGCGTAGGGGTCGGACGCGCAGAGGATCGTGCAGGCGACCGCGTCCCCGACCTCCTCGACGGCGACGTCGCCCTGGTACGGCTCGAGCGGGGAGGCGCCCGCCTCGGCGACGACCACGTCGAGCTGGGCGGCCGCCAGCCGCGAGAGCATGTGCCGGCAGGCGGTCCGGAACTCCTCTTCGCCGCAGATCGTCGAGGGGAGGCCGGCGTCGACGAAGTCGAGGATCACGTCCGCTCCCGCGTCCTGCATCGCCAGGATGTCCCGATAGCGGCCGACGCCGGTGAGCTTCACGCCGCCCACGCGCAGCCCGCGCTCCTTGAGGAGGCGGATGATCCGCTTCGCGGAGGTCGTCTTGCCGGCGTCCATCGACGTGCCGACGATGAGGACGGTCGGCGTGACGAGCTCCCGCGGGGGGACGGGCTCGACGTGGTCGCGCACCCCCTCGCGCCTGCCCCGGACGAACACGTGCCCCCGGTAGCGGAGCGGCGCCATGAACCGGACGGCGGAGGGGGCGACCGAGGAGCAGCGGCCGAAGACGCCCGACCGGGAGAGCGCGTCCATGCGCAGGTCGTCGCCGATGTCGCGCCAGTCGCCGGTCACCTCGAGCGTCGCGAATCGCCGCCCGAGGGCGCCGACGACGAGGTCGCCGGCGATCACCTCGACGCCCCGGCCGATCGTCGTCTCGATCTGGTACGAGTCCCGCAGGACCTCGCCCACGACGTAGTCGCCCTCCGCCCATTCCTCGCGCGGAAGCGGCACGTAGAAGGCCGCCCGCCGGTCGAGCCGCGCCGTGCGCGCAATGCTCCCGAGCACGGCGCCCTTCAGGCTGCGCGGGACGGCGTCCAGGGCCTCGCGTGCGCGCGCGACGGCGACGCCGGAGGTCTCCGCGGGCAGGGGGGACGCGAGCAGGAGCGCGAGCAGGGCGGCGCGCTCGGGGAGACTGGAGACGACGACGTGCTCGTGGTCGGCGTGCGCGCCGGCGCCGATGGGCCCGAGCCCGTCGAGCGTGGCCGTGTAGAGGCTCGTCGTGTTCCCGTCGGAGGCGCCGCCGACCGCTGGGGCTTCCTCGAGCTCGAGGCCGAGCTCGCGGCCGGCCTCCTGCGCGCGGCGCCAGACGTCGCGGTTTCGGGGCGTCGGCGGCATTGGCGGGCGCCCGAAGCCGCCCTCGACGGCGATCGTCACTCCCGGGTCGAGCGGCCGCAGCGTGCGGATGGCGCGCTCCACGGCCTCGGCGTCCTCGCTCGTCGGCACACGGACGTCGACGACCGCGCGCGCCTCGGGCGCGACGACGTTCGGCTGGAGGCCGCCGTCGACCGTGCCGACGTTGACCGTGACCCCGCGCTCGGGGTCGTTGAGCTCGAAGAGACGCTGCACCTGGTGGGAGAGCTCGAGGATGGCGCTGACGCCCGCCTCCGGCTCGGTGCCGGCGTGGGAGGCGAGGCCGCGCACGGCGACGGCGAAGCGCCCCGCACCCTTGCGGCCGGTCTTCAGCTTCCCGGCCGCGCCGGCGGCGGGCTCGAGGACGAAGGCGCGCGCCGCGCCGCGGGCGAGGAGCCGGAGGAAGCGCGTGGAGGACGGGCTGCCGCGCTCCTCGTCGCCGTTGACGAAGAGAACCGGGGTCGCCGGAAGGGCGTGGCCTCCTTCCGCCAGCGCGCGGAGCGCGAAGACTGCCTGGACGAGGCCGCCCTTCATGTCGTAGACGCCGGGGCCGTACAGACGCCCCGACTCGGTGCGGATCGGCATGCGCCCGAGCGTCCCGAGCGGCCATACCGTGTCCGAGTGGCCGACGAGGAGCTGCCGGGGGGCGTGGGCGTCCCGCTCGCGCGGGCGCGCGTAGAGATGGAGGCCGGCGCTCGGCGTGCCCGCGTAGCGGACGAGGTAGCCGAGCTTCGTCAGCTCCGCGGCGAGGATCTCGAGCGCGGGGAGCTGGAGCTCCGGCGCCGTCGTCGGCGACTCTGCGGCGGCGAGGCGCTCCAGGAGCTCGACCATCTCGCCCTCCCGCTCCCGGAGCCAGGCGAGCAGCTCGGATCCGGTCGCCTCGCGCACGGCCATCAGAGATGCAGGTCGGCGGGGAAGGGGAACGAGTAGCTCTCGGCGATCGACGCGAATCGTCCTGGGCTCAGGTATGCGAGGTGGGGCGATTCGTGGAGGAGCTCGCCGTCGTCCCGCTCGGGCTCGCGCACGACCGCGGGGTCGGCGTGCGCGGCGACGACGCGTCCGACGACGAGGCTCGCGTCGCCGAAGCCGTCGACCATGCGCTCGAGCTCGCATTCGAGGAAGAGTGCGCAGCCCTGGACGAGCACGCCGTCCACGGCGGTCGCCGGGAACGTGGGGAGCGCGGTGAGGGCCGGTTTCCGGCCCTCGGGCGTGCGGCCGCCCGCCGCGAGCCCTGTCTGCAGCACCTGGTCGGGGCGCGGGAAGCTGACGGTGAAAGCCCCTTCGCGGAGGGCGTTCCCGTACGTCGCGTGCCGCGGGGTGCAGACGAAGCAGTAGCGGTTCTCCCAGCCGAGCGGCATCGCCATGTGCTTGGGAGCGAGGTCGTAGCTGCCGTCCTCCTCCTTCGTGCCGACGAGGACGAGCGGCGCGACGAGAAAGACGTTTCCCCAGACCGGCGCATCGGCCGGCAGGGCGACGAGACCGGTGTCGGCGTTCGTGTCCACGAGGACACGATGCCGCGAACGGCGCGCCCGCGCATCCGCGTTCTCTCGCGGTCGCGTGCGGAGGACTACTGACCCGCGAATGCCGCCAGGAACGGGCTCAGGAAGCGGCCGCTGATCTTCGCGGGCGGGTCCCAGAGGGGGTCCTGCGAGACGACCGCGTCGGCCGGGCGGAAGAGGTCGACCTCCAGGTAGGTCGGCTCCGTGCCGGAGAGGAGGAGGGCGCGCACGACGGGGCGGAACGGGCGCGGCGTCACGGGGGCGCCCGCCTCGGCGGCGATCGCCTCGGCGACGGCGTCCGCCTGCAGGGTGGCGAGGCCGCCGTGCTTGACGGGGAAGTCGGTGGTGTCGCCGGCCGCGTAGACGTCCGTGAGGCCCAGGACGCGGCCGGACGCGTCGGTGGGGACGAACCCCCGCTCGTCTGCGGGGATTCCCGGGATCGGAGCGCCCTCGAGGCGCGGCACGGAGACGACGAGGCCGGCTTCGACGCTTTCGCCAGGCGCGACGACGAGCTCCCCCTCGCCGGCGGAGATGGGCTGGAGCCGCGTGCGCAGCTCGACGCCGCGCTCGGCGAGGAGCGCCGCGACGGCGGCGCCCGCCGTCTCGCCCAGAGCGGCGAGCGCGCGACGCTCCGGGGTGACGAGGACGACCTCGGCCCCGCCCGGCCCGCTGCGGGAGAGCTCCGTTGCGGTGAGGAGGGCGAGGTCGTAGAGAGGGAGCGGCCAGGTCGACCCGCCCGGCACGGCGAAGGCGATGCGCGCGGCGTCGTTCGACCCGGCGCGGTCGAGCGCCTCCCGCAGTACGTCCGTGTCCGCGGGCCCGCGGAACGTGAGCGCGCCCGGGAGCGCCGGCCGTCCGCGGGCGCCGCCGGCGACGACGAGGACGTCCCACGGGATCTCCTGGCCTGCGCCGGTGAGGGCCGTTCGCCGGTCTGCGTCGACGGCGACCAGCTCCCCCGGCGTGAACTCGGCGTCGCAGGTCCGTGCGACGTGCGAGAGCTCGAGGCGGAACACCCGCCCGAGCCCGAAGGGCTCGGCGACGGCGAGCGGGCGGAACCAGAAGTGCTGCTCGGGGGCGAGCAGCTCGACGTCGACGCGCTCGCCTGCGAGCTCGCGCAGGGCGAGCAGCGTCTCGAGCGCCGCCACGCCGCCGCCGGCGACGACGACGCGGAGCGCCTGCTCCTTGCGGACGATCGTTCGGGTCACGGCCCGAGTGTCGCCCGCGAGGCCGCGAGCCCGCATCCGCGCGGACGCGGAACGGGCTCGCGGAGAACTCGCAGAGCGTTACCGCGCTGCGGCCGCCTCGCTCGGGGCGGCCTCGAGCGCGGCCGGGTCCATCCAGAAGACCTCCCAGTGGTGGCCGTCCGGGTCGTCGAAGCTGCGGCCGTACATGAAGCCGTGATCCTGCGGCTCGGCTGCGGGCGTCCCGCCGGCGGCGAGCGCCCGCTCGGCGAGCTCGTCCACTTCCTCGCGGCTCCCGGCGGAGAAGGCGAGAATCGCCTCCGTGCGCGCCGCCGGGTCGGAGAGCTCCTTCGTCGCGAAGCCCCGGAACCGGTCGGCCAGGAGGAGCATGACGTAGGCGTCCTCGCCCACGAGCATGCACGTGGCGGTCTCGTCCGTCATGCGCGGGTCGAACGTGAACCCGAGCTCGCCGAAGAAGGCCGTGGCGCGGTCGAGGTCGGCGACCGCGATGTTGACGAAGAGCTTGCGGGGCGGGGTGGCGGTCATGGTTCCTCCAATCGGTGGTCGTCGTTGAGACTGCTGTCACGGCTCGAACTCATCGCATGTGCAACCGGCGACGGCGACGGCGTTTGACGCGCGAGGGAGCCTCTCCTACCATGCCGGGACCAGAGCTCACGGGGTCACTGTGAACGGAGCTTGGTAGGGGGAGTAGCGGCCCGCCTCAGGCTGGCCCGGCGGTGCCCCCCGACGAAGGAGGTCCGCCCATGCGATCCGGAAAGCCACGGGCTCTCCCGGTCCTCGCCCTCGTTCTCGTCGCCGTTATCGCCGTCCCGCTCGGAGGGGCGGCGGGGCCGCCGGACGATACGGCCGACCGGCCCCACTCCCAGAACATGCACCTGATCGGTTCCAGCCTCAAGGCCGGCGCCGTCACAGGCCCGCCGCCCGCCGGCCCGGGCGAGGTGCCGTGGGACACGCGCAACACCGACCTCGCGTTCTGGGGCACGACCACCATCCAGGGACGGTACGACGGCTTCCGCGTCATCGACGTGCAGGCGCCCGGAAACCCCCGGGACCTCGCCTTCTTCACGTGCGTGAGCCCGCAGGGGGACGTCGGCGTCTACGGAAACCTGGTCTTCCGCTCCGTCGACTCGCCGCAGCGGACCGATCAGTGCACGACACAGAGCCAGAGCGGGAATCCGACCGGGGTCGACTGCGCTCCGGCGTCGTCTCCGTGCACGGGATTCGAGGGGATCCAGATCTTCGACATCTCCGACCTGAGCGACATCCAGCACATCGCCTCCGTCCCGCTCGACTGTGGCTCCCACACGCACACGGTCGTGCCCGACGCGGCCAACGGACGCGTGCTCATCTACAACAGCGTCAGCGGCGTCGGCGCTACGCAGCAGAACCCCGGCAAGTACGGGAACCGTTGCCCCGCCGCACCGATGAATCGCGAGGACATCGTCGAGGTGCCTCTCGCCGACCCGGCGTCGGCGAGCGTGATCGGCTCCTTCCCGCTCGGCCAGCTCGAGGACGGCACGCTCATGAACGCCTGCCACGACTTCGGGGTGGTGCTTGGATCGGCGAACCTCGGCGCGTGCGCGGGTCATCCCCGCGGCGTCGCGGTCTTCGACCTCACCGATCTCGAAAGCCCGGTCTTCAAGTACGCCGTCGAGGCGCCGACGGTAACCGGCTGGCACTCGGCCGCATTCACGTGGGACGGCTCGATCCTCGTCACCGGATGGGAGCCGGGCGGCGGCACCGCTCCGCGCTGCATGGAGACGGGGACGCCGATCGGCGGCGGCCAGGTGCAGACGGACGAGATGAAGACGCTCTTCTTCTACGACACCGAGACGGGCGAGATGGTCGGCAGGCACGTCCTGCCGCGGCCGCAGTCGCAGTACGAGAACTGCACGATGCACAACTACAACATCGCGCCCAATCCGAAGCGGAACCTGCTCGTGCACGGCTCGTACCAGTCCGGGACGGCGCTCGTGGACTTCACCGACCTCGACAACATCTACGAGGTCGCGTGGATGGATCCCGACCCGCTCGACCCGCCGTCGGAGACGAGCCCGGGCGGGCGGACGAACTTCCGCGGCGGCGACTGGTCGTCCTACTGGTACAACGGATTCATCTACGAGAGCGACACCAGGCGCGGTCTCTACGTCTGGAAGGTGAGCGCTCCCGAGGTGAGCGGGCCTGATCGGAAGCTTGCCTACCTCAACCCGCAGACGAACCACCAGTCGCTGGACGAGAAGGGGAAGCTCGTCGACTAGCGAGATCGCACGTGGGGCGGGCCGCCGACGCGGCCCGCCCCATCGACTTGCGGCTACGAGCAGCCGGCCGTTCCTGGGATGAGCAGCGGTCCCTCGGCGGGAGCGGCGAAGAACGTCGCGACGAAGACGGTCACGCCGCCGGTCGCGTTGAAGGCGGTGTGGACGTGGCCTCGACCGGGGTCGACGAAGGCCGTGCCCGCCGCGTACCGGCGTTCGACGCAGTCGTCGGCGGCGAGGTAGGTGAGCTCGCCGGAGACGATGCTGACGACCACCGGGCCGCGGTGCGAGTGCCAGGGGAACTGCGCGCCCGGCTGCACGGTGAACCTTGCCACGACGGTCCGCGATGGATCGCGCACATTCACGATCCGCGTCGCCCGCCCGTCGAGCTTGAGCTTCACCTTGAGGGTGACGTCGTCCGTGAGGACGGCGCGTGCGGTCAGAAACTCGGTCGCGATCGGCGGCGGTGGGCTTTGCGCCGCCGATGGCAGCACGTTGAGAACGAGGACGAGGACGGCGATCAGCGCCGTTCCCGCCACAGCTCCTCGCTTCCTGGTCATCGTTCCTCCCTCTTCCCCCCGTCAGCTTCCGACGTGCCTGTTGCGCCCGGTCGACCGGAGGATCACAGTGCAGCGTGTGACGGCGCGTGTGAGGACGGGAGGCGTGAGATCGGACTGAGCATCCACCTGCTCGGCCCGCCGAGGATGGAGCGGGGCGGCGCTCCGGTCGAGGCTCCTCGGGGCCGCAAGGCATGGGGCCTGCTCGTCTACCTTCTCCGCACGAGGCTGCCTCCCTCGCGAGAGCAGGTGGCCGGCCTTCTCTTTCCGGAGGCGAACGATCCTCTCGGGACGCTTCGCTGGACGCTCTCGGCCCTCCGGCGCACCCTCGGCGGGGACGCCGAGCTCGGAGGCGATCCGCTTCGCCTGACGCTGCGCGCCGGCACGCTCGTCGACGTCGACGTCCTCGGCCGGGGCTCCTGGCTCGAGGCGCTCTCGCTGCCGGGCCTCGGCAGGGAGCTCCTGGACGGGCTGGTCTTCCGCTCCAGCCCCGGCTTCGAGATCTGGATCGAGAGCGAGCGGCGCCACGTCGCGGGCATGACGAGCGCCGTCCTCCACCAGGCCGCGCTCGCGCTCCTCGCACGCGGCGAGGCCGCAGAGGCGGCGCGTCACGCCTCCGACCTCGTGCGCCTCGACCCCTACGAGGAGAACGCCCACGTCCTTCTCGTCCGCTGCCTCCGCGCCGCCGGGGACCACGAGGCGGCGGCACGCCGGGCGGAGGCTTGCAGGGAGCTCTTCCGGCGAGAGCTCGGGCTCGACCCGAGCTCCGCCCTGCGCGCGGCCGCCGAGGCGCCGGAGCCGCCGCTCGGCAAGCGGGTGTCGGGCCGGGCCGCGGTGCTCGCGCAGGTCGAGGCGGGCGGTGCCGCCCTCGCCGCCGGGGCGGTCGAGAGCGGCGTGCAGCGGATGCGGGAGGCCGTCGCGTTTGCCCGGGCCGTTGGCGACCGCGAGATCCTGGCCACGGCGCTCGTCTCGCTCGGAGGTGCGCTCGTTCATTCAGCTCGCGGCACGGACGAGGAGGGTGCGGCGGCGCTGCACGAGGGGACGACGCTCGCCGAGCAGGCCGGGCGCGACGACGTCGCGGCGACGGGCTGGCGCGAGATCAGCTGGGTGCAGTTCCTCCGGGCCGAATACGAGCGGGCCGAGGAGTCGCTGTCGCGGACCGAGGAGCTCGCTCGCGGAAGCGCCGAGGAGCTCGCATGGGTGCATGTCATCCGCGGCGCGGCCCGGCACGATACGGGCGACTACGCCGCGGCCGGCAGCCTGCTCAACTCGGGGGTCGAGCTGGCGCGCCGGCTGCCCACGGGCCAGCCGCTCGCGCATGCCCTGACCATGCTTGGCCGGTACCACCTGCTTCGGGGAGAGAGCGATGAGGCCCTCCGGCTCCTGGACCAGGCACTCGAGGAGGCTGAGTCGCGAGGAATGACCGCGTTCGTCTCGTGGCCCGAGGCGTTCCGGGGCGAGCTCGATCTCCTCCTCGGCGACCTGGACCGCGCGGAGGAGCGCCTCGAGCACGCGTTCGCGCTCGGATGCGAGGTCGGCGACGCGTGCTGGCAGAGCATCGGCCTGCGAGGGCTCGGCCTCGTCGCGGCTGCGCGCGGGGACACGGCGCGCGCGCTCGACCTGCTCGTCGAGGCGCCGAAGCAATGCCGTAGCCTCCCCGACACGTACCTCTGGATCGAGGCCTACGGTCTCGACGCCCTGTGCGCAGTCGCCGTCGAGCAGGCCGCCGGGGTGGCGGCTCGATGGATCGACGAGCTCGAGACGATCGCGGCGCGCCGGGGCATCCGCGAGCTCCTCCTGCGGGCGACCGTCTACAGGGCCCGGCTCGGGGAGCCCGGGGCCCTGGAGGCCGCACGCTCGCTGGCAGCCGAGATCGACAACCCCGCGGTGGCCGGCCTCTTCGCGGTGCCAGAGCTTGCCGGCGATCGGCCCTGAGCCAGAAGGCGACGGAGCGACCCCGGAGTCGAACCGAGCCACTGACGGGCTACGCCGGCTCACCGGTCTTGAAGGCCGATCAGTTTCGCTCAGCGAAGCGGCTTCCTCGGGGTGTGCGCCGGTGTGCGCGCAAGTCGGGCTCAGGTACGCGTCCAGGAGCTTCGCGTCCTCGGCGAGCTGCCCCTCGAGCTGGTGGCGGTAGGCTCCCGGAGCCAGACGCCGGCCGCGTCGAGGAAGCTGGAATAGGCGTGGCGGCACTCGTGCAGGGTGACCCGCTCGAGCCCGTGGCCGGTCCATGCCCCGTCGGCACGCGCCGCGACGCTGACGGGCTCGAAGGGTCGGTCGGCGGTGCAGCCGAACGAGACCCCTCGGCGTGCGAGGTGACCGACCGACGGCATGACCGCGTAAGCATCGCGCAAACCGCGGCGGCCTCGCCCCAGCGCCCGTGGCAGGACGCTCCCTTGCACGCGAGGGCGGGGGATTGTACGCTCCTACCCGTCCGCAGCTTCGACCTCCGGTCAGGAGCGAGAGGAGGGATCATGGCGTACCAGCTCGAGGGCCGCCTGCTCGAGGTCTGCACGTGCAACATCCTGTGCCCGTGCTGGGTCGGGGAGGATCCCGACCGTGGCACGTGCGACGGCCTGTTCGCGTGGCACTTCGACAAGGGCAACGTGAACGGCACGGATGTCACCGGGCGTACGTTCGGGTGGGTCGGACACATCCCCGGCAACATCCTCGAAGGCAACTGGCGGATCGTTGTCTTCACCGACGAGGACTCGACCGACGAGCAGCAGCAGGCGCTGCTCGACGTCTGGACCGGCAAGCTCGGCGGCCCGATCGCCGACCTCGCGCAGCTCGTGGGCGAAGTGCAAGCCGTCGAACGGGTGCCGATCGTGTTCACGGTCGAGGGCGTGAAGGGGACGGTCAAGTTCGGTGACAGCGCCTCGGCGAAGCTGGAGCCCTACAAGGGTGCGACCGGCGAGTCGACGACGCTGCACGACACCATCTTCACAACGATTCCCGGCTCACCGGCGTACGTCGGGAAGGCGGAGCATTACCGGGTCGACTTGCCCCAGTACGGCTTCCAGATCGATCTCGAAGGCCACAACGCGGTCCAGGGGACGTTCCGCTTCGAGGCCTGAGCAGTCGCGTGTGGCCTCGGGTTCGCGACGACAAGCTCTTCGCTGCAGCGCTCTTCGGGCTCATCGTTCTCGCCTGGGTAAGTCTCTGGATCTGGAGTAGCTCGCCCTGGGGACGTTTCCTGGGGCACGAGGAGGGGGGTGAGGCAGGTCTGGGAGACGACTATCTCGTACTCCTCCTCGTGTTCGTCGCCGGCTGGACCCTGATGACCGTGGCGATGATGCTGCCGACAAGTCTGCCGCTCGTCACGCTCTTTCGGGGGCTGGTGCGCCGGCGCCCCGACCACGCCCTCCTCGTCGGCCTCGTCCTCGTCGGCTATCTCGGCGTGTGGACGCTGTTCGCACTCCTCGTGCACGCGGGCGACCGGGGTATCCACGCGATCGTTGACCAGGTCGGCTGGCTCGAAGCCAACGCGTGGGCGATCGGAGCCGGAACGCTCCTTCTGGCAGGGCTCTATCAGTTCTCGTCGCTCAAGTACCGCTGTCTGGACAAGTGCCGCTCGCCGTTCAGCTTCGTGATGGAGCACTGGCGCGGAGGCCGCGGGCGGTCGAACGCCCTCCGGCTCGGACTCGACCACGGGCTGTTCTGCCTCGGCTGCTGCTGGTCGCTGATGCTGGTCATGTTCGCCGTCGGCGTCGGCAACCTGGCCTGGATGCTCGTGCTCGCCGCGGTGATGGCCTTCGAGAAGAACCACCCGCTCGGCCGCCGG
>DATHVD010000012.1:0-5479 GCA_035461525.1 Gaiellaceae bacterium
TGTTCGAGAGGCCCCACTCCGCGCCGAAGACGGGAAGCGTGAAGCCGACGAGGAGGATCTCCATGGCGACGAACGTCCACGCCACCCCGGTGACGAGAACGGCGCGCCGGTGGAAGCGCGTGAAGCCGCCCGCCCGAAGCACGTCCTCGACGTTTCGCGAGCCGGCAGGGGGTGCGGGTGCCGCGACCGACACGCTGAGCTCCTTCGGAGAAGGTTTGCGCCTAGCAGGCGATAACTGGCGCGAGCAGTCTACCGGTTGCTCAGGAAGACCAGCGCGTAGTACAGGAGCTGCGAGAGCGCCGCGAGGGCGCCGGCGACGTACGTGAGCGCGGCGGCGCGGAGCACCTGCCGGACTCCCCCGACCTCGCCGGCGGAGACGAGCCCGAGGTTGCCGAGCTGGACTGCGGCCCGCTTGGAGGCGTCGAACTCGACCGGGAGCGTGACGAAGTGGAAGAGCACGGCGAGCGCGTAGAGGACGAGCGCGATTCCGATCAGCCCGAACATGTTCAGGAAGGCGCCCGCGAGCAGCAGCCAGATCCACGCGCTCGAGGCGAACGCCACGGCCGGGAACATGGCCGAGCGGAGCTGCATGAACGCCCAGCGCTCGGCGTGCTGGATCGCGTGGCCGGTCTCGTGCGCCGCGACGGCGGCCGCGCTCACCGATCGGCCGGCGAAGACCGGCTCGGAGAGGTGCACGGAGCGCTTGCGCGGGTCGTAGTGGTCGGAGAGCGCGCCGCCCATCGAGGGCTCGACGGGGACGTCGTGCAGCCCGTTGGCGTCGAGGATGGCGCGGGCGACCTGGGCGCCGGAGAGGCCGTTTCCGATCTCGATCTGCGCGTTGCGGGCGAACGTCCGCTTCAGGTACGCCTGGACGAGGAGCCCGAAGACGAGCGGCGGGATCAGGAACGCGAGGTAGAGCGCGAAGCCGTCCATCGCTCGGATCCTAGATGGTCGATCGGTGCTTGGGGGTTCTGCGACCGAGACCGAGCAGGGCGTCGCGGTCGTCCACAGCGCACGCGCCTGAAGTGCCGTTCGACCGTCTGGCCGCACGATCGGCGCGAGGGTACGGTGCAGGCGTGCCGGGATCGGTCCTCTCCGTCAACGTCGGCGCGCCGCGGGAGATCGAGTGGCTCGACCACCGGGCCTCGACCGCGATCTGGAAGGAACCGGTAACCGGCCGCGTCGCGCTGGCCGGGGTCAACCTCGCCGGCGACAACCAGGCCGACCGCCGCTTCCACGGCGGTCCCGACAAGGCGGTCTACGCGTACGGGCGCGAGGACTACGACTGGTGGGAGGAGGAGCTCGGGCGCGGGCTCGCGCCCGGGACGTTCGGGGAGAACCTGACCGTCGCCGGCGTGGACGTGACCGGGGCAGCCGTCGGGGAGCGCTGGTCGGTCGGCTCGACCGTGCTCGAAGTCGCCGGCCCCCGCATCCCCTGCTGGAAGCTCGGCGCGCGCATGAGCGACCCTGCCTTCCCCGTCACGTTCGCCGCCGCCGGGCGGCCGGGGGCCTATCTCCGCGTCGTCGCCGAGGGCGAGCTGGGGGCCGGCGACGAGATCGAGGTCGTGCGCACGCCGGGGCGCCTCCTCACGGTAGGCCGCGTCGCGTCGATCTACCACCTGAATCGCGCTGACGCGCCCGAGCTGCTGGCCGTCCCCGAGCTGGGCGTCGAATGGCGGGCATGGGCCGAGGAGCGCGTCGGCGGCGCCGAGCACGCCCTCCCTGGTTAGCCTCGGCCCCGGCGGCGGTAGAGGAGCAGCGTGCCGATGACCGTGAGGACGAGGAGCAGCGCCTTCTTCCCGGCGAGCTTCGAGTCGCCCCCGGCCCGCGCCCGCATGTGCACCGGCACCTCCTCGACGCGGAGCCCGGCGTCGCGCAGGCGCAGGAGGCCCTCCACCTCGGGCGCGCCCGTCCCGTACGGCTTCCCGAGGACGGGCATCGCCTTCGCGTTGACGGCGTAGAGCCCGCTCGTCGCGTCGCCGAAGCGCCGGCCGAGGGCGACGCCCATGGCGCGGCGGAGGACGGACGTGCCGAGCATGCGCGCGGGGCTCGGCCGGTAGCGGTACGGCTCGTAGCCGTCGCCCGAGACGAAGCGCGAGCCGACGGCGACGTCGCACTCGCCCGAGCGGACGCGCTCGAGCAGGCGAGCCAGCTCGGCGACGGGATGCTGGCCGTCGGCGTCCACGCGTCCGCAGTAGGCGTACCCGTGCTCCGCCGCCCATGCGTACCCGGCGGCGACGCCGTAGGGGAGGCCCCGGTTCTCGCCGAAGCTCTCGACGGCGGCGCTGTGCTCGCGCGCGACCCGGGCCGTGCCGTCGGTCGAGCCGTCGTCGACGACGAGCACGTCGGCCTCGGGTAGCAGGGTCGCGATCTCCGCGAGGACGGCAGGGAGGTTCTCCTCCTCGTTCCAGGCCGGGACGAAGACGAGGGTTTCCTGCTCTCCGCTCACCTCGGGAGGCTATCGCGCCGGACCGGAAGGCAGGCGCCGTTCGAGGGCGAATACACCGGCGTGGCATCCGACCCCTCCCCCCGGGCCCCGCGGCTCCTGGGCCTCGAGCTCACCGCTCGGAGCGCCGGCTTTGCGATCGCCGCCTTCACCCTGCTCGCGACGATCGTGGGCGGCGTCGTCATCTGGGCGGTCGACCGCGAGGACTTCCCGACGCTGGGCAGGGCGCTCTGGTGGGCGGCCCAGACCGTGACGACCGTCGGCTACGGCGACGTCGTCCCCTCCGACCCGAAGGGGCAGGTGATCGCGGTCCTCGTCATCCTCGTCGGCATCGGCTTCGTCACCGTCGTCACGGCCGCGATCACGGCCTCCTTCGTCGAGAGCGCGCGCCGACGCCTCCGCGGCGAGGACACGGAGGAGGCCCAGCGCCGCTTCGACGAGCTTGCCGAGCGTCTCGACCGCATCGAGGCGGCTCTCAGGGAACGACCGTAGCCGGCTCCTCGCGGCGCGCGCGCAAGAGTGAGGCGCCGATGGCCCCTCCGAGCAGGGTGACGATGACCACGAGCGAGAGCCAGACGGGCACGTGGAAGACGTCCGAGAGCGTCATCTTCGCCCCGACGAAGATGAGGATCGCCGCGAGCCCGACGTTCAGGTACCGGAACTTCCCCATCATCCCCGCGAGCACGAAGTAGAGGGCCGCGAGGCCGAGGAGCGAGAAGGCGTTCGCCGCGTAGACGATGAACGTGTCCCGCGTGACGGCGAAGATCGCCGGGATCGAGTCCACGGCGAAGACGACGTCGAAGGTCGCCACGAGCACGAGCGCGGCGACCATGGGCGTCGCGTACCGCTTGCCGTTCTCGCGCACGACGAGCCGATCCTCCCGGTAGTGGTCGGTCAGCGGCACGACCCGGCGCAGCAGCTTCAGGACGGGGTTCCGCTCGGGATGGATCTCGACCCCGGAGTGCCGGGCCATGCGGATGCCGGTGACCACGAGGAAGATCCCGAACACGTAGATCGTGTAGTGGAAGGCCTCGAGGAGAGCCGCGCCCGCGAGGATGAAGAGCCCGCGCAGGACGATCGCGCCGACGATGCCCCAGAAGATGACGCGACGCTGGAAGGCGGCGGGAACTGCGAAGTACGCGAAGATCAGCGCGAAGACGAAGAGGTTGTCGACCGAGAGCGACTTCTCGATCAGGAAGCCGGCGAAGTACTCGCCAGCGGGCACGCGCCCCTGCCAGAGCCAGAGAAAGCCGCCGAAGGCGACGCCGAGCGCGGTCCAGCCGATGCTCCACGCGACGGCCCGGCGAAGCGGGATCTCCTCCCCCCGATTCCCGAACGCAACGAGGTCGACGATCAGCATCCCGACGACGAAGACGCCGAACGCCACCCACATCCACACCTCGAGCTGCACGGAGACCTCCTCGTCGCTTCCCGATGACGAAGGTCTCTCCCGCCGCTCGAGGCGGCCGGCACGCCGGGCCGCGAGGCCGGAATGACGACGTACCGCTCGGGGATACTCCCCTGCGCTCGCCCGAGCGTAGCAGCCCGCTAGCGGCTAGCGACGGTCGAGGATCGCCGCGAGGCGCGCCAGGTCGCCTGCGATCCCGCGCCGGACCGCGAGGGAGAGCAAGGGGCCCGCGATCCTGTAGAAGCCGGACGCGTCGCCGCGCGCTCGGATGCGGACCAGCGTGCCTCCGTCCGCGTCCTCGAGCTCGTACTCGACCTCCATGGGGAACGGGGCGACGACCGAGCGCATCAGGAGGCGCCGGCCGGGCTCGAGCTCGGCCACCTCGTTCACGTAGTCCACGCGGCGGCCGAGGAAGCTCGCGGTGCGCCGCACGCGGGCGCCGGTACCGAACGGCTCCTCCGTGAGGAGCTCCACTCCCGTGAGCGCGCCGATCCAGTCCGGGTCGTTGCGCCAGTCGAACATGTACGCGGCGGCCTCGTCCCGCGACCGGGCGACGACCGTCTCCACGGTCACGTCGGTGCTCACGTCTCCTCCCGCGCGAAGCCGCGCCGCTCGAGGCTGTCGAGGCAGCCGGTCCATCCCTCCGAGTGCAGGTCGCGGATCCGGCCGTCCGCGAAACCACGGTGCGTGAGGACGACGAGCGTCGCGCCGTCGTCCGTCTCGAGGAAGTCGACTGCGACGTGCGTGCCCTCGCTTCCGCGCATGAGGTCAGGCTTCCCCTCCCAGGTCCACGTGTACTCGAGGCGCTCCGGCGGCCGGACCTCGCCGTACGTGCCGACCACCGCGTGCGTCGCGCCGGTCTCCCCGTCGTGCATGGCGAGCCGGTAGCTACCGCCCGCGCGCAGGTCGACCTCGGCGTCGGCCCCGGTCCAGCCTGCGGCCGCGGCCCACCACTCGCGCAGAACCTCCGGGTTCGTCCAGGCGTCGAAGACGCGTTCCCGCGGCGCCTCGAAACGGCGCTGCAGGCGGAGGACGACCTCCTCAGCCATCGCGCTCCAGCTGCCGCTCCACCGCGTCGAACTTGGCTTCCCAGAGCGCGCGATGTCGCTCGAGCCAGACCGCGGCGCCGTCGAGCGCGTCCGGGCGCAGGCGCAGGCGGTGCTCGCGCCCGTGCACGGCGCGGCCGACGAGGCCCGCCTCCTCGAGCACCTTCACGTGCTTCGAGATCGCCGGCTTCGAGAGCGCGAGCCCGTGCGCCGCCTCGGCGACCGGCGCCGGCCCGCGGGCGAGCCGCTCCACGATCGCGCGCCTCGCCGGGTGCGCGAGCGCCAGGAAGCTGCGATCGAGGGCCGGCTCACTGTTCACCATCGGGTGAACTATAACTCTCCCTCCCGGCGGGCGAGAAGGAGATCTCGGCGTGGCAGCCGCTACGCGGAGGCCGGCCGGATCGGGTGCGGGGCTCGGAAGAGCTCGTCCGGGTCGACCGCGGCCTTGATCTCCTGCAGCCGCCGATACGTATCCGCGGGGTAGAGCCCCTTGCCCATCGGGGAACGGCTCGGCGACGGCGCGGCCGAGCTGGCGGAGAGAAGAGGATGCCGGCGAGCCCCAGGCGCCCGAGGGCGCCG
>DATHVD010000013.1:0-66895 GCA_035461525.1 Gaiellaceae bacterium
CTGACCCCATGGCCGACCGGCAGAGACCGCAGAGACCGCGCGGAGGCGCTCCAGGAGGGCGCCGGAAGCGCCGCGTCGTCATCGACACCCAGGCCGCGCGGCCGCGCCCCGACCGCCCGCAGCGGGACGGCGGCGGCGGCAAGCGCGAGCGCGAGGCGCCGCAGCAGCAGCCGGCGCAGCCGACCGGGCCCGTCAAGGTCAACTCGGGCGCGACCGTCAAGGAGCTGTCGGCGGCGCTGGGCGTGCCCGTGCCCGAGATCATCAAGATCATGATGAACGAGGGAGAGATGGTGACCATCACCCAGTCGCTCTCCGACGAGGCCGTCGAGCTGATCGCCGTCGCGATCGACCGCGAGGTCGAGATCAAGCACGCGGACGAGGAGGAGCTCGAGCCCGAGACCTACGAGGACGACCCCGCCGACCTCGTGGCGCGCCCGCCGGTCGTCACGATCATGGGCCACGTCGACCACGGGAAGACGACCCTCCTCGACGCCATCCGCGAGAGCGCGGTCGTCGAGACCGAGGCCGGCGGCATCACGCAGCACATCGGCGCCTACCAGGTCGACCACGACGGCCGCCGCGTCACCTTCCTCGACACGCCGGGCCACGAAGCCTTCACCGCGCTTCGCGCCCGCGGCGCCAAGGTGACGGACATCGCCGTCCTCGTCGTCGCCGCCGACGACGGCGTCATGCCGCAGACGGTCGAGTCCATCAACCACGCGCGCGCCGCCGAGGTGCCGATCGTCGTCGCCGTGAACAAGATCGACAAGGAGGACGCGAACCCGCAGCGCGTGCGCCAGGAGCTCGTCACGCACGGGCTCCAGCCCGAGGACTGGGGCGGCGAGACGCAGTTCGCCGACGTCTCGGCGATCACCGGAGCCGGCCTCGACGACCTCGTCGAGCGGATCCTGCTCGTCGCCGACGCCGAGCTCGAGCTGAACGCGAACCCGAAGGCGGAGGCCTCCGGGCCGATCATCGAGAGCCGCCTCGACGTCGGGCGTGGGCCGGTGGCGACGATGCTCGTCGCGCGCGGCACGCTCCGCGTCGGCGATGCGATCGTCGCCGGCGACGCCTGGGGCAAGGTCAAGGCGCTGCACGACTTCCGCGGCGAGAAGGCGAAGGAGGCGACGCCCGGGACACCGGTCGAGATCCTCGGCTTCGACAAGCCGCCCGCGGCCGGCGAGCACGCCCGCGTCGTCGAGAACGAGCGCCAGGCGCGCCACCTCGCCCAGCTCCGCGGCCAGCGCGTTCGCGCGGAGCAGCTAGCGCGGAGCGCGAAGAAGGGCGTCTCCCTCGAAGACCTCTTCACGCACATGGAGGAGGGCGCCCTCCAGGAGCTCAGCATCATCGTCAAGGCCGACGTGCAGGGGTCGATCGAGGCCGTCGTCGGCGAGCTGGGGAAGATCGAGCACCCCGAGGTCGGCGTCAACGTCATCCACACCGGCATCGGCGCGATCACGGAGGGCGACATCATGCTCGCCTCCGCCTCGAACGCGGTCGTCCTCGGCTTCAACGTGCGCCCGAACGCGGAGGCCCGCGCCCTCGCGGAGCGGGAAGGCGTCGACCTGCGCACCTACCGGGTCATCTACCAGCTCACGGACGACATCCGCCAGGCCCTCGTCGGCATGCTCTCGCCGGAGACGCGCGAGGAGATCCTGGGCGAGGCCGAGGTGCGGGCGCTCTTCCGCGCCTCCCGCGTCGGCGTCATCGCGGGCTGCTACGTCACGCGCGGTGTCATCCGCCGGAACGCCCAGGTGCGCGTCGTGCGCGAGGGCACCGTCGTCTACGAGACGACGATCGCGAGCCTCAAGCGCTTCAAGGACGACGTCCGCGAGGTGCAGGAGGGCTTCGAGTGCGGCATCCTCCTCGACGGCTTCAACGACGTCAAGGAGGGCGACGTGCTCGAGGCGTACGAGACGAAGCAGATCGAGCGCACGGACCTCTCCGTCCCCGCCGCCCAGGCGGCGGCCGCGGCTCCGGCGCCCGACGCCGCCGACGAGGAGTAGCCGCGGGGGCGCCCGATGGGCTCCGGCTACGTCGGCATTCTCTCCGCGGAGCTCCACTTCCCCGACAACCGCTCGCTGAAGGGGAAACGGAAGGAGGTCCTCTCGGCGAAGGCCCAGCTCCAGCGGCGCTTCGGCGCGTCGGTGGCGGAGGTCGACCACCACGAGACGTGGCAGCGCTCGCGGCTCACGCTCGCGTGCGTGGCCCGGGAGCAGGGAGAGCTCGCGCGGCTCCTCGACGGGGCGGAGCGCTACCTCGCCTCGCAGGCCTTCGAGCTCCTCGGGGTCGAGCGGGAGGTGGTGGTGCTCGATGACTAGCGACCGGATGCGGCGCGTGAACGAGGCGCTCCGGGAGGTGCTCTCGGAGGAGATCGGCGCGCTCAAGGACCCCCGCATCGGGTTCGTCACGATCACCGGCGTGGAGACGAGCCGCGACCTGCGGACGGCGACGGTCTACGTCAGCGTCCTCGGCTCGAAGCGCAAGCGCGAGGCGACCCTCGCGGGCCTCGGATCGTCCCACGGCGTCCTCCAGGCGGCGGTCAACCGCGAGCTGCACCTGAAGCGGACCCCGCAGCTTGCCTTCCAGTACGATCCGACGGTTGAGCAGGGCGTGCGGCTGTCCCGGTTGATCGACGACCTTGACCCAGGGGAACCAGCAGACGAGTGACCTCTCCGCGGTCGCGGACGCGATCCGGTCGCACGACCGGTTCCTCGTCACGACGCACGAGAACCCGGACGGCGACGCGCTGGGCTCGATTCTGGCCATGAAGGGTGCCCTGGAACAGCTCGGCAAGGACGCCGTCCTCTACCTCTCCGGCACCGTGCCGCTGCCGCACGAGTACGGCTTCATGCCGCTCGCGGAGCTGCGCCGGACCCCGCCCGAAGACGCCGCCGAGCGTGTCGTCGTCGCCCTCGACTGCGCAAACGACCGGCGCCTCGGCCCCGACGCGGCGCTGCTCGAGCGGGCGCCGCTCGTGATCGACGTCGACCACCACCACGACAACACCCGCTTCGGGGACGTCAACCTCGTCGTCCCCGACGCGTCGTCGACGGGCGAGATCCTCCGCGACCTCCTCGACGAGCTCGGCGTCCGCCTCACTCCCGAGATCGCCGAGGCGCTCTACATCGCGGTCGTCACCGACACTGGCCGCTTCCAGTACGCGAACACGACCCCGAAGGCGCTGCGGCTCGCCGCCGAGCTCGTCGAGGCGGGCGCGAACGTGCACCGCGTCTTCCAGGACGTGTACGAGAACGTCGCCTTCGCCAAGATCAAGCTCCTCGCCCGGGCGCTCGAGAAGGCGAGCGTCGTCGAGGGCGGGCGGATCATCGTCTCGAGCCTCGAGCGCTCCGACTTCGACGCCGCCGGGGCGGAGGAGCCGTTCGCAGAGGGGATCATCGACTTCCTCCGCGCCGTCGAGGGGACGGAGCTCGTCGCGCTCATCCGCGAGCCGCCCACGCAGAACGGTCCGACGCGCCGCATCAGCCTGCGCACGCGGGCGGAAGGCATCGACGTCTCCGCCATCGCGCGGAAGAGCGGCGGCGGCGGCCACCGCCAGGCGGCCGGCTTCTCGAGCGAGGCGACGGTGGACGAGATCGTCGACTTCATCCGCCGCGAGTTCCTCGCACAGGCGCCCGGCCGCTGAGGCTTCCGCCGCGCGCCGTCCCGTCCCGCTGCGTCCCAGAGGACGCGTCTCCTGGCCTCGCACCGGGGCGTGTCCGGCCGAGCCAGTCCGGGCGTAGACTGACTCGCCGTGCCTCCCTCGGCGACACCGACCTCCGGGCTCGTCCTCGTGGACAAGCCCGCCGGGCCCTCCTCGTTCGCGATCGTCAAGGATCTGCGCCGGCGGTACGGCGTCAAGGCCGGTCATGCGGGGACGCTCGACCCGCTCGCCACGGGGCTGCTGCTCGTCCTCCTCGGCCGCGGGACGAGGCTCGCCCGCTACCTCGTCGGCCTCGACAAGCGCTACGAGACCGAGATCCGGCTGGGCCTCCGCACGACGACGGGGGACGGGGAGGGGGAGGTCATGGAGGAGACTCCGGTCCTCGCCGAGACCGAGATCGAGGCACTCGAGGGCGAGGTCGAGCTGCCGGTGCCGCAGGCCTCGGCGGTCAAGATCGGCGGCGAGCGCGCGTACAGCCTGCAGCGGCGCGGCGTCGCGGTCGAGATGCCGCTGCGGCGCTCGACGATCCACACCCTCCGCGTCCGCCGCTACGCGCCGCCGCTCGTCGAGCTCGACCTCCACGTCTCGAGCGGCACCTACGTACGCTCGATCGCCGACGCGCTCGGCGGACACTGTCGGACGATCAGGCGCACGGCGGTGGGGCCCTTCCGCGTCGAGGACGCCGAACCCGACCGCGTCCTCCCACTTCTCGCCGCGGTCGTCCACCTGCCCGAGCAGCAGCTGGACGAGGAGGAGGCGGCACGCGTCCGGAGCGGCCGGGGGATCCCGGGGGAGGGGAAGAGCCGCGTAGCGCTCTGGACGGGCGACGGCGACCTCGTGGCCGTCGGCGTCGCGCGGGACGGGACGATCCGCCCTGAGACCGTGGTCGGATGAAGGTCGCGCGCTCTCCGGGCGAGCTGGAGCCCGCGGAGCGGGCGGTCGCCATCGGCACCTTCGACGGTGTCCACCGCGGCCACGCGGCCGTCGTGGCCGCGCTCCGGGAGTCCGGACTCCGCTCGACCGTCGTCACCTTCGACCCGCATCCACGGCTGGTGCTCGGCTACGAGGTCCAGCTCCTCTCGACGTTCGAGCGGCGCCTGGAGCTGCTCGCGGAGCTCGGGCCCGACGAGATCCTCGTGGTCGAGTTCACGCTCGAGCTCTCCCGCAAGGAGCCGGAGGAGTTCGTCGCGGACGTCCTCGGGGCGGTCGGCACGCGCGTCGTCGTCGCCGGCGAGGACTTCCGCTTCGGGGCCGGACGGCGCGGCGACGTCGGGCTCCTGCGCAGCGTCGGGCTCGACGTCAGGCCCGTCCCGCTCGTCGAGGGGGTCTCGTCGAGCCGGATCCGCGAGCTCGTGCGCGCGGGCGACGTGCCCGCCGCCGCCGGGTTGCTCGGCCGCCCGCTCGAGCTCGAGGGCCTCGTCGTTGCCGGCGACAGCCGCGGCGGGACGCTCGGCTTCCCGACCGCGAACCTCCAGCTCGACGCGCACCTGCTCGCGCCCGCGTACGGGATCTACGCCGGCGGCGCCCTCGGCCGCCGCGCGGCCGTCTCCGTCGGCGTCAACCCGCACTACGGCGGCAGCGAGCGCAGGATCGAGGCGTTTCTCCTCGACATCGAGGGCGACCTCTACGGCGAGCGCCTGCGGCTCGAGCTCTGGGAGCGGCTTCGCGACGAGCGGGCGTTCGCGAGCGAGGAGGACCTCGTCGCCCAGATCGCCCGCGACGTCGAGGCGACCCGGGCCGCCCGCCGGCCCGGCGGGTGACGAGCGCAAGTTTTCCCCGGCACGTGCGTCTTTCCTGTAGATGAGCCCCTCCACCGCACTCTCCGTCCGCTGTCTCGGCTGCGGATCCGTCTACGTGAAGCCCCTCGGGGACGGGACCGCCGCCGACAACCCTGGATGCCCGAAGTGCGCCTACGTGGGCTGGATCCCCACCGAGGCGTCCTTCAGGCCGGGTGCAGAGCAGCCCCGCTTCGGCGCGGATCACCTGCGGCACCCGTCCTGGCGACCACGCTGACGCCGCCGAAGTAGTGATGAGGTGCGCCCCAGAGGCGCACCTCGTACCCGTGCTCGAGAAGCGCGTCCACGGCGCTTTCGTGGAAGCCCGGCTCGAGGTGGACCTGCGACCCCGTCGAGTGGAGGCGCGGGCGGTCGACGGCCTCCTCCGGCGCCAGGCCCTCGTCGAGGATCCCGGAGAGGACCTGCGCGAGCGCGGGGCGGAGCCGCGTTCCGCCGGCGGCGCCGGCCGCGAGCACCAGCCCGCCGCCGTCGAGGGCGAGCATCGGCGACATCATGCTCTCCATCCGCATCCCCGGCTCGAGCGAGCCGATCAGGAGGTCGACCTCGCCGAGCATGCTGTTGAGGTGGAGATCGTAGCCGGGGAGGTAGTCACCCGACCCCAGGCCCAGGCTCGTCGTCAGGGCGCACGCGTTCCCCGCCCCGTCGACCACGCAGAGGTTCGTCGTGTGCTCGTGGGTGCGACCGCTGAAGGGCGGCGCCGCCAGGGCGCCCGCGAGGGCGAGGGCGCGCTCCGCCGGCGTGGCGCCGCGCAGGGCCGGAAGCCCCTTCAGCGTCTCGGCGAGGCCGGAGAGCCCGCCGCGCGTGCGGATCTCGTAGCCGGCGTAGACGGTCTCGACCGGAGGGCGCCACTCG
Organism: Gaiellaceae bacterium; assembly: GCA_035461525.1. Taxonomy (GTDB): domain Bacteria; phylum Actinomycetota; class Thermoleophilia; order Gaiellales; family Gaiellaceae; genus JAIBJN01. The sequence continues at coordinate 6,313 of DATHVD010000013.1, forward strand.
GGGCGGTACGAGGTGAGGTCGTCCCGGGTCAGGAGGCCGTCGCGCTCCCGGACGAGGTCGAGGAGCGCTTCGGCGATCGCGCCCTCGTAGAAGGTGCGTGCGCCCTCGTCCGCCAGCGCCTCGAACGCCGCCGCGAGGCCCGGCTGCTCCAGGAGCTCGCCCGCCTCGAGGAGCCGGCCCTGCGGCGAGTAGATCCGCGCCCCCTCGCGCATCGTCATCACCGGGGCCAGCATCGCCAGGCAGCGCGCGTGCGCCTCCGGCATGGGCACGCCGGCGCGGGCGAGCCGGAGCGCAGGCTCGACCAGCCGCTCCCAGGGGAGGACGCCGGCGCGGCGCCAGAGCGCGTCGAGGCCGGCCGCGACGCCGGGCACCGCGCAGGTGGCGGCGCCGACGTGGTAGTAGACGAGCTCGTCTCCGAACGGGACGGCGACCTCCTCGATCGCAGGCTCGCGCGGAGGCGCCCCCAGGCCCGGGACAGCGACGAAGAAGTCGAGCAGCTCCGCCTCGCCGGCGCCGGCGCCGAGCCAGACGGCGTAGCCTCCGCCGGCGAGGCCCGTCATCACCGTCTCCGCCACGCAGGAGGCGAGCGTGGCGGCGATCGCCGCGTCGGCCGCGGTTCCGCCCTCCAGGAGGATCTCGAGGCCTGCCTCGGCCGTCGCCGGGTGGCCTGCCGCTATGCCGGGGGGTACGGGCACCTCTGCTAGCCTACGATGGTCGTGACGCTCACGAAGGACGTAAAGCGGGAGATTTTCGACCGCCATGGCCGCACCGGCGAGGACACAGGCTCCCCCCAGGTGCAGATCGCCCTTCTCACGAAGCGGATCGACGAGCTGACCGAGCACCTGCGGACGCACCGCAAGGACCACCATTCGCGGCGGGGCCTCCTCAAGCTCGTCGGCCAGCGCCGGCGGCTCCTCAACTACCTGCAGAAGCGGGATCTCGAGGGCTACCGGGCGCTGATCAAGGAACTCGGCCTCAGGAGGTAGGCGGCACCGGAACGCTCCCAGCCCGCCCACCACCAGGGCCCATCGAAAGGGAGACCTGGTGGAAGTTTGAGGGAGATCCGGGACGGAGCGTCCCGGCCGGGCCTGCCTCAAACCTCCGCCTCCGTCTCCCGCAAGGAGAAGGAGGACCATGAGCACCATCGCACCATCCCAGACCGCGGTCTCCACGACCGTGGGACGTGACGAGATCACGTTCGAGACAGGGAAGCTCGCCAAGCAGGCGGACGGCGCCGTCGTCGTGCGCAGCGGCGACACGATGATTCTCGCCACCGCCCAAGGGCGGCTCGAGGCGCGGGAGGGCGCGGACTTCTTCCCGCTCACCGTGGACATCGAAGAACGGATGTACGCCGCCGGCAAGATTCCCGGCGGCTTCTTCAAGCGCGAGGGACGGCCGACCGAGAAGGCCATCCTGACCGCGCGCATGATCGACCGCCCGATCCGGCCGCTCTGGCCGAAGGGCTTCAAGAACGAGGTCCACGTCGTCTGCACGACGCTCTCCGCCGACCTCGTCACCCCCTACGACATCCTCTGCATCAACGGTGCCGCGGCCGCGCTGATGATCTCGCCGCTTCCCTTCCAGGGTCCGGTGGGCGCCGTCCGGATCGGCATGATCGACGGCGAGCTCGTCGTCAACCCGACGCTCCCCGAGATCGAGGAGAGCTCGACGCTCGACCTGATCGTCGTCGGCACCAAGGAGGGCCTGACGATGGTCGAGGCCGGAGGCGACGAGGTGCCCGAGGCCACCCTCCTCGAGGCGCTCGAGCTCGCCCACGGCGAGATCACCAGGCTCTGCGAGGCGCAGGAGGATCTCGGCCGGCAGGTCGGGAAGCCCAAGTGGCTCGATACCGAGCTGACCGAGGAGCTCGAGGCGAGCCACGGCGAGCGCATCAACGCGCGCATCGCCGGGGCCGGGATCCGCGAGGCCGGCGCGGCGGTCGCCGAGATCGTCCGCGAGCTCTGCCCGCCGCTCACGATCGAATCCACCGAGGAGGACATCGTCCGCGAGACGCAGGTGCGCGCGAGCCTCGAGATGATCCTCGAGCGCAGGCGCCTCGAGGCGGTCGTCGAGCCCGTTCGGGCGCAGTTCGAGAGCGAGCTCAGGGCGCTCACCGAGGCCGAGCAGGACTCGAAGCAGCTCAAGTCCGCGAAGCGAGCGCTCCTCTACGACAAGATCATCGACTCGGTGGGGCTGCCGTTCCCCGTCGGCCCGGCCGCCGAGGGCGACGGCGCGCCCGTCAAGGACGCCATGACGCGCCAGTACGTGAAGAAGGCGGCCGAGGCGATCTACAAGGATCTCATCCGCACGAAGATCGCCGTCGAGAAGCGGCGCCCCGACGGCCGCGGCGCCGAGGAGATCCGGCCGATCGCGTGCGAGGTCGGAGTCGCCCCCCGCACGCACGGCTCGGCCCTCTTCACGCGCGGCGAGACGCAGATCATGACGCTCCTCACGCTCGGCACCGCCAAGGAGGGCCAGCGTATCGACGACCTCTCGCTCGAGCAGGAGCGCCGCTACATGCACCACTACAACTTCCCGCCGTACTCGGTCGGGGAGACGGGCTTCATGCGCGGGCCGAAGCGCCGCGACATCGGGCACGGGGCGCTGGCGCAACGCGCCCTCGAGCCGATGATCCCGGGCCTGGAGGAGTTCCCCTACACGGTGCGCCTCGTCTCGGAGACGCTCGATTCGAACGGCTCCTCCTCGATGGGCTCGGTGTGCGGGTCGACGCTCGCGCTCATGGACGCCGGCGTGCCGATCAAGCGCCCGGTCAGCGGGATCGCCATGGGCCTCGTCAAGGAGGGCGACGACTACGTCGTCCTGACCGACATCCAGGGCGCGGAGGACCACCTCGGCGACATGGACTTCAAGGTCGCCGGCACGCGCCACGGGATCACGGCCCTGCAGATGGACATCAAGATCACCGGCGTCACGCAGGAGATCATGCGCAACGCGCTCGAGCAGGCGAAGCGGGCGCGCGAGTTCATCCTCGATCGGATGGCCGAGACGATCTCGGAGGCGCGCACGGAGCTCGCCTCGCACGCGCCGCGGATCACCTCCATCTCCATCGACCCGGAGAAGATAGGGCTCGTCATCGGCAAGGGCGGCGAGACGATCCGCTCGCTCGAGGCCGACTACGACGTCCAGATCGACATCGAGGAGGACGGGACGATCCTCATCTACGCGACCGAGGGCGAGAACGCCGATGCCGCGATCGCCGCCATCCAGGCGTTGACGAAGGAGCCCGAGGTCGGCGACACGTACACGGGGAAGGTCGTGAAGACGACCGACTTCGGCGCGTTTGTCGAGCTGAAGAAGGGCACCGACGGCCTCCTCCACGTCTCCAACGTCGGCCCCGGCCGCGTCGGGCACATCGAGGACGTGATCAGCAGGGGCGACGTCCTGGACGTCGTCGTCCAGGAGGTGGACAAGGCGCGCGGCCGTATCGGCCTCAAGCTCGTCGCCAAGCACGAGAACGGCGGCCTCGTCCAGCCGGACGAGCTGGTCGAGCGGGCGAAGGACGCCCCTCCGCGCGAGCGCCGCGAGCGCGAGGGCGGCGACCGGGGCGGCAGGCGCCCCCGCGGCGGGGGCCGCGGCCGCCGCGACGGCTAGCCCCGAAGCCCGAACCGATCGGAACGCGGACGCGGGCGGCGGCCTGGACGAGCCCAGGCAACAGCCTGTTACCTGGCTCCCGGGGTCGCCGCCTCCGCTTCGGGCATCGGCGCGGGGCGCCTCCGCGGGCCGCTCTGCTGCGCGAGCGCGACGCCGCCGACGACGAGCGCCCCGCCGAGGCCGAGCCAGACCGTGACCGGCTCGTCGAGGATGAGCGCGCCCATGGCGACGGCGATCACGGGTATCGCGTACGCGTACGACACGGCGCGCGTCGATCCGAGACCCCGCAACCCGATGTTCCAGGCGACGTAGCCGAGCAGCGTGCAGGCGACGCCGAGGTAGAGGACGAGCGTGGCGTCGCCGGCCGAGATCCCCCGCACGGCGTCCACCGTCGACCCGTCCGCGAGCGGCAGGAGGGCGAGCGTGCCGAAGAGGCTCAGCGCGGCCGTGAGCGCGAGCAGGTCGTAGCGGCCGAGGAGCGGCTGCAGGAGGATGTTGTAGAGCGCGAACGCGAGCGGCGCGCCGAGGACGATCAGCGGCCCCTTCACGTTCGTGAGCGAGAGCTCCGCCCCGGAGCCCAGGAGGACGACGACCGCGACGCCGGCAAAGGCAACCGCGAGACCGAATACCCGGCGCAGGCTGGCGCGCTCCTGGCGGATGGCGAGGACGAGCACGAGCGTCATCGCCGGGGCAAGGGCGACGATGAGCGCGGCAGTCCCCGAGGTCGTGAAGCGCGTCCCGACGTTGAGCGAGACGTGGTAGCCGGCCACGACGAGGACCCCCGCGGCGCCGAGGCGGACCGCGTCGCCGCGCGTCAGCCTCGGGAGGCCGCCGGCCCGCCAGAGCACGAAGGCGAAGCCCGGCGCGGCGACGAGGTAGCGGAGGAGCGCAATGTCGCCGGCGTCGATCCCGTGGTCGAGGAGCGCCTTGATCGCCGAGAAGGCCCCCGCCCACGCGACGACGACGAGCCAGAGCGCCACGTGAGCGGCGGCGGGCCGGCGGGCATCGAACGCGCGCTCCATCCAGCAACTTAAACCAGCAGGGCGGCCCCGCCGTGAGACGGCGAGCGGCGACGAGCCGCTCACGGACTGCGAACGACCCCCTCCGGCCGTACGATGCGACCGTGCAGAACTACTTCCTCACGACCCTCGACGGCGGCACGCGCGTCGTCACCGAGCCGCTCGAGAGCGTGCGCTCGGCGGCGATCGGCCTCTGGATCGGCACCGGCTCGCGGGACGAGGACGACGGCCATGCCGGCGTCAGCCACTTCCTCGAGCACCTGCTCTTCAAGGGCTCCTCCTCGTACACGGCGGTGGAGATCGCCGAGATCTTCGACACGTTCGGGGGCGAGCTGAACGCGGCGACGTCGCGCGACTACACGCTCGTCTACGCCCGCGTGCTCGACGAGCACATCGAGACGGCGCTGGACGTGATGACGGACATGGTCTTCGCGCCCACGCTCGCCGACCTCGACTCCGAGCGTGAGGTCGTGCTCGAGGAGATCGCCATGATCGAGGACTCACCGCAGGAACTCATCTTCGACCTCGTCGCGGGGGCGGTCTTCGGTGACCACCCGCTCGGCCGGCCGGTGCTCGGCTCCGCCGAGGTCATCTCCGGGATCTCGCGGCGCTCCGTCGCCGCCTGGCACCGGCGCCGCTACCGCGCGGAGAACGTCGTCGTGGCGACGGCGGGGAGCGTCGACCACGATCGCCTCGTGGAGCTCGTGCAGCGCATGGCGGCCAAGGCGCCCGACCCGCCCGCCCGGACACTGCGGGCACGGGCGCCGTTCGTCGCGCCGCCGCCGCCGTCGCTCGTCTTCCAGCCGAAGACGACGGAGCAGTACCACGTCTGCCTCGCCGCGCCCGGGATCGCCCGCTCCGACCGGCGTCGCTTCACCGCCTCCGTCCTCGACGGCGTCCTCGGCGGGTCGGCCTCCTCGCGGCTCTTCCAGGAGATCCGGGAGAAGCGCGGCCTCGCCTACTCCGTGTACTCGTTCTCCTCGCAGTACGCCGACACGGGCCAGATCGGGATCGCGCTCGGGACGCGCGAGGAGAACCTGGAGGACTGCCTCCGAATCGTCGCCGAGCAGGTCGAGGACGTCGCCGAGCGCGGGCCGGATCCCGACGAGCTGGCGCGCGCGAAGGAGAACCTCAAGGGCCGCATCATGCTCGCCATGGAGCTGACGTCGAACCGCATGAGCCGGCTCGGCAAGTCGCTCGTGACCGACAGCGAGCTCCTGTCACCCGACCGCATCCTCGCCGAGATCGAGGCGGTGGACGCCGAGTCGGTCGGACGGCTCGCAGAGGTCGTCCTCGCGCTCGAGAACTTCTCCGTCGCCGCCATCGGCCCGAGCGAGGAGCGATTCCTCGCCGCGCTCGAGCCCGTCTGCTCGGGGCTCGTGGAGCGCGCCGCGGCGTGAAGGTCCTCCTCCTCGGCGCGGGGGGGAAGGTCGGGAGGGCGCTCGCGCCCCGGCTCGCCGCCGCCGGCCACGACGTCACCCCGGCCGGGCGGGACACCGCCTGGACGCCGGAGGGGCACGACGCGCTGGTCGACTTCACCCGGCCCGACGCCGTCCGCGGGAACGTCGAGCGCTGCCTCGCGGCCGGCGTGGCCTGCGTCGTCGGGACGACGGGGCTGGAGGAGGACGACCTCGCCGACCTCGACGCGCTCGCGCGGGAGCGGGGGATCGCGTGCCTGATTGCGCCGAACTTCGCCGTCGGCGCCGTCCTCATGATGCGCCTCGCCGCCGAGGCCGCGGCCGTCCTGCCCCGGGTGGAGATCGTCGAGCTGCACAACGAGGCCAAGCTCGACGCTCCCTCCGGCACCGCGAAGGCCACGGCCGCGGCGCTGCCAGGGGAGCCGCCCATCCACAGCGTGCGCCTCCCTGGCCTGGTCGCGCACCAGGAGGTGCTCCTCGGCGGCGAAGGCCAGCTCCTGACCATCAGGCACGACGCGTTCTCCCGCGAGGCGTTCGCGCCCGGCGTCCTCCTCGCCCTGGAACGGCTCCCGGACTTGCCGCCGGGCCTCACCCTCGGCCTCGACGCGATCCTGTGACCGGCCTCGACGATCGTGTCCGGCTCGCGATCTACCAGGCGTTCATCGCCGGCGGCAGGCCGCCGACCGTGCCGGAGGCGGCCGGGGCAGTCGACGCGGCCGAGGAGGACGTGGCGGACGCGTACGACCGGCTCGCCCGCGACCGCGTGATCGTCCTCGCCCCGGACACGGGGTACGTCTGGATGGCGGCCCCCTTCTCGGCGATGCCCACGCGCTTTCGCGTCGAGACCGCCCGCGGCGCCTGGTTCGGGAACTGCATCTGGGACGCGCTCGGGATCCCGGCCATGCTCGGCGACGACGGGGTCGTCTCGACCACATGTCCGGACTGCGGCGACCCCTTCGAGGCGCGCGTCTCCGGCGGCGAGCTCGCGGACGACGGCTTCGTCGCCCACTTCGCCGTTCCAGCGGCGCGCTGGTGGGACGACATCGGCTACACCTGAGCGACGATGCTCGCCTTCCGGTCGGAGGAGCACGTCCACCGCTGGTGCCGCGAGGAGGGAGTCGCTCGCGGCGCGGCCTTCTCCGCCCGGCAGGCCTGGGGCCTCGCGCGGGCCTGGTACGCCGACCGGCTCCGCCCAGGCTGGCAGCGGCGCTCGCCGGCCGAGACCGAGGAGCTCTTTGCCTCCTTGGGGTTGACCGGGCCGTTCTGGCAACTCCGGCGGTAATGGCCAGTACAATCCGACCCGTGCTCGGCGAGATCCTCACAGCCGCGGTCACGCCGTTTCGCTCGGACGGGTCGGTGGACGTCGAGACCTTCAGGCGTCTCTGCGCCCATCTCGTGGCGACCGGCTCGGACGGCGTCGTCGTCGCCGGCACGACGGGCGAGTCGCCGACGCTCACGGATGAGGAGCGGCTCGGGCTCTTCGCCGCCGCGGTCGAGGCGATCGGCGACCGGGCGACGGTGGTCGCGGGCACGGGCACCTACTCGACGGCCCACTCGGTGCACCTGACGGGTCAGGCGCACGAGCTCGGGGTCGACGGCTTCCTCGTCGTCACGCCGTACTACTCGAAGCCTCCGGTACGCGGGATCGTGGAGCACTTCCGCGCCATCGCGGCCGCCACCGACCGGCCGATCATGGTCTACAACATCCCGCAGCGCGTCGTCGTCAACCTCGAGCCTGAGGCGCTCGCCGAGCTCGACGAGATCCCCAACATCACGGCCGTGAAGCAGGCGACGCCCGACCTCGATCAGGCCCGGCGGATCCTGGAGGAGACCGACCTCGCGCTCTACGCGGGCAACGACGACCTCCTCCTGCCCTTCCTCCAGCTGGGCGGGACGGGCGGCGTCCACGTCTACACGCACCTCGTCGGCGAGCGCGTGCGGGAACTCCTCACCCGCTTCCGCGCCGGCGACGTCGTGGGCGCCCGGGTGATCGACGACGAGCTCCGGCCCCTGATCGACGCCCTCGCCGTGACGACCAACCCGATTCCCGTCAAGGCCGCGCTCGCGCTCGCCGGCCGCGACGTCGGCGGGCTGCGGCTCCCGCTCGTCGAGGCGACCGACGAGGAGAAGGCCGTGCTGCGGGCCGCGCTCGAGCGGGCCGGGATCCTCGAGAGCGCCCGGGTCTGAGCGCGTGCGGCTCAGGCCGCGTGCAGGTCGCCGGCGAGGTACTTGAGGCCCGAGTCGACGTTGACCGTCGCCACGCGAGCGCCCGTGCCCAGCCGGCGGGCGAGCTCGAGGGCCGCGGCGATGTTCGCGCCGGTGGAGGGCCCGCAGAGGAGCCCTCCTCGCGGGCGACGCGCCGTCGCCATCGCCTCCGCCTCCGGGACGGCCATGACCTCGTCGAAGTCCTCGCGTGCGAGGAGGGGCGGCCAGAAGCCGGCGCCGCCACCCTCGATGCGGTGCGTGCCGGCAGGCCTGCCCGAGATCACCGCCGACTCGCCCGGCTCGACGACCACCCGGTGGACGTCCGGGAGGGCGTTCCTGAGCGCGCGGGTGACGCCGGCGAAGCAGCCGGCCGTGCCGACGTACGCGCAGAAGGCGTCGACGCGCCCGTCGAGCTCGTCGAGGAGCTCGCGGCCCAGCTCCTCGTAGCCGGGGAGCATGTCGCTGTTCCGGAACTGGTCCGTGGCGAAGCCGTCCACCTTCTCGACGACCTCGGCGGCGCGCTCGATCATGCGCGGGATCAGGTCGGGGGTGATCCCCCTCCGGGCTCCGGACCAGCTCCAGCTCGGCGCCGAAGGCCCGCATCGTCCTCAGCTTCTCGGGCGCGAACGCGTCGGAGCTGACGATCCGCAGCGGGTATCCTTTTCACGGCGCAGACGAAGGCGAGCGAGGAGCCGGTGCTCCCGCCCGTGTACTCCAGACGGTCTGCCCGGGCCGGAGGCGCCCGCTCCGTTCGGCCCCCTCGATCATGGCGAGGGCCATCCGGTCCTTGTAGGAGCCGGTCGGGTTCGCCGACTCGAGCTTGACCCAGAGCTCGGCGTCGCCGGGCCGGGTCAGGCGCTCGAGCCGGACGACAGGCGTCCGGCCGATCGTGCCGAGCAGCGCCGCCCGGTCGCTCCTGTTCGCCATCTCGGCGCAGAGTACAGGGAGGGCGTGCCGGGGAGGCGACGGACTACACTTCCCGCCGCATGGCCGAGACAACCCGCATCGTCCCGCTCGGAGGCCTGGGCGAGGTCGGCAAGAACCTCACCGTCGTCGAGTCGGACGACGGGATCGTGATCATCGACGCCGGTCTCTCGTTCCCGCGGGACGAGCACCTCGGCGTCGACCTCGTCCTCCCCGACTTCGGCTACCTGCGCGAGCGCCGAGACGAGATCCGCGCGGTCGTCCTCACGCACGGCCACGAGGATCACGTCGGGGCGCTCCCCTACCTCCTGCGCGAGGTGGACGTCCCCGAGATCTGGGCGACGCGGCTCACGCTCGGGCTCGTCAAGTCGAAGCTGGACGAGCACGGGCTGCTCCGCGCCGCCGAGCTCGTCGAGGCGAACCCCGACGCGGGCCCCGTGCAGGTCGGCCCGTACTCGACCGAGTTCGTGCGGGTCGCGCACTCGATCCCGGACGCCGTCTCGATCGCCTTCGAGACGCCCGGCGGCCTCGTCGTCTTCACCGGCGACTACAAGATCGACCACACGCCCGTGTACGGCAGCCGTACCGACCTCGGCAAGCTCGCCGAGCTCGGGAACCGCGGCGTCGACCTCCTCTGCGGGGACTCGACGAACGCCGAGCGGCCGGGGATCACACGCTCCGAGCGGACGGTGGGGGAGGCCTTCCGCCACCTGATCCCGCAGCGCTCGGGCCGCGTCCTCATCGCGTCCTTCGCCTCGAACGTCCACCGCATGCAGCAGGCGATCGACGTCGCGGCCGAGACCGGCCGAAAGGTCTGCATCATCGGCCGGTCGCTGCGCAAGAACATCAACATCGCCCGGAACCTCGAGTACGTGCACGTCCCGGACGGCATCCTCGTCAACCCGAACGAGCTGGAGGAGCTGCGCCCGGAGGAGACGATGATCCTCTGCACGGGGAGCCAGGGTGAGCCCATGTCCGCGCTGACGCGCATGGCCTACCACGACCACCGGCACGTGCAGATCGAGGAGGGCGACACGGTCATCATCTCCGCCAAGCCCGTGCCGGGGAACGAGCTGCGTGTTCACGACACCATCAACCGGCTCGCCCGCTCGGGCGCCGAGATCCTGCACGAGGAGATCGCCCCGGTACACGTCTCCGGCCACGGCAACGCCGAGGAGATCCGCACCTTCCTCGCGCTCCTCCGGCCGCGCAACGTCATGCCCGTCCACGGCGAGTTCCGCATGCTCGCCGCCCACGGCCGGCTGGCGCGGGACGCCGGCGTGCCCGAGGACCGCATCGTCCTCGCCGAGAACGGCTCGGTCGTCGAGCTGCGCGGCGGCATCGCGCGGCTCGTGGAGCAGCTGGAGGTGGGGGTGACGTTCGTGGACGGGCTCGGCGTCGGCGACGTCAAGGACGTCGCCCTCCGCGACCGCCAGCACCTCTCCGAGGACGGCGTCCTCATCGTCGTCGCCACGGTCGGGTCGCAGAACGGCCGCCAGTTCGCCACGCCCGAGGTCGTCTCGCGCGGGTTCGCCGAGTCGGCGGAGCTGCTCGACGAGGCGCGGGGCGTGGCCGAGCGCACCGTCGCCGACTGCCTCGCGGACGGCGTCGTCGAGCTGAAGCTCCTGCAGGAGCACATCCACGACAACCTGGGCACCTTCGTGCGCGAGCGCACCGGCCGCCGGCCGATGATCCTCCCTGTCGTCGTCGAGGTCTAGCTCTCGCCCCAGCGGAAGCCGGTCTCGCTCGGCTGCGGGGGGAGCGGGCTCGTCGGGAGGCCCGGCGGCGGGTCGAGGCGGTGGATGTTGTACGCGGCCGGGGCGACGTCGTTGGGCGTCGAGGGGTGGAAGAGCGAGGCGAGATACTGGATCTGCCCGCGGCCCGGCCCGAGCTCCCACTGGCCGCCGCCGTACACCGCCATGCCCTTCTCCTCCGCGTAGTCGTAGCCCTCGAAGAGCCGCTGCACGCTCCCGAAGCGGGAAGGCTTGACGTTGATCGTCTTCGGCGCGAACGCGAGCCCGTCGATGTCGGCGGCGGAGTGGATGGGCGCGTCCCACGTGATCCGATCGCGGTGAGGGACGAGCACGGCGTCGGTGGCCTCGTTCAGGTCGGGGTCCTCGATCCACGCAGACGGGAAGCCCTCGGCGACGCGCCGGTAGAGGTCGGGGTCTCCCGCCTGGTCGACCGGCGTCCCCTTGTAGGCGCCCTTGAGGTCGACGGTGTCCACGGAGCCGGTCGCGGCGAGCTCGGCGACGAGCTCCGCGCTCCAGTCGCTCGTCGGGTCGAGCTTGAAGCGGAGCGCGGGATAGCGGTCGAGGAAGCGCCGGACCGGCTCGACCGTCGGCGGCTCGTCGAGGCGCATGGAGACGACGAAGGTCACGGGCTGCGGCTCGCGGCCCACCGCCTCGGCGAGCGAGACTCCGGCCTGGCGGAGCGCGAGGTCGAGCGCCGCGCTCTCGTAGGCCCAGCGGCGGTAGTCGAGGAACGCCGGCATCCCGGGCCCGGACGGGAAGAGCGCGAGCCGGTCGAGGAGCTGCGAGAAGCTGTCGAGCGTGTGACTCCCGGCGAGCGGGAGCGCCGGCCCCTCGGCCTGGAGCGCGAGCTGATCCTCGCTCGAGTACGTGACGTCCTCGCCGACGCCCTCGTGGCCTCCGCCGCGCAGCCGGATCACAGTGGTCAGGCGGGTGAAGTCCTCCGAGGCCTGCGCCTCGAGCCCCTCGAGCCCGTACTCCTCGATCTCGAGCGGCAGGTCGCGGACGCGGTCGTAGGTCGCCATGCCCCGGGAACGGTACGCGTTCTCCCGGACTTCGTGTACTAGTAAGAGAACGATGGAACCGAACGGCAGCGGCTGGCAGGCCCTCATGGCCTCGTACGGCGTCTCGGAGCGGACGACCGCCCGGCTCGTGCGCTCGCTCGCCGCGAGCGAGGTGGCCGGGCTCGCCTTCTGCCGCCTGCTCGAGCGCTGGGCGCGCGGCGAGCCCGACCCCTGCACGCCGGAACGTCGTCAGGCGGCCTTCCGCCGCGCGGCCGAGAGGGCGGAGACCGCGCTCGCCGGCCTCGACGGCCCCCTCGGACGCTTCCTGCTCGAGCTCGAGCCCTCCGGCGCCGAGGGGCGGTCGTGGTACGGCGAGCCGGGAGCCGGGGAGGTGCTCGAGTGGGACGCCGTGCTGAGCCGCGCTGGCGTCGTCGCGGCGCCGCACCGCGTTGCGCATGCCTACCTCGAGCTGGCAGTCCTCGTGCGCGCCCTGCAGGGCCTCGCGGACTCGGCGCGGATCGAGTCGGCGCCCGACCGGGACTCGCTCTGGGCGGGGCTCTTCGACCTGCGCGAGAACCTCCTCGACGGCTGCCTCGACGACCTGCGGGCGCTTGCCGCCTAGTCCTCGCCTGACCGTCGTCGGCAGCGTCAACCTCGACCTCGTCGCCCGCTGTGAGCGCCTTCCCCGCCCGGGGGAGACCGTCACGGACGCGGCCTTCGAGCGCGTGCCGGGCGGGAAGGGCGCCAATCAGGCGGTCGCCGCCGCCCGGCTCGGCGCGGACGTGCGCTTCGTGGGCTGCGTCGGGGAGGACGAGCTCGCCGAGGAGGCGCTCCGCGGCCTCGAGGGCGCGGGCGTGGGGCTCGAGCTCGACCGAGTCGCCGAGCCCACGGGCGTCGCGCTCATCCTCGTCGACGCCGGGGGCGAGACCGTCATCGTGGTCGCGCCCGGCGCGAACACCCGGCTTCGGGCCCGAGCGGTCGGCGGCGCGGTCCTCTGCCAGCTGGAGATCCCGCTCGAAGCCGTCGAGGCGGCCGCCCGGGAGGCGAACTTCCTCTGCCTCAACGCCGCCCCGGCGAAGCCCGTCCCGGCCGACCTCGTCCGCCGCTGCGATCTCGTCGTCGTCAACCGCTTCGAGCTGGAGGCCCTGCCGGAGACGCCTCGCCTGGCCGCGCTGACGCTCGGCGCCGAAGGCGCCGTGCTGCTGGAGGCCGGAGAGGAGGTCGCCCGCGCGGCGCCGCCGGCCGTGGAGGCCGTAGACGGCACGGCGGCCGGAGACGCCTTCACCGCCTGCCTCGTCGTCTCGCTCCTCGAGGGCCGCGACCGCGAGGAGGCGCTGCGGCGAGCCTGCGCCGCGGGCGCGCTCGCCGCTTCGCGCTTCGGCGCTCAACCCTCGCTCCCCACGGCGGACGAGGTGGACGCGATACTGCGCCCGTGAGCGACTCGACGCCCATCGTCCTCGACTGCGACCCCGGCCACGACGACGCGATCGCGCTCCTGCTCGCGCTCGCCAGCCCGGAGCTCGACCTCCTCGGCGTCACCACCGTCTCCGGGAACCAGACGCTCCCGAAGACGACGGCGAACGCCCTCCGCGTGCTCGAGCTCGTCGGCCGCAGCGACGTACCGGTGGCGGCGGGGGCCGACCGCCCGCTCGCGCGCGAGCTCTTCGTCGCCGCATACGTCCACGGCGACTCCGGCCTCGACGGGCCCGCGCTCCCGAAACCGTCCGGGGCGCCCGTCGGGCTGCACGCCGTGGACTTCATCGCCCGCACCGTCCTCCGCGCCGAGCGGCCGGTGACGCTCGTCCCCACCGGGCCGCTCACGAACGTGGCGCTCTTCCTCGCCCGCCACCCGTACGCAGCCGAGCGCGTGGAGCGCATCGTGCTCATGGGCGGCGCGATCGCCGAAGGGAACGTGACGCCCGCGGCCGAGTTCAACATCTGGGCCGACCCGGAGGCCGCCTGGCGCGTTTTCCGGAGCGGCCTCCCCGTGACGATGATCGGCCTCGACGTCACCCACAGGGCGCTCCTGACGCCGCGGTACGTCGAGCGCCTGCGCGCGTCCGGCACCGTCGGGCGCTTCGTCGCCGAGCTGCACGACTTCTTCGTCGAGTTCCACCGGGAGACGTACGGGTTCGAGGGCGCGCCGATCCACGACGCCGTCGCGGTCGCGCACGTCCTCCGACCCGGCCTCGTGAGAACGGCCCACCGGCACGTGGACGTGGACTGCGAGTCCCGCCTCTGTCGCGGCCGTACGGTCGTCGACCTCTGGCGTCGCACCGAGCAGGAGCCGAACGCCGACGTGGGGGTGGGCATCGACGCCCCGGCGTTCCTCGAGCTCCTCTGCGAGCGCATCGAGAGCCTCGATCGCCGCTGAGGTCGAGCCCCGCGGGTTGCAGGAGGCTGCGCCCCGCCCGCGAATGAGCCTTCCATGGCGCAGAAGAAGCGTCCGTCTCGCGCTCGGCCGACATCGGCCTCGCAGCCGCGCAGCCGCTCGAAGAAGCGCGGCCGCTCCCGACGCGGCCGGCAGCACCACGAGCTGCTCGGCCTCGGGCTGCTCGCCCTCGGCCTCTTCCTCGCCTTCGTCACGTGGCTCGAAGGGGAGGGAGGGGTCGTCGGGCGCAACGTCGCCGACGGCCTCGACGCGCTCCTCGGCGCCGCCCGGGTCGGCGTTCCCGTCGTCCTCGTCGTCCTCGGCGCCCTCATGGTCGCCCGGGCGTCCCTCGTGGACGTGAAGCCGTTCCGGACGGGGCTCGCGCTCCTCCTCGTGGGAGCGATGACGCTCCTCGGCGACGAACGCGGCGGCCACGTCGGGACGGCGCTCGACGCCGTCTTCGGCCGGCTCCTCGGCGGCACGGGCATGTTCATCCTCGGCCTCTTCCTCTGCTGGGCGGGAGCGCTCCTGCTCACGGGCGCCTCGCTGGGCGCCCTCCTGCGGGGCTCCGCGCGCGCCGCGCGCGACACCGCCGTGGCCGCGCGCCGGACCGCCGTCGACCTCGTCCGCTTCCCTCAGGAGGAGACGGCCCGACCGCCGGGTTACGGCGAGAACGGCCTCGTCCCGCAAGGGCCCCCCGTGGACGGCGAGCAGGCCTACCCCGACGTGGTCGGCGACGCGCCGCCGCTCCAGCCGGTGCTCGTCGACCAGCTCGAGGCCCCCGAGCCCGCCGTCGATCCCGCGGAGCAGCCCGGCGCGGACCCGCCCACGCTCTTCGAGACCTCGCAGGGCGAGCACGCCGGCTACCGGCTGCCCGACCCGGCGGTCCTGCGCCGCTCGCGTCCCCACGAGGGCCAGCCGGCGCAGGCGGCCGAGCGCACCGCCGAGACGCTCCTGCAGGCGCTCGCGAACTTCGGGATCGACGCCACGCTGGTCGGCCAGGTCGTCGGCCCGCGTGTCACCCGCTACGAGCTCCAGCTCGCGCCCGGCACGAAGGTCGGCAAGGTCGCCGCCCTCCGCGACGACCTCGCCTACGCGCTCGCCACGACGGAGATCCGCATCCTCGCGCCCATCCCCGGGAAGCAGGCCGTCGGCGTCGAGGTGCCGAACCTCGCGCCCAACATCGTCACGCTCGGGGACATCTTCGACGACCTCCCGGCCGCCGCGAGCCCGGTCTCGGTCTGGCTCGGCAAGGACATCTCCGGGGCCTCCGTGCACGCCGACCTCGCCCGCATGCCGCACCTCCTCATCGCCGGCACGACCGGTTCCGGGAAGTCCGGCTGCATCAACACGATGCTCTGCTCGATCCTCCTCCGGGCGACGCCCGACGACGTGCGCATGATCCTCGTCGACCCGAAGCGCGTCGAGCTCGGCCCCTACGAGTCGATCCCGCACCTCCTGACGCCGGTCGTCTCCAGCCCCAAGGCGGCCTCCGCCGTCCTCACGAACGTGCTCGCCGAGATGGAGCGCCGCTACGAGCGCATGAGCCTCGCGCGGGCGCGGAACCTGCCCGAGCTGAACCGGGCGCTCAGAAAGCGCGGCGAGCAGGCGCTTCCGTACCTCCTCGTCGTCATCGACGAGCTCGCAGACCTGATGATGGTCTCGCCGCAGGCGGTCGAGGACGCGATCATCCGGCTCGCGCAGAAGTCGCGCGCCGTCGGCATCCACCTCGTCCTCGCCACCCAGCGCCCGTCCGTGGACGTCATCACCGGCATGATCAAGGCGAACGTCCCCTCGCGGATCGCGTTCGCCGTCTCGAGCCAGACCGACAGCCGCGTCATCCTCGACACGTCGGGGGCCGAGAGCCTCCTCGGCCAGGGCGACATGCTCTTCAAGCCGCTCGGCACGTCGCGGCTCCAGCGCGTGCAGGGCGCCTACGTGAGCGAGGAGGAGATCGCGCTGATCGTCGAGCAGTGCCGCAGCCAGCGCGAGCAGGAGCTGGACGAGTCGCTCCTCGAGGCGCCGGAGGCCGGCCACGGCGGCGACGAGGCCGACGGCGACTTCGACCCGGACGAGGATCCGCTGCTCGACCGTGCGATCGAGATCGTCGTCCAGACCCAGACCGCCTCCGTCTCCCTCATCCAGCGCCGCCTCAGGGTCGGCTACACGCGGGCCGGACGGCTCGTCGACATGCTCGAGCGGCGCGGGATCATCTCCGGGTACGAAGGCTCGAAGCCGCGCCGCGTACTCGTCGGCGAGGGCGACCTCGAGCGCGTCCTCGCCGACCTCGCCTCCTCCGGCGCCGGCCTCCGCTAACGACCGCCCCCGCGCACCGTCCTAGAAAAGAAAGGGAAGGAGGGATAGCATCCTCCGATTCCACTCGACGGATGGGCGACAAGGAGGTTCCGTGAACGCAACGCGTAAGCTGCCGTGGCTTCTGCTACTGCTCGTCACGCTCCTCCTCGCAGCCGTCGCGGCCGGGTGCGGTGGCGACGACGACGAGGACGACGACGGCGGGGCGGCGCAGACCGAGACAGGGGCCGCAGACGAGACGACCGAGCCGGAGGCAGAGCCTATCCGGGTGGGCCTCGTCACCGACATCGGCGGCCTCAACGATCGCGGGTTCAACTCGCTCGCGAACCAGGGCCTCGAGCGGGCGCGCGACGAGCTCGGCGTGGAGATCCGCGTGCTCGAGTCGCAGTCGGACGCCGACTACATCCCCAACCTCTCCTCGCTGGCGGAGGAGGGCTTCGACCTGATCATCTCGGTCGGGTTCCTCATGGGCGAGGCGACGCACACCGCGGCCGAGGAGTTCCCCGAGACCAGCTTCGGGATCGTCGACTTCGGGTACGGCGGCGAGGGCTGCGAGGAGACCAACTCCTGCGAGCTCCCGAACCTCCAGGGGCTCCTCTTCAAGGAGCAGGAGACGGGCTACCTCGCGGGTTATCTGGCGGGACTCGTGACCGAGTCGAACACGATCTCGAGCGTCGGCGGCATCAAGATCCCGCCGGTCGATCGCTTCATCGCCGGCTACCAGAAGGGCGCGATGGACGCGAACCCGGACGTCACGACCCTGAACGGGTACTCCCAGGACTTCGTCGACCAGGCGAGGTGCAAGGAGGTCGCCCTCGACCAGATCGCCAACGGCTCCGACGTCGTGTTCCAGGTTGCGGGAGGCTGCGGCCTCGGCGCGCTCGACGCGGCGGACGAGCAGGGCGTCTGGGGCATCGGCGTCGACGCCGACCAGGCGGCTCTGGGCGACCACGTCCTCACCAGTGCGCTCAAGCGCGTGGACGAGGCCGTCTTCCAGACGATCGAGGGGGTCGCCACGGGCGCCTTCGAGGGCGGCGGCGTGACCCTGTTCGGCCTCGCCGAGGACGGCGTCGGCCTGGGCGAGTTCTCCCCGAACGCGCCGCAGGAGGCGATCGACGAGGCGCTCGCACAGGTGGACGCGGTCGTCGCCGGGGAGGTCGAGATCCCCGAGACCGTGGAGTAAGCAAGGCGACGTGACACGACGGGGGCGGGCGACCGCCCGCCCCCCTCGCCTGCCCGCCCATGACGGAACAGCCTCTCCTCGAGCTCAAGGGCATCACGAAGCGCTTCCCCGGGGTCGTCGCCAACGACAGCGTCGACTTCGACCTCCGCAAGGGGGAGGTGCACGCGCTCCTGGGCGAGAACGGCGCGGGCAAGTCCACGCTCATGAACATCCTCTACGGGCTCTATCACCCCGACGAGGGGGAGATCCGACTGGAGGGACGCTCGCTCAGCATCGCGTCGCCGCGAGAGGCGATCGACGCCGGCATCGGCATGGTGCATCAGCACTTCATGCTCATCCCGGTCATGTCCGTGGCCGAGAACATCGTCCTGGCCGTCGAGCCGCACCGGGGGCCGTTCATGGACATCGGGACGGCCGAGAGGCGCGTGAGCGGGCTCTCCGAGCGCTTCGGCCTCGCCGTCCGTCCGGAGGCCCGGATCGAGTCGATCTCCGTCGGCATGCAGCAGCGCGTGGAGATCCTGAAGGCGCTCTACCGCGGCGCCGAGATTCTCATCCTCGACGAGCCGACCGCGGTCCTGACGCCGCAGGAGGCGGAGGAGCTCTTCGCCATCCTCCGCTCGCTCCAGGCGGAGGGGAAGTCGATCATCTTCATCAGCCACAAGCTGGGCGAGGTGCTCGAGATCGCCGACCGGATCACCGTGCTCCGGCGCGGGAAGACGATCGAGACCGTGCCCCGCGAGGGTGCGACCGAGGAGGGGCTCGCCCGCCTCATGGTCGGGCGCGAGGTGCTCCTGCGGGTCGAGAAGGGCCCGGCCTCGCCCGGCGAGCCGCTGCTCGAGGTGGAGGATCTGCACGTCCAAGACGAGCGCGGGCTCGAAGCCGTGCGGGGCCTGTCGCTCCAGGTCCGCGCGGGGGAGATCGTCGGCATCGCCGGCGTGGACGGAAACGGCCAGTCCGAGCTGATCGAGGCGATCACCGGCCTCCGCAAGCCGGAGTCGGGCCGGATCGGCGCCGCGGGCGAGGACGTGACCGGCGCCGGCGCGCGCGAG
Organism: Gaiellaceae bacterium; assembly: GCA_035461525.1. Taxonomy (GTDB): domain Bacteria; phylum Actinomycetota; class Thermoleophilia; order Gaiellales; family Gaiellaceae; genus JAIBJN01. The sequence continues at coordinate 25,162 of DATHVD010000013.1, forward strand.
TCCCTCGACGCCGGGGTCGGGCACATCCCCGAGGACCGGCAGCGGCGCGGGCTCGTGCTCGATTTCAGCCTCGCCGAGAACATCGCGCTCCACGACTACCGCGAGGAGCCGGACTCGAAGTGGGGTTGGCTCTACCCGAAGCGCCTCGTCGCTCGTGCGAGGCGGCTCCTGAGCGAGTTCGACGTTCGCGGGGGGGGCCCGCAGACGCTCGCCTCGTCCCTCTCGGGCGGAAATCAGCAGAAGGTCGTGGTCGCGCGGGAGGTCTCCCGCGACCCGCGAATCCTCATCGCCGCCCAGCCGACGCGGGGCCTCGACGTCGGCGCGATCGAGTTCGTGCACCGCCGTCTCGTCGGCGAGCGGGACGAGGGGCGCGCGATCCTCCTCATCTCGTTCGAGCTGGACGAGATCCTCTCCCTCTCCGACCGCATCCTCGTCATGTACGAGGGCCGTGTCGTCGGCGAGTACACGCCGGACGTCTCGGAGGAGACGCTCGGCATCGCCATGACCGGGGGCACCGTGGAAGACGAGGCGGCGTGAGCGAGCAGCAGCCTCCAGAGCCGCCCTCGGAACCGCCCGCGGCACGGCAGGAGGAGTTTCCGAGCGAAGGCTCCGTCACGGGCGTCCAGGCCCTCTACGACCGCCTCGGCGGGGTCCTCATCCCCGCGGCGGCCGCGTTCCTCGCGTTCCTGATCGGCGGAATCGTCGTCCTCATCACCGAGAAGAGCATCGCGGCGCCGTTCCAGGCCTATCAGGCGATCTTCCAGGGCACGGGCCTGACGTGGTTCATCCCCTTCGTCGGGGACACGGCGCAGGAGGCGCGGGACCTGCAGCAGACGCTCCTGATCACGACGCCGCTGATCCTCACGGGCATCGCGGTCGCGTTCGCATTCCGCTGTGGCATGTTCAACATCGGCGGCCAGGGCCAGTACTGGGTCGGGCTCCTGACGGCGATCTGGGTCGGAACGAGCCTCGACGGCATGCCCCGGCCGCTCCACATCGTCATCGCGCTCGCGGCCGCGATCTTCGCCGGCGCGATCTGGGGCGGCATCGCCGGGTTGCTCAAGGCGACGACCGGCGCCCACGAGGTGATCTCGACGATCATGCTCAACTGGATCGCCCTCTGGGTCGGGAAGTGGCTGCTCGAGGCGCCCGACGGGTTCCTCCAGGGAACGGATCCGGCGCTGCCGCGCTCGAGCGACGTTCTCGCCAGCGCGCAGCTCCCCCAGATCTGGGGGCGGCTGCAGCCGCTCCACGCCGGCATCTTCATCGCGCTCTTCGCGCTCGTCGTCTACCACCTGCTCCTGAACCGGACGACCCTCGGCTACGAGGTGCGCGCCGTCGGCTTCAACCCGGACGCCGCCGCCTACGGGGGGATCAACGTCAAGCGCAGCTACTTCCTCGCCCTCGCCATCGCCGGCTCGTTCGCGGGCCTCGCCGGCGCCGTCGACCTCCTCGGCTGGAAGTATCGCCTCACGAGCACCGAGTTCGACGCCAACCTCCTCGGCTTCGTCGGCATCGCGGTGGCTCTGCTCGGGAGGAACAAAGCCGTCGGCATCCTGCTCGCAGCGCTCCTGTTCGGGGCGCTCGAGGTGGGTACCTCGCCGCGGCAGCTCGATCCCTCCATCTTCAACCCGGAGCTTGCGACGAACCTCGCAACGATGATCCAGGCGCTCATCATCGCCTTCGTCGGCGCCGAGTTCCTCATCCTCTCCATCTGGGGGGCGAGGAAACGCATCGGCTTCCCCGGCGTCGGCAGCCGCGTCAAGCCGGAGCTGAGAGCATGAGCGTCGCCGAGGCAACGAGGCCGACCCTGGCGGACCGCCTGCGCACCCTCGGCGAGCGGCGCAACGTCGCCATCATCGGCATCTGCCTCGGCGTCCTCGCCGTCTGGCTGACGCTACCGCCCTTCACGGTCCGCGCGGTCGTGCCCTCGGCCGTCATCGCCGTGCTCGGGGCCTTCTGCGGGCTCTACACCCTGACGCGGGGCGAGCGCAAGCTGGGCGCGTGGGCGCTCGGCGTCTCCGTGCTCGCCGTACCGGCCGCCCTCTGGTTCCTGGGCGCCGAGTCAGCGGAGCTCACGGCGGTCTTCTCCACCGGGCTCCTCGCGGCCACGCTCCGCTTCGCCACGCCGCTCGCCTTCGCCGCGATCGGCGGCATCTTCTCGGAGCGCTCCGGCGTCGTGAACATCGGCCTCGAGGGGATGATGCTCGCGGGCGCCTTCTTCGGGATCGTGGTCGTCGCCGAGACGGGCCAGTGGGAGCTCGGGATCCTCGGGGCCATGGCCGCCGGAGGCGTGCTCGCCTCGATCCACGCCTTCTTCTCCATCCACCTGAGGGGCGATCAGATCATCAGCGGGTTCGCCATCAACTTCCTCGCGCTCGGCATCACCGGCTACCTCTTCCGCTCCATGTACGGGCGGTCGGGGACGCCGCCCCTCGAGGAGCGGATCCCTGACGTCCACCTGCCCCTGATCGCGGACATCCCCTACATCGGGGACATCTTCGGCCAGCTCAACCTGATGATCTGGCTCATGTTCGCCACGCTCGTCCTGGCGACGATCGTCCTCTTCAAGACGCCGCTCGGATTACGGATCCGCGCAGTCGGCGAGCATCCCAGGGCCGCCGACACGGTCGGGATCTCCGTGTACCGCGTGCGCTACGCGGCCGTCATCCTCTCCGGCATGCTCGCCGCCCTCGGCGGCGCCTACCTCTCGTTCGGCTTCGGCAACGCGTTCAACGAGAACATGACGCAGGGACGCGGCTTCATCGCCCTGGCGGCCGTCATCTTCGGCAACTGGCGCCCCTTCGGCGCGTTCGGGGCGTGCCTCCTCTTCGGCTTCTCGAGCGCGCTCGCGCTGCGGCTGCAGGGCTCGCCGCTCCTCCCGTCCGACCTCGCCTCGGCCAACCTCCTCTCGACGCTCCCCTACGTGCTGACGCTCATCGCGCTCGTCGGCGTGATCGGGCGCTCCCGCCCGCCCGCGGCGGTCGGCCGCCCGTACAGCAAGCAGTAATCGCCCGCATGCGGAACACCAAGGCTGTCTGGGCCTTTCTCACGGCGCTGCTCTCCCTGGGCGCGCTCGGCGGGGCAGCGGCCGCCTCCCGCTACTACGACGAGGTGCGGCTGGTGGATGCGGTGGTCGCCGTGCCGGTGGCCCTCGCCTTCGGCGTCGCGGCGGTTGTCCTCGGCAGGCGCGCGCGGGCGCAGCACCTCCGCAGCCTAGGCCGGAGTGGCAGCCGGGGCTTCGTCGCGCTCGCGCGCTTCCTCGCCGCCGTCGCGCTCATCCTGGCCGTCACCGCGGCGCTCGCGCTCGCCGTCTTCGCGGTGCTCGTGCTCGTCCTCGAATAAGGCTCCGGGCAGGCCGCTACAATCACGGCTCGTGTTCGAGATCGGCAACAGCCTGCGAGAGGCTCGTTTGCGGCAGGGTCTCGAGATCCCCCGGATCGAAGGCGACACCAAGATTCGCGGGAAGTATCTGAGAGCGCTCGAGGACGAGGGCTTCGACACGCTGCCCGGGGACACGTACGTGAAGGGCTTCCTGCGCACGTACGCCGACTATCTGGGCCTCGACGGGCAGCTCTACGTCGACGAGTTCAACTCCCGCTTCTCGACCGCGGACGAGCCCGTCGCAGCGCCCTCGAAGGCGCGGCGGCGGATGCCCAGACGCTCCGAGTCGAACCTCGTCGTCGTCGCCCTCGCCGGAATCGTCGCCGTCACGGTCCTCGTCGTCGTCGGGCTTGCAGGCATCGGTTCCGACGCGCCGACGCCGGAGACGCCGCTCCTCGACACGTCGATCCCGACGACGACGGCCGAGGAGGACGACGCGGCCGCAGGCGACGAGGGGCCCGCCGCGGCGGACCCGGAGGCAGCGGCCGGGAACGAGAGGCCGAGGGCCCGGCTCGTGCTCACGGCCGCGCGCGGGAGCTGCTGGCTCCAGGTGCGCGCGGGCGGGGTCGGCGGCCGCCTCCTGTACGAAGGCACCCTCGAGGAGGGCCAGACTCAGCGGTTCGTCAAGGACCGGCGGCTCTGGCTCGAGCTCGGCGCCCCGGGCAACCTGAACGTGAAGCTCAACGGCCGCGCCGTCGAGAACTTCCCGACGAGGTCCGCCGTCGTCGCCGTCACCGCCTCGGGCGTGCGCACGCTCTCGACGGGTTGACCGCCCCGCGCGCGGTCGTCGTCCTCACGGGCAGCGAGCTCGTGCGCGGCGACAAGGAGGACAGGAACGGCGCCTTCCTCGCCCGGGAGCTGACCCGGCTCGGGCTCGAGCCCGAGCGAATCGCCATCGTCGGGGACGCGCCCGGGGCGCTCGAGCAGGCCGTCCGCGAGGGGCTCGAGGCCGACCTCTGCATCCTCTCGGGAGGGCTCGGGCCGACCCATGACGACCGCACGATCGAGATGCTCGCCCACGCCGCCGGCCGGGCGCTCGTCGTCGACGCGGCGCTCGAGCGCGAGATCGAAGCCGTCGCCCGGGGGATCGCCGAGCGCCTCACGCGGCCGTACGAGGACTTCGCCCCCGGCGTCCGCAAGCAGGCGTCACTCCCGGAGGGCGGCGTCGCCCTCGGGCTGGCCGGGACGGCCCCGGCGGTGCTCCTGGAACGCGACGGGCGGGTGGCGGTGACACTGCCCGGGCCGCCGGAGGAGCTTCGGAGGCTCTGGCCGCGCGTCCTCGAGGCCGAGGCCCTCCAGGCGGTCATCCGGCGGGCGGAGCTGCCGCGCCATCGCGTCCTCCGGCTCTTCGGGCCGAGCGAGTCGGCGGTCGCTCGGCTGCTCGAGGAGAGCGGCGGGGAGGGCGGCGGGCTCGACGTGACCATCTGCGCGCATGCCTTCGAGATCCGGGTCGACGTCTTCGCCCGGGGGGACGCGGACGAGCGGGCCGAGCGGCTCGCGCAAGCGGTGCGGGAGCGCTTCGGCGACGATCTCTTCGCCGAGGACGAGCGTACGGTCGCCGAGCTCGTGCTCGACCGCTGCCGGGAGCTCGGCTGGACGCTCGCCACGGCGGAGTCGTGCACGGGGGGCCTGGTCGGCGCCCGGCTCACGGAGGTGCCCGGAGCGAGCGCGGTCTACGCGGGCGGCTTCGTCGCCTACGCGAACGAGGCGAAGGCACGGCTCCTGGGCGTCCCCATGGAGCTCCTCGAGCGCCACGGCGCCGTCTCCCCCGAGGCGGCTGCCGCCATGGCGCACGGCGCGCGCCGGGCGCTCGGCGCGGAGGTCGCGCTCGCGGTCACGGGCATCGCCGGCCCGGGCGGGGGCACGGAGGAGAAGCCGGTCGGCCTCGTCGTCTTCCATGCCGCCGCCGGGGTCTCGGAATGGGTCGACGCCGTCAGGATTCCCGGAGACCGCGAGGCCGTCCGCTCGCGGGCGACCGCGCTGGCTCTGCACGGCCTCAGGCGACTTCTGGCACGGACCGGCACACACGCGCACGACCCTGGCGGCTAGCGTGGAGGGGCATGAGCGTGCTCGCCTCTTCGCCGCCCTACCGCTCCCTGGCGACGCTGTCGAGCGCCTCCTCGCCTGGCAGCGCCGAGAGCTCCCCGGCGTGCCGGGCGTCCGTCCGGTGTCCGCGCGGAACCTGCACGTCACGCTCGCGTTCCTCGGGTGGAGGCCCGCCGCCGACGCGGAGCCGATCCTCGAGGTGCTGCGCGGGGCGGCTCGGGCTGCGCGCCGTCCTCTGCTTACCGCCCGGGGATACCGCGAGACACGGAGCGTCGGCATGCTCGTCTTCGACGACGAGGAGGGCCGCGCCGGCGTGCTCGCGGCGAGCGTGGGGGAGGCGCTCGAGCGGCTGGGCGTCTACGAGCGCGAGCGACGTCCCTGGCTGGCGCACGTGACCGTGCTCCGCTTCCGCGCCCGGCCGCGGCTCTCGCCGGTCGTGCCCGACCTCGGCGAGGTCAGTCCGTCCGAGGTGGCTCTCTATCATTCGGTGCTGCGGCCGACCGGGGCGCAGTACGAGATCATCGAATCGGTTCCGCTAGGAGGTTTGACGTCTTGACCGACTCCAATCGCGAACAGGCGCTCGACGCCGCCCTGAGCCAGATCGAGCGGCAGTACGGCAAGGGCTCGGTCATGAAGATGAACGACCACGCACAGGTCGCCATCCCGTCGATCTCCACGGGCGCGCTCTCGCTCGACCTCGCCCTCGGCATCGGCGGCCTCCCCCGCGGGCGGATCGTCGAGATCTTCGGGCCCGAGTCGTCGGGGAAGACGACGCTCGTCTACCACGTGATCGCCGAGGCCCAGCGGAGCGGTGGGATCTGCGCGTTCATCGACGCCGAGCACGCCATGGATCCGAGCTACGCCCGCCGGATCGGAGTGAACATCGACGACCTTCTCGTCTCGCAGCCCGACAACGGCGAGCAGGCGCTCGAGATCGCCGAGCTGCTCATCCGGAGCGGCGCGCTCGACGTCGTCGCCGTCGACTCGGTGGCGGCGCTGACGCCGAAGGCCGAGATCGAAGGGGAGATGGGCGACAGCCACGTCGGGCTCCAGGCGCGGCTCATGAGCCAGGCGCTTCGCAAGCTAGCCGGCACGCTCAACCGCACGGGGACCGTCGCCCTCTTCACGAACCAGCTCCGCGAGAAGATCGGGGTCATGTTCGGCAGCCCGGAGACGACCCCCGGCGGGCGAGCGCTCAAGTTCTACTCGTCCGTCCGGCTCGACATCAGGCGCATCGAGACGCTCAAGGAAGGCGTCGAGGCGGTGGGGAACCGCGTGCGGGTCAAGGTCGTGAAGAACAAGGTGGCGCCGCCGTTCAAGCAGGCCGAGTTCGACGTCATCTACGGCGAGGGGATCTCCTGGGAGGGAACCGTCCTCGAGGTCGGCCTCGAGCGGAAGATCGTCCAGAAGTCCGGCTCGTACTTCAGCCTCGGCGACGAAAGGCTCGGCCAGGGCCGCCACAACGCCACCGCCTTCCTCCGGGAGCATCCGGACCTCGTCGACCAGATCCTCCGCGCCGTGCAGACGGAGCTCGGCCCGGACGTCGTCGCCTCTTCCCGCCTTCTCCCGACGGGCGAAGGCGCGCCTGCGGCCGGCGACGCCGCTGCCGGTGAGGAACACGAGGGCCGCCCAGCGAAGGCGGCGGCCGCCGCCGGCTAGCCCCCTGTGGCGACGACCGGCCCGCCGCTCCTCACGAGCGTTCGCCGCGTCCGGCGCGGGCGCGTGGCGCTCGAAGTGGACGGCCGGCCCTGGCGCACGGTCCCCGCCGAGGTCGCCGTGGGCTGCGGCCTCGCGCCGGGAACGGAGCTCGACCGGCCGCTCCTCCGGCGGCTGCGACGCGACCTTCGCCGTCAAGAGGCGCTCGACACGGCGGCGAAGGCGCTCGCGCGCCGGGACCTCTCGGCGCGCCGCCTGCGCGAGCGTCTCGAGATCCGCGGTATCCGAGCGCCCGCCGCCGACCGTGCGGTCGCCGCGCTTGCGAGCGCCGGCCTCGTCGACGACGAGCGCCTGGCGCGCGCCCGGGCACGGTCGCTCGTCGAGCGCGGATGGGGCGATGCCGCCATCTCCGACCGCCTCGAGCGGGAGGGCCTGCCGGCTCCGCTCGTGCGCACGGCCCTCGCAGAGCTCGAGCCGGAGCGCGAACGGGCCATCGCAACGGCCGCCGCGGCCCAGGACGCACGGGTCGCATGGCGACTGCTCGCACGGCGAGGGTACGCCTCCGAGTCGATCGAGGACGCCATCGGCGTCCTGGACGAAGGAGCCTGAGGAGGGGTACGATAGGCGTTCGTTCAGCTTTCAACTTGCCTGCACAGGAACGGCTTCTCGCCGGATCGGTTACTCGTTACCAATCAGCCTTGACCTTCGAAGCACACAGCCAGCCGGCACCCGGAACACAGCGAGGAAGGGGACCTCGAGCGGCGCGCTAGTCCGCTGACCGGGCGCGCCTGCGGGCCGCCGATTCACCGACGAAAGCCGTTCCTGCGCCATACGACGTAGGAGCGGACAAATGGCAACTCTCATCGGCCTCACGATCCTTGGGATCGGGCTGGGGCTGCTCGCCGGCTTCGTCGTGGGCAGCCGCGTGCTCGTGACGCGACGCGCCAGGGCCGCCGAGGAGGAGCGGGCCCGCCTCGTGGGGGACGCCGGCCGCGAGGCTGAGGCGATCCGCCGGGAAGCGCAGGTCGAAGCGCGCGAGGCGGCTCTCAAGCTGCGTGCCGGCGTGGAGGAAGAGCTCGCCGAGCGGCGGGCCGAGGTCCTCGACGTCGAGAAGCGCGTGGTCACCAAGGAGGAGGAGATCGACCGCAAGCTCACCGAGTTCGAGCGGCGCGAGCAGGGCCTCCTCGACCGGGAGACGCACCTGAAGCAGCTCCAGGAGGAGTTCAAGGCGGCGAAGGAGGTCGAACTCAAGGAGCTCGAGCGGATCTCCGGGCTCACGACGGAGGAGGCGAAGCAGCACATCCTCTCCGAGGCGGAGGAACGCGTCCGCCACGACCTCGCCCGGATGGTGCGGCAGCTCGAGGAGGAAGCACGGGCCGACGCCAAGCGCCGTGCCCGGAACCTCGTCGCGGACGCGCTGCAGCGCGTCGCCGCGAGCCACGCGGCCGAGACGACGGTGTCGATCGTCCAGCTGCCCACGGATGACATGAAAGGTCGAATCATCGGCCGTGAGGGCCGCAACATCCGCGCGCTCGAGAACCTCACCGGCGTCGACTTCATCATCGACGACACGCCGCAGGCCGTCGTCCTCTCCTCGTTCGACGGCGTCCGCCGGGAGGTGGCGAAGCTCACCCTCGCGAAGCTCGTGGAGGACGGCCGGATCCACCCCTCGCGCATCGAGGAGATGTACTACGCGTCGAAGGCCGAGATCGAGGATCACATCCGCCAGGCCGGGGAGCAGGCGGTCTTCGAGGCGAACTGCGGCAAGATGGACGACGAGCTGATCAAGGTCCTCGGGCGCCTGCGCTACCGCACGAGCTACGGGCAGAACATCCTCAGGCACTCCCTCGAGTGCTCGCACCTCGCCGGCCTGATGGCTGCGGAGCTCGGCGCGAGCGTGAAGACGGCCAGGCGCGCCGCACTGCTGCACGACGTCGGCAAGGCGATGACCCACGAGGTCGAGGGATCGCACGCCCTCATCTCCGCTCAGCTCGCGAAGAAGCACGGCGAGTCCCAGCACGTCGTCCATGCGATCGAGGCGCACCACTACGAGGTGCAGCCGCAGACCGTCGAGGCCGTGCTCGTCATCGCCGCCGACGCGATCTCGGCCTCGCGTCCCGGCGCGCGCGGTGAGAGCCTGGAGAACTACATCAAGCGTCTCGAGACGCTGGAGAAGATCGCCTCCGAGAAGCCGGGCGTCGAGCGTGTGTACGCCCTCCAGGCGGGCCGCGAGATCCGCGTGCTCGTGAAGCCGACCGAGATCGACGACGACTCGGCGGTGCTGCTCTCGCACGAGATCGCCCGCGAGATCGAGGAGCATCTCGAGTACCCCGGGCAGATCAAGGTGACCGTCATCCGCGAGTCGCGCGCCGTCGAGTTCGCGAAGTAGCGCTCGCCGGCCGCGGTACAGTTGGCCCCGTGAAGCGCTACCACGTCACGACGTTCGGGTGCCAGATGAACGCCCACGACTCCGAGCGCATCAAGGGCATGCTCGAGTCGCTGGGGCTCGGCGAGGCGGTCTCGCAGGAGGAGGCGGACGTGATCGTCTTCAACACGTGCACCGTGCGCGAGAAGCCCGACCAGCGGCTCGCGGCGCACCTCGCGCAGGCCCACGCTCTGAAGAAGGCCGACCCGGAGCGGATCATCGCCGTCGGCGGCTGCTACGCCGAAGCCCAGCGCGAGCGCATCTTCGAGCGCTACCCGTACGTGGACGTGGCCTTCGGGCCAGGGTCGATCCCGCACCTCGCCGACTGGATCGGCGCGGGGGGGACCGGCGTTCCCCGCGGGCGCTTCGCGGAGTGGCGGCACTTCGCCGGCGCCCTGCCCGCGAGCCGCGAGCGTCGCTTCCAGGCCTGGGTGCAGATCTCGATGGGCTGCAACTCGGTCTGCTCCTACTGCATTGTCCCCGCAGTCCGCGGGAAGGAGCAGAGCCGGCGTCCCGGCGAGATCGTCGCCGAGGTCGCCCGGCTCGCCGCCGACGGGGTCCGCGAGGTGACGCTCCTCGGCCAGAACGTCAACTCCTGGGGCCGCGACCTCCTCCCGGGTCTCCGCACCGAGTTCGGTGAGCTCCTGCGCGCCGTCGACGCCGTCCCGGGCGTGGAGCGGATCCGCTTTACGAGCCCACACCCCAAGGACTTCCGCGAGCCGGTCCTGCGGGCGATGGCCGACTGCGACGCCGTCTGCGAGCACACCCACCTCCCGCTCCAGTCGGGCTCGACCCGGATCCTCAAGCGCATGCGCCGGACGTACGGCCGCGAGCCCTACCTCGCCCTCGTCGAGCGGATGCGGGAGGCGATCCCGGACCTCGCGCTCACGACCGACCTGATCGTCGGCTTTCCGGGCGAGACCGAGGCGGACTTCCGCGAGACACTCGACGTCGTCGAGGAGGTCCGCTTCGACGGTGCCTACACCTTCGTCTACAGCCCCCGGAGCGGCACGGAGGCGGCGGCCATGCCCGACCAGGTGCCCGAGGACGTCAAGCGCGAGCGCATCGAGCGCCTCGTCGAGGTCGTGCAGCGCGTCGCGCAGGAGCGAAACGAGGCGCGCGTCGGGGGGATCGAGGAGGTACTCGTCGAGGGACCGGGCCGGACGACGCCGGAGCTCCTCCGGGGCCGAACGCGGCGCAACACGACCGTGAACTTTCGGGGCGCGGCCGCGCCCGGCGACCTCGCCCGTGTCCGGATCGAGGGAGCGACGTCGACGACCCTCCGGGGCACCGAGGACGCCCTCGTCGCCGTCTAGTCGCACACTCCGCACATTTCGCGTCCCACCCGTGCGCTTTTTCTCGCTACGCTCGAAGCGGGTGGTGGTCCGGGGTGGCCCCCAGGAGAAGGAGCGCGAAGAATGAGCGCGGGCGCCGAGGCTCCACGCGTGCTCGCGGTGTTCGGGCCCACGGCGTCAGGCAAGAACGCGGTCGCGGAGGCGCTCGCGCGGCGGATTCCGGCGGAGATCGTTTCCGCAGATGCCATGCAGGCCTACCGCGGCCTTCCCATTCTCACGAACCAGCCGGAACGGCCCACACGCCTGGTGGCGATCTGGCCGCTCGACCACGAGGGCTCCGTCGGGGAGTACCAGCAGCTGGCGCACGCAGCGATCGACGAGGTGCTCGCGGCAGGCAGGACGCCCGTCGTCACGGGCGGCACGGGCCTCTACCTTCGCGCGGCTCTCGGCGAGCTCGCGCTCCCACCCGCCCCGCCGCCCGGGGCGCGCGAGCGGTGGGAGGCGTTCTACGACCGGGCCGGCGGCGAGCGCGCCCACGCCGAGCTTGCCGAACTCGACCCCGAGGCGGCGGCCGCCGTGCACGCCAACGACCGCCGGCGCGTCGTGCGCGCCCTCGAGCTCGCCGACGCGGGCACGTCGCTCCGGCCCGCGAGCGACCGGCTCTGGGCGGCCGAGACGCGGCATCCGACCTTCATCGCCGGGCTCGAGGTCGCGCCGGAGACCCTCGCCGCCCGCATCGAGCGGCGGACACGGGCGATGTTCGAGCGGGGGGTCGTCGAGGAGGTCGGCCTTGCGCTCGAGGGCCCGCTCTCCGCGACGGCCCGCCGGGCGATCGGCCTCGAGGAGGTCGCCACTCTGCCGCCGGAGGGGGCGATCGCCGCCATCGCTCTCCGCACGCGACAGTACGCCGCGTATCAGCGCAAGTGGCTCCGGCGGATCCCGGGCGCTGTTAGCGTTCCCGCCGACCGTCCCCCGGACGCGGTTGCGGATGCGATTCTCGAAATGGCACGGATTGGGCAACGACTACCTGCTCGTGGAGCGGGCTGACACGGGAGCGCCGCTCGGGCCCGCTCTCGTCCGGCGGCTCTGCGACTACCACTTCGGCATCGGCTCGGACGGCGTCCTCGAGGTGCTGGACGTGGACGGGCCACGCGCCGAGATCGTGATCTGGAACCCCGACGGCTCGACGGCCGAGCTCTCCGGGAACGGGACGCGCATCGCCGCCCGCTGGCTCGCTCGCCGGAGCGGGAGGGAGGAGGTCGTCGTCGCCGTGGGCCCGCGCGAGGTGACGGCTCGCATGCGCGGCGGGCTCGAGGTGGAGATGGACATGGGGCCGGTCGAGGTCGGCCCGCCCGAGACGCTCGACGTCGACGGTGACCGGCTCGAGTTCACGCCCGTCTCCGTCGGGAACCCGCACGCCGTCATCCGCCGCAACCCGGAGCGCGAGGAGCTGCTGCGGCTCGGGCCGCTCGTGGAGAATCACGGCCGCTTTCCCGAGCGCACGAACGTGCAGCTCGTCCGCGTCGACTCGCGGAGCGACGCCAGCGTCCGTGTCTGGGAGCGCGGGGCGGGGGAGACCCTCTCGTCCGGGACGAGCGCCGTCGCGGTGGCGGGCGCCGCGGTCGCCAACGACTGGTGCGAGAGCCCGGTCACCGTCCACCTCGCGGGCGGGGACCTGCTCGTCGAGCTGGACGACCGCCTCTACGCGCGGCTCACCGGGAGGGCGCAGGAGATCTGCACGGGCGAGGTGTCCGGCGAGCTCCTCGCGGAGGCGCGCGCCGGATGAGGCTCGCACGCCGGCTGAGCCAGGTCCCTCCGTACCTCTTCGCCGAGATGGAGCGGCGGATCGAGGCGATGCGTGCGGAGGGCGTCGACGTCATCTCGCTCGGCATCGGCGACCCCGACCTGCCCGCCCCGGCAGCCGTCGTCGAGGCCGCCCAGCGTGCGGTCGCCCGCGCGGACACGCACCAATACCCGTCGAACCGCGGCCTCCCGGCCTTCCGTGAGGCGGTCGCCGGCTTCTACGCGGACAGGTTCGGCGTCGAAATCGACCCCGACACCGAGGTCATCCCTGTGCTCGGCGGCAAGGAGGGCGTCGCCCATCTCGCCCTCGCCTGCCTCGATCCCGGGGACCTCTGCCTCTCGCCCGACCCCGGCTACCCGCCCTACGTTTCGGGCCCCGTGTTCGCGGGCGCGGAGGTGCGCTCGCTGCCCTTGCTCGAGGAGAACGCCTTCGTTCCCGACCTCGCCTGCGTGCCCGAGGAGACGGCGGCACGGGCGAACCTCCTCTTCTTCAACTACCCGAACAACCCGACGGGGGCCGTCGCCGCCGACGGGTTCTTCGAGCGCGCCGTCGAGTTCGCGCGCTCGCACGACGTCATCGCGGTGCACGACGCGTCCTACACCGAGATCGCGTTCGACGGCTACCGCCCGCCCAGCTTCCTCGCCACGCCCGCCGCGAAGGAGGTCGGCGCCGAGATCTTCTCCCTCTCGAAGGGGTGGAACATGACCGGGTGGCGCATCGGGTGGATCGCGGGCAACGCCGAGCTCGTCGAGGGCTATCGGCAGCTGAAGACGAACATCGACTCCGGGATGTTCGACGCGCTCCAGCTCGCGGGCGCGGCCGCGCTCACAGAGGCGCGAGGCTTCCCGCTCGAGATGTCCGAGGTCTACCGCCGCCGCCGCGACCTCATGGTGGAAGCCCTCGCGGCCATCGGCCTGCGCGCCGAGCCGCCGCACGCGACGCCGTACGTCTGGATCCGTGTCCCAGAGGGCCACGACTCGGCGAGCTTCACCGAGCTCGTCCTCGACCAGGCCGCCGTGATCGTCTCGCCCGGGCCGTCCTTCGGCCCCTCCGGCGAGGGCTTCGTCCGCGTCTCGCTCACGGTTTCGGACGAGCGGCTTCACGAGGCGGCCGACCGGATCGCGTCTTCGCTCCACGTGGGATCCCGGGCATAATCGGACTGTGAGTCACCACCAGCCGGACCCTGCGCCCGGCGCCGAGCCCGAGCGCGGGTTCGTGGTCGCCGTCCTGGCGCCCGGCGTGAACGAGGCGGACGAGCTCGGCGAGCTCCGGGAGCTCCTGCGCACGGCCGGCGTCGAGCCGGCCGGCGAGCTCGTCCAGCGCCGCCAGCGTCCCGATCCGCGCACCTACGTCGGCAAGGGCAAGCTCGAGGAGCTCCACCGGCTCTTCGAGGAGTCGGGGGCCGAGTCGCTCGTCGTCGACGACGATCTCGAGCCGGGACAGCAACGGCGGCTCGAGGACGCGTTCAAGGCCCGCGTCGTCGACCGGACCCAGCTCATCCTCGACATCTTCGCCCAGCACGCCCGGAGCGCCGAGGGCAAGCTGCAGGTCGAGCTCGCGCAGCTCGAGTACAACCTCCCGCGCATGCGGGGCATGTGGCAGCACCTCGAGCGCCTGGGCGGCGGCATCGGCACGCGCGGCCCGGGCGAGTCGCAGCTCGAGACCGACCGCCGGATCGCGCGGCGGCGGATCGGCCTCCTCAGGCAGAAGCTGCGCGGGCTCGAGAAGCAGCGGGCCGTCCAGCGCCAGGCGCGGGATCGGAGCTCCGCTCCCGTCGTCGCGCTCGCCGGGTACACGAATGCCGGCAAGTCGACGCTCCTGAATGCCCTCACCGACGCGGAAGCCTCCGTCGACGACCGCCTCTTCGAGACGCTCGACCCTACGACGCGCGGCTTCGAGCAGGACGGCCGCCGCTACCTCGTGACCGACACCGTCGGCTTCATTCGCCGCCTGCCGCACCAGCTGGTCGAGGGCTTCGCAGCCACGCTCGAGGAGACGCTCCTCGCCGACCTCGTCCTCCACGTCGCCGACGCTTCGCAGCCCGACGAGCGGCTCGAGGAGACGATCCACGCGGTCGAGGCCGTCCTGACCGGGATCGGCGCCGACGAGCTCCCGCGCGAGCTCGTCCTCAACAAGGTCGACCTCGTCGACCCGCTGCGGCTGCGCCGACTGCGGAACCGCTTTCCCGAGGCGCTTCAGATCTCGGCGGAACGGGGGAAGGGCCTCGACGCGCTTCGGGCGCGGATCGCCGAGCGCTTCGCCGACCGCTTCCGCCCCGTGCGGCTCCTGGTGCCGTACGGGGAAGGGCGTGTCCTCACCGAGCTCTACGACCTCGGCGCGCCAATCGAGGAGCGCGCCGACCGCGCCGACGGGGTGCTCGTGCACGCGCGGCTGCCCGAGCGGGAGATCCCGCGCTTCGCGCCGTATCTCGTCGCGGACGCGCCGGGCGCCGAGGCCGAGGCCGAGGCCGGCTCGTGATCGAGCTTTCGGTTGCCCGCGTGCGCGACGGGGCCAGGCTGCCGGAGCGTGCCTACGCGGGCGACGCCGGGCTCGATCTGGCCGCCTGCGAGCGCATCGAGCTCGGGCCCGGCGAGCGCGCCGTCGTCCCGACCGGCCTCGCGGTTGCCATCCCCGAGGGGTTCGCCGGCTTCGTCCAGCCCCGCTCCGGGCTCGCCGCCCGGCACGGCATCGCCGTCGTCAACTCGCCCGGTCTGATCGACTCCGGCTACCGGGGCGAGATCCGGGTCGTCCTCCTCAACACCGACCGCGAGCGGCCGTTCGTCGCCGAGCCGGGCGAGCGCATCGCACAGCTCGTCGTCCTTCCGGCGCCCGGGGTCGAGCTCGTCGAGGTGGACGAGCTGCCGGCAAGCGAGCGCGGCGCCCGCGGCTTCGGCTCCTCCAGGACCACGTGAAATGGAGCCACGCATCCGGGTGTCGGCGATCCTGCGGCGCGAGAGCCGCATCCTCCTCGTCCGGCACGAGAAAGCCGGTCGCGAGTACTGGCTCCTGCCCGGCGGCGGCGTTGCCGCGGGCGAGTCGCTCGTCCAGGCCCTGAGACGGGAGCTCGCCGAGGAGGTCGGGCTCGACCGCGACGTCCCGCTCGAGGGCCCCGTCGCCCTCGCGGACTCGATCGCCCCGGCCGGCTCGCCCGCCAAGCACGTCGTCCACATCGTCTTCGCCGGCCACCTCGCGGATCGCTCGCTCGAGCGCGTGACCTCGACGGACGAGGCGGTGTGCAACCACCGCCTGTTCGACGTGGAGGAGCTCGCCGGGCTCGCGCTGCACCCACCGATCCAGCGCTTCCTCTCCCGCTGGCAGCCCGGCGATCCCACGGTCTATCTCGGCTCCCTCTGGGCACCGTAACGGCACGATCCGCGCGCCACACGCGCGCCTTTCCACGCTACGCTCATGGCGGGTGGTGGTCCGGGGTGGCCCCAGAGGGCGCTAGGAGAAGCGGCCGCCGCGGGCCCGCGCGCGGGCGGCGGAGACGTGCTGGGCCTCGTCCTCGAGATCGCTTGGAAGCGGCTCCAGGCCGGGGGGCTCGCCGAGGCGGTGCGCCAGCGCCCGCGCCAGGATCCAGTCGGCGAACCAGGCGTTGCGGGGGAGCAGCGGCCCGTGGAGGTATGTGCCTACGACGGCGCCCGTCCGGCAGCCCTCGTAGCCGCTCTGTCCGTCGTTGCCGAACCCCGAGACGACCCGGCCGAGTGGCTCGGCGCGGTCGTCCAGGATCGTCCGGCCCGCGTGGTTCTCGAAGCCCGCGAGCGGGCGCCGCTCGCCCGGGTCGAGCTCGCACTCCAGCAGGACGTCCCCGATCATGCGGCGCTCGCCGGCGACCGTGTGGAGCGGGAGCAGCCCGATTCCCGGGAGTTCGGCGCCCGACCGGTCGCGGTAGAAGCGCCCGAGGAGCTGGTAGCCGCCGCAGACGGCGAGGACGGCGGCGCCGCCGGCCGCCGCCTCACGAACCGCCTCGCCTTTGCCCGCGAGGTCGGCGGCCACGAGCGCCTGCTCGCGATCCTGCCCGCCGCCGATATAGAGGAGATCGTGCTCTCCGGGTCGCACGGCCTCGCCCATGCCGATCTCCCGGTAGTCGAACCCGATCCCTCGCCACGCCGCCCGGCGCTCCAGCACGGCCATGTTCCCGCGGTCCGCGTAGATGTTGAGGTAGTCGGGGTAGAGGTGCCCGACGACGACCTTCGCCCCGCT
This sequence comes from Gaiellaceae bacterium, assembly GCA_035461525.1. GTDB lineage: Bacteria > Actinomycetota > Thermoleophilia > Gaiellales > Gaiellaceae > JAIBJN01. The sequence continues at coordinate 41,975 of DATHVD010000013.1, forward strand.
CACGCCGCTGCCTCCCAGTAGTTCCGCACGAGACCGCGGTCGGCGACGATGCGCCGGAGGGCGAGCATGGCCGTGTACGTGGGCATGACGACGAGGTCTCCGCCCGGCGGCGTCAGCTCCAGCCCCCGGTCGAGCGCGGACCCGAGCCGGGGCACGACCTCCACGGCCTCGCGGTCGAGGCCTCCGTAGACGAACCGGAGGGCGAGCTCGTGCGCCCGCTCCCCGGTGGCGACGATGCGCTCGACCCCGGCGAGCAGCGGCTCGAAGTCGACGTCCCAGATCCACGAGACGTCCCGGCCGTCGGCGATGTCGTCGTTCAGCGCCACCACCGCCACGCGAGGCGGCGCCCCGTCCACGAGCGTCCGCACGACCTCGTTCGCGCCCGCGGGGTTCTTGACGAGCAGGAGGAGGACGTTGCGGCCCTCCGCGGCGATGCGCTCGAAGCGGCCGAACGCCGCCTTGAAGCGTTCGATCCCGGCGCCGATCTCGTCGAGCCCGGCGCCCAGGACGAGCGCCAGCGAGGCGGCGGCGACGGCGTTGTAGACGTTGTAGAGCCCCGGAAGGGCAAGCTCCACCCGACGCGTCCCCTGGGGCGTCACCAGGTCGAACTCGACGTGATCGAGCCCGTGGAGCTCGATCTCCCGGGCGACCACGTCGAGCGGCGGCCGGGCCCCGCCGCATTCGACACAGCGCCAACTCCCGAGATGGCCGACGTACGCGGCGTCGTAGTGGAGCGGAGCGCCGCAGCGGATGCAGTACTTCGAGTCGGCGGCGTGGGGGAGGTGCTCCCGAGCGACTCGAGCGTCGTCCAGCCCGAAGAGGAGGGTGTTCTCCCGCCCCCGGGCGATGTCCGCGACGAGCGGGTCGTCGGCGCCGGCGACGACCCAAGCGTCCGCAGGGAGCTCCGCGACCGCTCCGCGCCAGCGCTCGGCGATCAGCTCCAGCTCGCCGTAGCGGTCGAGCTGGTCGCGGAAGAGGTTCGCCAGGCACACGGTTTGCGGGCGCACGCGCCGGGCGATGTCGGGGAAGGCCCCCTCGTCGACCTCGAAGAGGCCGAGCTCGGCGTCCCGGTCGGCGAGGAGCGCCGAGGCGACGCCGGAGACGAGGTTCGCTCCGGCGCGGTTGTGCGCAAGGCGGACGCGGCCGCCGAGGATCTCGGCCACGATCGCCGCGGACGTCGTCTTCCCGTTGGTCGCCGAGACGAGCGCGGAGCCCAACGGGAGGCGAGCGGCCAGGGTCCGCAGGGCCTCGGGGTCGATCGTTGCGAGGATCTTCCCGGGAAGCGTCGTCCCGCCGCCCCGGCCGGCGAGGCGGGAGAGCCGCCCGGCGGCGCGGGCGAGGGCGATCTCGACGTCGAGGCGCACGCGGCCAGTCTAGATCCGCGGCGGGTCTCTCCCCCCTTCGAGGGAACTGCGGCCGAGTCACGGCTTCGCGGGATCGTCTCGACCCGGCCACCGACCTAGCCCGACTTCAGGTCTGAGTAGGTCACCCAACTGCGGCCCGCGCCACGCGCGCCGGATGGGATCGGAGATCGATGCGGAGCGCACGCGGCTCGAACGGCACCCGCCACAGCGCTTTCTAGGGGAAGCGTCCAAGGGCGAGACGCGTTCCAGTGCACTCTGGCGCAAGGGCGGACGGGGATTTGCGCTGCTCGCTCTCGATCGCCCTGCTGGCGCCCGCGGCCCTCCAGGCGGCCCCGGGCCCGAGCGTCAAGGGCCTGTCTCTCCCCGGGTCTCCCCGCCCAAGGGGAGGCGAGCCCTGGCGCCACGTTCGACGTCATCGTCCAGGGAAGACCGCCTCGTGGTAGGAGAAGGAGAGCCACGACCGGACCGACCCGCTCGGGCCCTCACTCTTTCGGGGGAACTTCCGGGCCTCCCGCAAAAGGGGGAGGGTGCGTGCCTCGCACGAGCCTACGTTCCTGTCATGGCACTGCGGCCCCACGCGCCCGCGTGGGAGATGTGCGAGACGACGGCACCTCCTTCCGCGCGAATCGGCCCCGGCGCGGCCCGGGTGGAATGACCGCGGCGCCCGGCGAGCTTCCCCGCGAGGGGAACCGGTCCGAGCCTCGCGCGGAGGCCTCCGGCCTGCCGCCCCGCGCGAAGGCCTTCCTCTACGGCGTAGGGGCCCTGGCCGCAGGCGCGGCCTTCGTGCCGCTCAGCCACCTGTCGCCGGCCGCGAACGGCTGGCCGACGTTCGTCGTGCTCGCGGTCTGCGCGGCAGTGGCGCAGCTCTTCGTCGTCGTCACGCCACGCGACCAGAGCTACCACACGACGATCGTCTTCCTCATCCCGGCGGTTCTCCTCCTGCCGCCGGAGCTGATCGCCCTCCTCGGAATCGTCTACGGCATCCCCGAGTGGCTCAGGGTCCGGTACCCCTGGTACATCCAGGGGTTCAACATCGCCAACCACACGATCAATGGGCTGGCGGCGTGGGGGGCGGTGACGCTCGTGCGCAGGCTCGGGCTCTCACCCGAGCTCGAGTTCGCGCTGAGCGGGCTCGTCGCCGTGGTCGTCTTCGTTTCCCTGAACCACGTCCTCCTCGCGACGATGCTCCATCTGGCCCGCGGGCACACGCTTCGCTCGACAGGCCTCTTCTCGGCCGAGAGCCTCTCGACGGATTTCGTGCTCGCCGCGCTCGGCGTCGCCTTCGCCGCCCTGTGGAGCTGGAACCCGTTCCTCCTGCCGACCGCGGTCGCTCCGCTTCTTCTCATCCACCGCTCGCTCAGCGTGCCGGCCCTCCAGCAGGAGGCGCGCGTCGACCCGAAGACCGGTCTCTTCAACGCCCGCCATTTCTCCGGCGCCCTTCGCGACGAGCTCGAGCGGGCGGAGCGCGCCGGCGGCTTCTTCTCGGTCGTCATGGCCGACCTCGATCTCCTCCGCGACATCAACAACGCTTACGGCCACCTCGCCGGCGACGCCGTCCTCCAGGGTATCGCCGAGGTCTTCCGGAGCCAGCTCCGCGAGACGGACGTCCCCGCCCGCTTCGGCGGCGAGGAGTTCGCCATCCTCCTCCCGAAGACCGGGCCCGCCGAGGCGGCGGCGATCGGAGAGCGGGTGCGCCGCGCCGTCGCCGAGCGGCGCTTCGACGTCGAGACGTCGAGCGAGCCCATCCGGGCCACCGTCTCGATCGGCGTCGCCACGTACCCGAAGGACGGGTCGGACCCGAACGAGATCATCCACCAGGCCGACCTGGCGGTCTACCGGGCGAAGCTCCAGGGCCGGAACCGCGTGCTCGGCGCCAGCGCGGAGCCGCTCCTCTTGCCTCCGCAGCGCCGGGCCCGCCCCGCCGCCGTTCCGGACGAGCCCGCGTACCCCGGAGCCTCGCGCCCGCTCGCCGGCCTTCCCGAGGCCGAGCCGGATTCGCAGCCCGCCCATCAGCAGCGGCCGCACGGCGCCGCGGGACCGCGCTTCCTCGCGCTCTCGCCCGCGCTCGCGGGGCTCGTCGTCGCTGTGAGCCTGGGGGGCATCGCGGCCGGCGCGCTCGGCTTCGTGTTGGGGACCTCGACCGACCTCGTTGGCCTCCTGGCCGTGATCGCCTTGGTCGCCGGCAGCCAGGCGCTCGCCCTCGAGCTCGATGGCGGCTCCATCTCCGTGACCGCGGTGGGCGCCCTGGCGGGGGCGGCGCTCTTCGGCCCGAGGGCGGCCTTGCCGCTCGCCGTCGCCATGACGGCAGTCGAGTGGAGCTCGCGGCGCACGCCGCTCTACCAGGCGCTCTTCAACATCGGGACGCTCTCCCTCGCGTCGCTCGCTGCGGCGGGCGTGTTCAGCGTCGGCGGCAAGCCGGAGGGGATCGGGACGCTCGTCACCGCAGCAGCCGGCCTCGCGGCCGGGGGTGCGTACTTCGTCGTCAACACCGGCCTCCTCTCGCAGGCGATGGCGCTCGAGGGCCACCACAGCTGGCACGGACTCTGGCGGGAGCGCTTCTCCTGGCTCCTCCCGCACTACGTCGCGTTTGGCGCGGTCGCGGGGGCGCTCGCGCTCGCCTACCCGGCGATCGATCTCTACGGGCTCGCCACCCTCGCCCTGCCGCTCCTGCTCATGGGGAATACCATGGCCGCCTACCTCGGGCGCGCGGAGAAATCGACGAAGAAGCTCCGCGCGGCCGCCGAGACGATCCAATCGCAGAACGTCTCGCTCGAGCAGGCGAACCGTCTCCTGCGCGAGCGCTCGACGGCCGCGATGGAGAGCCTCTCGGCGACCGTCGACGCCCGCGACGCCTCCACCGCGGGGCATTCGCGGCGGGTGCAGCAGCTCGCGCTCGCGCTCGGGCGGGAGCTCGGGCTCTCGAAGGCCGAGCTCGACCTCCTCGGGCACGCCGCCCTCTTCCACGACATCGGCAAGCTCGCCATCCCGGATGCGGTCCTCCTCAAGCCGGCCCTCCTCTCGCGCGACGAATGGGCGCTCATGGAGCGCCACGCCGAGGAGGGCGCGCGCATCATCGGCCGGCTCGGGTTCCTCGGCGACGCCGTTCCGGCGATCCTCCACCACCACGAGCGCTGGGACGGGGCCGGCTACCCCCACGGCCTCGCCGGCGAGGACATCCCCCTCGGGGCCCGTATCATCCACGTCGCGGAAGCGCTCGACTCCATGCTCACGAACCGGATCTACAAGGTCGCCCGGCCCGCAGCCGAGGCACTCGAGGAGCTTCGGTCCGGCGCCGGCACCCAGTTCTGCCCCCGCACGGTGGCCGCGCTCGACCGTCTCCTCGGCACGAACGCGCCGGCGCCCGACCCTGCGCCGGAGCTCGCGGCTGCCGGCTCCTAGGAGAGCGGCCCCGGGGCGACTGCTCGCCTAGACTGACTGCGAGAGGCCGCCGTGCCGCCTTCCGCCCGAGCCCGTTCGCCGCGCGTCCAGCCCGAGAAGTCCAGGGGCAGGCGGGAGCGCCGCCCCCGCTACTCCGACGAGCAGATCCTGGCGGAGCTCGTGGCCTGCGCCCGGCGGCTCGGCCGCTCGCCCACGATGCAGGAGTTCGCCCTCGACGGCCGGACGCGGATCCACCCACGGACCGTCGTCGAGCGCTTCGGGAGCTGGAACCGCGCCAAGCGCCTCGTCGGGCTCGTGCCGCGGCGCTTCGCCTCGCCGGAGGAGCTGCTCGGGCGCCTACGCACCCTCGGGGACGAGCTGGGCCGGACACCGACCGGTCGCGACCTCGACGAGCGCCGCCGGACGATGCCGTCCAAGTCCCTCTACTGGCACAGGTTCGGCTCGCTCTCGCGGGCGCTCCGGGCCGCCGGCTTCGACGTGCTCACGGCCGCCGAGCGGCGCGAGCGCGCGCTCGAGACGGGGGCGAGGCTGGCGCTCGGGCTGGGCCGGCTTCCGCGCCTGGCCGACTGGGCGCGGGCGCGCCGGCGGGATCCCCGGCTGCTCTCGGAATGGCAGGTGGTCCGCCTTTTCGCCGGGCGGAAGGGAGGGTGGACCGCATTCCAGGACGCGCTCCGCGGGCGCCTGGCGCGCGGTGGGGCCGGCGTCGACGGCGACGGGAGGGTGTCGAGGACGAAACCCGGCCGCTAGCGCGCGACGGGGGCGGTCGCGATCGCCGCGAGGCGCGCGAGGCAGAATCGCGCTTCTTCCGGAGCGCGTACGGGCGGGAGCGCCTTCTCCTCGACGAACGTGCGATCGGGCTCGAAGGAGTCGACGCGCGCGGCCCGGCCGTCGACGACGCGGACGACGCTGCCCTCGCCGACCTCCCGCTTCTGCAGCCGGACGCCGGTGTAGCGCTCGACGACCTCGAGCGCTGAACGAGTCGAGGCGAAGAAGAGCTCGCGGCGGCCCTCGCCGATCCAGAGCGGGCGGCCGATGCCGCGGGCGAGGTAGAGCGTCTCGGGACTGCGGTCGTCCATCCACGCCGCGGCGAGGGAGCCGTGGACCTCCTCGAGCGCGGACGGAAGGCTCCCGCTTTCGTCGGCGAGCGCGAAGATCGCCTCCGAGTCGACGGTCATGTCCGGTTCCGCACGCGCGAGGCCGTGCCGCGCGAGGATCTCCTCGTCGTTGACGACGATGCCGTTGTGCACGCCAACGACGCTGCCGTGGCGGATCGGGTGATTGTTCGCGGTCAGGCTCGGGTGGCCCTTGGTGTAGTCGCGCACGTGGACGATGGTCTGCCGCGCGCCTCCCGGGACATGCAGGCGGTCGAGGAGCTTGCTGGCGCCGCCGCGCTGCTTGCGGACGGCGATCGGCTCGCCGGGTCCGCGGTAGGCGTAGCCCACTGCGTCCGACCCGCGCTCGGAGATAGCCGCGAGGAGCGTCTGAGTCGCAAGGGTCTGGTCGACCGCTGACTCGTCGCTCAGGCTATATCCGGCAATACCGCACAAAAGAACAGGTACCCGATCCTTCCAACGCCTAACAGCCGTCTCCGAAGGCGAGTCCGGGGCGACCGCGTGGTTAGACACTAGCACCGTCGGCGGCTGTCGTCGCCCTTGCCATCCCTCGTTTGCGGGCCACGGCCTCAAGGCGGGGTGGAGCGCCGCCGATATCGGCTGCGTGGAGTACTCGTCTGCGGAGCTTCCTGCCGACCCCGGCGAGCCGGGCGAGCGAAAGCTCGAGCTCGTTCCCGAGCCTGCTGCGGCGGCCCCCGCGGAGGAGCCGGCCGACGACGAGCCGGCCGAGCTCGACGTCCCGGCCCCTACGCAGGACCCCCTCAAGCTCTACGTCCGCCAGATCGGCGACGGCCCCCTCCTCACCGCGGCCGAGGAGCGGGAGCTCGCCCGCCGCAAGGACGAGGGGGACGAGTGGGCGAAGCGCCGCCTGATCGAGTGCAACCTGCGCCTCGTCATGTCGATCACGCGCAACTACGTCAACTCCGGCGTCCCGCTCCTCGACCTCATCCAGGAGGGGAACCTCGGCCTCATCCGCGCCGTGGAGAAGTTCGACTACCGCATGGGCTTCAAGCTCTCCACGTACGCGACCTGGTGGATCCGCCAGTCCGTCACGCGCGCCATCGCCGACCAGGGGCGGACGATCCGACTGCCCGTCCACGTCGTCGACCAGGTGCGACGCGTCATGCGCGCCCGCCGCGTGCTGACGCAGAAGCTCAACCGCGACCCGCTTCCCGCCGAGATCGCGAAGGAGAGCGGCTTCGAGGTGAAGCGCGTGAACGAGCTGCTCGACCTCGTCGAGGATCCCGTCAGCCTCGAGACGCCCGTCGGCGACGGCGACTCCATGTACGGGGACATGCTCGAGGACGTCAACTCCGAGCAGCCGGACGCCGTGCTCGCCGAGCTCCTGCGCGGCGTGGAGCTGCAGGCTGCGCTCGAGTCCCTGAACGAGCGCATGCGCCACGTGCTCGTGCTCAGGTTCGGGCTGAACGGCGGCCATGCGAAGACGCTCGAGGAGGTCGGCGCCGATCTCGGCGTGACGCGCGAGCGCGTGCGCCAGCTCGAGTCCCGTGCGCTCCGCGAGCTCCAGTCGGTCGCGCCAGAGCTTCGGCTCTACCTTCGCGCCGAGTAGCGGCCCGGCGCGCGCGCCGCGGCCGGCCGGGTAGCGTGACGAGCGTGCTCGGATTCGTGGACGTCCACTCCCACGTCGTTCCGTCGGGCGACGACGGCGCCCGCACCGTCGAGGACGGCGTCGCCCTCTGCCGCGAGGCGGGCCGGCGCGGAACGCGCCTCCTCTACGCGACGCCGCACGTCTGGCCCTCGCTGCGGCTCGACCCCGGCCGCGAGGCTGCCGTGCGCGGGGCTCACGCCGAGCTCGCCGGCATCGCGGCCGGCTTCGGGATCGAGCTCCGGCTCGGCTGGGAGCTGACGCCGCACGCCGCCCTCCTGGACGAGGATCCGGATCGCTACCGTCTCGGCGGTTTGGACGCCGTCCTCATGGAGACGCCCTTCCGAGGCCCGCTGACGCTCACGATGCGACTCGGCGAGCACATCGAGGCCTCCGGGCTCGTCCCTGTGATCGCCCATCCGGAGCGCTCGGAGAGCGTCCTCGCCGACCCTGGAGGCGCGGCGTCCCTGCGGGAGCGTGGCTGGCTGCTGCAGGTGAACGCAACGAGCCTGCTCGGCTACCACGGGCCGGAGCAGGAGGAGGCCGGCTGGACGCTCGTCGAGGCGGGTCTCGCCGATCTCGTCGCCTCGGACGGGCACCGGACGGCGAGGCCGCCGCACCTGGACGAGGCTCACCGGCGCGCGCGGGAGCGAGTGGGGGAGGAGGTCGACCGGCTCTTCGACGGGAGCGCGCTCGCGGGGCTACCGCGTGGCGACGGCCTCGATCTCGCGCAGCGACGCTAGCCGCGAGAGCGACTCGATCTCGATCTGGCGCACGCGCTCGCGCGTGATGCCGAGGCGGCGGCCGATGTGCTCGAGCGTGTGCGGCTCCTCGCCGCGAAGCCCGTAGCGGAGCTCGAGCACGCGCCGGTCGCGCTCGGGCAGCGACTCGAGCGCCCGGTCGAGCGCCTCCTTCTGCAGGCGCTTCTCGGTCACCTCGTCTGGAAGCGGGTCGTCGCCGGCGACGAGGTCGCCGAAGACGGCGTCCTCCTGCTCGCCGATCGGCTGGTCGAGGCTCGTCGACGCGCGGGCCGCAGCGCGCACCTCGATCGCCTGCTGCAGCGGCAGGCCGGCCTCGTCGGCGATCTCCTCCAGCGTCGGCTCGCGGGCGAGCTGCGTCCAGAGGTGGCGCTCCGCCCGGTGCATCTTCTGCATCCGCTCGACGACGTGCACGGGCACACGGATCGTGCGGGCCTTGTCGGCGATCGCGCGGGCGACGGCCTGCCGGATCCACCAGGTCGCGTACGTGGAGAACTTGAGCCCGCGCTGCCACTCGAACTTCTCGACGGCGCGGATGAGCCCGAACATGCCCTCCTGGATGAGGTCGAGGAAGGGGAGGCCCTGGTTGCGGTAGTTCTTGGCGATCGAGACGACGAGGCGGAGGTTGCACTCGATCATCCGCTTCTTCGCCTCCATGTCGCCCCGCTCGATCCGCTTCGAGAGCTCGACCTCGTCGGCCGCGGTCAGGAGAGGGTGGCGGCCGATCTCGCGCAGGAAGAGCTGCAGGGCGTCGGTCGTCGTCTCCAGCACCTCGGTGCCCGGGACCGGGGATGGCGTCGGCTCCTTGGGGCGGTCGACGACCTCGATTCCGCGCTCCTCGAGCTCCTTGTGCAGGAGCTCGACGTCGCCCGGATCGAGGTCGAGGAGCTCCAGCGCCTCCTGAAGCTCGGGCGCGTCCACGACGCCGGAAGCCTCGGCGCGCTCGAGCAGCGGCACGAGCTCCTCGTGCTGGCTGACGATCGACCCTTCGTCAGGCATTCGGCGTTTGCAGAAGGAATCTCACGAAGAGAAGCGGATGGAACAGCTGGACGCCTGGCGGTCGTGCGGGTCTTACCCTACCCGTCGGAGCGGCCAAGTCAAACGGGGACCGCCATCGGGCGCGTCTAGCCGACGAGCGAGATCGTGTGCCCGCCATAACCAGCGCGCCTCTCCTGGTGTCGCGGGCGATGGTGGCGGTCCGGATCCCTCGTGGGAGTGCTCGGTCCGAGGCTCGCGCACGATAACGGGCGTTATGTCAAGTCGAAGGCGAACCGCCCGGATGGGGCCCGTTCTGCCCGCTCCCCCCTCGGCAGATCCGCTTGCGGCGCGCTTCCAGAGGACATACCGTGCCTCCCGGCATGCTCCTCGAGCCCATGGACCCGAACGAGCGTTTCCGCAGCCGGCGCCGGCAGGCGCGCCGGCTGCGCGCCGTTCGCCGGGTCGCGCTCCTCGCCGTGGTCGCCCTCACCGCGGCCGCTCTGGCGCTCGGGATGAGCTTCCTCGGAGGCGGCGGCCAGCAGCCGGCCGCGGACGACGCCGACGGCACGCAGTCGACCGCCCTCGCAGACGCGACCCCCGCCGTGGAACCGGAGCGGGAGCCGGTCCCGCTCCCGGACGAGATCCGGGGCGTTCACGTGACGATGGCCCTCGCCTCCCTCGACGGGAAGCTCGAGGAGTACTACGAGCTCGCGCGCGAGGGCCTGAACACGATCCAGCTCGACGTCAAGGACGAGAACGGCGAGGTCGCGTTCCAGAAGCCGGCCGTCCCGCTGGCGAAGGCGGTCGGTGCGGCGAGGACGTACTACAACCCGGTGAGGGTCGCGCGGGAAGCCAAGGAGCGAGGCCTCTACCTCGTCGCCCGCATCGTCGTCTTCGAGGACCCCTTCCTCTCCCACGGGCGCACCGGAATGGCGATCGGGCGCCGGGGCGGCGGCGTCTGGACGAACAGCGCCGGCCTCGGATGGACGAACCCCTACGACGAGCGGGTGTGGAAGTACAACGTCGACATCGCCGTCGCCGCCGCGGAGGCCGGCTTCGACGAGATCATGTTCGACTACGTCCGCTTCCCCACCGACGGCGACCTGGCGAGCGCGGTCTTCCCGAAGCGCAAGAAGGAGCACCGGAGCGTCACGATCGGAAGCTTCCTCGAGTACGCGCGGGAGCGGCTCGAGCCGCTGGGCGTGCGCGTCTCGGCGGCGGTCTTCGGCCTCACCGCGACGCGCGAGATGGGGATCGGGCAGCGCCCCCGCCGGCTCGCCGCGCACCTCGACTCCATCTACCCGATGGTGTACCCGTCGCACTACGGGCCGGGCGAGTACAACCTCGACGACCCGAACGCCGTTCCGGGCATCACCGTCGCCCGCTCGCTCCGCGACTTCCGCCGCGACCTCCGCGGCCACGACACCCACCTCATTCCCTGGCTGCAGGACTTCTCCCTCGGCCGCGAGTACGACCTCGAGGACGTCCAGGCGCAGATCCTCGCCGCCCGCGACGCGAATGCCAAGGGCTACCTGCTCTGGAACCCGTCCGGCGTCTACACGGACGGCGCTCTCAGAGGCCGCTAGCCTCCCGGGGCCCCGAGGGGCGTTCCACAGAGCTACCCCCAGGTCGCCCCGAGCGCTGTGGAAATTGTGGAAAAATGAACTTTCCGCAAATTGCGGAGAGAGCGTCGACACGGCCCTTGCGGACAGCCTGGACCCCGTCTAGATTCCCTCCTGCGCCGAGCACGGAGCGCGAGTAGGTCGAAGCCCCACCGGGCGACAAGTAGGCGGAAGCCGACGGTTGGCCGGAGGAGTGGACGAAAGCGCAACCGGCTCGACGAATTTTTTTGGTCCGCCGCGGCGGGCGCGGCGCCCGTTAGACTCCCGCCCCGACATGGCCTTTCCTCCTCGCCCGCCCTCCTTCAGCCCCGGCTTCCAGTCCTTCGTGTGGGCGCTCGTGTTCGGCGGGTTCGTCTGGGTCGGGCTACTGGCGATCGGCGCCGGCGGAGGCACCGCCGTCCTCTTCGGGCTCGTCGTCGCCGTGTTGACGTTCTTCTACGTGCGGCTCTTCGGCAGCGATCCGCTCAGGCGCTAGCAGGCGCGCGACCCGACGCGGGCGCGCGACCCGACCAGGAGCCTCGCGAGGTCGTGCCCGACCTCGTCCTCGAGGCGGGTCCTCCCACTCGGCTCGGCGTCCGCGGTCACCCGCTCGATCAGCGGAATGCACCAGGAGAGCGGACGCGCCCGGCCCTCGGTCTCGTACCCCGGCGCGGCGTCCCTTCTCGGCGGCGAGTGCTCCGCCTGCGATCCCTGGCGCGAGTGAGCGCGGGCGGCGCCGGGTGTCCGACGCCGCCCGCCAAGCTGTCTACGGCGTGTCGCGGCGCTCGCCGACGGTGCGCTCGTCGGGCACCGCCCGGAGAGGCGTACCGTCCTCGTCGCGGACGATCTCGCCGTCCTCGTCGCGCAGGTACTCGCCGTCGTCGTCGCGGACGACTGTCTTGTCCTCGACGACGGGCTCCTCGCGCCGGTAGTCGTGGACCTCCTCGTCCTCGACGACTCTCTCGCGCTCGACCGCCGCGGGGACGCCCTCCTCCTCGACGACCGTGTCGCGCTCGACGGTGCGAGCGCGCGGCCCGCGGGTGTCGAGCGTGAAGCTGAGCACGATCCCGAGCCCGAACGCGAGCACGCCCTGGAAGAGCGCGAGGTCGGCCGCAAGGCCGCCCAGGCCGACGTCCTCGATCCAGCCGGCCACCTGCTCGCCCTCCTCGGTGCCGGTCGGCCGCGTCGCCACGAGGATGGCGCCCACGGCGACGAACGCCGGCAGGAAGCCGAGCACGAGCACGCTCGGGCTGATCGTCGGCGCTCCCCACTTCGTCCAGCCGCCCAGGAGCTGCGAGAGGCCGAGCACGACGCCGGCGCCCATGAGAATCGCCATCGCCGCCCAGAACTCGTCGGTCGCGCCCAGGTCGAACTGCGTCGCCAGCCACACGAGAAAGCCCGCCCCGGCGACTCCGAGCAGCGTGAACAGCCCGCGCACAACCGGGGGGCTGCCCCAAACGTGGTCGTCCTGTTCTTCGCGGTCGATCACGGCATTCCTCACGGCCGCGTCCGAACGGTCTCGTCGTCTCCACACCATGCTGGTCACCTCGGTTACGTCGTTTGAGGGTGTGTTCCCCCTCGTGCACGCGCGTAACCGTCCCCGGTTACGCGGCGAGATCGCGCCTGCGCGCCCCGAGGACGCTCGAGCCGAGCGCCTCGCGGGCCGTTTCGAGAGAGGCGCCGGTCTCGAAGCGGAAGACGTGCTCGACGACGCCGACGCTCGCGTCGTTGTGGAAGGGCACGTCCACATGGTCGCGGGTGACGACGTTCACGGACGCTCTCGCGCACACCGGGCACTCGACCGCGAGGCCGAGGTCCTCCCCGCCCCCGGCGAGGAGCCGGAAGGACGACGGGAAGACGGGGCGCGGGCGCTCCTCGGGGTAGCAGTAGAAGCTCCACGGCCAGACGCCGGACCGGATCCGGCGGGCGGCGAGATCGAGCAGCTCCTGCGCGACCGACTCGAACCGCGCCGTCATCAGGTTGAGGAACTCGGCGCCCGAGCCCGCGAGCGGCGCCCAGTCGAGGTCGTCGTGGGCGACGAGGCCCTCGTGCTCGTGCCCGCAGGCGCACGCGAAGACGACGCGGTAGACGGCCGGATGGGCGGCTCCGGGCAGTCGCTCGAGCACACGGAAGCTCGAGAGCGGCAGGCTCACCTCTCCGCGCGCCGGACACGCGAAGGTGTACCGCCCGGTGAGCTCGTCGTACATCTGCCGTCGATTATGTATCGGCAGGACGGACGCGCAACCCCATCCCCGTCGTTCGGCGGGCGGTCCTAGTCGGAGTACTGGATGAGGGAGAAGACGTCGTAGCCGTCGAGCTTCTCGCGGCCGTTCAGAAACTCGAGCTCGATCACGAACGCGAGCCCGACCACCGTGCCGCCGAGTTGCTCGACGAGGTCGACCTTGGCGCGCGCCGTCCCGCCCGTCGCCAGGAGGTCGTCGTGGATGAGGACGCGCGAGCCCGCGGCGATCGCGTCGGCGTGCAGCTCGAGCGCGTCGAAGCCGTACTCGAGCGCGTACTTCGCGCTGATCGTCCGCCAGGGGAGCTTCCCGGGCTTCCGCGCCGGGACGAAGCCGCAGCCGAGCCGGTAGGCGAGCGCGGCCCCGAGGATGAACCCGCGGGCCTCCGCCCCGAGGACGAGATCGGGCTTCCGCGGCTCCGCGAACTCGGCGAGGCGCTCGACCGTCTCCTGGAGGGCCTTCGCGTCGGCGAGGAGCGGCATGATGTCCTTGAAGACGATGCCGCGCTTCGGAAAGTCCGGGATGTCCCGGATCCGGGTGGAGAGGTCGAGGCTCACGACTTGGGGACGATACCCCGGAGAGCGCGCCAGAAGAGCAGGTTGGAGAGCTCCTGCGAGAGCGCCGCGAGCGTCTCGAGGTTCTCGAGCCCGGCGTGGCGCTTCTCGGGGTTCGGCGACCGCAGCTCGGGCGCGACGATCCGCTCGAGCAGGTCCGCCTCGTTGTCGGCCCAGCGCCGGAACGTGGCCAGGTTGCGCGGGGCGACGCCGTAGCGCGCGAGCCGCGCGCAGGCGGCCGCCACGTCGACGTCCCGCTCGGGGAAGCGCTTGTCGCCGTCGACGGCATGCGGCTCGACGAGCCCGAAGTCCTCGAGGTCGCGGACGAACGCCGCGTCGACGCCCGCCCGCTCGCAGAGCGTGGCGAGGTCGACCTCGTCCTCGGGCACCCGGAGCCCGGCCCGGCGGGTCCGCTCGCGCCGCTCGGGCGCCCCGGCGGCGAGCTCCTGCCGGATCACCCGCAGCGGCAGGAACTCGTCGCGCTGCAGGCGGAGGATCGTCGCCAGGCGCTCGACGTCCTCCTCGGTGAAGAGGCGGTAGCCGCCCTGCGTCCGCCGCGGGGCGAGCAGGCCCTGGTCCTCGAGGTAGCGGATCTTCGAGATCGAGATGTCCGGGAACTCGTCGCGCAGGCGCCGGCAGACGGCCCCGATCGTGAGCGCGCGGCCGCCGCCCTGCCCCGTCTCCTCCGTCGCCGCCGTGGCCACTAGTGCCCCTCCAGGAAGGTGAGCTTGTACTTGCCGATCTGCACCTCGTCGCCGTCCTCGAGCCGCGCGCTCTCGACGCGGCGGCGGTTCACGTACGTCCCGTTGAGGCTGCCCTCGTCGTGCAGCGTGTAGCCGTCGTCCCCGCGTGTGACGACGGCGTGGTGTCTCGACACCGTGACGTCGTCGAGGAAGACCTCGCACTCCGGCGCGCGGCCGAGCGAGACGCGGCCCGGGTCGAGCGGGAAGGTGTCGCCGGCCCGCCCTCCGCCCGAGCGGACGACGAGCGCCGGCCCCTCGATGCGCAGGTCGGCGAGCGAGAGCGCATCGTCCTCGACCAGCTCTTCGGGCGTGAAGGACATCGTCGTGTGACCCCCCGGCTCGTCGTGCGGGAGCAGCGCCCCGCACTTCGAGCAGTAGTTTGCGGACTCCGGGTTCTGGAACCCGCACTCCGGGCAGTGGACGTACGTCACTGCTTCGGCGCGTCCAAATCCTCGTCCTTCGGAGGCGCTGCCTTCGAGGCGAGGATGGCGGCGAGCTTGTCCACGTCGATCTCCTCGAGCGGGCTTCCGCCCTCCCCCACCTGCTTCTGCAGGCGCGCCTGCAGCTCGGCGCGGAGGATGTCGATCTTCCCGTGCAGGAGTCGACGGCGGTAGGAGACCTCGTGCTCCTCCTCCATCAGCTCGCGGATGAGGTCGCGGAGCTCCTGGTCGGACAGAGCGCCAAGGTCAGGAAGTGCTTCCACGCAGGCTCCAGTGTGAGTTGGAAGGGCGACCACACAGTAAACCATCCCGGCGGCCATCCATCAACCTCGACTTGAGGGTTGAGGCTCCCCAGCGCGCTTGCGCTCAGCTTCCGGGGTCGTCGTCCGCCGCGACGATCTCCTCGACGAGGCCCACGAACTCGGCCTCGAGCTCGGAGCTCGCCTCCGGTGTCGCACCCTCCGCGTAGACGTGGACGACGGGCTCGTGCGGGTCGGGGAGCACCTGCGCCCAGCCGCGCTCCTCGAAGACTTTGACGCCGTCCGAGACATCGAGCTCCTTGCCCTTCATCCGCTCCGTGACGATGCGCATGACCGCGCCCTTGCGCCCCCACGGGCAGCGCACCTGCCGGTGCACGACGGTGGGGTCGGGGAGCTCGCCGACGATCTCCGAGAGCGGCCGTCCGGCCGCCGCGAGGAGCTCGAGGAGCTTGCAGAGGCTCGCCATGCCGTCGTAGGCGGGAACGAAGTCCGGGAAGACGAATCCCCCGCCCGCGGAGCCGGCGAAGATGACGCCGTCGCCGGCGGCCGCGCTCGTGAGCGCGGTCAGCGAGTTGGGCGTCCGCAGGACCTCGAGCCCGCTTCCCTCGACGAGGCCCTCGACGAGGCTCGTGACCGTCGTCGGCACGGCGAGACGGCCCGACGTCCCGTCCGAGGAGAGCAGCCGGAGGAAGAGGAGCAGCTCCTGCTCGACGGCGATCTCGCGGGCCAGGTCGTCGACGAGGAAGATCCGCTCGGCGGCGGGGTCGAGCACGGCGCCGAGATCGGCGCCCACCGCCTCGACGAGCCGCTTCGTCTGCGCGAGTGCCCCGCCCAGGCTCGCCGCCTCCGGCGCCTCGCGGCGCTCGCTCACGTACGCGTGCGACGCCACCGCCTCGACGTCGAGCGCCCCGAGCACCTGCGGGAGGACGAGCGAGGCCGCCGAGAAGGCGTAGTCGACGACGATGCGGAAGCCGCGCGCCCTGATCGCGTCGCGGTCGAGGACGGAGAGGAGATCTTGCGCGTACGTCTCGGCCGTGCGCCCGGGGAAGGTGATCTCCCCCACCCCGTTCCAGGCCGCGCGCCGGAACTCCTGGCGCGAATAGTGCTTCTCGATCTCCTTGACGAGCTCGGGCGTCGCGGGCGTGCCGGGCGGCTCGAAGAGCTTGATCTGGACGATCTCGGGGTCGGCCGGGCTCGGCTGCACGTGAATGCCGGCGTCGAAGGCTTCCGTCTTCAGGAGGTGGCGGTTGACCGCCGCCGGCATGATCTGCAGGTCGGCCGCGTGCACCCCCGTCGAGTTGACGCCGGCGAGGAGGGCGCGGCGGATGAGACGGCAGGAGGCCGAGGCGGCGCGGCTCGTGACGATGCGCGCGCCGCGCTCGAGCGCAGTGCCGAGGGCGGTTCCGATCCGGAGGGCAGTCTCGGGCGTCAGCTCGACGTTGATACGGCCCGTGATCCCGTCGAGGCCGACCAGGCGCGTCGAGAGCCGCGACTCCCAGATGAGGTTGCGGTCGACGACGGCGCCGGACTCGACCTCCTTGAAGGGGTAGATCCTGACGCCCGGCATGACGACGCTCTCCTCGCCGATCGTGCAGTTGTCCCCCACGGCGGCGCCCTCGTGCAGCCGCGCATGCGGGCGCAGGTCGCAGGCGCGGCCGACGATCGCGCCCTCGACGAGCGCGCTGCGGCCGACGGCCGTGGACGCGTCGATCACCGAGCGCGCGGTGCGGGCGTGGTCGCCGAGCGTGACGCTGTTCATGAGCACGGAGTAGGCGCCGACGGTCGCCCGCGGGGCGAGCCGGCAGTAATTGCCGACGAACGCCGGCCCTTCCACCGCCTCGAGGCTGTCGAGGTCGACGCCCTCCCCCACCCACACGTTGCCCCGCAGCCGGATCCCCGGGATGTCCAGGCGCACCTTCCCGTCGAGGGCGTCGAAGTTCGCCTGCCGGTACTGGTCGAGGTTGCCGATGTCCTGCCAGTAGCCGTCCGCGACGTAGCCGTAGAGCGGCCTCCCCATCTCGAGCAGGAGCGGGAAGAGCTCCTTCGAGAAGTCGTACGGGCGGTCCTCGGGAACGTGTCGAAGGACCTCGGGCTCGAGCACGTAGATGCCCGTGTTGATCGTGTCCGTGAACACCTGGCCCCAGGAGGGCTTCTCCAGGAAGCGCTCGATCCGCCCATCCTCGTCCGTGACGACGATCCCGAACTCGAGCGGGTTCGGGACGCTCTTCAGGCCGATCGTCACGAGCGCCTCCTTCTCGCGGTGGAAGCGCACGAGGTCGGTGAGGTCGATGTCGCAGAGCGCGTCGCCGGAGATGACGAGGAACGGCTCGTCGAGCGCCTCCTCCGCGAGCTTGACGGAGCCGGCCGTGCCCGCGGGCGACTCCTCGATCGAGTAGCTCACGGCCACGCCGTGAGCCTCGCCGTCGCCGAAGTAGCCCCGGATCGACTGGGGCATGAAGGCGAGGGTGACCACGACGTCGTCGAAGCCGTGCTTGCGCAGGAGCTCGACGATGTGCTCCATGCAGGGCTTCCCGACGATGGGCACCATCGGCTTCGGCTGGTTCGAAGTCAGCGGCCGCAGCCGCGTTCCCTCGCCGCCGGCCATGACGACGGCCTTCACGCGCGCACGCTCCTGAGGGCTGTGAGGACATAGGCGACGGCTGCAGCTACCGCGAGGGCGACGCCTGCCCAGAAGAGCCACTGCGGCCAGGCGGTGCCGCGGTCGGAGGCGATCACGCCCGTGATCGCCGCGTAGAGCACCCACGTCGCCGTCTTGCCGAGGAACGAGACGGAGAAGTCGTAGCCGCGGTCCTTGACGAGCCGGTAGCCGGCGATGAGGAGCGCGTCGCGGGCGAGCACGACCGCCAGGGCCGCGAGCGGGAGGCGCCCGTCGAGCCAGAGGAGGACGACCGCTGCGTCGATCATGAGCCGGTCCGCGAGCGGGTCTGCGTACTTGCCGAACTCCGACTCGACCCGCCAGCGGCGGGCGAGGAAGCCGTCGACCTGGTCCGTCATCGCGGCGGCGGCGAAGAGCCCGGCGAGCGCCCAGCTCCCCTCGCCGTCGCTGCCGAGGAGCAGGGCGACGAACACGGGCACGGCCGCGAGGCGCAGAACCGTCAGCGCGTTCGGCAGGTGGGCGAGCGGGGCGGGCACGGCTCGGGTCGCCATCGCGTTCGCCAATGGTAACGTCGCCGCGATGCCCGACCGGCTCGCGCTCCCCGGGTTCGTCAACGCCCACAGCCACGCCTTCCAGCGCGCGCTCCGGGGCCGGGTCGAGGGCGGCGACTTCTGGGCCTGGCGCGAGTCCATGCTCGAGCTGGCCCGGGAGCTCACCCCGGACCGCGTCCGCGAGGCCTACGCGCAGACGTACCGGGAGATGCTGGCGGCCGGGTATACCGCGGTCGGGGAGTTCCACTACGTCGGCCTCGCCGAGGCGCACGCGGCGGCCGAGGCGGCGCAGGAGGCGGGGATCGAGCTCGTGCTCCTCCTCTCCGCGTACGCCCGCGGCGGCATCGACCGCTTCCGGCAGACGTCGGCCGCCGCCTACCTGGAGCAGGTGGAGGACCTGCGCCGCGAGGGCGTCCGAGTCGGGCTCGCCCCCCACTCCGTCCGCGCCTGCCCGCGGGACTGGCTGGCGGAGATCGGCCGCCATGCCGCGCGCGAGGGCCTCGTCCTCCACGTCCACGCCTGCGAGCAGCCGCGCGAGGTCGAGGAGTCCCTCGCCGAGCACGGCCTCCGCCCGATCGAGCTCCTCGCCGAGACCGGCTGCCTCGGCCCGCGCACGACGGTGGTGCACGCCACGCACGCCTCCGAGCGGGAGCTCGACCTCCTCGCCGAGAACGGAGCGCGCGTCTGTCTCTGCCCCACGACCGAGGCCAACCTCGGCGACGGGTTCCCGCCGCTCCCGGGCCTCCTCTCCCGCGGGATCCGGCTCTGCATCGGCTCCGACTCGAACGTCCGCATCGACCCGCTCGAGGAGCTGAGGGAGCTCGAGGGGACGGCCCGTCGCCAGCTCCTGCGGCGCAACGTGATCCCGGTGGAGGCCCTCCTGGCGATCGGCTCGCAGGAGGGCGCCGCGGCGCTCGGGCTCGACGCCTGGCCGGCGACAGAGGTTGATCCCGGGCATCCCTCGCTGCGCGGAGCGGCCCCCGAGGAGGTGCCTGCCGCGCTCGTGCACGGCGGCGGCGCCGACGCGCTCACCCCTTCGAGGGACTGAGACCTTGAGCGCCCTCCGGGGCCGGCCGATGCGGAGGCCGGATCGGGTTCCCGCATGCCGCCGCACGCTCTGCCGCTCATCCGCATTCTCGCGGGCGCGCTCGCCGCGCTCGCGCTTCTCGCCCTCGCTCCTGCCGCGGAGGCACGGGGGAAGCCCGGGCGCGCGGCGCTCCAGGTGGGGCTGCAGGCCCACGGGCTCTACGACGGCACGATCAACGGCAGGCTCAACCCCGGCACCAGGGCGGGGATCAGGCAGCTCCAGCGGCGCAGCTCGCTCTCCGTCGACGGCGTGCCCGGGCCCGAGACGCGGGCCGCGCTGGGCGCCTACGGGCGCCATACGCTCGGCAAGCGAACGCTGCGGAGCGGGATGCAGGGGTGGGACGCGGCCGCGCTCCAGTTCCTCCTCGCCTGGCACGGCTTTCCCTCCGGTACCCTCGACGGCCAGCTCGGGCCGCGCACGGAGGCGGCCGTGCGCCGGTTCCAGCAGTGGAAGGGTCTCCGCGCCGACGGCGTCGTCACGCGCGCGGTCGTGCGACCGCTGCGCACGCGCTCGCCGCGCTCGCCGCTCAAGTTCCGCGCGCCCGTGCAGGCGCCTGTGGCCGACCGCTTCGGGCCGCGCGGCGCGCGCTTTCATGCGGGCATCGACTTCCCGGCCCCGGCCGGCACGCCCATCGTCGCCGCCCGGGCCGGCACCGTCACGTTCGCCGGCTGGGACTCGGGCGGCTACGGCAAGCTCGTCGTCGTCGCCCACACGAAGGGCGTGACGACGTGGTACGCGCACCTCAGGGGCATGCGCGCCCGGCCGGGCCAGGTCGTCGCGGCGGGCGAGCGCCTGGGCGGCGTGGGCGCGACCGGCCTCGCCACGGGCCCCCACCTCCACTTCGAGGTCAGGCTGCGCGACGCAGCCGTGAACCCTCTACCCGCCCTCCGCTAGCTCCTTCGAGCGCTTCATCGCCGCCTGGATCGCGTTCAGGAAGGCTGCGCGTACGCCGGCCTGCTCGAGCTCCCGGATCGCGGCGATGGTCGTGCCGCCCGGCGAGGTGACCGCCTCGCGCAGCTCGACAGGGTGCATCTTGCCGTCGCGGAGAAGCTTCGCCGTCCCGAGCATCGTCTGGACGACGAGGTCGGTGGAGATCTCGCGCGAGAGCCCCAGGAGGATGCCGGCCTCGATCATCGACTCGGCGAGGAGCGCGAAGTACGCCGGCCCCGAGCCGGAAACGGCCGTGATCGCGTCCATGTACGGCTCGTCCACGCGGACGGTGCGCCCGATGCGCCCGAGGACGTCCTCCGCCCGGACGAGGTGCTCCTCCTCCGCGTAGGTCCCGGCGCACATGCCGGCCATGCCCTCATGCACGGTCATGGGGGTGTTCGGCATCGCCCGCACGACCGGCACGCGGTCGCTCAGGTGCTCCTCCATGTGCGCCGTCGTGATCGCGGCGACGAGGGAGACGACCGTCTGCCGGGGCGTCAGGACTCCGCCGATCTCGGCGAAGAGCTCGTCCACGTCCTGGGGCTTCACGGCGACGACGACGATGGCCGCGTCCCGCACGGCGTCGACGTTCGAGAGCGTCGTCTCGATCCCGTAGCTCTCGGCGAGGTAGCGCAGTCGCTCCTCGTGACGGGCGGTGGCGACGATCTCGCCGGGCTCGCGCCAGCCGGAGGAGATGACGCCCGCGATCAGCGCCTCGCCGGCCTTGCCGGCGCCGAGAACGGCGAGCTTCCTCTCGTCGGCCATGCCGGGACCCTATCGCGGTGCAGCTGGCCCGAGCGAGGGCTCAGGCGAGGTGCGGGCCCGCGCCGGCCGCGATCGCGGCGGCGAAGAAGCCGAGCCCGAAGACGAGGACGCGGAGTCGCACAGCACCCCCTCCATCGACCGGAACCGCCCGCGCCGCCATCCCTCACGGGGGTTCACATGCGCCTCTCGAGCGCCCGAACCGCGCGGACGAACCGCCTCGTCTCGGGGTAGAGGCCGTGCCGTCGTACGGCCGCAGGGCCCTGGTGATAGGCGCCGAGCGCGAGCCGCGTGTTCCCCCGGAAGGTCCGCAGGAGGTGATGGAGGTACGCGACGCCGACGCGGACGTTCCCGTTCGCGGTGCGGGGAACGCGGCGGCCGAGGAGGACGGTCTCGACGAACCTCCAGGTCGCCGGCATCACCTGCATGACGCCCCAGGCGCCCGTGGAGGAGACGACGTGGTTCTGGTGGCCGGACTCCATCCAGGCAAGCGCCCGGACGAGGCTCGGGCTGACGCCGTAGTACGCGGACCAGTGCGCGAGGGTGATCCGGATGGAGGCCGGGCTCGCGGAGCGGACGCGCGGCCTCGGCGCGGCCCTGCTCCGGGCCTTGCCCTGCTTCAGCGCACGGTGCGTCGCCGGCCCGGCGACGCCGTCGACGGCGAGCCCCGCACGTCCCTGGAAGCGGCGGACCGCGCCGGCAGTGGCAGGCCCGAAGACGCCGTCGACCGAGCCCGGAGCGACCCCGCGCTGCCGCAGCCTGAACTGGAGCGCGGACACGTCGAGCCCGACCATTCCGCGGCGCAGCGCCCGCGTGCCCGGAAGCGGCCGGCCAAGCCTCCCCAGCTCCGCCCTCGTCCGCGGCCCGGCGATCCCGTCCACGGCGAGCCCGCTGCGGCGCTGGAACGTGCGGACCGCTCGCGCGGTCAACGGGCCTTTGATGCCGTCGACGCGCCCGCCGTAGTGCCCCTCGGCCCGGAGCGCCACCTGCAGGCCGGCGACCCGCGGCGTGGCAGCCTCGGCCGGCCCCGCGAGTGCGAGGAGAACGAGCACGGATGCGAACGCAGCGCCCCTTCCGGTTCGCATGGCGACGTTCTTTGCCACCCGCCCCCTGAATTCCTGCCTGGAAACGCGCGCTCGGCGTGGATCGGAGCGGCCCACCCCGACCGCCTGGGGAGCAGCCGCCGTTGAGGCTCGCGCCGGCCTCGGGCGGACGGAGGACGGCCGGAGTCGTGGCCGGGACCGCCTCCTTGGGCACGAGGTAGCCCTGGATCACGACCTCGCTGCGGACGCCGCCGATCGTCTTCGCGTAGATGCGCGAGCCGGCTCTGAGGCCGAAGCCCGACAGCCACGGCACGCCCGGCCAACGGGTGATACGCCGCCTAGAACCACCCTCCGATCTCTCCCCGGTGATGAGCTGAGTCCTGGGCTCATCTGACGATGGCGCGGTCGCGCGCCACTTCCAGCCCCGGCGGCCGCAGGCCTCTCACTGAGCGGCAGGGCGGCGCCCCGGTCTGGGCCAGAAAGGGGTAAGCGGGCCATTCCCCTTGGCCCAGGGAGGCCCGCTTACCTGGAGGGGCAGCAAGAACCGCGCCCTCCTTGCGCCCGCGACCTGCGGCCGAGTCGCGGTCGCTTTCCGGAGGATAGCTTGCCCTAGCGCCTGCGTATAGCCGGGTCGCCTCGCGATCGTTCTCCGTCCTGCCACGGCTCGTCGTCCGCTCGAGATCCGCGAGGCCGGGCGCCTTCTATCCGCTCGTGCGGCCGTGTCTCGTCGGGCACGTGGCGTGGAACGGCCGACGGGCTCCGGCAGGAAGCACGTGCTGCTCGGACGGGACCTTCGCGAAGGCCAGCGCCCGCGTGTCCAGGGGGAAGTACCGGGTCACTGTGGGCGTGGGCGGCTGGAGCTCCTTCGACGTTCGGCGGGTCTCGATCGCCTACAGGTACAAGGTGCGGATCTAGCCGCTCAGAGGCTCGCGCGGGTCTCCCAGGTCGCGCCGCCGTCGTCGGAGACGACGATGACCCCGTCGTGGCGCGCGGCGTAGAGGCGGCCGCCGGCGGCCAGGAAGGCGGCCGGCTGCGCGCCGATCGTCCCGGCCTCCTCCCACGTGTCGCCGCCGCGGGAGCTGACGTAGACGTCGCCGGCGCCGTCGACGAGGAAGACGCCGTGCTCGGGATCCCAGGCGAGGAAGCCGAGCGCTTCCGGGACGATCACCTCCCAGCTCGCGCCGCCGTCTCGGGACTCGACGATGCCCTGCTCTCCTGCGCCGATCAGGTGCCGCCGCTCCGCCGGGTCGATCGCGAGGTCGAGCAGGAAGCCGGGCGCCTCGCGCTCCTTCCACGTCTCCCCACCGTCGGAGCTGGCGAGCAGCCGCCCCGAGGTGGCGTCGAAGCCGTAGAGAGCCCTGCCGCTCGTCCGCAGGACGTGGAAGTCCGCCTCCCCGTACAGCGACACCGGCGTCCACGAGAGGCCGCCGTCGTCCGAGGAGATGAGGCCGAGGAGCGGTGGGATCCCTTGCTCCGCCGCCGCGGCCGGGTCCGGGTGCCCGGAGCCGAGGTAGCGGCCGGGCCCGACGACGGTGAAGCCCATCGTGTCTTGCCGCTCCTCGCCGATGGGAGTCGCCTGGTCATCCCCCTCGGCGAGCCGCCAGAGCCCCGCGTGCGTGGCGATCACCAGCGATCCGTCGGCGGGGTCGACGCCGAGCCCGTGGACGTGAACCGCCTCGACCTCCGGCTCGGATTTCTCCGAGGCAGCAGCGTCGGTCGCCGTCGCGGCCGCCGTCGTCGTCTCCGGTGCCGGCTCCGGGGCGGCGGACGTCCCGCCGCAGCCGGCCAGCGCGAGCGCGGCGAGCGCCGCCCCCGCGCACAGGCTCGGGAGCCGGGCGCGCTGCAACGCCCCGATGATCGCACGGCTGGCGGACCGGCGCCCGGAGAGCGATCATCCCGGCGACGTGGCCGAGAGGCGCCCTCCGCTGCGAGTAGGGCTGCTCGTGGCACTCGCGCCTTCGCGTCAGGCTGCTCGGCGTGAGCGAGGAGGTGTTCTCCTGCGAAGTCGCCGGGGCAACGGTCGTCGCCGGCCCGCTCTGTGTCGCGCTTTCGGGCGGCGAGCTCGCCTTCGGGACTGGGCGCGTGGTCGACTGCCTCGAGGGCGGCTTCTCCGCCCGGCTGGAAACAGGGCGCCCGGACTTGAACCGGGGACATCTTGTCCCCGCGGGCAAGAGGACCAGTGAGGGGGCCGCGCCGCAATCGGCCCCCTCAGGCTGGCCCGGACGGAACAGTTCCCCAAAGCCGGCCCGGCGCAAACTGGGTCGGGGGGCCGGGGCGGCGCGCCCGCCATGCGGCCAGGCGGTGCGCGCTCACCCGGAGGGAAGACCGGGGATGCCCCAAGCCCCTTACGAGCGTCGTTCGCGGCGGAGAACCGTTCACCTTCCGCCATGCGCCCTGTTTCGGAGCTCTTTCGCTCGGCCTGGACGTCCAACTTCTCGACGCGCCCGAGCCAAGCGGCCGCGGCGGAGCAACGAGACGGGTTGCGGTCCCCCGTCCGAAGCCCCAACGGCGGGGGGAAGAAACCCGCCCGCCCCGGCCAACTCTCACTATGGCCCAAATCGAGCGAGTCGCCAGTGTCCAATTCTTCGAGCGAGCGCGGGACAGGACAGAATCACGGGCGAGCTGCTGCTCGGGCACCGGGACCGCTTCCCGGCGAGAGCGGGCGCGTCTTCCGCCAGGCAGAAGCGCCGAGAGTCTGTGGTACGGAAGTGGTACGGCCGAACGGCTGAAACCCCCTCTAATCCAGTCGGGGCGCCCGGATTTGAACCGGGGACCTCTTGTCCCCCAGACAAGCGCGCTAACCAGGCTGCGCCACGCCCCGCGACCGGGTCATCGTAGCGCAGCGCCCGGCAGCGGGCCTCGCCGCCGGGGTAGGC
>DATHVD010000014.1:0-1880 GCA_035461525.1 Gaiellaceae bacterium
CCCCGGACGTGCGCGCCGGATCGTAGGGGTTGTTCGTCCGGCCCGTGACGGCGTTGTCCGTCTCCGTCGACCACGTGTACTCGGGCACGTTGGTCTTGCAGAGGACGACCGCCCCGGCTTCCCGGAGGCGGCGGACGACGGTCGCGTCCGCCGCGGGCGTGTTGTCCGCGCGGGCCCAGGATCCGGAGCGGCAGGGCAACCCGGCCACGGCGATCGAGTCCTTGATCGAGACCGGAAGCCCGAGGAGCGGGCGACGCTCTCCGTTCGCTAGGGCGCGGTCGGCCCGGGCAGCCTCCGCGAGCGTCGCCTCCGCGTCGACGTGCGCCGTGGCGCAGAGGACGTCGTCGACGGCCTCGATCCGCGCCAGGTAGCGCTCGCAGAGCTCGCGCGAGCTCGCCTCACCGCGGGCGAGGAGGGAGACGAGCTCCCTGGCGGTCGGCTCACCGTCCCTGGTCGCCACGCGTCCTCTCGGGCGCCGGCGCGTCGCGGCGAAGCTCGATGCCCGCCGCTTCGCGATCCCACGTCCGCTCCGTCACACCGCGCTCCCGCAGGACGACCTTCCGGACCTTGCCGTTCTCGGTGAGCGGAAGCTCGTCGACGACCTCGACGAAGCGCGGAATCGCGAAGTAGGCGAGGAGCGGCTCGCAGAAGCGCACCAGCTCCGCCGGGTCGACCGTCCGCCCCGGGCGCGGGACGACGTACGCCAGCACCTCGTCCTCCCCGAGCTCCGCCGGGACGGGCACGACCGCGGCCGCCTCGACGCTCTCGTGCCGGAGCAGGGCCTGCTCCACCTCCCAGCTCGAGATGTTCTCGCCCCGGCGCCTGATCGCGTCCTTGATCCGGTCGAGGAAGCGGAAGTACCCGGCCTCGTCGCGGACGACGCGGTCGCCGGAGTGAAACCAGAGGGTGCGCCAGGCTTCAACGGTCGCCTCGGGCATGCGCCAGTACCCGCTCGCGAACGCGTGCGGTTCGTCGGCGCGAAGGACGAGCTCGCCCGCCGTCCCGTCGGGGACCTCCACGTCGTGCTCGTCGACGACGCGTGCGTCGAATCCGGGCATGAGCCGCCCCATCCAGCCGGGCCGCTGCTCGCCGTCGCGCGGCCCGATGACCGCGTTCGTCTCGGTCATCCCGTGCCCCTCGACGATGCGGATGCCGAAGCGCTCCTCGAAGGCGCGCCAGGTCTCGGCCGGCGTGGCGGGCGCGAGCGCGACCCGCGTCCGGTGGGCGCGGTCGAGCGGCGAGGGCGGGCGGCCCACGAGGATCGAGACCATCGCGCCGAGAAGGTACGTGACCGTCGCGTCGGCGTCGACGAGTCGCTCCCAGAAGCGCGAGGCGGAGAAGCGCGGCCCGGCGACGTACTCGGCCCCGTGCACGAGAGCCTGCACGAACGCGTTGAGCGCGTTCGTATGGAAGAGCGGCAAGCACGTGTAGAGGACGTCCTCCGACGTCAGCCCGAGCCATTGCCCCACGTTCTCGCCCCACCAGGTGAACTGCCCGTGGGGGCAGACGACGCCCTTCGACGGGCCCGTGGTGCCTGATGTGTAGAGGATCGCCAGGGTGTCGGCGGGAGAGAGAGGCGGCGGCTCGAGCGCCTCGGCGCCTCCAGGAAGCTCCTCCACCGGCACCGGGAGGCGGGCCGGGGTCTCCGGGGCCCCGATGCTCCAGACGCGCTCGAGCTCGTCGGGCAGGCGGTCGAGCTCCCCGAGCCTTTCGACGAGGTTGCCCTCGACCGCCGCCGCCCGCGGGCCTGCGTTCCCGAGGATGTGCTCGAGCTGCGCCCCGCGGCTCGCGGTGTTGACGGGGACGAACACGGCGCCCCGCCAGGCGCAGCCGAGCCAGAGTGCCAGCACCTCCCACCGGTTCTCGGAGACGACCACGAC
>DATHVD010000015.1:0-6525 GCA_035461525.1 Gaiellaceae bacterium
CGGCGTGCACGCCGAAGTGGAAGAACGGGGGCAGCTCGACCGGCCCCTCGACCGGTCCGAGCGCGAGCGAGAAGCCGTTCTCGTCGAAGAGCATGAGCACGCCGCCGTCGTACAGGCGGGGTGGCCTCGCGTCGAACCCGAAATAGGTCTCGTAGAAGCGGCGCGAGCGCTCCAGGTCGGTCACGGCGAGGGCGAGGTGCTGCACCGCAGGATGATCGCATCGCGGCCGCCCGTGCGACCCATACACTGGTCGCTCGTGGAGCGGTCCCTTCCCGTCGCCGAGCGCCCCCGCCGTCCCGAGTGGATGAAGGTGCGCGCGCCGAGCGCGAACTCCCGCTACGCAGAGGTGAAGGGGCTCATGCGCGAGGGACGTCTCGTCACGATCTGCGAGGAGGCGCGGTGCCCGAACATCGGCGAGTGCTGGGGCCGCGGCACCGCGACGTTCCAGATCCTCGGCGACACGTGCACCCGGGCGTGTCGCTATTGCTACGTCCACTCCGGGAAGCCGTCCTCGCCGCCTGACCCGCTGGAGCCGCTCCGGCTCGCGCAGGCGGCGGCCCAGATGGGCCTGCGCCACGTCGTCGTCACGTCCGTCGACCGCGACGACGTCCCCGACCGCGGGGCCGGCCACTACGCCGCCACGATCCTCGCCCTGAAGCGGAAGCTGCCGGACGCCTCGGTCGAGGTGCTGACGCCCGACTTCCTCGGTGTCGAGGAGGAGGCGCTGCACGTCGTCCTCGCCGCCCGGCCCGAGGTCTTCAACCACAACATCGAGACCG
Source organism: Gaiellaceae bacterium (assembly GCA_035461525.1). Lineage (GTDB taxonomy): Bacteria > Actinomycetota > Thermoleophilia > Gaiellales > Gaiellaceae > JAIBJN01. Next base: position 780 of record DATHVD010000015.1, read on the forward strand.
TGCGGAGGCTCCACCGGCGCATGCGCGGCGCCAAGGCGTCCTACGACAAGGCGCTCTGGCTTCTCCGGCGCGCAAAGCAACTGGCCCGCTACCCCGTGCTGACGAAGTCGGGGATCATCGTCGGCCTCGGCGAGACGAACGACGAGGTCGTCGAGACGATGCGCGACCTGCGAGGGCACGGCGTCGACGTCGTCACCATCGGCCAGTACCTGCAGCCGTCGTCGCGGCACGCGGAGATCGACCGCTGGGTGCACCCGGACGAGTTTCGCTGGTTCCGCGAGCAGGGCGAGGCGCTGGGCTTCGGCTCCGTCTTCTCCGGCCCGCTCGTGCGCTCCTCCTACCGCGCGGACGAGCAGCGGCACGCAGCCGAGACCGGGCGCGGCGCCGTCGCTTACTGAGGTGGACGGGCGAGGAGCCGCCTCCCGGCGGCTCCTCCGATTGGCTCTCCCCCCACCCTCGACCCGAGGCCGCGACGGGCGTGCGCGGACGAAAGTGCTCGGCCGTACAGCGAGAAAGGCTCCCCTCGCGGCATCCCGGGAACGCGTGGGTAGTCTGAGAGTTAAGGACGCGGCGGCGCGCCTGTCAAGTCCGGTCCTTCAGCGAGGCGTGCGGCCGCGCCATGGCCCGGTAGTCCAGCGCCTCGTCCAGGATCGCGTCGTCCACGCCCGCCTCCCTGGCCACCTCGCGCAACGACCGGCCGGAGGACGCCGCCTCCTTCACGATCGCGCTCGCCCGGTCGTAACCGATGTGCGGGTTCAGGGCCGTCGCGGCCGAGAGCGTCAGCTCGGCGTAGCGCTCGAGCGTCTCGCGGTTCGCCTCGATCCCGTCCACGCACTTCTCCGCGAGGAGGCGGGAGGCGGCGGCGAGGAGGCCGATCGAGCCGAGCAGGTTGCGGGCGATCAGCGGCACGAAGGTGTTGAGCTCGAAGTGGCCCTGCAACCCGCCGACCGTGATGGCGGCGTCGTTGCCGACGACCTGCGCGGCGACCTGCGTGACCACCTCCGGGATGACCGGGTTCACCTTGCCCGGCATGATCGAGCTCCCCTTCTGCAGCTCCGGCAGGGCGATCTCCGCGAGCCCGGCGCGGGGCCCCGAGCCCATGAGACGGAGATCGTTGGCGATCTTCGTCAAGGAGACGGAGACCGTCTTCAGGGCGCCGGAGGCCTCGACGAGCGCATCGCGCGCGGCCGTGGCCTCGAACGGATCGGCGGGCGGAAGGATGGTCAGCCCGGTCTCGGCGGAGAGGCGGCCACGGACGCGCTCGGCGAACTCGGGATGCGTGTTCAGCCCGGTCCCGGTGGCGGTGCCCCCGAGCGGGATCTGGCCGACGCGCTCGAGCGTCGACTCCACGCGCGCAAGCCCCTGACGCACCTGGGCCGCGTAGCCCCCGAACTCCTGGCCGAGGGTGACCGGGACGGCGTCCATGAGGTGCGTCCGCCCCGACTTGACGACGTCGGCGAACTCCTCCGCCTTGCGCTCGAGCGACTCGGCGAGAGCCTTCAGGCCGGGCAGAAGGTCGCGGGAGAGCTCGTCGAGGACGGCCAGGTGGACGGCCGAGGGGAAGAGGTCGTTCGACGACTGCCCCATGTTGACATCGTCATTGGGATGGACGTCCTCCCCGGCGACCGCCGCAATCACCTCGTTCGCGTTCATGTTCGACGACGTGCCCGAGCCGGTCTGGAACACGTCGATCGGGAACTGGTCGTCGAACTCGCCGGCGGCGACGCGGTCGGCCGCCGAGGCGATCCGCTCCGCCTTGTCGGCGTCGAGGAGCCCGAGCTCCGCGTTCACGCGCGCGGAGGCGGCCTTGAGACGGCCGAGCCAGCGCGCGACGGCCACGGGGATCGGCTCGCCGGAGACGGGGAAGTTGTCCACCGCCTTGCGGGTCTCCCCGCCCCAGAGCTCCCTCGGCGCCGTCTCGCTCACGAGCCTGAGTCTAGATGCGCGCCGCGGTGTTTCGCGGAAAGACCGAGGGCCGGATCCGCGTGCGCCCGGATGGACGCGCGAACGCCGAACTGGGAGGATGGCGACACGAGCCTGCGGTTTTTTGAAGGAGGGGTTTCCATGACAGGCTTCACACGGCGTCAACTGATCGTCTACGGGTCGGCTGCCGGCGCCGGGCTCTTCTGGCGCGGAGCGATCCCACGGTCCTTCGCCCAGCCGTTCCCGGCGGCGGCGATGCCGACTCTCGACCCGGCGTCCATCCCGAAGTACACGGCTCCGCTCGTCATCCCGCCCGCGATGCCGCGGACGGCGAGGCTCACGGGGACAGGCGGGCGGCCGGTGGACTACTACGACCTCGCCGTCCGGCAGTTCAGCCAGCAGATCCTGCCTCCGGGGCTGCCCGCGACGACGGTGTGGAGCTACGGCTCCGTCGGCCACGCGGGGAGCTTCAACTACCCGGCGTTCACGATCGAGGCCGGGTGGCGGGGGCCGGTGCGCGTCCGCTGGCGCAACGAGCTCGTGGACGGGGGCGGGAACTATCTCCCGCACCTGCTTCCGGTGGACCCGACCCTGCACTGGGCCAACCCGCCGGGCGGGGCCGACGGCCGCGACATGGCGCCCGACTACACGGGGATGCCCACCCCCGGGCCGTACATGGGGCCCGTCCCCATCGTCACGCACCTGCACGGCGGCGAGCACACGAGGCAGGAGAGCGACGGGTACGCGGAGGCCTGGTACACGCCCGCGGCGGTCAACATCCCGCCCGAGTACGCGACGACGGGTACCTATTACGACGTCTTCAAGGCCAGTTCTCCGCTCGGCTCGAGTTGGGAGCCCGGGACGGCGGTCTTCGAGTACGGCAACGACCAGAACGCCGCTGCGCTCTGGTATCACGACCACACGCTCGGCATGACGCGCCTGAACGTCTATGCCGGACCGGCCGGCTTCTACATGGTTCGCGGCGGCCCGGCGGATCAGGTCGGCGGCAAGCTGCCGGGGCCGGCGCCGGCGCCCGGCGATCCTCCCGGACGGACGTACTACGAGATCCCGCTCGCTATCCAGGATCGCTCGTTCGCCGATGACGGGTCGCTGTTCTACCCGGACAGCCGCGAGTTCTTCGACGGCTTCGCCGGGCCTTACATCCCGGACAGCGACATGGCGCCGATCTGGAACCCGGAGTTCTTCGGCGAGACCATGCTCGTCAACGGGCGCACCTGGCCCTACCTCGAGGTGGAGCAGCGCCGGTACCGCTTCCGGATCCTCAACGGCTGCAACTCGCGCTTCCTCCTCCTCGAGCTCTCGAACGGCCTGCCGTTCTGGCAGATCGGCTCCGACGGCGGATTCCTGTCGGCGCCCGTCGAGCTCGACCGGCTTCTCCTGTCGCCCGCCGAGCGGGCGGACGTGATCGTCGACTTCACCGACGTCCCGGCGGGGACCGAGCTCCTGCTCCTCAACCTCGGCCCCGACGAGCCCTTCGGGGGCGGCGAGCCGGACGAGGACTTCGACGTCGCAGACCCGGACACCACTGGGCAGGTCATGCAGCTCCGCGTCGTCCCCGCGCGGGGGGTGGACACGAGCACGCCTCCGAGCCGGCTGCGGCTGCCGAGGCGGGCGGCGCTCCCGGCGGCGAGCCTGACCCGGCAGCTCTCGCTGAACGAGGTCGACTCCGAGGTACTCGAGGACGTCGGCCCCCGGGCTGCCCTGCTCGGGCTCGTGAACGGAGACGGTGAAGGCGAGCCCCTTGGCTGGGACGACCCGATCACCGAGAACCCGGCCGTTGGGGCGACGGAGATCTGGGAGCTCTACAACTTCACCGAGGACTCACACCCGATCCACATCCACGAGGTGCAGTTCGAGGTCGTGAACCGCGAGCCGATCGAGGGAGGCGAGGTGCGACCGCCCGAGCCCTGGGAGACCGGGCGCAAGGACACCGTCATCGCCAACCCGGACGAGATCACGCGGATCAAGGCGAGGTTCGGCACGCCCGGGCTCTTCGTCTGGCACTGTCACATCGTCGAGCACGAGGACCACGAGATGATGAGGCCCTACCGGATCGGCTGAGCGTCCGGCCTTCCGGCGGACCAATCACCCCCGAGAGCGCCGCGGCCCCCGCGGCGCTCTCGCCGTCTGGGGCCACCCCGGACCACCACCCGCTTCGAGCGTAGCGAGGCCGAGCGCGTGTGTGTGAGACGCAGTGCGCCGGATCGCGCGCGGACCTGTGCCGAGACTGCGCGCGGCCGTGCTCGGCGCGACGGCGGGAGGGGAAGGAGCGCGAAGCCGCTGCGGCGAACTCGGCGGCGTGATCTCGGCCCTGCTCATGCCGGCATCGGCATCCTCGTCGAGGTCCTGCGGCGGCTCGGGCTGGCGTTCGTGGACGTGCGCGAGCAGCGCGCGGGAGGCGAGTGAAAGAGCCGGCTCGAGCCCCAGCTAGTGGCCGCAGCCAGAGCCGCAGCCGCCCGCGCTCGCCGGGGCGGCCTCGCCGGCCTCGTCCTTGGCCTGGAAGGACGAGCCGCACCCGCAGGCAGCGGTCACGTTCGGGTTGTTGATCGCGAACCCGGCGCCCATGAGGGCGTCCACGAAGTCGATCTCTGAGCCGGTGAGGTACGGGGCGCTGAACGGATCGACGACGACGCGGACGCCGTGCATCTCGATCTCGTTGTCCCCGTCCTGCGGCCCGCGGTCGAAGCCGAGCGCGTACTGGAAGCCGGAGCAGCCGCCTCCCTGAACGGCGACGCGGAGGACGCTGATCTCGCCCTCGGGCTCCTGCGCCATGAGCTCCTTGATCTTCGCGGCGGCGCTCTCGGTGACCGTGACCATCGAGTCTGAGTGTAGCAACGTGCCTGCGGGCCACCCGCTCTCCGGACTTTGTGACACACGTGCTAGGCCCTCATCCCCTTTGCGCAAGCGAGATTCCATCGTGGCGCGCAGAACGCTTGTGAGCTATAGGATGCTGGGCGTGCAAGGCGTGCTCTTCGCCGCGCTTGACGACTGGTTCCCGTTCCTCGTCTACGCGCTCTTCGCGGCGGCGATCCCGGCGTCGATGCTCCTGTTCTCCTTCAAGCTCTCGACGCGGCGGCGCGGCCGTCTCGCCCGCGCGCAGACGATGCCCTTCGAGTCGGGCGTCTCGACCGGCCCGCCGCAGGCCCAGCGCTTCACCGTCAGCTTCTACCTGACCGCGATGATCTTCATCGTCTTCGACATCGAGATCGTCTTCCTCTACCCGATCGCGGTCGTGCTCGAGACCGTCGGCTGGTACGCGGTGGCGGCGTTCTCCTTCTTCGTCGCCCTGCTCACGCTCTCGCTCGTCTACGACTGGAAGCGGGGTGGGCTGGAGTGGCAGTAGGCGGAGACCGCCCGCGGGGGGGGAAGCGACTGGCCGATTACGGCCTCCAGTCCGAGCGCACGCTCATGCGGGGAAAGGGCCCGGGCGTCTTCGAGCGCGAGCTCGGCGCCGATGAGCTCGAGTCGAAGCTCATGCTCACGACCGTGGAGAGGGCGGTCGCCTGGGCGCAGAAGAGCTCCATCTGGCCGGACACGTTCGGCCTCGCCTGCTGCGCGATCGAGATGATGTCGATCGTCTCCTCCCGCTACGACGTCTCGCGCTTCGGGGCCGAGGTCTTCCGCTCCTCGCCGCGTCAGGCGGACCTGCTGATCGTCTCCGGCCGCGTCTCCCACAAGATGACCGCGCCGCTCCGGCAGGTCTACGACCAGATGCTCCAGCCCAAGTGGGTCATCGCCATGGGAGCGTGCGCGAGCTCGGGCGGCATGTTCAACAATTACGCGATCCTCCAGGGGGTGGACA
>DATHVD010000016.1:0-25223 GCA_035461525.1 Gaiellaceae bacterium
GTCGCCGTGGTCGACTCGGAGCGGGGGGGGGAGACCATCGAGGGCGTGCCCGTCGTCGCGTCGGTGGCAGAGGCGCTCTCCCACCAGCCCACCGCGGCGCTCGTCGGCGTCGCCGTCGCGGGCGGTCGGCTCCCGCCCGTCTGGCGCGGGATCCTGCGGGCGGCCGTCGAGGCGGGCCTCGACGTCGAGGCCGGCATGCACGAGTTCCTCGCCGACGACCCCGAGCTCGCCGCGCTCGCGCGCGAGCACGGAGTCCAGCTGCGCGACTACCGGCGGCCGCCGGCGGACCTGAGCGTCCCGACCGGGGCCAACCTCGAGCACGGGGCGGGCGTCGTCCTCACCGTCGGCTCGGACTGCGCCGTGGGGAAGAAGACGGTCGCCGTCGAGCTCGACCGGGCCGCCCGCGCTCGCGGCCTGCGGTCCGTGTTCGTGCCCACCGGCCAGACCGGGATCATGATCGCCGGCTGGGGCATCGCCGTCGACGCCGTCGTCTCCGACTTCCTCGCCGGCGCCGCCGAGCGGCTCGTCGTCGAGGGCGCCTCGCGAGGCGATCTCCTCTTCGTCGAGGGCCAGGGGTCGATCGTCCATCCCCAGTTCTCGGGCGTGACCCTCGGCCTCTACCACGGCTCGGCGCCGCACGTCCTCGTGCTCGTCCACCGCGCCGGGGAGACGGAGCTCGAGGGCGCCCCCGGGCACCCGATCCCGCCGCTTCCGGAGCTCGTCGACCTCTACGAGCGCCTCGCGCTTCCCGTACGGCCGGCGCGGGTCGCCGCGATCGCGCTGAACACGGGCGCGCTCGACGACGACGAGGCCCGGGCCGCGATCGCGGCGGTCTCGGCGGAGGCCGCGCTGCCGGTCGGCGACCCTGTCCGTTTCGGCCCTGACCCTCTCCTGGACGCGGTCGTCGCGGCGCTTCCGTTCGGTATAAACCCGGGATGACCGACGCACGAGTCGAGCGTCTCGCCGCGCTCATCGTCGACTATTCGCTCGGCCTGCGCGAGGCCCAATCGGTCCGCATCGACGGGCTCGACGCGTCGGCGCCGCTCGCCGTCGAGGTCTACCGGGCAGCGCTCCGCGCAGGCGCGCACCCCTACACGAACATCTCCGTGCCCGGGCTCCTCGAGTCGCTGCTTCGACACGGCTCCGACGAGCAGCTCGAGTACCTCTCGCCCCTCCAGTGGGAGGAGGTCGAGCAGCTCGACGCGCTCGTGACCATCTGGTCGGAGGTGAACACGCGGGCGCTGTCCCGCGTCGACCCGGACCGCCAGGCGGCGTACATCGCCGCGCAGCGGCGCCTGTCGAACCGTCGCTGGGAGCGCATCTCACACGGGGAGATGGCGTGGTGCGGGACGCTCTTCCCGACGAACGCGCACGCGCAGGAGGCCGAGATGTCCCTCCGCGACTACGAGGACTTCGTCTTCACGGCCTGCCACGTCCACGAGGACGGCGCCGCCGACCACTGGCGCGGCGTCTCCGCGGAGCTCGGCGCCCGGGCGCACGAGCTCGAGGCAGTCCGCGAACTCCGGATCGTCGGCCCGGACACCGACCTGCGCGTGGGGGTCGAAGGGCGGAGCTGGCTCGCGGCCGACGGCCGCTTCAACATGCCGGACGGCGAGGTGTTCACGAGCCCCCTCGAGACCGAGACCGAGGGCGAGATCCGCTACGCGTTCCCGGCGGTGTACCAGGGGCGGGAGGTCGAGGACGTCCGGCTTCGCTTCGAGGCCGGGGCGGTCGTGCACGCCGAGGCCGCCGGGGGGAACGACTTCCTCCAGTCGCTCCTCGCCATGGACCGGGGCGCGCGAGTGCTCGGCGAGGTCGCCTTCGGCCTCAACTACGAGATCGACCGGTTCACCCGCAACATCCTCTTCGACGAGAAGATCGGCGGTACGATCCACCTCGCGCTCGGCTCCGGCTTCCCGCAGACGGGCGGCCGGAACACGTCCGGGCTCCACTGGGACATGATCTGCGACCTCCGGGAGGAAGGAGAGGTCTACGCGGACGGCGAGCTCGTCTGGAAGGATGGTCGCTTCCTGGTCGAGCCGGCGCTCGAGGTCGCCGAGAGCGCCGTCCGTGACTGATCCGCGCGTCGAGCGGCTCGCCGGCGTCCTGGTCGATTACTCGACCGCCGTGCGCCCGGGAGATCTCGTCTGCATCGACACGGCCCCGGCGGCGGCCCCGCTCGTGCACGCCCTGTGGCGGCGGGTGCTCGAGGCCGGCGGCCATCCCCACCTCCGCATGGGACTCGAGCGGTCGGAGGAGCTGCTCCTCGCCGAGGGGACCGACGCCCAGCTCGACTGGACGCACGCCGCGCGCCGGGCCGAGGTCGAGCACGCCGACGTGCGCATCGCCGTCGAGGCCGACACGAACACACGGGCGAACACCCTCCTCGACCCCTCGCGGCAGGCGCGGCGGGCCCGTGCGCGCGAGCCTCTGCGCAGGCGGCACTTCGAACGCTCCGAGTCGGGCGAGCTCCGCTCCGTCGTCACCCTCTTCCCGACCGAGGCCGCGGCCCAGGACGCGAACATGTCTCTTTCCGGCTATGAGGAGTTCGTCTACCGTGCCGGCCTGCTCGACCGCGACGACCCGGCGGGCGCTTGGCGGGAGCTCGGCCTGCGCTACGGGCGGCTCGCGAGCTGGCTCGAGACGAAGCGGGAGATCCGCGTCGTCGGCGACGGCACCGATCTCACGCTCGGCGTCGGCGGGCGCTCCTGGGTCCCCTGCGACGGGCGCGAGAACTTCCCCGACGGCGAGGTCTTCACGGGCCCCGTCGAAACGAGCGTCGAGGGCGTCGTCCGCTTCACGTACCCGGCCGGGTTCGCCGGCCGGCGCGTCAGCGGCGTCGAGCTCGAGTTCAGGGGCGGCGAGGTCGTGCGGGCGGGCGCGAGCCAGGGGGAGACGTTCCTGCGGGAGATGGTCGCCGTCGACGACGGCGCGCGGCGCGCCGGCGAGTTCTCGTTCGGCCTCAACGACGCAATCGAGGAGTTCACCGGCCACACCCTCTTCGACGAGAAGATCGGCGGCACGATCCACCTCGCGCTCGGCGCCTCGTACCCGGAGAGCGGGGGGAAGGTGCAGTCGGCGCTCCACTGGGACCTCGTCTGCGATCTCCGCTCCGGCAGCGAGGTGTACGCGGACGGCGAGCTCGCCTACCGCGACGGGGCGTTCCTGGACGGCCTGCTCTGATCGTGCTCCTCGGGGACACGCACATGCCGCGCGGCGAGCGCCGTCTGCCGTCGGAGTGCGTCCGGCTCCTGGAGGCGGCCTCGCTCGTCCTGCACGTGGGCGACGTCACCTCGAGCGCCGTCCTCGAGGAGCTGCGCCGGCTCGCCCCGGTCGAGGCTGTCCGCGGGAACATGGACGAGCCCAGCCTGGCGGCCGCGCTCCCCGAGCGGCGCGTCGTCGAGGCGGAGGGGCTCCGCCTCGGGCTCGTCCACGACGCGGGCCCGGCGCGCGAGCGCCATTCGCGGCTCCGCCGGTGGTTCCCGGACTGCGACGTCGTCGCCTACGGGCACACGCACCTGCCCGAGATCGCGCGTCACGAGGAGGTCTGGATCGTGAACCCGGGAAGCCCGACGGAGCGCAGGCGCGCGCCCGGTCACACCATGGCGCTCGTACGAGACGGCGAGCCCGTTCTCGTCGCCCTCGACTGACAGGTCTTGCCTCCGTCCAGTCGCGTCTGTATCATGCGAACACATGTTCGCTTCGTCTCGGACCCTCCTTTTCGTCTGCGGCCTCGCCGCTGCGCTCGCACTCGCCGTGCCGCGGCTCTCCAGCGGCGCCGCTGTCGAGGAGCCCTACGTCGTCCGCGCCGGGGACACGCTCTGGGCCCTCGCCGAGAAGCGTTACGGCGGCGATCCACGCGAGGGAGTCTGGAGGATCCGGGAGCGGAACGACCTCGGCGGCGGCGACCTGCTGCCGGGCACCGTCCTCTACCTGCCCGCACGGGCAGGTGATGCCGCCGGTTAGGCGACGAGACCGCGGGCCCGCGCGCTTCCGCACAACCGAATAGCGCTCACCGCTCTGCGCCCGGAGCCTCGCGCCTAGAGACGCCCGGAGGAGCCGTAGACTGGCGCCGTGGACCTCGACCTCGTCTTCCTCGGGACGTCGGGCTCGGTGCCGACGGCGCGCCGTGGGCTCTCCGGCCTGCTCGTCCGCCGCGGGGGCGAGCGGATCCTGGTCGACTGCGGCGAGGGCACGCAGCGCCAGCTCCTGCGCTCCAGCGTCGGGCTCGTCGAGATCCCGGAGGCCTTCGTCACGCACTACCACGCGGACCACTACCTCGGGTTCCCGGGGATGCTGAAGACGTTCGCGCTGCGCGGCCGCGAAACACCGCTCACGGTGTACGGGCCGCCCGGGCTCCGTGACCTCTTCGGCTCGCTGAAGCGGGTCTTCGGCCGGCTCACGTTCCCGCTCGACCTCGTCGAGCTCAGCGACGGCGACACCCTCGACCGCGGGGACTACCGGCTGCTCGTCTTCCGGGTCGCACACGGCGTGACCGCAAACGGGTACGCCCTCGCCGAGCTGCCCCGACCCGGACGCTTCGACGTCGACGCCGCCCGTGCGCTCGGCGTCCCCGAGGGGCCGCTCTTCGGCCGCCTCCAGGCGGGCGAGACCGTCCCCGTCCCGGGCGGCGAGGTACGGCCCGAGCAGGTGCTCGGCCCGCCGCGCCCCGGGCGCACGCTCGTCCTCGCCGGCGACACTGCGCCCGCCGCGACCGTGCTCGAGGTCGCGCAGGGCGCCGACGTCCTCGTCCACGAGGCGACCTTCGCCGAGGAGGAGCGCGAGCGCGCCGACGAGACGGCCCACTCGACTGCCGCGGGAGCGGCCAGGCTGGCGAAGGCCGCCGGCGTCGAGCTGCTCGCGCTGACGCACCTCTCCAACCGGTACTTCGGCCCGGAGATCGCGCGCGAGGCGCGGGAGATCTTCCCCGAGACGGTCGTCCCGAGGGACTTCGATATCATCGACCTCCGCTTCCCGGAGCGAGGCGGGCCCCGTCTCGTCAAGGGAGGAGCGCGACCCACACAGGAGGAGGGCGATCCGCATGGGGGGCATGGTCCAGGTGAAGGTGGCGGGCGACCTCGTGGAGGCGGAGGAGATCCAGACGATCCTGACCTCGGCGGGGATCCCGTCGGAGCTTCACCCGGCCGTGGAGCACCACCCGAGCGCGCTCGATGACTCGCCCCAGAAGGTCATGGTTCCGGAAGGCTCCCTCGAGGAGGCCCGGCACGCGATCGAGGCCATGACCGACCCGGACGAGCTCATCGGCGGGCGGTAGCGCCTCGCCGCGGGTGAGCGCCGGCCGCGCCCCGACGCCGCCCGACTTCGGAGTGCTCGCGCGGGACTACGACCGGCTGCGGCCCGTGGATGCCAACTGGCGCGAGGTCGCCGGCGCGATCGCGGAGGCGGGAGAGGTCACCGGCAGCCGCGTCCTCGACGTCGGCTGCGGGACGGGCAGGCTCGCGGCGGCGCTCGCCGACCGGGGCGCACGGGTCTGGGGGGTGGACCCCTCCGACGGCATGCTCGCCCAGGCACGCGCGGTGGCCGGGCGCAAGGTCGGCCTCAAGCAAGGCCGCGCCGAGGAGCTTCCCTTCAAGGACGGCTGGTTCGACTGCGCCGTGCTGCGCCTCGTCGTCCACCTCGTCGACCGTCCCCGCGCGTTCGCGGAGCTTCGCCGCGTGCTCGCCCCGGGCGGACGGGTGGTGATCGCCACGTTCGCACCGGGACACTTCGAGTGGTACTGGCTCGTGCGGGTCTTCCCGCAGGTGGCCGAGATCGACCGGCGACGCTTCCCCTCGACGGCCGTGCTCGCCCGCGAGCTCGAGGAAGCCGGCTTCGCCGCCGTCCGCGAGCGCCTGCTCCACCAGACCGCGACGCTCGCGCGCGCCGACGCGCTCGAGCGTATCCGCGGCCGCTTCATCTCCACGCTCCGGCTGCTCGACGAGGACGCGTTCGCCGCCGGCCTCGCCCACGCCGAGCGGGAGCTTCCGGAGGAGGTCGAGACGCAGCTCGAGTGGTCGGTCGTCTCCGCCCGCCACGCCCCTCGGTAGACGAGCGTCGAGTCGGCCCAGAGCGCCAGCTCCACGACCTCCGCGGGCGGCGCCGCCTGCTGGACCGGATGGACGCCGTCCGCTCCGGCGGCTAGGCTGGCGGCGCACCTTTAACTCGGTCCCGTGAGGCCGGAAAGGAGTCGAACGTGGCTGCGCCCGCACAGGCGGACAAGCTCCTGCTGGACGGAGAAGCGCTCAGGCGCACCATCGTTCGCATCGCGCACGAGATCGTCGAGCGCAACCCCGACCTCGACCGCGTCGCCCTCGTCGGCATCCACACGCGGGGCGTGCCCCTGGCACAGCGGCTCCGGCGCCTGATCGAGGAGAACACGGGCCGCGAGGTCGCCCTCGGAACGCTCGACATCACCTTCCACCGCGACGACGTGCACGTCCGCGGGGGCGACGCGCCCCTCCACCCGCAGCCCGTCGTCCGCGCCACGCGGCTCGACTTCCCGCTCGAGGGGATGACGTGCGTCCTCTGCGACGACGTCCTCTACACCGGCCGCACGATCCGCGCCGGGATCGACGCCCTCTTCGACTACGGGCGCCCCGCCCGCGTCCAGCTCGCCGTGCTCGTCGACCGAGGCCACCGCGAGCTCCCCATCCGCCCAGACTACGTCGGCAAGAACCTGCCGACGTCCCCCGACGAGCGCGTCCAGGTGCAGCTCGTCGAGGTCGACGAGGTCGACCGCGTCCTGCTCGTCCCCGCATCCGGAAAGTGAGGTAGCCGATGGCCGACGTCCGACCCCTGCTCCGCTCCGAGCTCCTTCCCCCGAGGACGCCGGCGCGGAGGCACCTGATCTCGATCTCCGACCTCACGCGCGAGGACGTCGAGCGGCTCCTCGCCCTCTCGCGCACGTTCTCCCGCTCCCTCGAGCGGGACGTGAAGAAGCTGCCGACGCTGCGCGGCCGCACGGTCGTGAACCTCTTCTTCGAGTCCTCGACGCGGACGTCCTCGAGCTTCGAGCTCGCTGCCAAGCGGCTCTCGGCGGACGTGATGTCGATCAAGTCCTCGGGCTCCGCCGTCGACAAGGGCGAGTCCCTCAAGGACACGGTGCTGACGATCGCGGCCTACGACCCGGACGTGATCGTGATCCGGCACGCGCACATCGGCGCCCCGCACCTCACCGCGCGCTACACGGACGCGCACGTGGTCAACGCGGGCGACGGCAAGCACCAGCACCCGACACAGGCGCTCCTCGACCTCTACACGCTCGACGAGGAGCTGGGCGGGATCGAGGGGCTGCACGTCGCAATCGTCGGCGACGTCCTCCACTCGCGCGTCGCGCGCTCGAACGTGCAGGCGCTCGTCCTCATGGGCGCGCGCGTGACGCTCGTCGGGCCGCCGCCCCTGATCCCGCGCGGAATCGAGGCGATGGGCTGCGGGATCTCCCACGACATCCGCGACATCAAGGCCGCCGACGTCGTCTACGTCCTGCGCATGCAGCGGGAGCGCATGCTCGAGGGCGCCAACTACGTCCCCAGCCTGCGCGAGTACACGGCCCGCTGGGGCGTGACGCCCGACCGCGTCCGCCCGGGCCAGAAGATCATGCATCCCGGCCCGATGAACCGCGGCGTCGAGATCGACCCGTCCGTCGCCGACGCCGCCGAGTCGCTGATCGAGCGCCAGGTGCGAAGCGGGCTCGTCGTCCGCATGGCAGTGCTCTATGACCTGCTTACGCAGGGCCCCGTCGAGGTCAAGGTCGCCGAGATCGAGGAGGTGGCGTAGGTGAGGCTCTTCGGAAAGAACAGCCGCAAGGACGATCTCGTCTTCGAAGGCGTGCGCGTCGTCGACCCGGGGCAGGGGATCGACGAGACCCTGACCGTCCGGGTCGAGGGCGGCGTGATCACGCAGGTCGAGCCGGCCGCAGGCGGCAACGGCAAGGTGCTGGCGCCGGCGTTCGTCGACCCGCACGTCCACCTGCGCACCCCGGGCCGGGAGGACGAGGAGGACATCGCGTCCGGCACGCGCGCCGCTGCGGCGGGCGGGTACTGCGCCATCCTCGCCATGCCCAACACCGACCCAGTGGTGGACTCCGCCGCCGTCCTCGGCGCGCTCGTCGAGCAGGCGCAGGTGCAGGCGGAGGTGCCCGTCGGCTTCCTCGCCGCGATCACGAGGGGCCAGCAGGGGGGAGAGCTGACCGAGATGGTCGAGCTCTCCGAGCGCGGCGCCGCGGGCTTCACCGACGACGGCCGGCCCGTCGTCGCCCCGGGCCTCGTCCGCCGGGCCCTCCAGTACAGCGCCGCCGCCGGGCGGCCGGTCGCCGTCCACTGCGAGGAGCCGACCCTCTCGCGCGGCGGCCACGTCCACGAGGGCCTCGTCTCGGCGGAGCTCGGTTTCGGCGGCTACCCGTCCGTGGCCGAGAGCGTCATGGTCGCGCGCGACGTCTCCCTCGCCGCCTACGAGAAGCGGCCGCTCCACCTGCTCCACCTCTCCGCGCGCGAGTCAGTCGCCGAGCTGCGGCGGGCGCGGGAGGCGGGCGTGCCGGTGACCGCCGAGGTGACGCCGCACCACCTCTGCCTCACCGATGAGGCCGTCCGCAGCCTCGACCCGAACGTGAAGATGAACCCGCCGCTCCGCGCCGAGGCCGACCGCGCCGCGCTCGTCGAGGCGCTCCGCGACGGGACGATCGAGGCGATCGCCACCGACCACGCCCCTCACGCCCGGCACGAGAAGGAGGTGCCGTTCGAGGAGGCGCCCTTCGGCGTCACCGGCCTCGAGACCGCCTTCTCCGCGCTCTACACGCAGCTCGTCGAGCCCGGCGTCCTCCCGCTCGCCACGCTGCTCGAGCGGATGAGCGCCGGCCCGGCGCGGATCTACGGCCTCGAGCCGCCGCGGATCGCCGCGGGAGCCCCCGCCAACCTGGTCCTCCTCGACCTCGACGCCGTCTGGCACGTGGACGAGGGCGGCTTCCGCTCGAAATCCGCCAACTCCTGGCTCCTCGGGTCGAAGCTCCGCGGGCGGGTTCTCCAGACGGTCGCGGCCGGCAAGCTGGTGCACTCCGCATGAGCGGCTTCCTCGCCCTCGAGGACGGGACGGTCTTCCGAGGCCGCTCCGTCGGGGCGCTCGGCGTCGCTCACGGCGAGGCGGTCTTCACGACGGCGATGACTGGCTATCAGGAGGTCGTCACCGACCCGAGCTTCGCCGAGCAGCTCGTCGCCTTCACCGCGCCCCTGGTGGGGAACTACGGCGTCTCCCCCCAGCGCTCCGAATCGGCCGGGACGCACGCCCGGGCCGTGCTCATGCGCCGGGCGACGGGAGAGGACTGGCCGCGCTGGCTGCAGGGGCAGGGGATCGTCGCCCTCGAGGAGATCGACACGCGCGCGCTCGTCGTCAGGCTGCGAGAGCACGGCGCCATGCGCGCCGCCGCGGTCGCCGGGAGCGCCTCGGTAGAGGAGGTGCTCGCGGCCGTCCGCGCCGAGGCCAGGATGCAGGGCCGAGCGCTCGTCGCCGGCGTCTCGACCCCCGAGCCCTACCGCGCCGGCCGCGGGGCGACGCGCGTCGCGCTCCTCGACTACGGCTGCAAGCGGTCGATCCTCAACCGCCTCGCAGCTGCCGGCGTCGAGACGACCGTGTGGCCGCACTCGACGGACGCGGACACGATCCTCGCCTCGCGCCCCGCCGGCGTCCTCCTCTCCAACGGCCCCGGCGACCCGGCCGCGCTCTCCGGCGAGGTCGGCGTCGTCCGCGGCCTCCTCGGGCGCGTGCCGATTCTCGGCATCTGCCTCGGCCACCAGCTCCTCGCGCTCGCGGCCGGCCTGGAGACGTTCAAGCTCCCCTTCGGCCACCGCGGCGCCAACCACCCCGTGCTCGAGCTGGCCACGAGCCGGGTGCTCGTCACGAGCCAGAACCACGGCTTCGCGGTCCGCGGCGACGGCCCGGCCGTCACGCACGTCTCGCTCTACGACGGCACGGTCGAGGGGATCGCGCTTCCCGGCGAGCGCGCCCGCTCGCTCCAGTTCCACCCCGAGGCGGGCCCCGGCCCGCACGACGCCTGGCCCGAGATCCAGGCCTGGGTCGAGGAGATCGGCTATGCCGCGGCGGCGTGACCTGACCTCCATCTGCGTGCTCGGCTCCGGCCCGATCGTGATCGGGCAGGCCTGCGAGTTCGACTACGCCGGCAGCCAGGCGCTCAAGGTCCTCCGTGCGGAGGGCTTCCGGACGATCGTCGTCAACTCGAACCCTGCCACGATCATGACCGACCCCGGCTTCGCCGACCGCACGTACGTCGAGCCGCTCGACCTCGAGAGCGTGACGGCGGTGCTCGAGCGCGAGCGCCCGGACGCGCTCCTCCCGACGCTCGGCGGCGGCACGGCGCTCGACCTCGCGCGGCAGCTCTTCGAGGAGGGCGTCCTCGACGACCTCGGGATCGAGCTCGTCGGCGCGAGCTACGACGCGATCCGGCGCGCCGAGGATCGGGGGCTCTTCCGCGAGACGATGGAGTCCGTCGGGCTGCGCGTCCCCGAGAGCCTGGTCGTCACGAGCCTCGCCGAGCTCCCTCGCGACGTCGCCTTCCCGGTCATCCTCCGCCCGGCCTTCACCCTCGGCGGGCACGGCGGCGGCACGGCCGGCTCGCCGGAGGAGCTCGAGCGCCTGCTCGAGCGCGCGCTCGACGAGAGCCCGGTCGGGCAGGTGCTCGTCGAGGAGTCGCTCCACGGGTGGGACGAGTTCGAGCTCGAGGTGATGCGCGACGCGCGCGACAACGTCGTCGTCGTCTGCTCGATCGAGAACCTCGACCCGATGGGCGTCCACACGGGCGACTCCGTCACGGTGGCCCCCCAGATGACCCTCCCCGACGAGGCCTTCCAGGAGCTCCGCGACGCGGCCGCCGCCGTCATCCGCGCGGTCGGCGTCGAGACTGGCGGCTCCAACATCCAGTTCGCGCGCGAGCGGGAGAGCGGGGACCTGCGGGTGATCGAGATGAATCCGCGAGTCTCCCGCTCCTCGGCACTCGCCAGCAAGGCGACCGGCTACCCGATTGCCAAGGTCGCCGCGAAGCTCGCGGTCGGCTACACGCTCGACGAGATCCCCAACGACCTGACGCGGACGACGCCCGCGAGCTTCGAGCCGACCCTCGACTACGTCGTCGTCAAGTTCCCGCGCTTCGCCTTCGAGAAGTTCCCCGGCGCCGACGCGACGCTCGGCACGCAGATGAAGTCGGTGGGCGAGGCGATGGGCATCGGGCGTACCTTCACGGAGGCGTTCCTGAAGGCGATGCGCTCCCGCGAGCTCGAGGCGGGCTCGCCGACGCCCTGGGCGTCGCTCGACGCGCTCCCCGCCGGCGTGCACCCGTGGTTCCGGGCAGAGCTCGAGCGCGCGCGGAGCCTCGTCCGCTCGACGCGGGCCTGCTCCGACATGGTCGCCGAGGACTGGCTGCGGCTGAAGCGGGCCGGCTGGTCGGACGCCGACCTCGCCGAGGCCTGGGGGACGGACGAGGACGCGGTCCGGATCGCGCGCCGCTCCTGGGGCGTCCGCCCGAGCTACCGCCGCGTCGACTCCTGCGCGGCCGAGGTCGAGGCGGCCTCGAACTACCTCTACTCCACGTGGGGGGAGGAGGACGAGGTGCGCCCCGACGGCGGTCGGCCGCGCGCCGTCATCCTCGGCTCCGGGCCGAACCGGATCGGCCAGGGGATCGAGTTCGACTACTGCTGTGTCCACGCGGCGCAGACCTTCCGCGCGCTCGGCTTCGAGACGGTGATGGTCAACTGCAACCCCGAGACCGTCTCCACCGACTACGACGTGTCCGACCGGCTCTACTTCGAGCCGCTCCGCACCGAGGAGGTGCTGGAGATCTGCGACCGCGAGCAGCCCGTCGGGGTCGTGATTCAGTTCGGCGGCCAGACGCCCCTCAAGCTCGCGCGCGCGCTCGAGGAGGCAGGCCACCGCATCCTCGGGACGCCCTACGACGCCGTCGACCTCGCCGAGGATCGCGAGCGCTTCGCCTCGCTCTGCGACGGGCTCGGCGTCGCCGTGCCCGAGTGGGGCGTTGCCGACGACGCGGCCGGGGCCGTCGAGGTTGCGGAGCGGTTCGGCTATCCGGTGCTCGTGCGCCCCTCCTACGTTCTGGGAGGCCGCCAGATGCGCGTCTGCTACGGGCCGGAGGACGTGGCCCGGTCAGCCGAGGGGTGCGGTCGCGTGCTCGTCGACCGCTTCCTCGAGAGCGCCGTCGAGATCGACGTGGACGCCCTCTGCGACGGGGAGGAGACGTGGGTCGCGGCGGTCATGGAGCACGTCGAGGAGGCCGGCGTCCACTCGGGCGACTCCTCGTGCGTCCTCCCGCCGGCCGGGCTGCCGCCGGCGCTCCTCCGCGAGTGCCAGGACGTCGTCACGCGCCTCGCACCCGCCCTCGGAGTCGTCGGGCTCATCAACGTCCAGCTCGCGCTGCACGAGGGCCGCCTCTTCGTCCTCGAGGCGAACCCGCGCGCCTCCCGCACGGTGCCCTTCGCCTCCAAGGCCCTCGGCGTCAACCTCGTCGACGCCGCCTGCCGCCTTGTCGTGGGCGCGCCCGTGTCCTCCCTGGACACGCCCATTAGCCAGGCTCGCGGGCACGTCTCGGTAAAGGCGTCCGTCTTTCCGTTCGCCCGCTTCCCGGGCGCCGACCCCGTGCTCGGGCCGGAGATGCGCTCCACGGGGGAGGTGATGGCGAGCGCCGCCGACTTCCCGACCGCGTTCGCCCGGGCCGAGCGGGCCGCAGGGCGAGCGCTCCCGCGGGCGGGAACCGTCTTCCTCTCCGTGCGCGACGCGGACAAGCAGGCCGCGGTCGAGCTCGGCCGCCGGCTCGACGCGCTCGGCTTCGCGCTCTGCGCCACGGGCGGGACGGCCGGCGCGCTCGCCGCCGCGGGCCTCGCCGTCACGGGCGTCCGCAAGGTGACGGAGGAGGGGGAGGGGGCGACGGTCGTCGACCTCGTCCGCCGGCGCCGCGTCGACCTCGTCGTCAACGCGCCCGCCGGCAGGGGCGCCCGCTCGGACGGCTACCTCATCCGCGAGGCCGCGCTCGTCGCCCGCGTCCCGTGCGTCACGACCATGGCCGGGGCCGCCGCGGCCGTCGAGGCGATCGCCCGTGCGACCTCGGGCGAGGCCCTCTCGCTCCAGGAACGTGTCGCACGCCCGGCTTAGCGTCGTCCGGGTCGAGCCCGTCGGCCCGTACAGCCTCGTCCGCCTGCGGCGAGGCGCGGTCGACCCCGGCGTCCCCGGGCAGTTCTTCATGCTCCGACCGCGCGGCGTGCTGCTCCCGCGGCCGATGAGCCTCTGCCTCGCCCCGCCCGGGGAGCTCGGGTTCCTCGTCGACCCGATCGGTCCCGGCACGCGAGCGCTCACGGAGCTCGGGCACGGGGAGGAGGTGGACGTCCTCGGCCCGCTCGGGAACGGCTTCCGGCTCGACGTGGCCCGGCCGCTCCTCGTCGGCGGCGGCATCGGCATCGCGCCCTTCCCGTACCTCGCCGAGCGCCTCGGTGGGCCGCCGGCTCTCCTCGGCTTCCGTACGGCGCGCCACGCGGAGGCCGCCGTCCTCGTGCCCAACGCCCAGGCCGTCCTCGAGCCGGCGCTCGTCACCGAAGCGCTCGAGCCGGGGCGCGACGTCCTCGCCTGCGGGCCGGAGCCGATGCTCGAGGCCGTGCGGCGGCTCGCCCCGGACGCCCAGCTCGCCTGGGAGGCGCCGATGGCCTGCGGCTACGGAGCGTGCTACGGCTGCGCCGTCCGCATCGACGGCCGGCTCGCGCGCCTCTGCGTCGAGGGCCCCGTCCTCGGCGGACGCGTCCCGGCGCCGGGCACGAGGACGCATCCGGTGGAGGCGGTCGCGTGATCCTCAACGCCTCCGGCTGTCTCGACGCCCTGGCCGCTCCCGACGTCGCGCGCACGCTCGACGCCTTCGTGACGAAGACCGTGACGCCCCTTCCCCGCGAGGGGAACGCGCCCGTTCGCATCGCCGAGGCCGAGGTGGGGATGCTGAACTCGATCGGCCTGGCGAACCCCGGCATCGACGCGTTCATCGCCGACCACCTGCCCCGGCTCCTCGAGCTCGGCCCGCCGGTCTGGGTCTCGGTCGGCGGCTTCGCCGCGGCCGACTACGCGGAGCTCTGCGCCCGTCTTGACCGCACCGACGCTGCCGTCCGCGAGCTCAACCTCTCCTGCCCGAACGTCGCCGCCCCCGAGGACGAGGTATCAGCCGTCGTCGCCGCCGCCCGGGCCGTGACGACGAAGCCTCTCTACGCCAAGCTCTCGCCGGCGCTCCCCGACCTGCCGGCCGTCGCCCGTGCCGCCGCCGAGTCGGGCGCCGACGGGCTCTCGCTCGTGAACACGATCCGCGGGCTGGCCCTCGACCCGGCGACGCTGCGACCGCGCCTCTCGACGGCTGTCGGGGGCCTCTCCGGGCCGGCCCTCAGGCCCGTCGCGCTCGCGGCCGTCTACGCCTGCTACCGCGCGACCGGGCTCCCGATCGTCGGCATGGGCGGCGTCGAGACCGGGCGCGACGCCCTCGACCTGATCGCCGCCGGCGCCTCCGCCGTGGCCGTCGGGACGGCGCTCTTCGCCGACCCCGGCGCCCCCGCCCGCATCCGCGCGGAGCTCGCCGCGGAAGCCGCCGGGCGAGGCTTCGCGGACCCGCTCGCCGCCCGCGGCACCGCCCACGAGGAGGGTCCGCGCGCCTCTCGGAGGCCCGCCGAGAGGGTCCGCTTGAAGCTCTGAGGGGCGCTGTTAGAATGCCGCGCCATGCAGGGCACCAAGACGCAGGTCCAGGCGCCGCTCCGTTCCCTGGATCAGCGGATGGACGCTCTCCGCCGGGCCAACGAGATCCGCGTCAAGCGGGCAAAGCTGAAGAAGGACCTGAAGTCCGGCGACGAGCAGATCGAGTCCATCCTGCGCGATCCGCCGGAGTACGTGGAGACTGCGAAGGTCTTCGACATCCTCATGGCCGTGCCCAAGTTCGGGCGCGTCAAGGCCGCCCGTTTCCTCAATCAGTGCCGGATCAGCCAGTCGAAGACCGTCGGCGGCCTCTCGGAGCGCCAGCGCGCCGAGCTGGTCGCGCTGCTGCGCCGCTGACGCCGTGCCGCCGCGCCTCTTCGTCGTCACCGGGCCCTCCGGCGCCGGCAAGGGGACGCTGATCCGGGCGCTCGTCGAGCGTCGCTCCGACCTCGCTGTCGCCGTCTCCGCCACCACGCGGGCGCGCCGGCCCGGCGAGGAAGACGGCCGCGAGTACCGGTTCCTCACCGAGGAGGAGTTCGAGCGCCGCGTCGCCGCCGGCGGGTTCCTCGAGCACGTCACCTACGTCTCCGGGCACCGCTACGGAACCCTGCGGGAGGAGGTCGACCGCATCCGCTCCTCGGGTCGGAGCTGCGTGCTCGAGCTGGAGACGCAGGGGGCGAAGGCGATCGCCGCGACGGACCCCGACGCGGTCACGATTTTCGTGCAGGCCCCCTCGTTCGACGAGCTCGAGCGCCGGCTGCGCGAGCGGGCGACCGAGAGCGCCGGCGAGATCGGCGAGCGGCTCGCCCTCGCCCGCCGCCAGGCAGAGGAGGCCGACGACTTCGACCACGTCGTCACCAACGACGACGTCGTGCGCGCGGTCGGCGAGATCGGGGCGATCGTGGACGAGGAGCTCTGCGGGTCGCGCGCTGCAGGTAAGCTTCGAGCCTCATGATGTATCCACGCCTCGACGATCTGCTCGCGAACGCCGACGGCTCGCGCTACGGGCTCGCCATCGCGGCCGCCAAGCGTGCGCGGCAGATCAACAACTACCACCACCAGCTCGGCGAGGGCACGTTCGACGACTTCCCGCCCCCGCTCGTCGAGTCCCGCTCGAAGAACTACCTGACCATGGCCCTCGAGGAGATCGCCGAGGGCAAGATCACGGTCTCGTACACCTAGCCCCAGGGCACAGGGCCCCGTGGCTCGGGTTCTCCTCGGCGTGACCGGCGGCATCGCCGCCTATAAGGCGTGCGAGCTGCTGCGGCTGCTCGTCAAGGACGGGCACGACGTGACGCCGCTCCTGACGCCGGACGCCGAGCGCTTCGTCGCCGCGCACACCTTCGAGGCGCTCGCGCGGAAGGAGTCGCCGCGCGACCTCTACCCGCACCTGGCCGACGCGGACCTGCTCGTGATCGCGCCGCTCTCGGCGAACACGCTGGCGAAGCTCGCCCACGGCCTCGCGGACTCCGTCCTGACGCAGGCCGCTCTCGCCGTCTCCGGGCCGGTGCTCGTCGCGCCGGCGATGAACGTGCGCATGTGGCGCCACGCGGCGACGCAGGCGAATCTGGCGCTCCTCGCCGAGCGCGGCGTCCACCGCATCGGACCGGAGGAGGGCGAGCTCGCCGAGGGCGAGCACGGCCCCGGGCGGATGAGCGAGCCGGAGGCGATCTTCGCGCGCTGTCTCGAGCTCCTCGGCGCGGCCGGCCGGCTGCGCGGAAAGCGCGTCGTCGTCAGCGCCGGCGGGACGCGCGAGCCGCTCGACTCCGTGCGCTACGTCGGCAACCGCTCCTCCGGGAAGATGGGCGTCGCTGTCGCGCGAGAAGCCGCCCGGCGCGGGGCGGAGGTCACCCTCGTCGCCGCCAACGTGGCAGTTCCCCCGCCCGGCGGGGTCGAGGTCGTCCCGGCGCCGACCGCGGCCGACCTCGCCCGCGAGGTGCTCGCCCGCGACGACGCCGACGTCGTCGTCATGGCCGCTGCGGTCGCCGACTACCGCCCCGCCGAACCGGCGGCGGGCAAGCGTCCGAAGAACCGGGAGAAATGGTCGGTCGAGCTCGTCCCGACCGAGGACGTGCTCGCTGAGCTGGGCCGGCGCGCCCGCAACGGGCAGGTGCTCGTCGGCTTCGCGGCGGACGAGGGCGAAGCCGGGCTCGAGCGGGCGCGGGAGAAGCTCAGAAACAAACGAGGGAACCTCTTCGTCTACAACGACGTATCTCGTGACGACATCGGATTCGACTCGGACTGGAACGAGCTCGTCCTCCTGACGGCGCGTGGCGAGCGCCCTGTGAGCAGGCGGAGCAAGGAGGAATGCGCTGTGGCTATCCTCGACGAGGTCGAGACCCTGCTGGAGGGGGAGTAGATGGAGGAGCGGACCGTCGAAGCGAGGCAGGGCCTGGAGCCCTCGGGCGCCGTGACTCTGGCCCAGCGCATCGCCGAGAACCTCCGGCGCGTGATCCACGCCCCGGACGAGACGCTCGACTTCGCCGTCCTCTGCCTTCTCTCCGAGGGGCACCTGATCATCGAGGACTTCCCCGGCGTCGGCAAGACGACGCTCGCCAAGTCGCTCGCACGCTCGGTCGACTGCTCGTTCTCGCGCCTCCAGTTCACGCCCGATCTGCTCCCCTCGGACGTCACCGGGGTGAACGTCTTCAGCCAGCGCTCGAACGAGTTCGAGTTCCGGCCGGGGCCGGTGTTCGCCAACATCCTCCTCGTCGACGAGATCAACCGAGCCTCGCCGAAGACGCAGTCCGCGCTGCTCGAGTGCATGCAGGAGCGGCAGGTGACGATCGACGGCGTCTCCTACGGGCTCGCGCCGCCCTTCATGGTCATGGCGACGCAGAACCCCATCGAGTACGAGGGGACGTACCCGCTCCCCGAGGCCGAGCTCGACCGCTTCACGATGCGGATCGCGATCGGCTACCCGCCGCTCGCCGAGGAGGCGCGCATGCTCTCCGAAAACGCCGGCGCGACCCCGCTCGACAGCCTCGAGCCCGTGGCCAGCGCCCAGGAGGTGCTCGCCGCCATCGAGGACGCGCGCAGCGTCTACGTCGAGGAGAGCGTCAACCGCTACGTCGTCGCCGTCCTGCGCCAGACCCGCTCGGACGCCCGTCTCTACCTCGGCGCCAGCCCGCGCGCCGGCATCGCGCTCCTGCGCGTTGCCAAGGCGCGCGCCCTCGTCGCCGGGCGCGACTTCGTGCAGCCGGACGACGTGCAGGCCGTGGCGGCGACCGTCCTCGCCCATCGCCTCATCCTCTCGCCGGAAGCCCGGTCGGGCGGCCTCGACGCGGAGGAGGTCGTCCGCGAGCTCGTCGAGCGGACGCCCGTTCCCGTCTAGGGACGGCTCCGGGTGCTGACCGACCGCGGCCGCTGGATCCTCGCCCTCGGGGGCGGGATCTACCTGACGGCGTGGGCGTTCGGCTCGAGCACGCTCTATCCCGTCGCGCTCGGGCTCGTGCTCGCCGTCGCCGCCGCCTCGGTCTGGGTGCGCGTCCTGCGCCGGCCGATGCGGCTCCGCCGCACGTTCGGCCGCGGGGAGCGCCTGGCGGGCGAGGACATCCCGGTCTCGCTCGAGCTCGACGCCGAAGGGGCGGTTCCCTCCGGCACCATGGTGCTGCGCGAGCGCATCGCGCGCTTCGGCGAGCGGGAGACGCAGCTCGTGCGCCGCCACGGCCGCCTGCGCGGGCGGTACGTCCTGCGCCGCGTCCCGCGCGGCCGCTACCCGATCGAGTCCGCGCAGATCGTGATCGAGGATCCCTTCGGGCTCGAGCGCGTCGAGGTCGACCTGCCCGCGGGGGCGTCGATCCTCGTCTACCCCCGCCTCGTCGACCTCGACCGCCTCTTCTCGGAGTCCGGAGCGCGGACGCCGGAGGGGCGGAGGCTCCTCATGCGGCGACCGACCGGCTTCGACCTCCACAGCGTCCGTGACTACGAGCAGGGCGAGTCGCTCCGCCGCGTGCACTGGCCCTCGACCGCCAAGCGCGGGGAGCTCATGGTCAAGGAGCTCGAGGACTCGCCCCGTGACGAGACGGCCGTCGTCCTCGACGCCGCCGCGGCCGCGGTCGTCGGCGCGCCTCCGGACTCGAGCTTCGAGCTCGCCGTCCGCGCCGCCGGATCGATCCTGAAGGCGTACGCGAGCCGCGGCCGACGCGCGGCCCTGGTCGTCAACTCGGCCCGCCCCGCCCACCAGCGCGTCCACTCCTTCGACGGCGAGTGGCACCGGGCGCTCGACATCCTCGCCGCCGTCGAGCCGGACGGCCGGACGCCGGTCGCCAACGTGCTCGCGGACGAGGCGGGGCCGGCCTCGCGCGCGATCGAGGTGACCGTGGTCACGTCGGCGCTCGACGGCAGGCTGGTCGAGCGCCTCGCGCATCGCGCGCTCGCGCGGCACGGCGCGAGCGTCGTCTATGTGGACGCGTCGAGCTTCGTCCCGGAACGCGCCGGCGAGCGCGTCCGGCCAGAGGTCGCCGCCCACCTGCTCCGGCTCGAGCGCTCCGGAGTCCCCGTCGTCGTGCTGCGCCGTGGGGACGACCTGGGCGCCCGCCTCGGCGCCGAGCCTCTGAGGGCCGTTGGCTAGGCGGGTCTTCCTCACCGCGATGATCGCCGCCTTCGCGACGGCGTCGTGGCTGAGCCTGGAGCAGCTCGCCGTCCCCGCGCGCGACTGGGGCGTGATGCTCGCCCTGGCGCTCGCGCCGATCGCGGCCGTCGCGCTGGGCGCCTCGCGGCTCGCCGCCGGCGTCACCTTCGCCGTCGCGGCTCTCTTCGCCGTGAGCGCCGCGTTCTCGGTCCCGCTCTCCGACATGCGCCCACGCGACCCGCAGCGCGACTTCCTGGGGCCCGTGCTGGACGGAGTGCGACAGGGCTTCCTCGACTTCTTCGAGACGCGGCTCCCGTTCGACCGGATCGACTACCCGTACCCGCACGCGCTGATCCTGCTCGCCATCTTCGCGTTCGCGGCGCTCGGCGGCATGTTCGTGTTCGCCGACCGGCCGGTGGGCGCCTCGCTGGTGCTCGTGGCCGGAGTCGGCTGGCCCCTGACCCTGAGCCCGAGCGGGCGGCCGCTGACGGCGGGGGCGCTCGCCCTCCTCGGCGTCCTGGCGATCCTCTTCCTCCTCCGTCGGCGCGACCCGGCGCGTGGTGTCGCCTTCGCCGCCGGCGTGGGCGCGGCCCTCGTCGGGCTCGCGATCGCGGGCTCGACGAGCGACGCGGTCGCCAAGAGCGCCTTCCTCGGCTGGCAGAGCTGGGACCCGTACGACGCGCCGACCGAGCCCGTGTCCGTGAACTACGTCTGGGACGCGAACTACCGGGGCATCACTTTTCCCGAGGAGCCGACGACGGTGCTCCGGGTCAAGGTCTCGGGCTCGAAGCGCTCCCTCTACTGGCGCGCGACGACACTCGACGACTACACCGGCCAGGTCTGGAACGAGGACCTGCGCGCGCAGCAGCCGCAGCAGCGCGAGCAGGTCGACGCCGTGGGCGTGAACCCGCTTCTCCCCGAGGGTGCCGCCGACGAGGACGCCTGGGTCCGGCAGGACGTGACGATCGAGGCGCTGCGGGACACGCACCTGCTCGCGTCGTCCCAGCCAGTGCGCTGGCGGCCGGGGACGGAGGCGCCCGTGGCGGACGTCGCCGGCGACGTCGTCGTCGTGCCGACCGCCCTGCGCCGCGGGCAGCGCTACACGGTCTGGAGCTACGTCCCGCGCCCGAACCCGAGCGAGCTCAACGCCTTCCGCGGCGACTACCCCGACGGCATCGGCCTCGAGCGGTACATGGAGGTCGTCTACCAGCCGGTGCCGGAGTGGGGCGCGAGCGGCCGCACGGAGCGAATGGCCTTCTTCTTCGGCACGGAGCACGCGGACGACTTCCAGATCGCCTCGCTCCGCTCGCTCCACGACGCGGCGCGCGGCATCACGAACGAGGCGCGCGGGCCCTACGAGGCCGCCGTCCTGCTCGAGACCTGGTTCCGCGAGGCCGGCGGCTTCGTCTACGACGAGCAGCCTCCGCAGCCGCTCGGCGGCGAGCCCGCGCTCGTCGCCTTCGTCAACGACTCGAAGCGCGGCTACTGCCAGCATTACGCCGGGGCGATGGCGCTCATGCTGCGCCTGCTCGGCGTGCCCTCGCGGGTCGCAGTCGGGTTCACGAGCGGCAGGTACGACGAGGGCGACGAGGAGTGGGTCGTCTCCGACACGAACGCCCACGCCTGGGTCGAGGTCTGGTTCCCGGACTTCGGGTGGCTGCCGTTCGACCCGACGCCCGGGCGGGGGGAGCTCGCAGCGACCTACTCGGCGTTCTCCGGCGCCTTCAACGCCGGCGACGCCGCCGACATCGGCCTCGACTCCAGCCTCGGCGGCCTCTCCCCGGCCCTCGCCGAGCAGATCCGCAGCGCCCGGCCGGGCCTCGAGGGCTCGGAGGGGCTGGCAAACCCGGGCTTCGGGAGCGGCACCGGCGCGGCCGTCCGCGACCGCGGCCCGAGCCTCGTCGCTCTCGTGCTTCTCGTGCTCGGGGGCGCCGTCGCCGCGATCCTCCTTCTCAAGGCCGCGCGGCGGGCCTGGCTCTTCTCCGCACGCGACCCGCGCGCGCTCGCCTCCGCCTGCCGCCGCGACGTCGTCGCCTTCCTCGCCGACCAGGGGGTGGACGTCCCGGCGAGCGCGACGCACGCCGACCTGGGGGAGATGCTCGAACGCTACTACGCCGTGCAGGCGGACGCGTTCGTCCGCGACCTCACGCTCGCACGCTTCGGCCCTCCGGGCGAGGGGCGGGACGCGTTGCGGCGCGCGCGCCGGGAGCTCCGCGCCGTCCGCCGCGGGCTGCGGCGGCGGCTGAGCGCGGCGAGCCGGCTCCGCGGGGCCGTGAGCCTCCGCTCGCTCTCCGTCTGACGGCCGCTGCCAGGCCGCCGGCTCCGGCGACGGCGGCCCAGAGGAGCGCGGCGCTCACGAGCGGAGGCGATCACGATCGGCGTCTCACCGGGTCAAGTCTCGCGTGCCCCCGCCCGGCGGGGAAGAACCGGGAGAACGGGGAGTCGGCGGACCTTGCGTCCTTCCGTATCGTTGGAAGTGGACATGAGCGAGACCTACGACCTCTACAGACAGGGCCGCGACCACCTCGCGGCCGGCCACGCCGCGCAGGCGACCGTAGCGCTCGAGAAGGCCAAGCGCCGCGAGCCCGGGAAGGCGTCCATCCGGGAGGCCCTCGGCATCGCCTACTACCGCATCCGCCGCTTCGCCGAGGCCGAGCAGGAGTTCCGCACGATCCTCGAGCTGGCGCCCGTGGACCACTACGCGCACTTCGCGCTCGGGCGCTGCCTGGAAAAGCAGGGGAAGCCCGAGGAGGCGGTTCCGCACTACCGGCTGGCGACCTTCTTCCGCCCGCAGAGCCGCGACTACCGTCGGGCACTCGACAAGCTCGTCAGCTAGGACGACCCCCGCTGCCCCTCGCGCACGGCGGCGGGAAGGGGCGCTTGTGTTTCACGCGCACAAAGTCCGGTGCCGCTTCGCATCCGAGCGGATCCGGACCGGGAGCGGTCCGTACGCCTCGTGCGCGTGGAACACGAGCGGGCTTCCGGGCGCCGTGCGAAGATCCCGCCGTGCGAGCGGTGGTGCAGCGCGTCTCGCGGGCGCGGGTGCTCGTCGCGGACGAGGTCGCCGGCGAGGTCGGGGCCGGGCTCTGCGTGCTCCTCGGCGTCAGGGACGGGGACGACGAGGGCGCCGCGCGCCGCCTCGCCGGCAAGGTGGCCCGGCTGCGGATCTTCGAGAACGAGGAGGGGAAGTTCGACAGGAGCCTCCTCGACACCGGCGGCGGGGCGCTCGTCGTCAGCCAGTTCACGCTGATCGCCGACACGGCGAAGGGGAACCGCCCGAGCTTCGCCGCCGCCGCGCGCCCGGACGTCGCCGAGCCGCTCTACGAAGCCCTCTGCGCCGCCCTCGAGGCCGAGGGGATCGCCGTCGCCAGGGGCCGCTTCGGCGCGCGCATGCGCGTCGAGATCGACAACGACGGGCCGGTCACGATCGTGCTCGACGCCTAGGCCTCCCCGCGAGAACGCCGTGCGACCTCTAGACGATCCAGGTTACGACGGTCCAGTGCTCCATGGCGAGCAAACCGTCGTCGGCCCCTTCGGTGCCACGCGCCCCTCGCCGTCGAAGGGGGGCGACACCACGTTCCCCTCGGGCGTGAGCTCGAGCTCGGTCGGCCGAGTGAGAGTCGAAGAGGCGCTTCATCGCTCCCCGACCTCAGGCGATTCCCGGACCCGACGCTTCCCCGGACCGGCGGTGGCACGGCCGGATCGGGCCCGGCGGAAACGCGGGCGCCGCTGCTATCCTGACCTGAGACATTTCCCCAACGGACGTCGGAGAAATGGGCGCGCGGCGCCCATTTTCTGCGAGAAGGGCCGGATGCAGGTCTACGAGAAGGAGCGACAGCTACAGCGCGAGGTCGAGGAGACGGTCGAGAGCCGCCTCCCCGACGTCGAGGTGCTCGCGGTCGAGCTCGGCGGGCCCGAGCGCGTGACCGTGTTCATCGACCACCCCCGCGGGGTGGACCACGCGCTCTGCGCCGACGTGACCGACGCGCTCCGGCACCTGCTCGACCGCTACACGCTCGAGGTTTCCTCGCCGGGGCTCGAGCGACCGCTCCGCACCGCGGGGCACTTCGCCGGCGCCGTGGGGCGGAAGGTGCAGATCAGGACGACGCACGAGGTCGCGGGCCGCAAGCGCTTCCGCGGCGAGGTCGTAGCCGCCGACGAGAGCGGCGTCGCCCTCGACTCCGGCGGGGAGCGCATCGCCATCCCCTACGAGGCGATCGCCCGCGGCAACCTCATCGAGAAGGGCTAGGGAAGGACGGACGCATGAGCCGGGAGATCCTGGAGGCGGTCAGGCAGATCGAGAAGGAGAAGGGCATCGAGGACGACACGCTCGTCAGCGCCCTCGAGGACGCCCTCCTCGCCGCCTACAAGAAGACGCCGGGGGCCGCCCGGCACGCGCAGGTCGAGCTCGACCGCACGACGGGGGACTTCCGCGTGTGGTCGATCGAGCTGCCCTCCGACATCGAGGAGCGCCTCCTCGACGAGGCCCGCGAGCGCGCGCTCACCGAGCTCGAGGCCGCCGAGGCGGAGAACGGCGAGCGCTCGCACACGCTGCTCTCCGACGACGACCTCACGATCGACTGGTCCGAGGTGCCCGAGGACGTCGTGACGCGGAGCGACGTCACCCCGGGCGACTTCGGCCGCATCGCCGCGCAGACGGCGAAGCAGGTGATCCTGCAGCGGATCCGCGAGGCCGAGCGCGAGATGATGTACGACGAGTACGTCGACCGTGTCACCGAGGTCGTGACCGGAATCGTCCAGCAGGCCGGCGACCGCAACAACGTCCTCGTCGACCTCGGCAAGGTCGAGGCGCTCCTGCCGCGCTCCGAGCAGGTGGACGGCGAGCGCTACGAGCAGGGAAGCCGCATCAAGGCGGTCATCACCGAGGTCCGCTCCGGGACGAAGGGCCCGCAGGTGATCCTCTCCCGCCGCGACCCCGAGCTCATCAAGACGCTCTTCGAGCTCGAGGTGCCCGAGATCGCGGACGGGCTCGTCGAGATCCGCGGCGTCGCCCGCGAGCCCGGCTACCGCTCGAAGATCGCCGTCGAGTCGCACGTCCAGGGCGTCGACCCGGTCGGGGCCTGCGTCGGCCCGCGCGGGTCGCGCGTCCGCATGGTCGTCTCCGAGCTCCGGGGCGAGAAGATCGACATCATCCCCTGGAACCCGGAGCCCGCCCGCTTCGTCGCCAAGGCCCTCTCGCCCGCGCGCGTGCGCGAGGTGCTCGTCGACGACGAGACGAAGGAGGCGACCGTCGTCGTCCCCGACGACCAGCTCTCGCTCGCCATCGGCAAGGAGGGCCTGAACGCCCGCCTTGCCGCCCGGCTGACGGGCTGGAAGATCGACATCGTCTCCGAGACCGAGTTCGCCCGCACCGAGGCGGAGGCCGCCTTCGGCGGAGCCGAGGAGGAGTTCTCGGGCCGCTGCGCCGCCATCCTCTCCACGGGCAAGCGCTGCCCGAACACGTCCGTGCCCGGCTCCCGCTACTGCGGGATCCCCGCGCACCGCGAGCTCGCCGCGCGCGAGGAGGCCGGCGAGGAGCTCGACGCCTCCGAGGCCGTGCCCGTGGGCGGCGCCGAGGAGCCCGAGGGCGAGGCCGAGCTCGAGCCCGTGGCGGAGGGGGACCAGGAGGAGGAGCGGCCTGCCTCGTGAGCGATCCCATCCGGACGTGCGTCGGGTGCGGCCGCAAGGCCCCGCAGCGGGAGCTCGCGCGCTTCGCGGCGCCGACGGGCGTCCTCGAGGCGGATCCGCTCGGGAAGCTCTCGGGAAGGAGCGCGTACACCTGCCGCCGGCCGTCCTGCTTCGAGCGCGCCGAGTCCCGGCGGGCGTTCGCGCGGGCGCTCAGGCGGAAGGTGACCGTCCCGTCCGGTTTGAAACCACCCTCGGAGGGGGGCTAGTCTGACCCCATGGCCGACCGGCAGAGACC
>DATHVD010000017.1:0-22372 GCA_035461525.1 Gaiellaceae bacterium
GGCTCGAGTACGTGACCGCCGCGCTGCCGGGCGAGCCAGTGTCCGTCGTCGCGGCGGTCGGCTCCGAGAGAGCCTCGCTGGATCTAGTCGTCCCGGGCGCATCGGTCATCGAGCGGAAGCCGGCCGCCCAGGGGCGCCTGCCCGAGCAGTTCTTCGGCAAGAGTTGGGGGCAGTCCGCGTTCGCCGTTCTCATCGGGCTCATCGTCCTCGTCGCCGTGGGGTTCCTGTTCGCCTCGCCGAAGGGCTCCTGGCTCAAGGGCCGCCTCGATCCCCACGTGACCGGGGCGAGCCGGGCGATCAAGCCCAGCGAGCGCGAGCGTATGCGCTTCGCCACCGGCCTCTTCCGCGTCACCGAGTCGTCCCTCGGGAGCCTGAAGCCGTGGAAGGCCATCGACCGCATACTGGAGCGCGCCGACCTGCCGCTGCGCACCGTCGAGTTCGTCTACATGATGGTCGGCGCCGGAATCGTGACCGCGCTGCTCGCCGGTGCAGCCACGCGGTCGCTTCTGCCCCTGGTGGTCGGATTCGCGGTGGGAGCCCTGATCCCCTACGTCGTCGTCGCCTTCAAGGCGCGCCGGCGAGTGAAGGCTTTCGAGGACCAGCTCCCCGATCTTCTGATCACGTTGGCGGCGGCGCTCAAGGCGGGGCACAGCTTCCGGCAGGGGCTCCAGAGCGTGGTCGACGAGGATCAACCCCCCGCGTCGAAGGAACTCAAGCGCGTGCTCACCGAGACCCGCCTCGGCCGCCCGATGGACGAGGCGCTCGGCGACATGGCACGGCGGCTGGGATCGAAGAACTTCGAGTTCGTCATCACCGCCGTCACGATCCAGCGCCAGGTGGGCGGTAGCCTCGCGACGCTCTTCGACATGGTTGCGGACACCGTGCGGACCAGGCAGCAGTTCGCGAAGAAGATCAAGGGTCTGACCGCGATGGGTCGTGCCTCCGCGTACGTTCTGGTCGCGCTGCCGTTCTTCCTCGCCGGCATCCTCACGCTCATGAACTCGGAGTACATGAGCCCGCTCTGGCGCTCGAGCACCGGCCACAAGCTCCTCATCGGGATGGTCGTGATGATGGGGCTCGGCTCCCTCCTCCTCCGCAAGATCGTGAACTTCAGGTACTGACATGATGGTCTTGCTACTGATCCTCGCCGGCTGCTCCGTCGCATTCGCGTTCTTCCTCCTCATGGAGGTCGCCACCGCCCCGGCGCGAGAGCGCATGGGCTCCGTCAGGCGAGCCGCCAACTACGGCGTCCAGCGGATCCGGCGCCCGGGCATGCTCGCGGACGGGACGTTCCGCGAGCGGGCGTTCATCCCGCTGAAGACGGGTCTCGCCCGCGTCGTCCTCAGGCTGACCCCTCGCTCGAGCGCTCAGTCGGTGGCCGTCAAGCTCATGAACGCCGGTCTCTCGCGGCGGATCTCGCCGACCGGCTTCCTCGCGTCGAAGGGGCTTCTAGCCGTAGGCGGGTTCCTTGGAGGCCAGCTGCTCGCGGGGA
Source organism: Gaiellaceae bacterium (assembly GCA_035461525.1). GTDB lineage: Bacteria > Actinomycetota > Thermoleophilia > Gaiellales > Gaiellaceae > JAIBJN01. Next base: position 1,493 of record DATHVD010000017.1, read on the forward strand.
TCACGGGATCGCTCGCCTCGCGCGGCGTCCTCATCGGGTTGTTCGCGGCGGGGGTCGCCTTCATGGCTCCCGACGTCGTCCTGACCTTCAAGACGAGGAGCCGCAAGGAGATCCTCCGCGCGGAGCTACCCGACGCGCTCGACCTGTTGGCGGTCTCGGTCGAGGCGGGGCTCGGGTTCGACGGGGCGATCGCCAAGCTCACCGAGCACATGGACGGTCCGCTCGCAGAGGAGTTCGCGCTCGCCCTCGGTGAGATGCGGATCGGCGAGAGTAGGCAGAACGCCCTCACGAAGATGATGCACCGCGTGGATACGCCCGAGTTCTCGGCCTTCGTGCGAGCCATCATCCAGGCCGATCAACTCGGCATCTCGCTCGGACACATCCTCAAGGTGCAGGCATCCGATAGCCGCACCCGACGTCAGTTGGCGGCGGAGGAACGGGCGATGAAGGCACCGATAAAGATGCTCTTCCCGACGGTCCTCTTCATCTTCCCGGCGATGTTCATCGTCATCCTCGGGCCGGCGTTCCTTAACCTCGCCGAGATCTTCTGACGGCGGCGAATGGGGGCGGAGCAGACGTGATGAGCGACGACACGGGCAGCACCCGGAGCCTGAGGCAGGCCGAGACCGAGACGGGCTTCGGCACCGGTCTACGTGGGAAGCTCAGGGAACGGCTCGCCCCGGTCGAATCCCCGGTCGGCGCCCCGCCCGAGGAGGCCGGCGCCACTCCGGAGCCCGTCGATGGGCAGCGCCCGAACGGCGCGCACCCCGTCGCCGAGACCGACACCCTGCGTGCCGAGCTGGCCGCCTCGATCGACCGCGAGAGCTCCTTGCGGACGGAGCTCGCCGCAGCGTTCGAGGCGCGCGAGGGGAGTGCCTCGGCGCAAGACGATGCGGCCCGTTCGGCCGAGCTGGACGCTCGCGCGTCCCGGCTCGTCGCGGTCGAGCAGGAGCTCGAGCTCCGCGAGGCGCGACTCGTCGAGCAGGTGCAGCACGTTCGCGAGGAGCGGGAACGCCTGACCGAGCTCGAGACGCGGCTCGCGCAGGCCGACGCCGCGACAGCGGAGCGCAGCGATCGGCTCGAGGCCAAACTCACCGAGATCGAGCAGGGAGACCGAGAACGCGAGACGCTTGCCGCCGGCCTCGCCGAGCAGACACAGGCCCTCGCCGACCAGGCACAGGCCCTCGCTGCGCAGGAGGAGAAGCTGGCTCGCCACGAGCAGGAGGTTGCGACCCGCGAGATGGAGATAGACGCGCACCGCGGGGAGCGTGAGGGCCTCCTGCGGGCTCAAGAGAGCGAGCTTGCCGCGCGCGAGAGCGCTCTCGCGGAGCGTGAGCGGGAGGTGCAGACGGATCTCTCGCGTGTTCACGCGCGGGAGGCGGAGCTCGCGGAGCGTGAGGCTGGTCTGCGCTCGCGGGAGGAGGGTGTTCGTGCCGAGGCTGAGCGGGTCGAGCGGGAGCTCTCCGCGCGCGGTCGTGCGGTCGAGGAGGCGGGCGAGCGGCTGGCCGAGTTCGAGCGGCGGGAGGCGGAGCTGGCAGCCCGCGAGGCCGAGATCGAGCGCCGTGAGGCTCAGCGTGCCCAGGGCGCGTCCGAGGCTGCGAGGGCGGTCGAGGAGCGGCTGCGGGCACGCGAGCGAGAGCTCGCGGAGCGTGAGGCTGAGTTCGCGAACGCCGGGAATGTTGCCGACTCCGCTGTCAAGCGCCTCGAGCGACGCGAGATGCGGATCGCCGAGATGGAGGACGCACTCCGCGAGCGCCTGCGCGAGCTCGACGAACGCGAGTCGAGCGTCGAGGGCCGGGAAGCGAGCGTCGAGGCCGACCTCGAGATCCGCGAGGACAAGCTCGAGCGCCGCGAGGAGGAGCTCGCCGCCCTCCAGGAGCGGCTCGGCCAGAAGGAGTCCGAGCTTGCCGTCTACGTCGCCCAGGTGCAGGAGCAGCTGAAGAGGCGCGAGGACGAGTGGTGGGAGAAGGTGACGGGCGGAGAGCCCGTCGCCGACGGACGCTAGCGCTGGGCCGGCGCGCCCCCGGCGGGGCTCTGCTTGCTCCGGGTGTCGAGCGCCTCCCACGCGGCCAGGGTGTCGGCCGAGACCTGGGCGCCCAGCTCGGCCGGAGAGCGGGTCCAGGCGAGCTCGGCGACCTTGACGGGATCGGGCCTCGGCTCCGCGCCCGGGCGGAGGCGGGCGCGGTAGACGACGAGCGCCGAGCCGGTGGCGTCGTTGGTCACGGCCGCGACCGGCCGGAAGCCCTCGAGGTCGGGCTCCTCGAGCCCGACCTCTTCGGCGGCGTCGGCGAGCACGGCTTCCCGCGGCGTCTCCCCGGGCCTGAGCCCCCCGGAGGCGGACGCGGTCCAGAGCAGCGGGTCGCGGCCGATGGACGGCCCCCGGAGCTGGAAGAGCGTCGCGCCCTCGGCCCGCTCGACGAAGAGCTGCACGCCGAGCGCGAAGCCGAGCCGGTAGGCGAGGGACGGCTCCTCGAAGACGACCATCGCCTCCGCGTAGCGACCGTGCCGCTGCAGGATCGCGCCGTCGCGGGAGATGCCGTGGCAGAACGCGATCGGCCCGTCGAAGCGCCCGCTCGTCCGGGCGAGGACCCCGGCGGCGTCTCCGACCGCGCCTCGCACCGGCCCGTCGAGCGGCGGGGCGAACGGGAAGGGGCGAAAGCGGGGCTCGCCGTCGAGCGGGACGATCGCGCGCATCCGGCAAGTCTGGCGGACCCGTGCGACGGGGCGCAGCGGTCCTGGGGCGTGAAGCGGTTCTCGACGGTGCTCGGCCTCGGGTCGAGAGCGCCGTCGTAGTAGTCTCCGAGGCTCGTGGCGATCTCGTCTCCGGGATGGTGAACTCGGAGGTGAAGCTCGGCCCGAGAACGCCGCCGCGCTGGTCGAGGACAAGCCGCTCGCGTGTCCCCGGCGAGTCGGCGATCTGGATCGTGTCGGCGTTCGTCTTCGTCTCGCCGCCGCGAGGCGCCGGCGTGGGCGCCGAGCCAGAGCTCGCCGTCGACGACCACGAGGGCCGCGTGCGACCTGGGCGCGATCGTCGCCGTCACGACGCGCGTGGACGCGTCGAACGAGCACGATTTCGCCGCCGCCTGGACGGCCGCGGCCAGCGCGATGCAGGCGACGACGAGCAGGGTGCGTGCGGTCGGATTTCTCGTGTTCTCCCCCAGCCAACGGTGGCTCGGGCGGCCTGAGGCTGGAGGTCGTACCGCTCGATGCAAGAGCCGGATCCCGAGACTGCCCATCGGTCTGGTCCCGAGCCGCGATCGACGCGGCTCGGTCCCGCACCAAGGGCCCTCAGGTCCTAGAGTGGAAAGAGCTGCTCGACCGCGATCGGATTCGGGTCGACGCCCGCGTCGTCGTGCGCGACGTCCACGCCGGGCCGCCGTGGATCTGCGTGTCGACCTCGCGTCGTCGGCGTGGAGGGCGTCGTCGCCGAACCCGCCGCCGCCGAGGGCGTGGATCTCAATCTCGAGGATCCCGGGTGTGAACGTGGCGTCCACGTCGCCGTCGGTCCTCAGAGCCATCCCGTGCTGGCCCGGAGCGATCGTGTCGTCGTCCTCGGTCGGGTAGACGACGATCCGGTAGTTCGCCGAGGTGGGCATCGATCTCGATCTCGGGAATGTTGAACCCGGGCGTGAAGCCGGGGCCGCAGACGCCGCCGCGGTGATCGAGCGTCACCACCTCGCGTCGCCCGGAGCCGGCCGCGAGCGTCGCGGTCACCTTCTTGGCTTCGGCGGCGTTCGCGCAGGACTCGGCCGCGGCCGCAGCCGGCTCGGGCGAGCGCCGCCGCCAACGCGACGCTGACGATTCACGTCCACGTGAAGCGCAAGGCAACCCCCGCTGTTCTCCCGCAGGGTTCCCCTGCCCCCGCGGGTCGGGCAACCGCCTGCGGAGGGGTCTAGACGAGGGGTCAGGAAGGGGGCTCCGGGCGAGCCCGGAGCCCCCTTCTCGAGCTTCTCGGCTAGAGCGGATGCAGGAACTCGACCGCGACCGGCGCCGGGTCGATCCCGGCGTCGTAGTACGCCGTGTCCGTTCCCTGCCCACCGTGGATGGAGACGTCTGCGGCGCCGTCGTCGGCATGGAGGGTGTCGTTGCCGCCGGCGCCGTTGAACGTGTCGGCGCCCGCGCCTCCGGTCATCGTGTCGTCGCCGTCCTGGCCGTTGAGCTTGTCGCCGCCGGCGCCGCCGAGGATCGTGTCGTTGCCGCCGTAGCCGCTCAGGGTGTCCGCGCCGCCGCCGCCGACGAGCAGGTCCGCGAAGTCGCTGCCGGTGAGGGTGTCCCCGGCATCGCCTGCGCGCAGCGTGACCGGGCCCTGGAAGACCTGGCCGGCGCCGTAGCCGCCGCGGGCGGTGATGACGTTGCTCGCCCCGTTGCCCCCGATCAGCTCGATCGAGCCCGGCAGGACGGCGAACGTCACGTCCACGTCCGAGTCGGCGTTGAACGAGACGCCCTTGTTGCCGACGACGAGGACGCCGGCGCCGTCGGCGCCGCGGATCGTCACCTCGTCCGCGGCGTCGCCGAGGTCGAGCTCGAGCTCGATCTCGGCGAGGCCGGTTCCCTCGGCGCTCCTGCCGGGGGCGAGCGCCCCGCCCGACTGGTCGACGAGCAGGCGCTCGACCGAGCCGGCGGGCGCGAGGACCTTGATCGTGTCCGTGTTCGCCGTCGTGGCCGCCTCGCAGGCGCTCGGCGTCGCGCCGAAGTGGATCGCTCCGCCGACGACCGCGAGGGTCGCCTGCGCGCCTGCCGCCATGCTGGCCGTGACGGTGCCCGAGCCCTCGTCGTAGACGCAGGCGCCGCCCGGGGGCGGAGGCGGAGGCGGCGGGCCGCTGTCGACGATCCTGTTCTCGACCGCGATCGTGCTCGGGTCGACCGGGTCGACCGTCGCCGTGTCCACCCCGGGCCCGCCGTGGATGGAGGTGTCGGCCTCGCCGTCGTTGGCCTCGATCGTGTCGTTGCCAAAGCCGCCCAGGAGCGCGTCCGCGCCGGGACCGCCGACGATGAGGTCGTCGCCCTCGCTGCCGGAGAGCTGATCGTTGCCCGGGCCGCCCAGGAGCACGTCGTTGTCGCCCTGCGCGCTGATCACGTCGTTCCCCGCGCCGCCGTCGAGATGGTCCGCGCGGGCGCTGCCCACGAGCTCGTCGTCGCCCTCCCCGCCGTAAAGCCAGAGCGGTCCCTGGAAAGCGAGGCCGGCGCCGCCCTGGCCGCGGCCGTTGACGAAGTCGTCGCCCTCGAGGGCGTGAATCTCCAGCTCGAGCACGCCCGGGGAGAAGAGCACGTCCACGTCGCCGTCCGTGTTCAGCGCCATCCCGTTCTGCCCGGGCGCGATCGTGTCATTCGCCGAGGTGCCCCAGACCACGATCCTGTCGTTGGTGTCCCCCAACGCCGTCGCGATCTCGATCTCGGGGATGTTGAACTCTGGCGAGAAGCCCGGCCCGAGCAGGCCGTCGCGCTGATCCAGCGTCAACACCTCTCGAGTCCCCACGTTCCCCGCGATCTCGATCGAGTCCGTGTTCGTCGTCGTCGCGCCGCCGCAGGGCGCCGGCGTCGCGCCGAACCAGAGCTCGCCCGAGGCCATCACCTTGAGGGTCGCTTCCGAGCCTGCCGTCACCGTCGCCGTCACGACCTTCGACCCCGCGTCGTACGCGCAGGACTCGAGCGTCGCGGCGCCCGAGGAGCCCGCGCCGACGAGCAGCATCGCAACCGAGGCGGCGAGCACGCCGAGGCGCGCAGTCGCCGAAAATCGCCTTCCAGCCTTCACCGCAAACCTCCCGTCGCCCACGAGGACCCCCAACAGCGTCCACCTGCGACCACTGACGCTAGTCGAGCGGCAGGGCCGCCACAAGGCCTCGCGCGAAGACCTAGCCGAGAGTCGAGGAGCCATGTTCGGCCCCGCCGGGTTGAGGGGACACATGCTCGATGCCGCGCCTGCGCCGAGTCGACTGCTCTGGTCCGGGGATCTCCCGCCGCCGCCGCGGGCGCGGGTACGAGTACCTCGACGCCGAGGGCATGCGGGTCGAGGACGCCGACGTGCTCGAGCGCATCCGCGGGCTCGTGATCCCGCCGGCGTGGGAGAGCGTCTGGATCTGCCCGCTCGCGAACGGCCATATCCAGGCGGTCGGAACCGATGCCGCCGGCCGGCGGCAGTACCTCTACCACGCCGACTGGCGCCTGCGGCGCGACCGGGAGAAGTTCGACGAGATGCTGGGCTTCGCGCGGGCGCTCCCGAGCGTCCGGGACGTCGCGGCCCGGCACCTGCGGCGGCGCGGGCTGCCACGCGAGCGCGTGCTCGCTGGGGCCGTCCGTCTCCTCGACCGCGGCTTCTTCCGAATCGGCACCGAGGACTACGCCGCGGAGAACGGCACGTACGGGATCGCCACGATGCGCCGCTCCCACGTCCGGCTCGGTCCCGGCGGCCTGATCCGTTTCGACTACCCGGCCAAGGGCGGCAAGCGGCGCGTGCAGTCGGTCGTCGACCGGGACGTCTACCGCGTCGTCGAGGCGCTGAAGCGACGCCGGGGGAGCGGGGAGCTGCTTGCGTACAAGCGGGGCCGCCTCTGGGTGGACGTCACCTCCGACGACATCAACGCGTACATCAAGGAGGTCTCCGAGGGCGACTACTCGGCCAAGGACTTCCGGACGTGGAACGCGACCGTCCTCGCCGCCGTGGCGCTCGCGGTCTCGGGGGAGGCGCACGGGTCGAAGGCCGCCCGCAGGCGCGCCGTCTCGCGCGCCCTGCAGGAGGTCGCCCACTACCTCGGGAACACCCCGGCGGTCTGCCGCGCCTCGTACATCGACCCGCGGGTCTTCGACCGCTTCGACGGCGGCCTCACGATCGGGGGCGCGCTGGAGAGCCTGGGCGAGGTGACGTACGGCGAGCCGGCGACGCAGGGTGCCGTCGAGGAGGCGGTTCTCGACCTGCTCGGGCGGGATCTCGACTCGCCCGCGCTCGAGCGAGTCGTCTGAGCAGCTACACGGCCCGGCGGGAGACGCGGTCGGCGGCGGTGACGGGGTCGTCCGCGAGGAGCTCCGCGCGGGCGGTGCGCGCGTTCGTTTCGGTCGCCCCGGGGCCGGCGAGGGCGATCCGCGTGCTCGCCGCGAGCGGGCGGAGCCCGGCGGCAGCGCCGTCGAGGCGCTCGGGCATCGACGCGCTGACGACGACGAGGCGGGGCCGCAGGGCGGCGACGACGTCGGCGACGGTCTCCGTCGGCGTGTCGGGGCCGAGGTAGGTGATCCGCCAGCCGCGCGCGCGGAGTGCGAGCCCGAAGCAGACGAGCGGCAGGTCGTGCTGCTCGCCGGGTGCGCACGCCAGGAGCGCGCGCGGGCCCGCGCCCTGGCCCCAGCCGCGTGCGAGGCCGAGGAGGCGGCCGCGGAGGACGTTGCTGGCGAAGTGCTCCTGCGCCACCGAGGCCTCGCCGCTCTCCCAGCGCCGGCCGAGCTGCTCCAGGTACGGGATGACCGCGTCGCGGATGAGCGCGTCGGTGGAGAGGGCGGCGACGAGGCGGTCGAAGGCCTCGTGCGCTCCGGCCTCGTCGAAGGCGTCGAGGGCATCCTGCAGGCGCGCGACGTCGCCGCCGACGCGGTCGTCGCTCGCCGGCGAGGGCGCCGCGCCGGGCTCGCCGGCGACCGCGAGTCGCGCCGCCTCGGCGGCCGAGAGGCCCTGCTCCTGATGTGCCCGCATGAGGCGTACGCGCGCCTCGTCCTCGTCCGAGTAGAGGCGGAAGCCGCCCGAAGAGCGTGACGGGCGCAGGAGCCCGTAGCGGGTCTCCCAGGCGCGCAGCAGCTCGGGGCTGACGCCGACCCGGCGGCTCAGCTCGCCGATCCGAAGGTACCCGCCTCCGTCGTCGCTCATGGTCTCATCGTACACAGAGACTCCACAGAAGCCGTATGGTTCTTCGACAGGGAGGGTACGCTACCCGGCAGACGTGCACGCTTTCCCGACAGGTCAGGCCGAAGGGCGCCAGTCGCCCACCGGTGCGGTCGCCTCGGAGCAGCGGCTTCCGCTCGCCAGGCCCGTCGTGGCGGCGACGGAGGAAGGTGCCCGCACGCTCGGCCGCGTCTACTGGGAGGAGGTGGAGCGCTGCACGCGCGGCCTCGTCCGCGCCCGGTCGGGGTCGGGCGGCGTCGAGCTCCGCCTGCTCGGCCGGGCAGCGCTCCTTCGCTTCGGGCCGCCGGAGGTGAGGCTGGTCGGGGACGTCGTCGTCTGCCGGTACCCGATCCTCGGAGGGCTGCTCGCCCGGGCCCCGGGCGGCTCGATCTCCTTCGCGCACCAGGGCGGGGAGAGCCCCGAGCTCCGATCGGCGATCACCGGGTTCTTCCCCCGCCTGGGCGCACGGCCCGGTCGTCCTGACTGGACCGGGGCTCTCTACGCGCACGTGCAGGCCCGCGTCCACCGTGCGGTGGGGCGACGCTACTTCGCGCGGCTCGTGCGAGGGGGGCTCCGATGAGGGCGGTCGTCTTCGGCGCGAGCGGAGTGATCGGGAGCGCGCTCGTGCCGCTGCTCGCGCGGGAGCACGAGGTCGTGGCCGTGTCGCGGCGGCCGCGCGAGTCGACCGCCCCGGGGGTCACGTGGGTGCCTGCCGACGTCACGGACTCGGCGGGAGTCCGGGCAGCCGTGACCGAGGCCGACGTCGTGTACTACCTCGTCCACTCGCTCGGGTCTCCCGACTTCGCGGCCCGGGACGCGCTCGGCGCCGACGTCGTCGCCCGCGAGGCGGAGGAGGCCGGCGTGCGCCAGATCGTCTACCTGGGCGGCCTCGGCGACGACTCGCCCGACCTCTCGGAGCACCTGCGGAGCCGCCGCGAGACGGGGGAGCGGCTCGCCGCCGGGACAGTGCCGGTGACGACGATCCGCGCCGCGATGGTGGTCGGCAAGGGCAGCGCGGCCTTCGAGACGATCGTCGCTCTCGTCGACCGGCTACCGGGGATGGTGACGCCTCGGTGGGTGTCCACGCCCACGCAGCCGATCGCGCTCGCCGACGTCGCGCGCTACCTCGCCGGCGTCGCCGGCCGCGAGGAGGCGCTGGGAGAGACTTTCGACGCCGGCGGGCCCGAGGTGATGACGTACCGGGAGATGATCGAGCGGATCGCCCGCATCCGCGGACGCCGCCCGCTGATCGTCGAGGTGCCCGTGCTCTCGCCGCGGCTCTCGTCGCTCTGGCTCCACCTCGTCACGCCAGTGAAGGCGGGCGTCGCGCGCCCCCTCGTCGAGGGCCTCCGCAACCCGACGGTCGCCCGCGACGACCGCATCCGCAAGCTCGTCCCCTTCGAGCCGACGCCCTTCGACGAGGCCGCGAAGGCCGCGCTCGCCCCCTGAGGAAACGGCCGGAAGGGGGCGGCCTCAGTCGGCGCGGACGAGGATCTCGTCGAGCGGCTTGCGGACGATGTCCGGGACGAGGCAACGCTCGGCCGGGTAGCCGACCGGGACGACGACGTACGCGCGCTCGTTCTCGGGGCGGCCGAGGAGCTCCCGCAGGAAGCCCATCGGGCTGGGTGTGTGCGTGAGTGCGGCGAGCCCGGCGTGGTGGATCGCCGCGAGGAAGAAGCCGACCGCGATACCCACCGACTCGCGGACGTAGTAGTGCTTCACCTTGCGCCCGTCCTGAAGGCCGTACGCCTGCTCGAAGACGACGACGAGGAACGGCGCGTCCTCGAGGTGGGGCTTGACGGCGTCCGTGCCGAGCGGCTCGAGGGCGGCGAGCCACGCCTCGGGCATCCGCTCGCCGTAGTTCCGCCGCTCCTCCTCCTCGGCGGCCTCCCTGATTGCCCGCTTCAGGCCCGGGTCGGAGACGAGGACGAACGTCCACGGCTGGAGGTTCGCGCCCGATGGCGCCGTGCCGGCCGCGGCGATCGCGTTCTCCACCGCCGCTCGCGGAACGGGGTCGCGCGAGAACGCCCGCACGCTCCGCCGCGTCAGCATCTCGGCCAGGAACTCCTCGGACGCGGCGACCTCCTCGCGCGCGCCACGGCGCTCGAAGGCAAGCGGGACGAAGGACGGTCGCTGCTCCACCGGGAGGCCGGAAGACTACAGCCGGCCCTCGTCCCGCCTTCGGCGAGGAGGCCTTGGCGACATGCGCCCTGTGCCGCCGAGCGACATCCCGCTCGACCCTCCTAGACCTCGCCCGCCGGGCTCAGGCCCGTCCCCGGACCGTCCGCGCCCCGCTCGGCCTGGCGGTCGCGGCTCGAGAAGTAGTCCCGGACCGCGATGCCCGTCAGGAGCACGAACATCGCCTTGACGTCGTCGTTCCCCGTCTGGATCGGGGTGAACAGCACGGCGGCCGTGATGCCGACGAGCAGCGTGGTCAGGAACGCGCGCACGCTGCCCCGCGGCAGGCCGAGGGGCTCGTCCCTGTATTGCATCGGATCGCCTCCTTGGAGCTTCATGCCCACGGGACGGGGCGAAGCGGGCCGATCTTCCGGGCTCAGGGGATCCGAAGCGTGGCGGGCGCTCCCTCTCCCGGGAGCAGGCTCGGGGCTGCGGCGCCCATGCGCGCGCTCGACTGGAGCAGGTTGCGCGCCTCCCGCAGGGCGACGGAGAGCGTCTCGAGGTTCGAGAGGCCGCCCATGCGGATGTCCTGCAGCACCTGGAACGCCCGCTCGACGCCGGGCCGGCGAGCCTCGTACCACGCCGCCACGCGCGCGTGCGGCTCGAGCTCGGGGGGCCCCGTCTGGAGCACCTCGCGCACGAGCGCGGCGTGGACGCCGTAGAGCTCGTCGCGGAGGGCCGCGCGCGCCAGCGTCTGCCAGCGGTTGTCCCGCGGGAGCGCCGTGATCTCGTCCCGGAGCCAGTGGAGGTCGAGCCGGGCCCCCAGGCCGTAGTAGACGGCGGCCACGTCCTCGAGGGCCGCGGCGCTCGCGTCCGCGATCTCGACGATGTCGAGCGCCGAGTACATCGCGCTCATGCCGGCGACGCGCAGCGCGAGCTCCTCCGGCGCCCCGCCCCGGGCATAACGGGCAGCCGTCTTCTCGAGCGCCGCACGGTCGGCCCCCGTGAGGAGCCCGGGAAGCGCCACGGCGAGGATCTCGATCCCCGGCCCGAAGGCGGCGATCTCGGCCGCGATGTCGAGCGGCCGCGGGCGGCTGCGGACGAGCCAGCGCGTCGCCCGCTCGACGAGCTTCCGGGCTTCGAGGAGCATCGCGAGCTGGAGGTCGGCCGGGATCGAGGCGTCGAGCTCCTCGATCGCCGTCCAGAGCGCGCGCAGGGCGAAGACCTCCCGCGCGACCATGTACGCCCGCGCGATGTCGGCCGCTGCGGCGCCCGTCTCCTCCGCGAGCCGGAACGCGAACGTGATCCCGGCGCGGTTGACGAGGCTGTTGGTCACGTAGGTGGCGACGAGCTCGCGCCGCAGCCGGTGGTCCGGGAGCCGGTCTCCGAAGCGCTCGGAGAGGACGCGCGGGAAGTAGCGGACGAGCTCCCCCGCCGTGTATGGGTTCTCGGGGAGGTCGGAGTCGAGCAGGTGGTCGTAGAGCTCGATCTTCTCGTGCGCGAGTAGGACGGCGAGCTCGGGCGCGACGAGGCCTCGGCCCGCCGCCTTCCGCTCGGAGAGGACCTCGGGGGTCGGGAGCGCCTCGAGCTCGCGTGTCACGCGTCCGCTCTGCTCGAGGTGGCCGATTACGCGGGCGTGCACGCCGAGCATCGAGGGCGCCTGGATCGCCGCGAGGCTGAGCGCCTGCGTCTGGCGGTAGTTGTTCCTGAGGACGAGGCGCGCGACGTCGCCCGTCATCTCCACGAGAAGCGCGTTCCGCTGCTTCTCGGTCATGTCCCCATCGGCGACGACGGCCCCGAGCAGGATCTTGATGTTCACCTCGTGGTCGGAGCAGTCGACGCCGGCCGAGTTGTCGATCGAGTCCGTGAGGATGCGCCCGCCCCCGAGCGCGTACTCCACGCGCCCCCGCTGCGTGAAGCCGAGATTCCCGCCCTCGCCGACGACGCGGGCGCCCACCTCGCGCGCGTCCACGCGCACGGTGTCGTTCGCCTTGTCGCCGACCTCGGCGTGGGACTCGCTCGACGCCTTCACGAACGTGCCGATGCCTCCGTTCCAGAGGAGGTCGACGGGCGCCCGCAGGATCGCGCGGACGACCTCGTTCGGGGTCAGCGCCTCCTCCTCGACGCCGAGCCGCGCCCGCGCCTGCGGCGAGAGCGGGATCGACTTCGCGCGGCGGGAGAAGACGCCGCCGCCCGGCGAGATCAGCTCCGGGTCGTAGTCCGCCCACGTGGAGCGCGGCAGCCGGAAGAGGCGCTCGCGCTCGAACCAGCCCGCCTCGGGGTCGGGATCCGGGTCGAGGAAGACGTGCTCGTGGTTGAACGCGGCGACGAGCTTCAGGCGCCGCGAAAGGAGCATGCCGTTGCCGAAGACGTCGCCGGCCATGTCGCCGATCCCGACCGCGCTGATCTCCGCGGCCTCCGCGTCGATCCCTAGCTCGCGGAAGTGCCGCTTCACCGACTCCCAGGCGCCGCGGGCCGTGATGCCCATGGCCTTGTGGTCGTAGCCGGCCGAGCCGCCCGACGCGAACGCGTCGTCGAGCCAGAAGCCGTACTCGGCCGCGATCCCGTTGGCGATGTCGGAGAAGGTTGCCGTGCCCTTGTCCGCGGCGACCACGAGATAGGGGTCGTCGCCGTCATAGCGCACGACCTCGGGGGGCGGGACGGTCTGGCCTCCGGCGATGTTGTCCGTGAGGTCGAGGAGCCCGCAGATGAGCGTCCGGTAGCAGGCGACGACCTCCTCGCGGAGGGCGTCGCGAGCCTCGGGCGGCCGCTTGACGACGAAGCCGCCCTTCGCCCCGACCGGGACGATGACCGCGTTCTTCACCATCTGGGCCTTCATCAGCCCGAGGACCTCGGTGCGGAAGTCCTCGCGCCGGTCCGACCAGCGGATGCCCCCGCGCGCGACCCGACCGCCCCGGAGGTGCACGCCCTCGGTGCGCGGCGAATAGACCCAGATCTCGTACAGCGGTCTCGGCGGCGGCAGGTCGGGCACGAGAGCCGGGTCGAGCTTGAAGGAGAGGTACGGCTTCGGCCGCCCCTCCGCGTCCCGCTGGAAGTAGTTCGTGCGCAGCGTCGCCCGGATCAGGGTGAGGAAGCTGCGCAGGATGCGGTCCTCGTCGAGGCTGGCGACGGCGTCGATCTCCTCCTCGATCGCGGCGGCGAGGCTCCCGGCCTCCGCCTCGCGGTCGCCGTCCCGGGCCGGGTCGAAGCGCACCCGGAAGAGCTCGACGAGGTCGCGCGCAATCGGGGCGTTGCCGGCGAGGGTCTCCTCCATGTACGACTGGCTGAAGGTCGTTCCCACCTGGCGCAGGTAGCGGGCGAGGGCCCGCAGCATGGCGATCTCGCGCCAGTCCAGGCCGGCGCGGAGGACGAGCCGGTTGAAGCCGTCGTCCTCGATCTCGCCGAGCCACGCGCGCGCGAAGGCGTCCTTGAACGTCTCCCCGACCCGGTCGAGGTCGATCGCGCCCTCCTCGTACGTGAGGCCGAAGTCGTAGATCCACGCCGGCGCCCGGCCCGTGCGTTCGATCTCGTACGGCCGCTCGTCGTAGGCCTTCACGCCCATGTCCTCGAGCAGCGGGAGCGCGTCGGAGAGGAGGATCGGGCGCCCGGTGCGCAGGAGCTTCAAGCAGAAGAAGTTCTCCGCCGCCTCGAGGGGGTGGTAGAGGGTGAGGGCGAGGTCGCCGTCGTCCGCGAGCCGCTCCATCCGCTCGACGTCGAGGACCGCCGCCGGCGGGGTGAAGTCGTCCCGGTAGGCGGCCGGGAAGGCCTCGCCGTAGGCCGTCAGGAGCTGCGTCCCCCGCTCCTCGCCGCAGTGCTCGACGAGCGCGTCGGCGAGGTCGTCGGCCCACGAGCGCGTGGCCTCGACAACGCGCTCCTCGATCTCGGCGAGGTCGACCTCCGGGGGGTCGTCGGCGTGGATCACGTAGTGCAGGCGGGCCAGCACCGACTCGGAGATGCGCGTCGCCCAGTCGACCGTCGTGCCGTCGAACGCCTGGCGGAGGATCTCGCCGATCCGCTCGCGCACCTGCGTGTTGAAGCGGTCGCGCGGGACGTAGACGAGGCACGAGAGGAAGCGGCCGAACGTGTCGCGGCGGACGAAGAGCCGCACGCGCTGGCGCTCGCCCAGGCGGACGACGCCCATCGCGGTCTCGAAGAGCTCTGCGGGGGAGATCTGGAAGAGCTCGTCGCGCGGGTACGTCTCCAGGATCTCGAGCAGCGCCTTGTCGTCGTGGCTCCCCTCTGGGAGCCCTGCTCGCTCGCGCACCTGCCGGACCTTGCGGCGCAGGAGGGGGATCTCGTGCGGGCTGACGTTATAGGCGGTGGACGTGTAGAGGCCGAGGAAGCGCCGCTCGCCGACGACCTCGCCGTCCTCGTCGAAGCGCTTGACCCCTACGTAGTCGAGGTAGGCGGGGCGGTGCACCGTCGCGCGCGAGTTCGCCTTCGTCAGGACGAGCGGGTCCTTCGCGCGCGCGAGGTCGCGGGCGCCCGGCGAGAGTCGGCCGAGCCCGGGCTCGTCCTCGCCCTCCGCATCGCGCAGGATGCCGAGGCCGGTCCCCTGGACGCGGCGGAGCGCGTCTCCGCCCTCGTCGGTCGAGACGAGGTCGTACTCCCGGAAGCCGAGGAAGGTGAAGTGGTCGTCGACGATCCACTCGAGGAGCGCCTTGGCCTCGGCGAGCTCCTCGGGGTCGATCGGGGGCGGGTCGCGCTCGAGCTCGGCGATCACCTTGCGGGCGCGCTCGACCATCCGCGGCCAGTCCTCGACGGCCGCGCGGACGTCGGCGAGGGCGCCCTCGAGGCCGGCGCGGATCCGCTCGACGTGCTCGGGCTCGGTCTCCCGGTCGATCTCGACGTGGATGAAGGACTCGAGCCCGCACCCGCCCGCGTCGGCGTCATGCTGGAGCACCTCGACGAGCCGGCCCTCCTCGTCGCGCCGCACGCGCAGGACGGGGTGGACGATGAGATGGACGCCGCCGCCGACGCCCGAGAGTGCCATGCTCACGGAGTCGACGAGGAAGGGCATGTCGTCGTTGACGATCTCGACGACAGTGTGGGTCGACGCCCATCCATGCTCCTCGAGCTGAGGCGTGTAGACACGGACCTTGGCCTCTCCGGGGGCCCGTCGTGCGGCGAAGTTCCAGAGAGCGAGCGCGGCGCCGTAGAGGTCGACCGGGCTGCGGTCGACGAGGTCCTCCGCCGCGACCGAGCCGTAGTAGATCCGGATCAGGGTCTCGAGCCGCCTCGCCTGCTCCGGGGGGAGCTTCGACCGGGCGTGCTCGACGACCCTCTCGATCAGGGCCGCCTTCGCCTCGTCCGGTTTCAGGGTCACGGGAGCATTCTCTCCGCGCGCGCCACCGAAGAGTAGTAGACGAAGGCGGCCCGTCGTCCGCAGGGTCGACCGGCTACCGGACGACCACCACGCCTTTCATGCCGGGGTGGAGCGCGCAGATGTAGCGGTACTCCCCCGGGTCGTCGAAGACGCGGTTGAACGTCGCGCCCTCGGCCATAGTCCCGGAGTCGAAACTGCCGTCCTCGGCGGTGACGGTGTGGTCGGCGGGGTCGTGGTTCGTCCACTCGACCTCCTCACCGGCTGCGGCCTCGATCCGCTCGGGCGCGTAGACGAAACCCTCGATCGCCACGGCCGCGCCCCCATCGCCGCCGCCCGCGTCCCCGCCGGCCCCCGGGGACGAGGTCAGCGGGGCGTCGGCCCGCACCTCGAGCAGCATCTCCATGCCGAGGTCGTCATGGCCCTCGACGTTGCACTCGAGCTTCCAGACGCCCTCCGTCAGGTCGAGCTCGACCTCCACCGACGCGCCGGGCTCGAGGATGCGCGTCTCCACCTTGCCCCGGTCGTCGTCGGAGTCCTCGCTCTCGAGCTCGATCTCGAAGCCGTGCGGCATCTCGCCGCGGTTGACGATCACGAACGTGACCGGGCCCGGGCGGATGGCGTTCGCTTCCGGCGTCACCGCCCACTCGCCGAGGGCGACCTCGAAGCCGCCGTCGCGCGGGTCTCCGCCCCCGACCGGGGCCGGGGCCGTCTCCGCGCCGGGCGCCGTCTCGGACGTCTGCGCCGCCTGCTCGGGCGAGGCCGTGTCGTCGTCGCTCCCGCCGCCGCAGGCGGTCAGGAGGGCGACGATCGGGACCAGGAGCCCAAGTGCCGCTGCGGCCCTCACTGGTCGTCTCCGTCGTCGCCGCGATCGTCGTCCCCGCGGCCGTGGCCGCTCGAGTCGTCGTCGCGGTCGTCACAGCTGCGGCCCGGACCGGAGCGGTCGTCGTCGTCGCGGTCGTCGCGGTCGTCGCGGTCGGCGCCGGGGCCCGGCCCGCTGCTCGAGGCCGGCGCGGCGCCGGTGCAGCGCGGGTCGTTCGCGTGCTCGGCCTCGTCGCAGGGGCCGCTCACGTCAATGGCGCCGTCCGTCGTCGTCGTGCCCGTCGAGATGGCGGCGACGGACGTGGGATCGTCGTCCCCGCCTCCCGCCGCCAACGCCACGCCGACGCTGAAGGCGACGGCGAGCGCGGGCACGAGCAGGAGCTTTGCAAGCGTGCTCATGAGTCCTCCTTCGTGGTCTCGGAATGCCATGCCCCGAGGCTAGGAGGGGCCGGGAAAAGCCCGCCCCCGGGGAAGGTGAGGACTTCGTCCGGCGGGAGTAAAGACTCGGTAGCGGCCGTGCCTAGTCGTCGTTGCGGTCGTCGTCGTCGCCCGAGCCCCTGCCGCTCGAGTCGGGATCGTCCCCGCCCGACCCCTTGCCGCTCGAATCGCGGTCGGCCGCGCTCGGGTCGCAGTCAGGATCGAGGCGGTGCTTGGGGTCCTTGCACTTCCCCGGCAGGTCGTCGTCGCGGTCGTCGTCGTCCTCGCGCGCCGTCGTCCCACCCGTCGTCGTCCGCTCGGTCGTCGTCCCCACCGGGACGGCGATCTGCTGCGATGGGATCGTGACGACGGCCGGGGCCGCGCCGAGCTCCCCGGCCGAGGCGAAGTTGACGGCGAGGACGAGGCCCGCGGGCAGGGCGAGCGCGAGCGCGGGGACGGCGAGTGCGCGGCGGGCTCGGCTCATGGCCTCGACGCTAGCACGAGGCCTCTTCAGGAATGGTAAGGCGGGGGTGAGGACTCGGCAGGCGGCGAGGGGAAGGACGCGCGCACGCGGGTGCCGGGGCCGTCGAGGAGCTCCAGCCTGCCCTGCCAGCGCTCGGCGAGCTCCGCGGCGATGGCGAGCCCGAGCCCGGTTCCCGGTCCGGCACGCCGGCCCTCTGCGCCGCGGTAGAAGCGCTCGAAGACCCGTTCCCGCTCGTCGGCGGGGATGCCGGGTCCGTCGTCGGCGACGACGAGGGAGGGACGGCCGTCCTCGAGGCTCGACTCGACGAGGATCCGCGTGCCGGGCGGCGCGTAGCGGATCGCGTTCTCGATCAGGTTGTCGAGGATGTGCCCGAGGTCGGCCGGGGCGGCGAAGGCGCCGGCGGCGGCGCCGTCCCGGACGACGAGCTCGCGCCCGGCGGTCGAAGCCGGCTCCTCCCACCGGCGCCCTGCCGCGCGGGCGACTTCGCCCAAGTCGACGGTCTCGCCGGTCTCCTCCGGGGACGAGGCCCGCGCGAGCGCGAGCAGGTCGTCTACGAGCGCGCTCAGCCGGTCGAGCTCGGCCTCGGCCTTCGTCGCCTGCTCGGCCGCCGGGCCGCCCCCTGCCCGGATCGCCTCGAGCCGGAGCTTGAGGCCGGTGAGCGGCGTCCGCAGCTGGTGCGAGGCGTTGGCGACGAAGTCGCGCTGCGCGCCGGCGCTCGCGGAGAGCGCCCCGGCCATCCGGTTGAAGGTGCGGCCGAGGTCGTCGAGCTCCCGCGGCCCCTCGGGCTCCACGCGCGCGTCGAGGTCGCCCCGGCCGAGGCGGGCGGCGGCGGCGCGGAGGCGCTCGAGCGGGCGGGCGACCGAGCCGGCGAGGATCCAGGCGACGACGAGCCCGGAGGCGACGAGGACGAGCCCGATCAGGGCGAGCGCGACCCAGCTCGACCTGACGCTCGCCTCGACCGACCCGAGCGGCGCCGAGACCCGGAGGGCGCCGATCGCCTGGCCGGCGTCGACGATCGGGACGGTGACGAGCAGGAGATCCTCCCCGAGCGTCTCGCTTCGCCGCTCCCGCACGTCCACGCGCCCCTCGAAGAGGGCGGCGCCGAGCTCCGGGCGCTCGGCTGTTGCGTAGAGCTCTCCCCGGACGGCCGTCCCCTCGCTGTCTGCGAGGACGCGCCCGCCGGCGTCGACGACGAGAGTCCGGCCGCGGTCTGCCACCGCGGTCTCGGCGGCGATCTCGCCCAGGCGGTCGAGCACGGGCGGCGGCGGCTCGGGGGCGGCGTTCGCCTGCGCCACGAGGTCCGAGACGCGCGCGGCGAGGACGGCGGCGTTCGCAAGGACCGCCGACTCGATCTCGGACGACGCCCGCCGCTCGACGTTCAGCCCCAGCGGCACCGCCAGCCCGACCACGACCACTGCGAGGAGGTACGCGGCCGCGAGGACGAGCCGGGCGCGGAAGCTCATCCGCCCGAGTCGTCGCCCGGGTCGAAGCGGAAGCCCACCCCGCGGACGGTGTGGATGTAGCGCGGAGCGGCCGGGTCATCGCCGAGCTTTCGGCGCAGGGCGCTGACGTGGACGTCGAGCGTCTTCGTCGAGCCGAACCACGCCGGGTCCCACACCTCGTGCACGAGCTCGTCACGGCGGACGACCTTGCCCGCCCGCTCGAGCAGGACGCGCAGGAGCTCGAACTCCTTCACGGTCAGCTCGAGCGGCTCGCCCGCGCGGGCGGCCGTGTGGGTCTCGAGGTCCAGCCGGACGTCGCCGGACTCGAGCGCGGCCGCAGCGGGATGCGGCTCGTCCCCCGCGCGGCGGAGGACGGCGCGCAGGCGGGCGGCCAGCTCGGCGGCGCTGAACGGCTTCGTGACGTAGTCGTCCGCGCCGAGCTCGAGCCCGAGCACGCGGTCGACCTCCTCGCCGCGGGCGGTCAGCATCACGACCGGGATGCGCGATGTCTCGCGGATGCGGCGGAGGAGATCGCGGCCGTCGCCGTCCGGGAGCATGACGTCGAGGAGGACGAGGTCGGGCGGGCGGCGCGCGAAGAGCTCCAGGCCCTCCGCGGCGGTACCGGCGACCACGGGCTCGAAGCCCTCGCGCGCGAGCGCCGCGGCGAGCGGCTCCGCGATCGAGTCCTCGTCCTCGATCACGAGGATCGTGCGCCTCGTCATGCGCCGGGCCCGCAGAAACCGTGCGCGTCCACGGAGGTTAAGTAGCAGACAGGAGGGAGGAGAGCGGCACGGCGTGGCAAATGTCGCTTTCACCCCTACGAACGGGAGCGAGGTGCCATGAAGTTCCGCCGTCTTCTTCCAGGCCCGGCTCCGAAGGAGGAGCGGGCTGCCGACGCCGTCGCCGACGGCGACGACTTGCCCGACGAGGAGCCCGACTGGGACCTCCTGCGCGAGGTCGACCGCCTGCGCAGCGCCAACGCGGGCCTCGTCGCCGAGGTCGAGCGCCAGACCCAGGTCGGCCAGGACTACGCGCGGGCCGCGAGCGAGCAGCGGTTCCGCGCCGAGGAGCTCGAGCGCGAGAACGCGATCGCGCACACGAACTGCCAGTTCCTCGAGCGGCGCGTGTCCCAGGCCGAGGAGCGCGCGATCGAGCTCGACGAGCTCGTCGAGGCCCTGCGCGGGCAGCGCGACCGCCTGCAGACCTACTACGAGCAGCAGAAGGACCGGGCCGACCGTGCCGAGGCGGCCGCGGCCGCCATGCGCGAAGCGGCGGGAAACGTCCTCAGTGCCCACGACAAGAACGTCCACGCCCTCGCGGGCACCCGCGGCATCGCGCGCGCGAAGGTCGAGTACGCCGACGCGCTCGACAAGCTGCGGCGCTCGCTCCGTGCCGAGGCGGGGGCGAACCACCTGTCGGCGGACGTCTCCTCCGACGTGCGCCGCTACTTCACGATCCCCGACCTGACCGAGGAGCAGAAGGAGCAGCTCCGGAAGGCGATCGTCCGGGCCCTCGGGCCCGAAGAGATCCCGCGGGGCTCGTCGCGCTCGCCGCACGTCCCGGAGTGAGACGCGCGAGGGCCCTGCCGGGCGGGCCCTCGCGCGCTGCGCGCCTCAGGGGACGAGCGAGAGGACGTTCGCCGTTCCGCGGGTGAGCGTGCTGGTGAACTTCCAGTCGGCCTCGGCGTCGTCGGTGTCCTGCCCGTCGGGGATCCTGCTGAGGGAGCCCTCGACGGTGTTCGAGTCGGCTACGGAGGCGGGCAGCATCGTCCCCTCGACGAGGCTGTACGTCTTCCCGTCGATCACGGCGCTCGTGATCGGGCCCTCATAGGAGAGGGCGTCGAGGAGGATCCCCGCGCCGGTCTCGATCAGGGCGACGCCGTCCGGCGCCCCGTTCTGCGCGTCGATGGGGACGACGAGGTGGCCGCCGGCGTCCAGCGTCCCGGAGAGCGCCGCCCGCCGGTACTCGAGCCCGTCGGTGCCGTCCACGAACACGAGCGCGATGCCCGTCAGCTCCGCCGGCTCGCTGCCGACGTTCTTGAGCTCGACGTAGCCGTCTCCGTCAGCCCCGACCTGGTCGTAGTCGATCTCGTTGATGACCACCTTCGCGGCCGGCGGGGGCGGAGGGGGCGGCGGGGGCGGCGGCGGGCTCCCGCCGGCGATGCAGCGGAAGAGGACGGTGTCGTCGCCCGCTCGGTCGAGCGCGACCTTCCCCGCCTCGCCGCCGTCGGCGGTGCAGGGGATGCCCTCCATGTCCTCGAGCTTCGTCAGGCCCGCTCCGGGATCGCCCTTCGGGCCGGGTGGGCCGGCCGGGCCCGGCTCGCCGGGCGTGCCCTGGACGTTCCACGAGATGGCCTGCTCCTTCGCCCGGCACGCCGCCGGGCCGGAGACGATCCGGATCCAGCCTCCGTTCGGGT
>DATHVD010000018.1:0-22914 GCA_035461525.1 Gaiellaceae bacterium
TCCGTCGTAGACGAAGCGGACGAAGTTCGGCGAGCCGACCATGTCGTGGTTGAGGTTGAGCGCGATGTCCTTGAGGTCGCGCTTCGCGAGGCTGTCGACGTAGTGCTGCGACCCGATGAGGCCGTCCTCCTCGGCGCCCCAGAAGGCGAAGCGCACGCGGTAGACCGGCTCGATCCCGAGCTCGGCCATCTGCAGCGCCGTCTCTAGGATCGGCGATGTGCCCGAGCCGTTGTCGTTGATGCCGGGGCCCTCCGCGACTGAGTCGAGGTGGGCGCCGGCAAGGACGACGCGGTCGCTCCGGCCGCCGGTGGAGTCGGCGAGCACGTTCGCCGTCGCGGTCGTGACGACGGTCGCGTCGACGGCGACGCGCACCGTCACGTTCTGGCCGCCGGAGACCCGGTCGTACAGCTCCTGCCCGACCGCGAAGGAGGTCCCGAGCACGGGGATGTCCATCTGCGGCGGGTCGAGCGTGCCGGCGATGACGCCGAGCCGGTCGTCGTTCGGGTTGTCGTCCCCCTCGTTGAAGATGACGACGGCGACGGCGCCGGCGGCGTCGGCGTTCTCCGCCTTCTGCCGGAACGTGCACGTGCCGCGCTGCACGAGGGCGACGGCGCCCGCGGGGAAGCCCGCGAAGTCGGCCGCGGAGCAGCCGCTCGCCGACCCGCCCGGCGACGGGATCGTGATGCCGCCGGCGAGCGCCAGCGGGGCCGTGAAGTCGCCCGCCCCGGAGTAGTCCATGGGCGAGTACTCGGCGGCGAGGCCTTCCGCATAGATCTTCGGGTCGGGCGAGAC
Organism: Gaiellaceae bacterium; assembly: GCA_035461525.1. Lineage (GTDB taxonomy): Bacteria > Actinomycetota > Thermoleophilia > Gaiellales > Gaiellaceae > JAIBJN01. The sequence goes on from DATHVD010000018.1 coordinate 793, forward strand.
GCGCTCGAAGGCGCTCGAGGAGAGGACGAACCGGTCGTACGTGAAGTCCTGGACGGTGACGTCGTAGCCGGCAGCGGCCAGAAGGCCGGCGACGTAGTCCACGGATGCAGCGTAGCCGGGCGTGCCGGAGGCGCGCGTGCCTCCGTTGGCGTTGGCGATGGCCTGGAGCGCCTGTTCGTGCTCCATGAGACCGGCCACCGTGACCGCGTTGCGCAGGGCCGTCGTGTCAGGCCCCACCGCGGTCGAGCTGAGCGCCGGCAGCGCCAGCGCGATTACCGCTGCTGCGAGCAGCAGGAGTTTCCTCGGCAAGAGATGCTCCCTCTTGTGTCGCTTGACAGTGCTTTAGGGTCGAGCCTGACCCTGAGGCAGACCCCTTATCGCCGGCGACGGTAGCACACTGCGGCCGAGGGCGATCATGCGCCCGTTTGCGGCGCCTTCCAACGGCCCGGAACGACGGAGGGGCCGGCTCGCGCCGGCCCCTCGCGATCTGCTCACCTGTGAGCTCTAGGGATCCCGGAAGATCCAGAGGCCACTGTCGCGGTCGCTGGCCAGGATGTACGTCTGCCCGTCGTCGCCGACGAACGTCTGCACGCCCCAGAAGTCGTTCCCCTCCGGGTCGAGGTAGCCGCCGACCTCGACGAGCTCGCACGTGCTGTTGTCCTCCGGATCCGAGCACTGGATCTGGATCGCCCGCAGGCCCCCGGAGTAGTACGAGAGGTAGGCGAGCGACGGATCCTGCGGATCCACCGCGACCTCGTGCACCGAGAGGTCGCCGAAGCCGAACGCGAAGTCCGGATCGTGCGCCTCCGGGATGGCGTACGTGTCGAGCGGTTCGAGCGTCTCGGCGTCGATCAGCCAGACGTAGCCCCACCCGTCGAAGATGGAGCCGACCTCGATCTCCTCGCCGATCGTCCCGATCGCGATGTCCTCGGGATAGGTCCACGGCGGGTCGAGCGGCTCGAGGCCGAACAGCCGGTGGAACGCCGCGTGCGTGGTGCAGACGGCGACGATCTCGTCGACGAACGCACCCGAGGCCGCAGAACGGCGCCCCGCCCGCCGCCTCGCCGCTGTGGTGGTTGACGAAGAGGACAGCGTCCCAGCCGGCAAGGGCGGCCTCGTGCGCCTTCTCGCCCGGGAAGCACGCCGCCTCGGGCGCGCTCGGGTCGCCCACCGGGCCGCGCTGGAGGACGATGATCGTTTCCTCACCGGGCTCCAGCATGTCCAGGTACCCGGGGATGTCCTCGGGGCTCGGAATCGGATCCGAGTCTGGACAGCCGTATCCTCCGTACACGACCGGGCCGTTGAGCGTCAGGTCCGGAAGTATCGCCGGGGCCTGCCCTCCGGGGACGATCACCGAGGGATGGACGCCCGCGTGCGGGCCGGTCGTGATCTCGAACTCGTCCGTGCGGTAAGGGGCGAAATCCTCGTCCGTCCCGATGATGAACCGGTTGTCGATGGTCCACTCCGCCTGGTGGGCGTTGCCCTCGGGCGTGAGCGAGACCCCGAGCGACTCGAGGAGCTCGGGGTCGACCGCCGGGTACTCGAAGTCGGCGACGTAGACGGGATTCGCCGGATCGTCGACGTTCAGGATCGTCCAGCCGCCGTCCCAGTAGGACAGGAGCATGAGCCACTCGCCGTCGATCTGCTTCACGACCATGTCGTGCAGGAACGAGTCGGTGAGCCCGATCTCGGGCTGCGCGACGCTGAAGTCGTTCAGGTCGAGCTCGGCGATCAGCCGCGGCCGGTGCGGGTTCGTGATCTCCATGATGTCGACGTCAGGGAACTCCTCGTTGTCCGTCATGACGATGAAGGCCCGACCGTCTTCCGTCTGCCAGCCGAACACGCTGTGGATCGTGTTGACGTCCCCGATAAGCGCGCTGCGGTCGCCAAAGTGCTCGGAGAGCTTCTTCGGCTTCAGCGGGTTCGTCACGTCCCAAAGCGAGACGCCCCCCCTGAAGTTCGGCCCGCACGCCTCGTTGTTCATGAGCAGCACGTCACCGGTGAACCACTTCGTGCTCAGCTCGATGACCTGCATCCCCTCGCCCGGCCTACTGTCCTGGCTGGAGGGAATGAAGTTCACCTCGCGCGGGTTGGACGGGTCGGAGATGTCGATGACCCAGGCTCCCGCGTCCGGTGAGTTCTGACCGCCCGCCTCCGAGTTCGCCGCGCAGTCCGGCTCGCCCCAGTTCGCGAGGAAGGCGTACTGCTCGTCCGGCGAGATGGCGACGTCGGCGACGAGGTCGGGCGTGTCGGTCACGTCCGCCACGCCGACGAGCTCGATCTTCCCGAACGCACCGTCTCCGAGCAGGTGCCCCTCGGGGTCGCCGTGCTGGTCGACCATCTCGCAGTCCGCGGCGACGTCGTCCTCGGCGCCGCTCGTGACCCTGTCGCGGCCGGGGCCGCACGTGATTTTGTCGGGTCCGCCGCCGCCGAAGAGGTGGTCGTTGCCGGCGCCGCCCGAGAGCGTGTCTCTCCCGCTCCCACCGACGAGGACGTCGTTCCCGCCGTTGCCGTAGAGCTTGTCGGCCCCGGCGAGCCCATAGAGCTTGTCGGCGCCGCTGAGACCCTGGATCGTGTCGGCGCTCCCCGTCCCGATCAGGCGGTTCGCCGCCGACGTTCCGCTGATGGTGCGTGCGTCGGCGAGTGACCCAGACACGAGCACGGCAAGAAGCCCGAGCACCAGCAGCAACGGCGCCGGCCGCCGCGCTCTCCTCGGCGAGCGCACGGCCTGAAGACCGTCAGCTTGCATTCCCCTCCTCCTTCGTAGCCTGTGACCCCTCCCGCCGCAAGGCAGGCTTCCCGGGGGTTTGGCGGCGCGAAATGTAGCACGCCCCAGGCTAGTTTCCTAGAGAGGCTAGAAGAGGCCCGTCCCGGTGGCCTCGGCGCCGACGTGCTCGCGTCCGAGCCGCGTGACGACCCGGCCGCGCGGCGTGCGCTGGATCAGGCCGAGCTGGAGCAGGTAGGGCTCGTAGACGTCCTCGATCGTGTCCGGCTCCTCGGCCAGGGCGACCGCCAGGGTCGAGAGCCCGACGGGGCCGCCGTCGAACTTGTGCGCGATCGCCGCCAGGAGCTCGCGATCGGCCCGCTCGAGCCCGTAGCCGTCCACCTCGAGCAGGGTGAGCGCCTCGCGCGCGACCTTGAGGCTGACCGCCCCGTCGTGGCGGACCTCTGCGACGTCGCGAACGCGCCGGAGGATGCGGTTCGCGACGCGCGGCGTTCCGCGCGCCCGGCGGGCGATCTCCTCGCTTGCCTCCCCCGCGATCTCGAGGTCGAGAATCCGGGCCGAACGGCGGACGATCCGCGCGAGCTCCTCCGGCTCGTAGTGCTCGAGCCGGTACGTCATGCCGAAGCGGTCCCTGAGCGGTGTCGTCAGGAGCCCGGTGCGGGTGGTCGCGCCGACCAGCGTAAACGGCGGCAGGTCGAGGGTCAGGGTCCTGGCCGCCGGCCCCTGACCGACGATGATGTCGAGCCGGAAGTCCTCGAGCGCGGGGTAGAGGATCTCCTCGACCGCGGGGTTCAGCCGGTGGATCTCGTCGACGAAGAGGACGTCGCGCTCCTCGAGCGAGGTCAGGATCGCGGCCATGTCCCCCTTGCGCTCGAGCGCGGGGCCCGCGACGCTCCTGAGGCCGACGCCCAGCTCCTCCCTCACGATGTAGGCCAGGCTCGTCTTCCCGAGCCCGGGCGGGCCGGCCAGAAGGACATGGTCGAGCGCCTCTCCCCTCCCCTTCGCGGCCTCGAGCGCGATCGCGAGCTGCTCCTTGACGCGCTCCTGGCCGACGAACTCCTCCAGGGAGCGCGGGCGAAGCGAGCCGTCGAGCTCCTCCTCGTCGGGCGCGAGGACGGCGGTGGTTACGCGCTCGCTCACGCCGCCCTCAGCGCTTGGCGGACGCGCTCGGCCGGCGGCAGGTTGGGGTCGGTCTCGGCGAGCCGCTGCTCGGCCTCGGCCGCGGTGTAGCCGAGCTCGACGAGGGCATCGCGCGCGACGACGTGCCCGTCGCCGGGGCCGAGGTGCGGCGCCTCGTCGACGGCGGCGAGCGGCGCGATGCGCTCCTTCAGCTCGAGCACGACGCGCTGCGCCGTCTTCTTGCCGATGCCGGGAATGGTCTGGAAGAGCGCGGAGTCCTCGCGGACGATCGCCCGGCGCAGCTCGCCCGGCGAGTAGCCGGAGACGATCGCGAGCGCGACCTTCGGGCCGACTCCCGAGACGGCGAGGAGCTGCTCGAAGAGCTCGCGCTCGGCCGCGTCGGCGAAGCCGTAGAGCTGGAGCGCGTCCTCGCGGACGTGGAGGTGCGTCTCGACGACGACCTCGTCGACGTCCTCGGCCTTGCGGATCGCGCTCGGGGTGGCGTGCACCCGGTAGCCGACGCCGCCCACGTCGAGGACGAGCCCGCCCGCATCCCGCGCGACCGGCTTCCCGCGCAGGCGCGCGATCACCGGCGCCCTCCCGCGAGCGCGAGGAGCGGCGGGGCGAGCGCGTGGCAGATGGCGACGGCGAGCGCGTCGGCGGCGTGGTGGGGTCGCGGGATCTCGGGGAGGGCCAGGATCGAGCGAACCATGCGCTGTACCTGCGCCTTCTCGGCACGGCCGTAGCCGCAGACCGCCTGCTTCACCGTCGCCGGTGGGTACTCGGCGCAGGGCACCGGCGCGGCCGCACAGGCGACGAGCGCCGCGCCCCGGGCCTGACCGACGGAGAGCGCGACGCGGGCGTCGGCGCCGACGTACGAGTCCTCGAGCACGACCGCGTCCGGCGCATGCCGCGCGATCAGTCCGGCGACCTCGTCGTGGATCCGCTTGAGGCGATTCTGCGGCGCATCCCGTGGCGACGTCTCCCACCACCCGTATTCGACCGCACGCAGGCGCCCGTCCGCTTGCTGGACGACGCCGAAACCGCACGCTGCAGTGCCCGGGTCGATGCCGAGGACCCTCACGCAGCGAGGTTAGGCGTCGGGCCGGACGTTCCTGCCCGCCCCCGGCAGGGCGTCAGGAGAGCAGGTTCGGCTTGACGCCGGGATTGGCCGAGCACCACTCCCGGACGTGCACGAGGTCCTTCGCCCGCGCCTGCGCGTCCGTGCGGCGCCTCGGGCGACCAGAGCGCCCGCTCCTCGAACCGTCTCGTGCGTGCGCAGCTCGCTCGGACAGCCCCTGGCGCTGCAGGTAGGCCCGAAGGGGCTCGACCGCGGTCGGGTCGCTGATCTCGATGAGCATGGCCGCGTGTGCCTTATCGGCCGCGGCCTGGGAAACACGTGAGCGGCCCTCAGGCCGCGACCTCCTCGAGCATCCCTTCCGGGATGTCGAAGTTCGCGTGCACGGCCTGCACGTCGTCGCTGTCCTCGAGGGCGTCCATGAGCCGCAGGAGCTTCTTCGCCGTCGCCTCGTCCTCGACCGCGACCGTCGTCTTCGCCAGCATCGTCAGCTCCGCCGACTCGTACGCGACGCCGGCGCCCTCGAGCGCGGCGCGGACGGCGGCGAGGTCGTCGGGTGCGGACGTCACCTGGTAGCTCGAGCCGTCGAGCTCGACGTCCTCGGCGCCGCCGTCGGCCGCCGCGAGCATGAGGTCGTCCTCGTCCACCCCTCCGGCCGGCACGAGCACGACGCCCTTGCGCTCGAAGAGCCACGCCACGGAGCCGCTCGTGCCGAGATTCCCGTCGTTCCTGGCGAAGATGTGCCGCACCTCCGCAGCCGTTCGGTTTCGGTTGTCGGTCAGAACCTCGACGTAGACGGCGACGCCGCCCGGCCCGTAGCCCTCGTAAGTGACGGTCTCGAAGGCCTCGGCGGCGTCGGCGGTCGCCCCGGCCCCGCGGGCGACCGCGCGCTCGATGTTGTCCTTCGGCATCGAGCTGTCGCGGGCCTTCTGGATCGCGGCCGCGAGCGTCGCGTTCGCATCCGGGTCGGGCCCGCCCTCCCGCGCGGCGACGATGATCGCGCGCGAGAGCTTGGAGAAGAGCTTGCCACGCTTCGCGTCGGCGGCGCCCTTCTTGTGCTTGATGCTCGACCACTTGCTATGCCCGGACATGCCCTGCCTCCCGCGTCAGCTCCAGGAACCGCTCGTGCACCCGCGTGTCGGCGGTCAGCTCGGGGTGGAAGCTGGCGGCGAGGATGCGCCCCTCCTGGACGAGGACGGGCTCGCCGCGCAGCCGCCCGAGCACCTCGACGTCCGGCCCGAGCTCGCGGATCCGAGGAGCACGGATGAAGATCCCGCGCAGCGGCGCCTCGCCGTCGCCGAGGTCGAGGTCGACGTCCTCCTCGAAGCTCGCCACCTGGCGCCCCCAGGCGTTGCGCTCGACCGCGACGTCGAGGAGGCCGAGGTGGTCGCGGCCCAGGATGATCATGCCGGCGCACGTCCCGAAGATCGCCCCGCGAAAGCCGGCGACGCCCTCCTCGAGCCCGGAGATGCGGATGAGGCGGCGGATCGCCGTCGACTCCCCTCCGGGGAGCACGAGGCCGTCGAGACCGTCGAGCTGATCGGGCCTGCGGACCTCGACCACGTCGCCGCCGAGCCGCCGCAACATCGCGGCGTGCTCGCGGAAGTCTCCCTGGGCCGCCAGGACACCGATGCGAAGCGAGCCGCTCATCTCCAGGTGAGACTTTACCCCCGGGGCCTTCGGCCCCTCGCCCCCTGGCTCGAGCATATGCGCGAAAACGTCATGCGTGTGTGACGCGGCCGTGCCGGCTTTCGGGCAAGCGCGCCGATTCTCCGCGTGGCTTCGGGCTCGCCGGCGGGCCGGTTACCAGCCGCGGGACTCGAGGAGCTCTTCGGGCGCGAGGGCGGCTGCTTCGAGGCCGCGCATGGGCTCGCCCAGCCCCGTCGAGATGCGTGCGAGGATCTCGGGGTCGGCGAAGTGCGTCGTCGCCTCGACGATCGCCTTCGCACGCGGAAGCGGATCGGCCGACTTGAAGATCCCCGAGCCGACGAAGACGCCGTCGGCGCCGAGCTGCATGCAGAGGGCCGCGTCGGCGGGCGTCGCGATCCCGCCGGCGGTGAAGGTCACGACCGGGAGCCGGCCGTTCTCGGCCACCCAGCGCACGAGCTCGAGCGGCGCCCCGAGCTCCTTGGCCTCGGTGTAGAGCTCCTCGGCGGCGAGCGTCTGCAGCCGGCGGATGTTCCCGAAGACCGAGCGCATGTGGCGTACCGCGTTGACGATGTCCCCGGTTCCGGCCTCGCCCTTGGTCCGGATCATGGCGGCGCCCTCGGAAAGCCGGCGCAGCGCCTCGCCCAGGTTCCTGCAGCCGCACACGAACGGCACCCGGAACCCCCACTTGTCGATGTGGTGCGCTTCGTCCGCCGGCGTCAGGACCTCGCTCTCGTCGATGTAGTCGACCTCGAGCGCCTCCAGGATCTGAGCCTCGACGAAGTGGCCGATCCGAGCCTTGGCCATGACCGGGATGGTCACCGCCTCCTGGATCTCCCGGATCTTCGTCGGATCCGCCATCCGTGCGACGCCGCCCTCGGCCCTGATGTCCGCGGGGACACGCTCGAGCGCCATCACCGCGACGGCGCCCGACTCCTCGGCGATCCGCGCCTGCTCGGCCGTCGTCACATCCATGATCACCCCGCCCTTCAGCATCTCGGCGAGGCCGCCCTTCACGCGCATGGTTCCGATCTCTGCCATCGCGCTGATTCTAGCCTTCGCGCGGGTCGCGGGCCGCGGGGCGGACGCCGTCAGGGCGCGAGCAGCTCGAGCGCTGCCTCGGGCTGCTTGAACGGGGGGATCACGTAGACGCCGGCGGCGCGGCCCCGCGCCGCCTCGACGAGCTCGCGCCCCAGCTCGAAGCCGAGGGCGCGCGCGCCCGCCCCGGCATCGGCGAGACGCTCCTGGATCGACGCGGGGATGGTGATCCCGGGCACCTCGTTGTGGAGCCGCGCGGCGAGCTGGTAGCTCGTCAGCGGCCAGACCCCGACGAGCAGGGGCAGGGGCGACGGGCCGCCGAGCCGGTCGAGGAAGCGGTCGAGGTGCTCGAGATCGAAGAGCGCCTGGGTCATCACGAAGCGGGCGCCCGCGTCGATCTTCGCCCGGAAGCGCTCGACCTCGCGGTCGAGGTCCTCGTCGGACGGGTTGACCGCGACGCCGACGTAGAAGGCCGTCGGGGCGTCGATCGCCTTCCCTGTGAAGTCCTCGCCCCGGTTCAGATGCGAGAGGAGCGTGACGAGCCCGACGGAGTCGACGTCGTAGACGCCGCTCGCGCCGGGGTAGTCGCCGACGTGCGGCGGGTCGCCCGTGACGGCGAGGACGCTGCGAACCCCCTCCGCGTGGGCGCCCAGGAGCTGCGACTGCAGGCCCATCACCGACGAGTCGCGGGGCGTGACGTGCGGAATGGTCTCGATCCCGACCGTCCGCTCGATCGCGACCGCCGCCATGAGGGCCGAGAGGCGGGCCCTCGCCATCGGGTTGTCGTTCAGGTCGACGGCGTCCACGACGCCCGAGGCCCGCAGGCGCTCGGCCACGGCGAGCATCGCCTCCATGTTCGCGCCCTTGGGCGGGTCGAGCTCCACCGAGACGACCCACTTCCCCGCCTCGAGCCGCTCCTGGAGACGTGTATGCGCCGGCGCCGACGGGGCGGGAGCGGAGACCTCACGCTCGACTGCGACGAGCGGGAGCCGTGGCTTGCGACCCTCTTCGACGGCGGCGCGGATGGCGGCGATCTGGGCGGGTGTCGTCCCGCAGCACCCGCCGATCAGACGCGCGCCGAGGCTCCGCGCCTGGGCCGCGAACTCTCCGAAGTAGTCGGGCGTCGCGTTCGGGAAGACGAGGCGGCCGCCCGACCGGCTGGGCAGGCCGACGTTCGGCTGGGCCGAGAGCGGGAGCCCGCCCGCCGCCGGGGCCATCTCGGAAAGCGCCGCGAGGGCGGCCTGCGGGCCGAGGCCGCAGTTGGCCCCGACCACGGCGACGTCGAGCCCCGCGAGCCGCTCGAGGGCGCTCGCGGCCGTGACGCCCGAGAGCGTCTGGGCGTCCTCGTCGAAGGTGAGCTGCGCGACGATCGGAAGAGAGGAGACGGCCCGCACCGCGCCGATCGCCGTCGCGAGCTCTTCGAGGTCGTAGAACGTCTCCACGAGGAACAGGTCGACGCCGCGGCCTTCGAGTAGCCCGGCCTGCTCGCGAAAGACCTCGAAGGCGTCTTCGGTGCCCGTCGTTCCCTCGAGGTCGCCGAGGGGGCCGATCGAGCCGCCGACGAGGACGGGAGAGCCGGCGACGTCGCGGGCTTCGCGGGCGAGCTTGACGCCGCGCTCGACGATCTCCTCCAGACGGTCGTCGAGGAAGAGGGCCGACAGCTTGCGCCGGTTCGCTCCGAACGTGTTCGCCTCGATCACCTCGGCGCCGGCGCGGATGAAGCCCGCGTGGACGGCGACGACCGCCTCGCCCGCCGTCAGGTTCGCCTCCTCCGGGCAGCGGAGCCTCCCGACCGCCTGCGTGAGGAGCGCGCCCGTGCCCCCATCGCCGACGAGGATGCCGCGGTCGGCAAGGCGCTCGAGGAATCTGCTCACGCGGTTGAGCGTACCCGCCGGGGCGACGCCGGCTCCTCCGGTTCGTCGAGGGGCCGGCGGTCGGTGAGGGCGTCGCGCGGGCGGGCTGCGAGCCCTGACGGGCCCGGGCCGGCGGATGGGCCCGCCTGGATTCGAACCAGGGACCAACGGATTATGAGTCCGCTGCTCTGACCGCTGAGCTACGGGCCCGCGGGCGAACCGAGCTTAGCGCGTGACCCCGGGAACGCGGCTTGAACGTCACGAACGTCGCGCCGGTTGGTAAGAATAAGCGGGCATGTCCCGGAGCAGGTCGACGGAGCCGTCCACAGATCCGACGAGGAGGTCGGGCACCGAGTGAAGGTCTTCCAAGCCGAGCGCAGCTTGCGCACGAAGGGGGGCCTCGAGATCCGCGACATCACCGAGGAGGTGCGCGACGCCGTGCTCGAGAGCGACGTCACCGACGGCATCGCGTGCGTCTACTCGCCACACACGACCTGCATGGTGCGCGTGAACGAGTTCGAGACCGGGTTCCTGGAGGACTTCATCCGCATGCTCCGGCGCCTCGTACCGAGCGAGAAGTACTACGCCCACGACGACTGGGACCGCCGCACCGAGAACCTCTGCCCCGAGGACATGGAGTTCGGCAACGGCCACTCGCACTGCATGGCGATGCTGCTCGGCCCGGCCGGCGAGTCGATCCCCGTCCGGGACGGCGAGCTCTGCCTTGGAACGTGGCAGCGCGTCCTCTTCATCGAGCTCGACCGCTCCCGCGACCGCCGCTGGATCGTCCAGGTCGTAGGGGAGTAGCCCCCGCCCGTCCGCTTAAAGCAGAAACGGGGCCGCCGCAAGCCCCGTTTCCTGGGTGGAAATCCGTTGTCCCGGAGTGCCCCCGCCGCATCGAGGCCCCGGTGGATTTCCGTCTACGTGCAGTCTGCCTCGCGGACGGCGCCCCGTCCCCCCTCCGAGGGAGTTGACTCCCTCACCCTTCCGGGGTTGACCGCCCGGGTTCACTGCTTCACGGACGCAAACCGTTTGTTCAAGCCCCTTTCGGGCCAGTCGACCCTGTAGCCTGCAGGCGGCCGTGACGGCCATTCTCCTCGCTCTCGGCTCCGCCGTCCTCTTCGGAGCGATGACGGTCGCCCTGCGCATCGCGCTGCGGGCCGTCCCCGAGCCGGACCTGGGGGCCGTCGTCAGCACGCTCGCCGCGGTGGTGGTGGCCGGGGCCGCCACCGTGCTCGAGCCCGGGACGGGCGAGCTCGCCCGCCCGCGCGAGCTCGCGGTGTTCGCGCTCGCCGGTCTCCTCGCTCCGGGCATCTCGCAGATCCTCTTCCTCCTCGGCGTCCGCGACGCGGGCGCCGCCCGGACGGCCGTCGTCGTCGGCTCCGCCCCCGTGTTCGCCGCGACGCTCGCCATCCTCCTCCTCGACGAGCCGTTCGTCTGGGCGCTTGCGCTCGGAGCCGGGATGATCGTAGGCGCCGGCGCGCTCCTCGCCGGGGAGGCCACCCGCCCGGCCGGCTTTCGGATCGTGGGCGTGCTCTTCGCGCTCGGCGCGACCGTCGCCTTCTCGACGCGCGACACGCTCGTGCGCTGGTACTCGTCGGAGTCGGCGCTGGGCTCGGTCGAGGCGGCCACTGCGGCCGTGACCGCCGGCACCCTCGTGATGGTCGCCTACTCGGTCGCCCTGCGGCGCGGCGCGTTCCTGCGCGACCTCGGGCGCCCGGCGCTGCTCCGCTTCGTCCCCGCCGGCGTCCTCTTCGGGATGTCGTACGTGCTCCTCTTCGAGGCGTACTACCGCGGCAAGGTCACCGTCGTCTCGCCGATCGTGGCGACCGAATCCCTCTGGGCGGTCCTCCTCGCGGCGCTCTTCCTGCGCCGGAGCGAGCTCGTCGGCCCCCGCCTCCTCCTCGGCGCCGCGCTCGTGGTCGCCGGCGGCGCGCTGATCGGGGCCTACCGTTAGCGCAGCGGCGGGTCGACCGGTTTGACGAGCGGCCGGAGTCCGCTGACACTGGCGGCGAGGAAAGTGGGGACGGGGTTCCGGTGCAGGGACGTCACGCCCGTATGGCCGCCGCCGTTCGGCTGCCCCGATCCTCGGCAAGCCGCCAGTCAGGGAGGTTCCCATGAGATCGTTCCGTCTGCTCGTGCTCGCCGCGGGCGCGGATCACGCGAAGAATCCGAGCACCAAGAACATCCACGCCCTCGGCGAGTCGTTCCGGGCAGCGTCGTTCCTCGACCCGCCGCCGCTCAAGATCAACAGCGACCTCGCATTCCAGGGTCGCTACGCCTACCAGGGGAGCTACGACGGCTTCCGTATCGTCGACATCTCGGCGCCCGGAAAGCCGAAGCACGTGGCTCAGGTCGAGTGCAACGGCAGCCAGGGGGACGTCATCGTGTGGGGCAAGATCGTCGTGCGCACGGTCGACAGGCCCCAGGATCTGCCCAACAACGACCTCGACCGTGCCTGCGAGGGCGTCGACACGGCAACCGGGAACACACCCGGCTTCGAAGGTCTCCAGATCTTCGTCGTCGACGACGTGAAGAAGGCGAGCGCCGACGACCTCGTCGCCGCGGTGCCGACCGATTGCGGCGCGCATACCGCGACGCTCGCTCCCGACCTCGACAACGACCGCCTCGTCGTCTACATCTCGGTGGCGGGGAACAGCTCCGGCCCGACGCCTTACGGGACGAACCTGCTTCGATCCGCGCGGCGTCATCACTGCCGTCGGCATCCCGCTCGACGACCCGGCGGCCGCCGCCGTCATCAACAACAACATCGGAGCCTCGGAGCGGGGCTGCCACGACGTCGCCGCGCACGTCGGCGAGGGCGTCGAGCTGCTCGCCGGCGCGTGCCGTCCGGAGGCCATGATCTGGGACATCTCCGACCGCGCCAACCCCGTCAAGGTCCGCGGCATCGTCGAGCCGTTCACGGCCGGCTGGCACTCGGCCACGCTCACCTGGGACGGCAAGTACATCGCCATGGGCTGGGAGCCCGGCGGCGGTAGCCAGCCGGCGTGCCAGGCGACCGGGACGCCGCTCAGCCCGCCCATCGCCGGCAACGCCTTCCAGACGGACGAGATGAAGAGCATCTTCTTCTACGAGGTCGCGACGGGCGACCGGGTCGGGACGTGGACGCTGCCGCGGCCGCAGTCCGCGGCGGAGAACTGCACGATCCACAACTACAACATCGTCCCGACCGACAAGCGCTACGTGCTCGTGCACGGGAGCTACCAGTCGGGGACGAGCGTAGTGGACTTCACCGACCCGTCCAGCCCGTACGAGGTCGCGTACACCGACCCGCCGCCGCTCGTTCCGACGCAGCTCGGCGGAGCGTGGTCGAGCTACTGGTACAACGGCTTCATCTACGAGTCGGACATCACCACCGGCCTCCGCGTCTACAAGCTCAGCGACCGCGTCGCTGCCGGGGCGCAGAAGCTGGGCCTGCTGAACCCGCAGACGCAGGAGAGGACGATCGAGCGCAAGACGAGGGGCAGGTAGCCCCGCGGGAGCCCGGTCCGTGACGGCGGGCGCGCCCCGCTCCGGGTTCTCAGAAGGACGCGAAACCCCCGCTCAGGCGGGGGTTTCGCTGTGCTCCCCGGGTTGGACTCGAACCAACAACCCTCCGGTTAACAGCCGGATGCTCTGCCAATTGAGCTACCGGGGATCGCTCGGCCGGAGAAGTCTAGCGAAGCTCCGATTCGACCTTCTCGAGAGCATCCCGGATCTTGGCGAGCACGCCTTGAAGCTCGACCGTCCGGGCAAGGTCGTCCGCCGAGAGCCCGGCGAGCTCGCGGCGGACGAGGCGCTCCTCGAGGCGCAGGAAGAGCTCGCGGGCCGTCTCCTCGCCCAGGTGCTCGACCTCGGCGGTGGCCCCCAGCTCGGCCAGCGCGGCGACGAGGTCCGGCGCGGTCTCCTCTTCTCCGACGAGATGGCGGCGGAGACGCCGGTGGAGTGGATCGTCGAAGTGGCGGTCGTCGAGCGGACGGAGGTAGCGCTCCGCGAGCTGGGGATCGGTCGAGCACGCGGCGAGGAGGCGCCGCTCGAGACGCTCCCCGGCGCCGAGGAGCTTGGGCGACACGGCGCCCGTGCGGGCACGGCCGCGCGGCGCGAGGCCGGCGGCGGTATCGGCCGGGAGGTCGAGGCGGTCTGCGGCATAGCGAACCGCGTCCGCCCGCTCCGGCGACTCCTCCACCGCGCCGAGGATCTCGCGCACGCGCGCGAACGCCTCTTGGCGCGACGGGGCGCGGTCGATCTCGAGCCGCAACCGGTGGTGCAGGTAGCCGACCGACTCCCCTATGCGCCCCTCGAACCCGTCCGCCGCCTCCGCCGGGTCGAGGCCGGGCGGCAGCGGCACCACGCGGACGTCGAAGCCGGCGCGCACGGCCAGCTCCATTCCCCGCAGCGTCGCCGCCTCGCCCGCGGCGTCGGCGTCGAAGCAGAGGAAGAGATGGCTGGTCAGCCGGCGCAGCTCCTTGAGCTGCGGCTCGGTGAGGGCGGTCCCCATCGACGCGACCACCGCCGTGAGCCCTGCCTGGTGGAGCGCCAGAACGTCCGTGTAGCCCTCGACGACGACGGCGCGGTCCTCCCTGGCGATCGTCGCCCGCGCCCGGTCGAGGCCGTAGACGATCGCACCCTTGCGGAAGAGCTCGCCCTCGGGCGAGTTGACGTACTTGGCCGGAATCGGGTCGTCGTCGCGCAGCCGACGCGCGCCGAAGCCGAGCACGCGGCCGCGCGCGTCGGCGAGCGGGAAGACGAGCCGCCCGGCGAAGTAGTCGTTCCCGCGGCGGTTGACGAGCCCGGCGGCCGCCAGCTCGGCCGGGGGGTACCCCTTCTCGCGCGCCTTCCCCGCGAGGATCGTCCCGCCCGGCGAGAGACCCAGCCGGAAGGCGCGGCAGGTCTCCTCCGCGAGGCCGCGCTCGGCGAGGTACCGCCGCACCGGCTCGCCGGCGGCCGTGTCCCAGAGGTTCCGCTCGTAGAAGGAGGCGGCCTGCTCCAGGAGCGCGAGGAGCCGCTCCCGCCGCCGGCGTCCCTCCTCGACCTGCGGGGAGCTCTCTTCGTACTCGAGCGGGATCCGGTAGCGGTCGGCGAGCCACTCGATCGCGCCGACGAAGTCGAGTCCCTCGGTCTCGCGCACGAATGTGATCAGGTCGCCGCCCTGCCCGCAGCCGAAGCAGTGGTAGAGCTTGTTGGTCGCGTCCACGGAGAAGCTGGGCGTGCGCTCCTCGTGGAACGGACAGCGGCCCGTCCAGCGGGAGCCGACGCGGCGGAGCTGCGTGCGGGCGCCGACGATCTCGACCATGTCTGCGACGGCCTTGACCTGCTCGACCGACGCCTGGGCGATCACCGCCATGCGAGCGCGAAGCGGTCGGTCATGCCGGCCACGTAGTCGGTGACGCGAGCGGCGAGGTCGCCGGGGCCGTCGGGCGGGAGCTCGTCGGGGTGCGCGACGAGGCGGTCGAAGATCCTCCGGACGGTCTCGAGAGCGATGGCGCGCTGCTCTTGCGCGGCGGGCCCGAGGTAGACCCGCTCGAACATGAAGGCGCGCAGGCCGAGCATGGCGCGCCCGACCTCCTCGCTCTGGACGATGTCGCCGGCCTCTGCCGACGTCTCGACGATGTCGTGGACGAGCGTGTCGATGCGGCGTGAGCCGCGCTCGCCGAGGAGCGCGATCTCCTCCTCCGGGAGCTCCTCGGGCCGAAGGACGCCTGCGCGGAGCGCGTCGTCGATGTCGTGGTTGATGTAGGCGACCCGGTCGACGAGACGCACGATCTTCCCCTCCATGGTCGCGGGCTCGCCGGGTCCCGTGTGGTGGAGGATCCCGTCGCGCGCCTCGAGCGTGAGGTTGAGCCCGCGGCCGTCCCGCTCGAGCGTCTCGACGACCCGCAGGGACTGCTCGTTGTGACGGAAGCGGCGTCCGAAGCGCTCGGCGACGGCGTCGTCCAGCGCCTCCTCCCCGGTGTGCCCGAAGGGCGGGTGTCCGAGGTCGTGCCCGAGCGCGATCGCCTCCGTGAGGTCCTCGTTCAGGCGCAGCGCGCGGGCGACCGTGCGCGAGATCCCCGCGGTCTCGAGCGTGTGCGTGAGCCGCGTGCGGTAGTGGTCACCCCGCGGGTCGATGAAGACTTGCGTCTTGTGCTTGAGCCGCCGGAACGCCTTGCAGTGGACGATCCGGTCGCGGTCGCGCTGGAACGGCGTGCGCAGGCGGCATTCCTCCTCTTCCTCGTGCGCGCGCCCGCGCGTCTCGTAGGAGCGCACGGCGAGCGGGGAGAGCGAGCTCTCCTCCTGCTCGCGGATCCGAGCCTCGAACCCGTCCGCGACCCGTCCGGCGACGTCCGGCATCGAGGTCTACCGTACCCTGCTCAGATGATGATCGGCACCGTGCCGCCGTCGGCGCTCCACGCGGCGCCGGTGACGTAGCTGGCGCGGTCGGAGCAGAGAAAGGCGATCACGGCGGCGATCTCCTCGGGCTCGGCGAGGCGCCCGATCGGGCGGCCCCGGCCGACGCCCTCGAGCACTTCCTGGCGGCTCTTGCCCGCGCGGGCGGCGCCCTGGTCGGCGAGGCCGCCGGGGGCGAGCCACGCGGGCGACGCCGTCGGGCCCGGGGCGACGGCGTTCACGAGGATCCCGTCCTTCGTGTAGAGGTCGGCGACGAGGCGCGAGAGCGAGAGGACCGCCGCCTTCGTGACCGTGTAGTTGGGCATCCCGGTCGACGGACGCTTCCCCGCCGTCGAGCTGACGTTGACGATGCGGCCGAAGCGGCGCTCGAGCATTCCCGGCAGCACCGCCTGGATCGCGCGGACGTAGCTCATGACGTTGAGCTGCCACATGGACTCCCAGTCGTCGTCGGTGAGCTCGTCGAACCCGACCTGGACCGCGAGGCCGACGTTGTTGACGAGGCAGTCGACGCGGCCGAAGGCCCCCTCCGCCCGCCGGACGAGCTCGCCGGGCGCGCCGGGCTCGGCCAGGTCGCCGGCGACGCCGAGCGCGGCGCCGATCTCGGCGCGGACGGCCTCGACCCGCTCGGCGTGGCGGCCGGAGACGACGACCTGGGCCCCCTCCGCGGCGAGCAGGCGGGCGGTCTCGAGGCCGATCCCGGCCGTCGAGCCCGTGACGACGCACACGCGATCGGCGAGGCCCAGCTCCACGGGCGCCTACGATATCGCCCGTGGGCTTCGCGTACGGCACCATCGACGAGCTCGGGCCCGGCGTCTTCCGCAAGGTGCGCAGTGCGCTCGGCGTGACCGCCTTCGGCGTCAACGCGATGGTGCTCCCCGCGGGCGCCGGCTGGTTCGAGCACTTCCACGAGGAGCAGGACGAGCTCTACTTCGTCCACGCGGGCAGGGCGCACTTCGAGGTCGCGGGCGAGCGGTTCGACCTCGGCCCGGGCGGGCTCTGCCACGTCGAGTCGACCACGCCGCGCCGCGTCTGGAACGCGGGCGAGGAAGGTGATCTCGTGCTCCTTATCGTCGGCGGCAAGGAGGGGTACGTCGGGCGCGACGGGCACATGGTCGACCCTGCCGACGAGGAGCACCGACGCGCCTTCAGCGCCGGGGACGACACGATCATCCGCCGGCTGCCGCGATGACGACCGTCTACCTGGCCCGGCACGGGCAAAGCGACTGGAACGCGCAGGGGCGCTGGCAGGGTCACGCCGACCGGCCGCTGACGGAGCTCGGCCGCCGGCAGGCAGCGCAGCTCGCGACAGACCTCGCGGGCGTCCCCCTCGAGGCGGTCTACTCGTCCGACCTCGAGCGGGCGCTTGCGACCGCGGAGGCCGTCGCGGCCGCGCGCGGGCTACGGGTGCGCACGCTTCCCGAGCTGCGGGAGATCGACGTCGGCTCGTGGTCCGGGCTCAGCCGGGCCGAGGCCGAGGAGCGCTTCCCGGAGGCCTTCGACCGCTGGCGGAACGGCACGCACGCCTGGGACGACGGCGAGACGTACGAGCAGATGGGCGAGCGGGTGGTCGCCGCCGTCCTCGCCATCGGCAGGGAGCACGCGCACGGCACCGTGCTCGTCGTCGCGCACGGAGGGCCGATTCGGGCGCTGCACGCGACCGCTCTCGGCCTCGGGATCCCCGCGCACCGCCGCCTGCGCCCCGTCGAGCCGAACGCCCGCCTCTCGCGGATCGCCGTCGAGGGCAGGCGAATCGCCCGGCTGGACTGAGCCCGTGGAGGACTGCACCGGGGAGTCCAAACGCCTGAGCCTCCATGCGGGCTGGCGCAGGAACGACCTGAGACCACACCGGGTCAGGATCAGGCCCGTCCGTAGCGAGCGGCGAGAGCGACGATTCGCTGCGCGAACGCTCGCGCGTGACATCGGCCCTCCGTGACCGTGGACAGGCGTCCGGGATGGGCTCCGGGCCAGGCGGCTACTCCGCGGCGAAGGCGGAGTACTGCTTGTACGTCCCGTAGTGGCCCGTGATGTCGCAGAGCAAGATGTACTCCCCGGCCTCGAGGTCCACAGTCAGCTCGGCGCCCCAGCCCCCACCCCGGATGTGGTGGTCTGCATCGCCGGGCTCCCTGTCCGAGGGAACGATCGGCGGCGTCGCGTAGGCGGCTTCGCCGACGATGTTCTCCTCGACGAGGTCGGCTTTGTCCTCCTCGGTGATCGGAAGATCGCCGGGCTCGACACCGTCGACATTGGAGTAGACGATGAACTCGTGGTAGAGCTCACCCATGTTGGTGACGGCGAACGTCACCGTGCCGGCTTCCACTGTCGTTTGCGCGGGCGTGACGTAATAGGTCGAACCCGACTCGCCCATCTCAACCTCGACGACCGTGCCCTCGGCAGCGACGTCGCCGTCATCGCCGACGTCGCCGTCATCACCGCCACACGCCGCCACACTGAACGCCAGCACGGCGACGCCTAGCAGCGCCTGAAGCATCCGGACTCGTCTCACACACCCTCCCTTACCTGACCGGGCATTATCGAGCCTGGCTCGCGCTTGCCACATCCGCAACGACCCTGACACGGCTGCGGGGAATCACGTACTTCCACGCCGATCGGCGCAGGGGCGACACGAACTAGGAGCCACCCATACAAGCGGCTCCGCCGACTGGGGAAGCGAGCCGCCCCGCCGGAACCTCATCGGCCGGCATGACGTGGCTGTAGACGTCAAGGCTCATCGACGGCCGGAGTGCCCTGCCCGCCTCGCGAGCTCCCGCGCCGGGACGCCGCTCTGGTGCCAGATCGTGATCCTCCAATGCCGGAGATCATGCCGGTGGAAGTGGCCGGTCCCTGCGTTCTGGCAGGCCGTGCCCCCATCGTGCAGAAACAAGTCGGGGATGCCGCGAGCGGGCTCCCGGGACCACACCGGGGCGGCGATCTTCGGCCTGTTCGGCAGGGACGAACGGGATGGTTGAGGGGTAACCGCTAGGCTGCGAGGCGTGGAGGACTACACCGGCAAGTACAAGGGCGAGCAGGTCGAGGTCGAGCTCTTCGGCGGCGAGTACCAGGAGGGAACGATGACCGCCTACTGCGCGGTCGAGGGCATCCCCCACCTGGAGCTGAACGGCCACATCCTCATCCCGCTCCAGAACGTCGCCTCCCTCCACTGTTCCAGCCGCTGCGACGCCCCCGCGCCGGACTGGCCGCCCCGCGGCCTCGCCGAGAGCGAAGGGGAGCCGTAGACCCGCCATGAGCGGGTCACTCCTCGCGGTCCGCAACGGCGTCAAGGCGCTCCTCTTCTACGGCGTCTTCGTGGGCGTGCTCGCGGCGCTCGGCTGGTGGCTCGGCGACCTCCGGCTGGCGGCGGTCTTCCTCGTCGTCGGGTTGCTCATGTCGCTGACCATGTACTGGTACGGGCCGCGCGTCCTCCTCGGCTCGCTCGGTGCGAGGGAGCTGACGCTCGCCGAGGCGCCCGAGCTCCACTCGACGGCCGAGCGGCTCGCGCTCGCCACCGGCGTCGACCGCCCCAAGCTCTACCTCGTCCCTGACGGGCACCCGCGCGCGCTGTCGGTCGGCCGGGGCGCGGGAGCGACGGGGATCGCGCTGACGGAGGGGCTCCTCGGCCTCCTCCGGCCCGCCGAGCTCGAGGGCGTGCTCGCGCACGAGCTCGCCCATGCACGCCACCGCGACCTCCTCGTCGAGACGCCGGCGGTCGTCGCAGCCGGCTGGCTCGTCGAAGCGAGCCGGATCGGAGGCTTCCTCGAGAGAGCCCTTCTGTTCGTCCTCGGGCCGATCGCCGCGAGCGTCGTCCAGGTTCTGCTCTCGCCCAAGCGCGAGCTGGCCGCCGACCTGCGCGCAGCCGAGACGTGCGGCTCGCCCCACCCGCTCGCCGACGCCCTCGTCCGGATCGAACAGGCGATGGAGCTCGTGCGCTTCCAGGGGAGCCCCGTGCTCGAGCCGCTCTACGTCGTCAACCCGTTCGAGCCGGCCGGGCTCGCGGCGATGTTCTCGACCCAGCCGCCCGTCGGGGAGCGCGTGCAGCGCCTGCGGGCCCTCGACCCCAAGTGGCGCGAGAAGCTGCGGGCGGCGTGACGCCGTCCGGCGCGTTCGCATAGGCTGCCGACGTTCTGATCTGCGGCTCACCGCCTGCGCGGCGGAGAAGGAGAACCATGACTTGGCGACGGACGCGACGTCTCGCCGCACTCGCGGTTTCCGCGGGCGTAGTCGTGCTGGCCACGAGCGGCGCCGCGGCCGCCGACCCGTTCGGCAAGTGGACAGGCAAGAAGGGGCCCTTCGCCTGGGAGGCGAAGCGGACCGCATGCGGCGTCGTCGGCGGCGATCCCAGCCGCGTGCGCGCGCACACCCGGTGGAAGAAGAGCCCCGCGAACGGCTACGCCCGGCTGACGTTCCGGCGACAGATCGAGGACGGTGTCACCGGCGCCTGGGTGACGGTGCAAAAGCAGCGCCGCTCGACGAAGAACACGGCCCTCGAGGGCGAGCGCGGCCTCATCCATTGGCTCCAGTGGTTCAACCCCTTCGAGGACGAGGCGGGTCGCACGAGCCGGCACGTCGTCGACTTCGAATGGCTCCGTGACCGCGCCGGGCCGGGGGTAGAGCGGCGAGCCCTGCGCCGGCAGGTGACGCTGAGGCCCTGCGTCGTCGGCTGAGCCTCGCGCGCGGCTGAACGACGAAGGGCCGCCTCTCGGCGGCCCAGCGGGAAGAAGAACCGGCGGCGACCTACTCTCCCGGGAGGTTGCCCTCCGAGTACCATCGGCGCGGGCGGGCTTAACTTCTCTGTTCGGAATGGGAAGAGGTGTTTCCCCGCCGCTATGACCACCGGAAACCGTGAGTTGTCGGCGCGTCTTCGCGCACCCTCAAAGCTCCATAGCGACTCGACGGTGTTCAAATCAAGACCTCGGGTGATTAGTACGGGTCCGCTGAACACATTGCTGTGCTTGCACGTCCCGCCTATCGACGTGGTGATCTCCCACGACCCTTACTCCCTCGAGGGGATGGGAGGCCTTATCTCGAGGTGGGCTTCCCGCTTAGATGCTTTCAGCGGTTATCCCATCCAGACGTGGCTAATCAGCAGCGCCGTTGGCACGACGACTGATACACCAGAGGTCTGTTCGTCCCGGTCCTCTCGTACTAGGGACGACTCCTCTCAAGCCTCCAACGCCCATGGTGGATAGGGACCGAACTGTCTCACGACGTTCTGAACCCAGCTCGCGTACCGCTTTAATGGGCGAACAGCCCAACCCTTGGGACCTACTCCAGCCCCAGGATGCGACGAGCCGACATCGAGGTGCCAAACCCTCCCGTCGATGTGGACTCTTGGGGAGGATAAGCCTGTTATCCCCGGAGTACCTTTTATCCGTTGAGCGACGGCAATTCCACTCTTAACCGCCGGATCACTAAGGCCTGCTTTCGCACCTGCTCGACTTGTCAGTCTCGCAGTCAAGCTCCCTTCTGCCTTTACACTCTACGCACGATTTCCAACCGTGCTGAGGGAACCTTTGCGCGCCTCCGTTACATTTTAGGAGGCGACCGCCCCAGTCAAACTGCCCACCTGACGCTGTTCCCGACCCGGATCACGGCATCGGGTTAGAAGCCCAGAACACGAAGGGTGGTATCCCAAGGTTGCCTCCACGAGAGCTGGCGCTCCCGCTTCACAGGCTCCCACCTATCCTGGACAACGCATCCCAGACTCCAACATCAAGCTGCAGTAAAGGTTCACGGGGTCTTTCCGTCCAACCACGGGTACTCGGTATCTTCACCGAGACTACAGTTTCACCGGATCCCTCGTTGAGACAGCGCCCAAGTCGTTACGCCATTCGTGCAGGTCGGAACTTACCCGACAAGGAATTTCGCTACCTTAGGACCGTTATAGTTACGGCCGCCGTTTACCGGGGCTTGGCTTTGAGGCTTTGCCCGAAGGCTAACCTCTCCGCGTGACCTTCCGGCACCGGGCAGGCGTCAGCCCCTATACGTCGTCTTTCGACTTCGCAGAGACCTGTGTTTTTGGTAAACAGTCGCTTGGGCCGTTTCACTGCGGCCCCCTCGGGCTCAGAGCCGCGAAGGCTCCTCACCCTACCGGGGCGCCCCTTCTCCCGAAGTTACGGGGCCATTTTGCCGAGTTCCTTAACGAGGGTTCTTCCGATCGCCTTAGTATTCTCTACTTGCCCACCTGTGTCGGTTTAGGTACGGGCACGCCCCGCCTCCCTAGACGCTTTTCTCGGAGGCATGGCTTGAGGAACTTCGCCCGGTAAAGGGCTCGGCATCCC
>DATHVD010000019.1:0-58045 GCA_035461525.1 Gaiellaceae bacterium
CGGCCGCGCCGGCGAGCGCTTCGCCGTCCGCAACTCCGGCGCGACCGGGGTCGTCGAAGGCGTCGGCGACCACGCCTGCGAGTACATGACGAACGGGATCGTGGTCGTGCTCGGCGAAGCCGGCAGGAACCTCGCGGCCGGCATGAGCGGCGGCCGGGTCTACGTCTGGGATCCGGAAGGGCTCCTCGAGCGCAGGCTGAGGCCGGATCGCGCCGCCTTCCCGGTGGCCGGGCCCGGCGAGGAGCTCCATCGCCTCCTCGAGCGCCACGCCCGCTTCACGGACTCACCCCGGGCCGCCGCCCTGCTCGAGCGGTGGCCCGAGGCCCTGGCGGAGTTCCGCCTCCTCGCCCCGGGGTCCGAGCCGGACGCCCTCGGCGGGGAGGCGGAAGACGTCGCCGACGAGCGGGCGTAGCGGGCGGGCGAAGCCGGCGGACACCGCGCGATGAGTTCCGGCGCCCCGGCGGGTCTGTCTCAGAACTGGAGCTCACGAAGGGAGAAGCCCATGCAGACGATCACGACGTTCCTGACGTTCGAGAACCAGGCCGAGGAGGCGGTCGCCCTCTACACCTCGGTGTTCCCGGACTCGCGGGTCGTGAGCGCGCGGCGCTACGGGGCGAACGGGCTCGGGCCGGAGGGGTCGCTCATGACCGCGGAGTTCGAGCTCGCCGGCCAGCGGTTCATGGCGCTGAACGGCGGCCCGTCGTTCGCGTTCTCGCAGGGCATCTCGCTCTTCGTCAGCTGCGAGACGCAGGAGGAGGTGGACGAGCTCTGGGAGAAGCTCACCGCCGGCGGCGGCGAGCCGGGCCCGTGCGGCTGGCTCACGGACCGCTTCGGCGTCTCGTGGCAGATCGTCCCGCGCGCCCTCGGGGAGCTTCTCGGCGACCCCGATCCCGAGAAGGCCGGCCGCGTCATGCAGGCGATGCTCGGCATGGGCAAGATCGAGATCGACGGGCTGCGCCGGGCGTACGAGCCCCGCTAGGCTGGCCGACCCGGTCTCTCCCGAAGAATGCGCGCCCGTGCGAATCGCCCTCGCCACCTCTGCCTCGACGCCGCCGCAGTTCGACGACGACCGGCTCCTGATCGAGGCGCTGGCAGGGAGGGGAGCCGTGGCGGAGCCGGCGGTCTGGGACGACCCGAGCGTCGCCTGGGATCGCTTCGATCTCGTGGTGCTCCGCTCGACGTGGGACTACCCGCGCAAGCGGGAGGCGTTCCTCGCCTGGGTCGAGTCGCTCGGCAACCGGGTCCGGAACAGCGCCGCCGTCGTCCGCTGGAACAGCGACAAGCGCTATCTCACCGACCTCGTGGTGCAAGGCCTGCCCGTCGTCCCTACCCTCTTCGTCGCGCCCGCGGACCCGATTCCGGCCTTCGAGGGCGAGGTGGTGGTGAAGCCCACCGTCTCTGCCGGCGGGCGCGACACGGGGCGATTCGGCCCGGCGGCACACCACGCCGCTCGCGCGCTGGTCGACCGCCTGCAGCGCGAGGGACGCACCGCGATGGTGCAGCCGTACCTCCCCTCCGTGGACGTCCGCGGAGAGACGGCGCTCGTCTTCGTGGCCGGGCGATTCAGCCATGCGCTGCGGAAGCGCGCCGTCTTGCGTCCGGACGAGGAGGCGCCGGTGCGGCGAGACGCGCTCGGGGCCGCGGAGGCGATGTACGACCCGGACCTCGTCGAAGCGACCGAGGCGAGCTCTGCCGAGCAGGCGACTGCGAACGCCGTGCTGAGGGAGCTGGCCAGGCGGTTCGGCGCCGCCCCCACCTTCGTCCGTGTCGACGTCCTCGCGGCCCAGGACGGGGATCCCGTTCTGCTCGAGCTCGAGGCAGTCGAGCCCTACCTCTACCTCGCCGGGGCCCCCGGCGCGGCCGACCGGCTCGCCGGCGCGATCCTGGAGAGCGGCTGACCGAGGAGGACGCCGGCGCCGTCGTTCAGCCCAGCTCGTCCGCGAGCGCGGCCCACGTCTCGGCGTCGCCGCCGCCGATGTGGCGCGCGACGACCTCGCCGGCCTCGTCGAGGACGGCGACGGCCGGGTGGCCGTAGAGCTCGAGCGCGCCGGCGAGCTCGACGTCGGGGTCGGAGAGCGAGGGCCACGTCCAGCCGTAGTCCTCCACGAAGGCCCGCGCAGCGCCGGGCTCGTCGGCGATGTTGATCCCGACGAACTCCCACTCCGGGTGGCTCTCGACGAACTCCGCGTAGGCGACCGCCTCGCTGTTGCAGACCGGTCACCAGGAGGCCCAGACGTTCACGAAGACGGGCGTGCCGCGCAGGTCGGCGAGCGCGAGCCGGCCGCCGGCGAGCGTCTCACCCTCGAGAGCGGCCCCCGCGGTCGGGCTCGCGGGCTCCGGCTCGGCGGCCGGCGTGTCGCCCCCGCAGGCGGCGAGCGCGAGGATCGCGGCGGCGAGGAGGCCGAGGCGGAGCATCGCCGGCACCGTAGCCAAGAGACCTTACGGGCGCCTGAACTTCGCCCGGGCTCCCTTGCGGGCCGCTTCCTCCGCGTGTAAGACGAAGCCGTGATCGAGCTGGGCCCGGGAGGGCTGGCGGTGGCGTTCGCGGCGGGGGTGGTGGCGTTCACGTCGCCCTGCGTGCTCCCGCTCGTTCCCGGCTACCTCTCGTTCGTGTCCGGGGTCGGCTTCGACGAGCTCGGCGCCCGCCCACGCCAGGTGACGGTCTCGACCGCCGCCTTCGTGGCCGGCTTCACGACGATGTTCGTCGCCCTCGGCGCCGGGGCGGCCTGGTTCGGCGACCTCCTGCTCGCCAACCGCCGCCCGCTCGAGATCGTCGCCGGAGCGTTCCTGATCGTCGCCGCCGCGCTCCTCGCCGGCCTGCCCGTGCCTCGCCTCTTCGCGCTCGAGCGGCGCCTCCCGTTCGTCGCCGGAGGCGGCCTCGTCGCCGCCTGGCTGACGGGGGTCGCGTTCGCGGTCGGCTGGACGCCCTGCGTGGGCCCGACGCTCGGCGCGATCCTCACCCTCTCGGCCGGCGGGCAGAGCGCGGGCGGAGGGGCGCTCCTCCTCGCCACCTTCTCGCTCGGGCTCGGGCTCCCGTTCCTCCTGTTCGGGCTCGCGTTCACCCGCTCGCTCGGCCTCGCCCGGCGGTTGCGGCGGCACTGGCGCGCGGTCAGCCTCGCCTCGGCGGCACTCCTCGCCGTCTTCGGCGCCCTCCTCCTCACCGGCGACCTCGTCACGCTCACCGCCCGCCTCGCCCGCTACACGGGCTGGCAGATCTGAGCCGGGCGCGCGCTAGGGTGCCGCCTGTGCCACTGCGCTTCGCCATTCCCGGCCGGCCGCTCGAGCTCGAGCGCCTCGTCCTCGACGTCAACGGCACCCTCACCGACCGCGGCGCGCTGCTCGACGGCGTCGCCGAGCTCCTCGCGCGCGTCGCGGCGAACGCAAGCGTGCACCTGCTCTCCGCCGACACGTTCGGGACGCTGGAGGAGACAGCCGCAACCCTGGGCGTCGAGGCGCGCCGGGTCGCCGGCGGAGACGAGAAGCTGCTCGTCGTCGAGGAGCTCGGCGCCGCGCGCTGCGCCGCGGTCGGAAACGGCGCGAACGACGCGCTCATGCTCGAGGCGGCGGCGCTCGGGATCGCCGTCCTCGGCCCGGAGGGCGCGAGCGCCCGGGCGCTCTCGGCGGCCGACGTGGTCTGCCGGTCGGCCGCCGAGGCGCTCGAGCTGCTCCTCGACGAGCGCGCGCTGGTAGCGACGCTCCGGCGCTAGAACCGCACCGTCACGTCCGCGGAGCAGGTGGACGTGCCCTGGTTGCAGACGCGGTACGTGAACGTGGCGCCGCCCTTCGTGCCCGTCGAGTCCGTGTGGGCGCCGTCGTTAGGCGTCGTCACGATGCGCGTGCCGTTCCGGTAGACGTCGACGCTCGTCGACGTCGCCCCGCTCCAGGAGAGGGCGACCGTGTTCACCCCCTTCACCTTGTAGCCGCTCGCGCTCAGCTGGATCGAGGACGGCGGCGGCGGCGGAGGCTCGGGCTCGCCGCCGCCCGGGCCGGGCACCGTCGCCGGCGCGAAGACGGAGGCCGAGCCGACGTCGAGGAGGCGCTCCTTGATCCCGTCGCCCGACGTGTCCGTCCAGTTGAGGTTGCCGCTCGAGACGAGCGTCGAGTAGAGCGCCTGCACCTGCGCCCTCGACGTCGGCCTGCCGCTCCCGCTCGCGAGGAGCGCGAGGCCTCCCGCCGCGTGCGGCGCGGCCATGGACGTGCCGCTCGCCGTCCGGTAGCCGCCGTCGTGCCAGGTGGAGAGGATGCAGACCCCCGGCGCCGCGATCTCGACCGTGGCGCCGAAGTTGGAGAAGTTCGCCAGCGTGTCGTCGGTGTCGGCGCGGCACGTCGGCCCGGCGAGGCCGCCCGGCTTGCCGTCGAAGTCGGCGAGGGCCGAGACGGTGAGCACGTCCGCGTGGTTGGCCGGGCTGAACGTCGAGGCGTTCTTGCCCGAGTTGCCCGCGGCGGCCGCAACGGCGACGCCCCTGCCGACGAGGTTGGAGACGGCCGCGTTCAGAGCGCTGCTCGAGCACTCGCAGCCGAAGCTCATGTTCGCTACCTCGATCGTCGCGCTGCGCCCGGCGACCCAGTCGATACCGGCGACGATCCAGGACATGTAGCCGCTGCCGTTCGAGCCGAGCACCTTGACGGCGTGCAGGCGGGCGCCGGGTGCGACGCCGACGACGCCGGCGTCGTTGTCGAGCGCGGCGATCGTCCCGGCCACGTGGGTGCCGTGGCCGTTGTCGTCGCCGCCTCCGCTGCCGCAGCTCGCCGAGATCGGTGAGCCGCCGGTGCAGTTGGTGGACGCGACGACGTTGAGATCGGCGTGGTCGAGCCTGATCCCGGTGTCGACGACCGCGACGTCGACGTCGACGCGCAGGTCATCCGTCCCGTCGATGTCGACGGTGGGGTTGCCGGGCGCGAAGATGCGCTGGATGCCGGTCGGAACCGTCTGCGCGAACGCCGTCACGAGCCGGTCCGGCTCGATGAAGGCGACGCGCGTGTCGCGCTCGAGCGCGCGCGCCGTCCCCGGCGTCAGCGGGACGGCGAACCCGCTCAGCGCATGACGGTAGACCCGGGTCGGACGGAGGCCGTGCGCGGCGGCGACGCCGTCGGCCGAGACCCCTTGCTTCAGGACGACGATCGCCCGCTCGGCGCCGGGCGCGTCCGCGCCGGCCGCGGCCGGCGCGGCGGGCACGGCGACGGCCAGCGTGGCCAGGACGGCCATGCCCAAGACCTTCTTGCTCATGTCGACCCCCTTCGGTGTCTGCTGACTGCGCGGGAGCCGCAGAGCTTCGAGTGTAGGACAGGATCGCGCCGGCGGGAAGCCCTGCGCCGCCCGGCGGGTTTGCGCGGCGGCCGGCGTGCGGGGATCATGCGCGGATGAGCGCCGAGCACGCCCCCGGGATCGCGGCGGAGCGGACGGACGCCGTCATCTTCGACCTGGACGGCGTCGTCACGGACACCGCGACGGTGCACGCCGCGGCGTGGAAGCGGCTCTTCGACGGGTACCTGCGCGAGCGGGCAGAGGCTGCGGGCGAGCCGTTCCGGCCGTTCACGGAGGACGACTACCGCCGCCACGTCGACGGGAAACCGCGCTACGACGGCGTCCGCAGCTTCCTCGCCTCCCGGGGCGTCGAGCTGCCCGAGGGCGACCCGTCCGACCCGCCGGAGCGGGAGACGGTCTGCGGCCTCGGCAACCGCAAGAACGACCTGTTCCTCGCCGCGCTCGCGGAGGAGGGGCCGCGGGCCTTCCCCTCCACCGTCGAGCTCGTCCGCGGGCTCGAGGCGCGAGGCATCCGAACGGCGGTCATCTCGGCAAGCCGCAACACGGCGGCCGTGCTCGACGCGGCCGGCCTGGGCGACCTCTTCCGGACGCGCGTGGACGGCGTCGACGCCGACCGGCTCGGCCTGCCGGGGAAGCCTGACCCCGCCGTCTTCCTCGAAGCGGCGCGGCGCCTCGGCGTCGAGCCCGCGCGCACGGCGGTCGTCGAGGACGCGCTCGCCGGGGTGGAGGCGGGACGGCGCGGCGGCTTCGGGCTCGTCGTCGGGGTCGACCGTACGGGGCAATCGGACGCGCTCCTGGAGCACGGCGCGGACGTCGTCGTCGCCGACCTGGCCGAGCTCTCGCTGGGAGGGGGCGCGTGAACGGCTGGTCGATGGTCTACGAGGGCTTCGACCCGGAGCAGGAAGGGCTCCGCGAGGCGCTCTGCACGGTGGGCAACGGCTACTTCGCCACGCGGGGCGCGGCGCCGGAGTCGTCCGCGGACGACGTCCACTATCCGGGCACGTACCTCGCAGGCGGCTACGACCGCCTCGCCACGGAGATCGCCGGAAGGACGGTCGAGAACGAGGATCTCGTCAACCTGCCGAACTGGCTCGTCCTCACCTTTCGCGCGGAGGACGGCCCCTGGCTCGACCTGCAGACGGTCGAGCTCCTCGACTACGCGCAGGAGCTCGACCTGCGCAAGGGGGTGTTCACGCGCCGGCTCCGGTTCCGGGACGAGGCGGGCCGGGTCAGCGGCTTGACGCAGCGCCGGCTCGTCCACATGCGCGACCCCCACCTCGCCGCGCTCGAGACGACCGTCGTCGCGGAGAACTGGAGCGGTCGGATCCACGTACGCTCGGCCCTCGACGGCAGGGTCGTGAACGGCGGGGTGGCCCGCTATCGCAGCCTCCGTGGAGACCACCTCGTCCCTGTCGAGACGGCGGCCGGCGAGGACGGCGTCTCGCTCCTCGTCGAGACCCGCGGCTCTGGCCTGCGCATCGCCGAGGCGGCGAGGACGCGGCTCCTCCGGGACGGCGCGCACGTCCCCACGGAGCGCGAGCTCGTCCGCGAGGAGGGCTACGTCGCGCACGAGCTCTCCGCCGACGTCGCGGAGGGGGAGCAGCTCACCGTCGAGAAGGTCGTCGCGCTCTACACGTCGCGCGACCGAGGGACGTACGAGCCGCACCTCGAGGCCCGCGACGCGACCGCCCGCGCGGGAAGCTTCGACGAGCTCCTCGAGAGCCACGTCCTCGCCTGGGATCACCTCTGGCGGCGCTTCGACATGACGCTCGACGGAATCGAGCGCGCCCAGACGGTGCTTCGCCTGCACGTCTTCCACCTCCTGCAGACGGTCTCGCCGAACACGATCGACCTCGACGCGGGCGTCCCCGCGCGCGGGCTGCACGGCGAGGCGTATCGCGGCCACATCTTCTGGGACGAGCTCTTCATCTTCCCGTTCCTCAACTACCGGCTGCCCGCCCTCACCCGCTCGCTCCTGATGTACCGGCATCGTCGCCTCCCCGAGGCCAGGCAGGCCGCCCGCGAGGCCGGCTACGACGGCGCGCTCTTCCCCTGGCAGAGCGGCTCGAACGGGCGCGAGGAGAGCCAGACCCTGCACCTGAACCCGCGCTCCGGCCGGTGGCTCCCGGACAACTCGCACCTGCAGCGGCACATCGACATCGCCGTCGCCTTCAACGTCTGGCAGTACCACGAGGTGACGCGCGACCTCAACTTCCTGCGCTACTACGGCGCGGAGCTGATCATCGAGATCGCCCGCTTCTGGTCGAGCATCGCGGAGTACAACCGCTCGCTCGACCGCTACGAGATCGTCGGCGTCATGGGCCCGGACGAGTACCACGACGCCTACCCGGACGCGAATGAGCCCGGGCTCGCCAACAACGCCTACACGAACGTGATGGCGGCGTGGGTGCTCGCCCGGGCGCTCGAGATCGAGGAGGTTCTGCCCGGCTACCAGCGCGAGGAGCTCGTCGAGCAACTCGGCCTGACGCGCGAGGAGCTCGCCCGCTTCGAGGACGTCTCCCGGCGGATGCACGTCCCGTTCCACGACGGCGTCATCAGCCAGTTCCAGGGCTACGAGGAGCTCGAGGAGCTCGACTGGGAGCGCTACCGCCGTGAGTACGGCGACATCCACCGGCTCGACCGCATCCTCGAGGCCGAGGGGGACACGACGAACCGCTACAAGGTCTCCAAGCAGGCCGACGTGCTCATGCTGTTCTACCTCCTCTCGCCGCAGGAGCTCGTCGACCTCTTCCACCGCCTCGGCTACGACTTCGAGCCGGAGAGGGACATCCCGCGCAACGCCGGGTACTACCTCGAGCGCACGTCGCACGGCTCGACCCTCTCCGGGGTCGTCCACTCCTGGGTGCTGGCGAGAGTCGATCCGCGCCGCTCCTGGGAGCTCTTCCTCGAGGCGCTCGAGAGCGACGTGTCCGACGTCCAGGGCGGAACGACGGCCGAGGGCATCCACCTGGGCGCGATGGCCGGCACCGTCGACCTGATCCAGCGGGGCTACACGGGCGTCGAAGCGCGAGGAGGCGTCCTCTGGCTCGACCCCTTCCTCCCCGCCGAGCTCTCGTCGCTCGCCCTCGAGATCCACTATCGCGGCCATAGGCTGGCGATCGAGCTCGACGACGGCACGCTGCGCGTCTCGAGCCGGCCCTCTGACCGGGCGCCGATCCAGATAGGGCTCGGCGGCGAGACGATCGAACTCGCTCCCGGAGGCGTCGAGGAGCTGGACTTGGCCGTATCCCGATGACCCGCGGCACCCAGCGCGGTCGTCACCTGGCCGGCCGGCCCGAGCGGACGGTCAGGCGTCGGCCGCCGGAGGCTCCTCCGGCAGGAGGACGCCGCCCGGCGTAGCGACGATCGCCTCTCGCCGCCAGAGGATCACCTCCCGGAAGATCGCCTGTAGGACGCCCGCGGTCGGGATGGCCGCGAGCGCGCCGAGGATGCCGACCAGCTCGGCGCCGATGAGGACCGCGACGAGCACGGTGAGGGGGGAGAGCTGCACCGTCCGCCCGTAGATGACCGGCTGGAGGATGTGGTTCTCGAGCTGCTGGTAGACGATGAAGAAGACGACCAGGATCACCCCGCGCACCCAGCCGAGCTCGATGAAGCCGACCGTGGAGACGATGACGGCGGCAACCGTCGCGCCGGCGAGCGGGACGAGGTCGAGGAGGGCGACGACGATGGCGAGCGCGACGGCGTAGTCGCTGCCGAGGCCGAAGAGCACCGCCGCCGAGACGACGCCCGCGATCAGGCTGATGAGCAAGTTCCCGGTGACGTAGCCGCCGACCGTCCGGTAGATCTCGCCCGAGACCCGCTCCCAGCGGGGCCGCAGCGTCTCCGGGAGGAACTCGTTGAAGCGCGTCACGAGCCGCGGGCCCTCGAGGAGCATGAAGAACGTGATGAAGGCGATGGCGACCGTGCCGACGACGAAGGAGACGACGCCGCGGGCGATGGCGATCCCGACGCTCGTAACCCCGAGAACGCCGGATGCGCCCTGCTCCTCGACGGCCTCGCGCACCTCGTCCACGAGCCCGTACTCCTCCTGGAGGAAGCCGAGGCGGCCGCGTCCGGCGAGGAGGTCCTCGATGAGGTCGGGAACGGCCAGGATGAACGTCTCGATCTGGTCGATCAGGGGCGGGATGATCACCGCGACGAGGCCGGCGAAGCCGAAAAGGGCGAGCAGGAAGACGACGAACGACGCCCAGCCGCGGCCCAGCCCGCGCCGCTCGAACCACTCGACGGCCGGGTTGAGCGCGAGCGCGAGGAAGAGCGCGATCAGGATCCACGTGACGACGCGCCAGGCGAAGTAGAGGAACGCGAGCGAGAAGGCGGCCGCGAGGATGATCCCGAGGACGATGAGCACCACCCTCGGGCGGAAGTACACGAGGCGCTCCTCCACGAGCCGAAGCGTGCCCCACGGGGCGGACGGCGGGCGGCCGCCGCGCGCCGGGCGGATCAGGCGCAGGCGATGGGGGTGCTCGAGAGCCTGGCCAGGCTCCTGACCTCGCCGCCCACGTCGTGGAGCTCCCCGCCCGAGTACACGTAGCAGCCGAGACGTGCGGCCATGTCGCGGCGCTGGCAGACGTCGGTCTCCTCCCGTCCCTCGAACACGATCCTGC
The DNA here is from genome assembly GCA_035461525.1 of Gaiellaceae bacterium. GTDB lineage: Bacteria > Actinomycetota > Thermoleophilia > Gaiellales > Gaiellaceae > JAIBJN01. The sequence goes on from DATHVD010000019.1 coordinate 9,895, forward strand.
CGGCCTCGCTGCAGTCGGCCTCGACGCCGCCGAGCGCGTCGGCCACGGCGCCCTCGACCCCGTTTCCCTGCGCGTAGAAGATCACCGCGGCCACGACGAGCGGCTATGACCAGCGCGCGGATCGCGGTGCGCTCTCCTGGCCGCGCGCCGCCGCCCGCCTTGCGTCGATCCTGCCGCGGATCGCCCACCCGGCTCCTCGCTCGTCGCCTCCTCGAAAGCGGGCGAAGGGAATCGAACCCTCACCACCAGCTTGGAAGGCTGGGGCTCTACCATTGAGCTACGCCCGCGGTGGCCTAGAACGATACCGCGTTCCCCGAAGGGGGGATACCCAGCGCCGCGGCCGGCTCCCATCATGAGGAGGAGATCAGCGACGGGCGCTGCGGCCTCGCCCGAACGACGAGACGAGCAGCGTGACCCTGGAACGGATCAACGAGCTGAGCCCCCGGACGGCGATCCTCGCCTACACGGCGTTCATGTCCCTCTGGATCGTGGCCTTCGCGGGCACCGAACGGGCCCTGCCGACGCCCCTCGTCCTCGTGCTCCTGCTCCTCCCCGCCGTCGTCCACTTCGGGCTCGGCTACGTCTTCTCCGACTGGCGGGCGCTCTACCTCGTCGCCGTCCCCGTCGTCGTCGCCGCCTTCGCCGGCGGGCTCCCGTCGGCGCTCTGGGTGGCGGTCGTGCTCCTGACGGCGTTCCCCGGCGCTCCCCTGATCGCGGCCGGCGTCTGGGTGCGGGGCTGGCTCGAGCGGCGCGACCCCAGCTACGTCGACCCCTGGCTCATCTAGCACGGGACGCTGCGTATCCTTGGCGGCGTCGTGGCGCCGTCGCCGTGGAGCTGGCAGGCGGCCTGGGTCGAGCTCGCTGCCGTCGCCGTCCTCGCCGTCGCGTACGTCCTCGCGGCGCGTCGCCGGCCGCCCTCCCGCGCCCGCGCGGCGTGCTTCGCGGCCGCCCTCGTCGCGCTCGTCGCGCTCGCGGTCACCCCGATCGCCACGCTCGCGCTCCACTACCTGCTCGCCGCCCACCTGGTGCAGAACGTCGCGCTCGCCGAATGGATCCCGCTCCTCGCCGTCGCCGGGATCCCGCCTGCGATCGCCGCGGAGATCGGGCGCTTCCGGGTCGTCCGGCTGCTGACGGCCCCGTTCGTCGCCCTCCCCCTGTGGCTCGCCGGGTACGCGGCCTGGCACGTCCCGCAGCCGTACGACGCCGCGCTCGAGAACCATCTCCTCCTCCATCTCGAGCACCTGACGTACTTCGTCACGGGCGTGCTCCTCTGGTGGTGCGTCGTCCACGCGCGGCCCTGGGGCCTGACCTGGGGCGAGAAGTCCGCCTACGTGTTCGCCGCCTTCGTGTTCGCGAGCCCGCTGGGGCTCCTGCTCGCCCTCCTCCCCAGCCCGCTCTACGACTTCTACGTCGCCGCGCCGGAGCTCTGGGGCCTGACGCCGCTCGCCGACCAACAGATCGCCGGCATCGCGATGGCGGTGAGCGAGTCGATCCTCTTCTTCGCCGTCTTCGCCTACTGCTTCGTTCGCTTCATGGCCGAGGAGGACGCAGCCGTAGACTCGCTCGGGTGACCGCAGCCTTCAGCGCCCGCGCCCTCGCCAAGCGCTACGGGGCCGTGACGGCCCTCGACGGCGTCGATCTCGAGGTCGACGCGGGCGAGCTCGTCGGGCTCCTGGGGCCGAACGGCGCGGGCAAGTCCACGCTCGTCAAGATCGGCTGCGGCCTCGTGCGCCCGAGCGCCGGGGAAGCAGCGGTCTGCGGCGCGCCGGCGGGCTCGCGGGAGGCGCGGGCCGCGATGGGCTACCTCGCCGAGCTCTTCCGCTTCCCCGACTGGGCCTCGGCGGACGAGGTGCTCGCGCTCCACCAGCGCCTCGCCGGCTCGGACGGCGGGGAGGCCGAGCGTGCCGAGCTCCTCGGCCTCGTCGGCCTCGTCGAAGCGCGGGGCCGGCGCGTCGGCGCCATGTCCAAGGGGATGCAGCAGCGCCTCGGGATCGCGCAGGCGCTCGTCGGGTCGCCGCGCTTCCTCTTCCTCGACGAGCCCACGAGCGCCCTCGACCCGGGCGGCCGGCGCACGGTGCGGAGCCTGCTCGAGGAGCTGCGCCGCCGCGGCATCGCCGTCCTCCTCAACTCGCACCTCCTGAGCGAGGTCGAGCGCGTCTGCGACCGGGTTGCAATCCTCTCCCACGGCAGGATCGTCGCCGAGGGGAAGCCCTCCGACCTCTCCCGGCCCCGCGGGATCGAGGTGGACGTCGACGGGGCGACGCGCGTGTTCGAGGGCGCCCGCCGGGAGGACGCCCCGCGCCTCGTCGCCGAGCTCGTCGCCGCCGGGGAGCGGGTCTACGGCGTGCGCGTGCTCGAGACGACGCTCGAGGAGGTCTATCTCGAGGCGATCGGGGACGAGGCCGGATGAGGAGCGTCCCCATCGTCGTCGGCTACGCGCTCAGGGAGAGCCTGCGGCGCCGGACCTTCCTGGTCGTGCTCGTCCTCACCGTCGCCTTCGTCGCCCTCTACTGGCTGGGCACGCGCGAGGCGTTCGAGACGGTGGACGCAGCCGAGCCCGCGCCCGCCGCCGTCATCGCCGGGGTGGACGAGCGCACGCTCGTCGGCGCGACGCTGCTCGGGCTCTCCATGTTCGGCACGCTCTTCCTCGGTGCGGTCCTCGCCGCCTTCCTGACGCTCTCCGTCGTCCGCGGCGACGCCGAACGCGGGCTGCTCCAGCCTCTCGTCGTTCGCCCGATCGGGCGGAGCGCGCTCCTCCTGGGACGCTGGCTCGCCGCGACCGTGGTCTGTCTCGCGTACGTGATCGCCGTCTTCGGCGCGAACTTCCTGATCACGTGGGCGGAGGGAGAGTGGCGCCCCGACCGGGTCGTCGAGCCGGCGCTCCAGCTCGGCGCCGCGGTCGCCGTCATCGCCGCGCTCTCGCTCCTCGGCTCCGTCTTCCTGTCGGCGACGGCGAACGGGATCGCCGTCTTCATGATCTTCGGTGCCGGACTGGTCGCGGGCCTCCTCGGCCAGATCGGCGAGGCGCTCGACTCGGACCGCCTGCGGGAGATCGCGAACGTCACCGCCTGGGCCCTCCCCTTCGAGGCGCTCTACCAGGACGGGCTCGCCGCCCTCACGGCGGATCAGACGGGCTTCACCGAGTTCGCGCTCCAGCTCGGCCCCTTCGGCGGCGCCCAGCCGGCCGGCGCGCTCCTCTGGCCGTGGTCGGTCGCCTACGTCGCCCTCGTCGGCGGCTCGGCGATGCTCGCCTTCGCGCGGAAGGACCTCTAGGGCCGGGCGCGAAACGAGGGGCATGAAGACGGAGCAGCCGACCACCCCGGCCCAGCAGGCGCTCCTCGCCGCTCTCTCCCGCAACCGGGGCGAGCTGGACGCGGCGACGCTCGAGCGGCTGCTCAGGCTCGCCGGCGGCGCAAAGGCCTAGGCCCCGCTGGCGAGCTGGAGCGTGGGGTCGAAGGCGATCCCGCCCTCGGCGATCCTGGCGAGCGCGCGACCGAGCTCGTCGAAGTCCGCGACGCGGTCCTTGAGCAGGTAGCCGACGCCGCCGCCGCCGCTCTCGAGGAGCTCGTCGGCGTAGGCGGGCTCGAGCGCCTGCGAGAGCAGGAGGACGCCGACGTCGGGGTAGCGGCGCAGGATCTCCTTGCCAGCTCGCAGGCCCTCGTCGCTCCCGGAAGGAGGCATGCGGATGTCGACGACCGCGACGTCGGGCGACGTCCGGGCCACCTCGGCGAGGAGCTCGTCGCCCGACCCGGCCTGCGCGACGACGTCGACGCCGAGCTCGTCGAGGACGCGCGCGATCCCCTCGCGGACGAGCACCGAGTCGTCCGCGAGCGCGACCCGCAGCCGGCCGTCGTCGACCCGGCGGGCGTTGCGAAGCGGCGGGAACTGCGAGGGGAGCCCCTCGATCTCGAGCTGGAGGATGCGCTCGGGCTCGGCAAGGCCGGCGAGCTCGTAGCGGCCGAGGTCGACCGCGGCGGCGCCGCTCAGCTCCGCGGTCCGCTCGGAGAGGAGCACCTGGCCGCCGTGAGCGACTGTGCAGATCCTGGACGTGCGGTTGACCTCGAGCCCGACGAAGCCGTTGTCGGCCTCGATCACGGAACCGGTGTTCAGGCCCATGCGCACGCGCACCGGGGAGCCGCCGGGCCACGACCGCACGGCGAGCGAGCGCTGCGCCCGCTCGGCGGCGGCAACCGCGTCGGCGGGATCGTCGAAGACGGCGACGAACTCGTCCGCCCGTGCCTCGACCTCCCGGCCGCCGTGGTGGGCGACGGCGCCGCGCAGAGCCGCTCGCGACGTGTCGAGCACCTCGCAGTAGCGGTCGCCGAGCTTGCGGATCAGGCCGGTCGAGCGCTCGATGTCGGTGAAGAGGAAGGTGAGCTCGGAAAAGTGCTGCATCGTGTCCCGATCTGTTGCTTGCGCCTGGAAGCATCCTCCTGGAACGGCCCGCGTGCTAGGAGGCCAGCCCGCGAATCGCGGTGCGGGTAACCGCACCAGCGAGAACAAGTCGACGACCTGGCGGCGCGCGCTGCCCTGCGGACTCTCGTCGAGCAGGGGGTCATCCGCCCGGGGCCCGGCCGGCCGGGCGATCCGCCGTTCGCGGGGGTCGTCATGTTCGAGCTGCGCGGGTTGGCCGAGTGGGCGGCGACCTGGGCGCGGCAGGGGCCTCTGTCGGTCGCGGACGTCGCCTGCGGCGGCTGCGGGAAGGCGGGGGTTCGGCTTGTGAAGGAGGGCGAGGCGGTCGACGAGGGGCCGGTCTACTGTGCGGCGTGTCGGCCGGCGGAGGACGGCGCCACGGGCCCGGAGGCGGATCCTCTGCCTTTCGTCGCGCCGGCCGTTCCGGCCCAAGGCCAGCTCGCCCCAACACCTTCCCCAACAGCCTGCGCCCCGTTCGCCACTAGGACAACGTGACACCGAGACTGTGCTCTCCCCCGAACACCAAGGTCAGCCGACGATATGACAAGGGCCACGGCCATTCAAGACCCTGCCCGGCCCCGCAGGTTCCGTGCGAGCGGGCCGCGGCGACGCCCGGCCCTCGATCCCCTCAAGGATCGCGTCCATCTCCCACACCCGCCCGACAGGATCGCCCGGATGGCTTCCTCCGCGAGCTCTGCCCAGATCTGGCGCCGATTCACGTCCGGCGCCAGCCGAGCTCGTGCGCCGTCTCGATGATGGCGGCCTCGAGCCAGGAGCTAACCACTGCCCTGCATCCGCGGGAGCCGTATTCTCATTCAGCCGGGCGCGTGGGCAGGGTAGTCCTGGCGCGACCCTTCGAGATGTTCCCCGCAAGAGTGTCAGCCTGATCGACACCACCACGGCAACGTCGCTCAACTGTCCCGCTTACGTCGGAGATATCCCGACGTGCACGTGGTCGCCGTGTTTGATGCTCGATCCCCAGAGAACCTGCGCCCGAAAAGTCTGACCGCCTGCTGAGAACGTGAAGCTGTCAAAGCTGTTCGGCTGCCACGTCTCGCATCCCATCGCCTTCGCAAGCGCTCCCGCGTCGTCCTCCCCCTGGAACGTCGGGAAGTCCCTTGCTGCGGTCGTCGAGTGAGTGGTGAGATGATCTGACGTCGGGGAGCCGCCGATCCTCGCGTTCTCGGCGGGTGTCCGCTTGCCAGACCCGAGCGGGAGCCCGCGCTTGACCAGGAACGGCTCCACGAAATCCGCCATCACATCACCCGAGCCGCCCCAGTGTGGGTCGCGAGCCTTGCGCGTCACCTTGAGATCCTTCAAGCTCTCGCGCCGGTCGAGTTTCTTACGGAGAGCCTCACGCCGCTCCGCGCCCCGGTTCTTCTGCGCGTCGCGCCGTATTTCGGGCTTGCGCAGCATCCGCTGAACCCGCTGGTCGATCACGTGCTCCTTCTCGATGTCGTTCAGCCGCGACCGGTTCAGACCCATGACGTGGCCTGCCTTGAAAGCCGCCTGAAACGTCTTCTCTCCAAGCTTTCCGTCCTCGATCAACTCGAAAGGGACGATCTTGGGAAACCAGCCAGCAATCCGGTTGAGGGCCTGCTGCAGCGCCTTCACATCAGGACCCTCCACAAGCGGACTCGTCAAGCGGAGATCCCGGTGAACCTTCTCGGCAGGCGCGCCGTCGTCCTTGCCCGCGTTCTCTCCCGCCCCAGTCTTCTTGGCTCTCTCACTCTTGCTTGAGTTGGAACGCTTTCGCGCCACAGGAGAACCTCCTTCGCCGTCCCACCAACGTAGCGGTCGCGGAGACGCCGACCTGCCGCCTCTCCTCGACGCACGGACATCACGGTCCGTGAGCCAAGTATCACAGCGCACTTGTATGGCGTCAACAACGTCGCCCCTATTGAGGCGCGCTGACCTACGGCCTCACTGTTCGTGCGCGACGACAGGGCTGACAGGCCCCACGCCGGGATCGCCTCCCAGGTCCGGCGCACCTCGAGCGGCGGCCGATAGTCGAGCCCGCTATGCGGGCGGTGGTGGTAGCGGTCGACGTAGCCGCCGATGCCGCGGTGGGAGGTCTGCAAGCAGCCGGGCGGCCGTTCGGACGCTGCCGGGGAGGCCCCGGGGGCGGCTCGTACCATTCGGGGCATGTCGAGCGTGCTCGAGCCAACGGCGGCGGCGATGACCTGGGCGGAGGCGACTTCGGCAGAGGCGGGGACAGCGGTTGAGGTTACGGGCCGAGCACTCCACACTCTGGGAGACCGAGGCCCCTCACGTCGCGCTCAGTTTTCCAAAAGGGGGCTGAACGGCTCTTGAATGTCGGCGGGTACTCGGTCACGATTCGCCTCCTGCGGTTCAACACGAGGGAGGTAGCGAACATGAGGAAGCTCATTGCGCTGTTCACGGTGTGCGTGGCCGCGTTGGTGTTCGCGGCGGCTGCCGCCGCGAACGGGCCGGCTGTTCACTTCAGCGAGTCGGTTGTCGGTGACATGATCCCGTGCGAGGACGGCTTCACGTTGACGGCGATCTCGGGTTCGCTGAAGGGCGTCATCCACGAGGGGACAAGCGCGTCGGGGAACACGAACTTCACCGGGACACTGGTTCCGAAGAACGTCCTTCTCGTAGGTAGCGATGGCATGACCTATCGCGCTGCGGGCGCCATCTGGTTCGGAGGGGCGTTCAACGCGCAGGCGGGGACTGAGACATTTACGTTCACCGAGCACATCGTGTTCGTCGGTCCAGCCGGCGGCCTCGTCGGAACGATCCACATCACCGAGCACGTCAGCCCGAACGGCAAAGAAGTCTCGCTCGAGTTCGGGACCTGTGAGGATCCCGGCGAGTAACCGATAGAAGGCAGGGCAGGGGGCAGCGTCGTAACGTCTCGCCCCCTGCCCTCCGGTATCTAGACGAGCCTCACATGCCCGGCTTCGCCGGGCCGCCTGAGTCCGCGCCACCTCTCCCTGAGTCGACCAGGTCAGCCGCCGTTCGCGCCCCGCTCGGTTCTGAGGGAGTCTCAATGCGAATCGGGACTGCCCCCGATTTCCGTGCCACGGGGCCGCGTAGCCTCCGTTGCGGGCCTTCGGGCTTAGGTCACCGTAAGCACGTTTGTTCCCGCGTGGTCTTGCGCCGTACGGACTGGGTATCAGTCCGGGATTCGCTCGAGCAACTCGACGCTCAGAAGGTCGCGCACAAACAGCTCAAGGGAGCCGGCGCGGCTGTCCACCTCATTCCACTGGGCCGCGGGTGGTTGCCATGGATGAGGCGACTGCGGAGCGTGTAGCAATTTCGTGAAGAACTTCTGGGGCGGCTCGTCCATATACGTACGCTCCCCGACTCGCGACCCACCGTCTGCACAGCGGGGACTCTACGGCGTTCATCGGCCGGTCATGGCGTCCATAACTCGCGACCGGAAGGCCCGGGCGATGAGCACCCGTGCACAACCCGCACACGAGGGAGCTTGGCGGGCCGCCCGGACGCCGGTGCTTGCAACTGCGCTTGCAGCCGCCCGCTCGTGTCTACTCTTCCGCAAACAGGAAACCCCCGTTTCCGGGGGCTTCCTCAGTCGGGACGGCCGGATTCGAACCGGCGGCCTCCTGCTCCCAAAGCAGGCGCGCTACCAGGCTGCGCCACGTCCCGCAGCTACGGCTCAGTGTACGCTCGCCGGCGACGTCCGGCCGTGGCAAGGACGATCCCGGCGACGATCACCGCCACCCCCGCGATTTGCGTAGGCGAGGGGTCCTCGTCCAGCAGGATCACGGCGAAGACGACCGCCAGTGCCGGCTGGAGCGTGAGCGTCACGGACGTGATCGCGGCCGGGAGGCGCGGCAGGGCGGCGGCGATGAGGAGCCAGCCGGCCACCTGTGAGGTCAGGGCGAGGAGGACGAGCCATCCGTGCACCGGCCACGACGGCTCGAGCTCGAGCTCGCCGAGGCCTGCGCCGACGGGCAGCGTGACGACCGCCGAGGAGGCCGTGGCGTAGAAGAGCGGGCCTGCCGGCCGGCGCAGGTCGGCGCTCCCGGCGCGGAGGACGAGCAGGAAGCCGGCGTACGCGATCGCCGTGAGGATGCCGAAGAGGACGCCGAGCGGCGGGTTCGAGCCGTAGGCGCCCGCCCCGACCACGCCGGAGATGAGGACGATCCCGACCAGGACGACCGGGACGGACGCGAGGGTGCGTCCCGCGGGGCGCTCGCGCAGCAGGAGCCAGGCGGCGAGAGGCACGATCACTACCTGGACGTTCCCGAGGACCGTGGCGAGCCCGGCCCCGACGGCGGCGATGGCGTGGTGCCAGAGGATGAGGTCGGCCATGAAGAGCACGCCGGCCACGAGGCCGAGGGCGACGACCCGCCGGCCGAGCGGGCCGAAGCGCCGGCGCTCCCACCACGCGAGCAGCCCGAGAGCCGGCAGCGCGTAGGCGCAGCGGTAGAAGGCCGCCGTCGAGGGCGGCACGTCGGCGAGGCGGACGAGGATCGCCGAGAAGGCGATGCAGGTCGCCCCCGCCATGGCCATCAGCACCGGTCGGGAGGTCACGCCGGCCGGAACGCTACGCCACGCGCCTCGGGGAGCGGTTCCCTCGGGCAGGCGGTTACAGTCCGCGCCCGTGGCCGACGCCCCGTTCGCGCCCCCGGCGCTCGAGACGCGCCCGCCCGTCCGCAAGCCGCTCCTCGGCTACGCGCTCGTCTGGACGGCCGTCGTCCTCTGGTCGCTGAACGCCGTCGTGGCCAAGGTCGTGCTCGAGTCGGCCGGGCTCTCCTCGCTTCGCCTCGCGGAGGTGCGCTCGACGGGGTCGGCACTCGTCCTCCTCGCCGCCGTGGCGATCCTGCGGCCGGCCACGCTCCGGGTCGGGCGGCGGGAGCTCGGCTTCCTCGCCGTCTTCGGGATCCTCGGCCTCGCCTTCGTCCAGCTCTTCTACTTCGTCGGCATCCGCCGGCTCGAGATCGGCATCGCGCTCGTCATCCAGTACCTCGCGCCCGTCTTCGTCGCCCTCTGGGCCCGCTTCTTCGTCAAGGAGCCGGTGCGCCGCCGCCTCTGGCTCTCGCTCGCCCTCAGCCTGCTCGGGCTGACGCTCGTCGTCGACCTCTGGGGCGGGTCGTCGCTCGACGGCGTCGGCGTCGCCGCCTGCCTCGTCACGGCGCTCGCGTACGCCGCCTACGTGCTGATGGCGGAGCGGGCACTCGAGAAGGGGCGGGACGTCTTCTCGCTCCTCGCCTGGGGCTTCGCCTTCGCGGCCCTCTTCTGGGCCGTTTTCCAGCCGTGGTGGACGTTCCCGCTCGAGCTCGTCGACGGTCGGGCGTCGCTGCTCGGCCGCCTCGAGGACACGGCGGCGCCGGTCTGGCTCCTCCTCGCCTACGTGGTCGTGCTCGGCACGGTCGTCCCCTTCGTCCTCTTCGTCAGCGCCCTCCATCACGTCCCCGCGACGCGCGTGACTATCGTCGCCATGCTCGAGCCTGTGCTGGCGGCTCTGATCGCCTGGCTCTGGCTCGGAGAGGAGATCGGGACGCTCCAGATCGTGGGCGGCCTCGTCGTGCTCGCGGGCGTCGTCCTCGCGCAGACCTCCCGGCCGGACGAGCGTCAGACCGAGGGATTTGCCACAATTGCGGGCGATCCGGCGCGCGACCCCTGAGATGCCGTCTTCAGAGTTCGCTAACGGATTCCCCACGAGATGCCGACATCCGTCAGGCACCCTGCGCCGCATGCGAACATCTCTCGTCACGCTGATGGCAGTCCTGGCCGGCGCCGCCGTGCTCACCCTCGGGACGCCCGCCGACGCCGCGGCTGCGCCCACGAAGGCCGAGAAGCGCGTCATCGCGCAGATCAACAAGGTCCGCGCGAACCACGGCCTCCGCAAGCTCACCGTCGGCTCCTGGATCCAGCGGAGCGCGAAGACCTGGTCCCGCCACCTCCGGCGCTCGGGCTCGTTCCACCACGGCACCCTCTCGTCCGGCGTGGGCGAGGTCATCGCCTGGGGTACCTGCAGCTGGTTCACGCCGGCGAAGGCCGTGCGCGCCTGGATGAACAGCTCCTCCCATCGCGCGCTCGTGATCCGGCCCGGGTTCCGCAAGGTCGGCGCCGGCTGGACGACGGGCACGTGGCGCGGCTACAGCTGCGTGAAGATTGCCGTCGTCCGCTTCCGCTAGCTCGCCGGCCGGTCGAACAGCTCTCGGAGCTCGGCGACCTTGTCGCCGCGAAGACGCTCGCGCTCGCCTCCCTCGACCGCCTCGAGCACTCCGCGGACGAGTGAGGCGAGCTCGACCGGGTTGAAGGGCTTCGTGATGTAGTCGAGGCCGCCGACGTCGATCCCGCGCGCACGGTCGCGAAGGTCGGCGCGCGCGGTCAGGAAGACGATCGGGATGTCGCGTGTGACAGGGTCGTCGAGCAAGAGCTCCGCCACCCGCCAGCCGTCGAGCCCCGGCATCATCACGTCGAGAAGGATCACATCCGGCTGCTCGGTGCGGGCGAGCTCCACGCCACACGGGCCGTCTCCCGCCTCGCTCACGGACATGCCCTCGGCCTCGAGGTTGACGCGGCAGAGGAGCCGGATCGGCGCCTCGTCGTCGATGACGAGCACGCGGGTCACGTCGCCGATGTCGCCTCCACGGGTCGCGCATCGGCGGCTTCCGCCTCCGCGAGCGGCAGCTCGAACGTGAAGCGCGAGCCGCGGCCCTCCTCCGACTCGACCCAGATGCGCCCGCCCATCGCCACGAGCAGGCCTCGCACGATGAAGAGCCCCAGGCCCGTGCCCGCGCTCCCGGCGCCGGCGCCTCGCTCCGAGCGGAAGAACTTCGTGAAGATCCGCTTGCGATCGGCGTGCTGGATGCCCAGGCCCTCGTCGGCGACGGAGATCTCCGCCGCGACCGCCCGCCGCCGGGCTGTGATCGTCACCGTCCCGCCCTCGGGCGAGAACTTGACCGCGTTGTCGACGAGGTTCGCCAGCACCTGCCCGAGCTTCTCCCGGTCGGCGCGGACGACGAGCGCGTCGTCCGGAAGCTCGACGGCGAGCCGGTGTGTCGCCCCGGCGTGCGCCTCGACGGCGGCGACGACCTCCCGGGCCACGCCGCCCACGTCGACGGGCACCAGGGAGACCGCGAGCGTGCCCGCCTCGAGCCGGGCGACGTTGAGCAGGTCGTCGACGATGGCGATGAGGCGCTCGGACTCCGAGACCATGTAGCGGAGAAACGTGAGTCGCTCGGCGTCGGAGAAGTCGACGTCCGCCCGCATCAGCGTCTCGCCGAAGCCGTAGATGGACGTGAGCGGCGTTCGCAGCTCGTGGGAGACCGTGGACACGAAGTCCGACTTCATCTGCTCGACGGCGCGCTCGCTGGAGACGTCCCGGAACGCGAAGATGCGTCCCGCCACCTCGCCCGCCGGGTCGCGCATGACGGCCTCGGTCAGGGCTAGCCAGACCTCGTCCGCGCCGCGCCGGATCGTCACCTGCCGCTCCTCCGCCGTCCAGGGCCCCTCCGCCGCGAGCTCGCGCTGGAGCACCTCGGGGACGCGCCGCCCGAGCGCCTCCGCCGCGGGCACGCCCGTGATCTGCTCGGCCATCGCGTTCCAGAGCAGGATCCTGCCGTCCCGGTCGACGGCCACGATCCCGTCCGCGATGTGGGCGAGGATCGCGCCGCTCCGCTCCTTCTCCTCGGCGACGCGCTGGTACAGCTCGGCGTTCGCGACCGAGGCCGACGCCGCGGCGGCGAGAGCGCCCAGCGACTCGGTCTCGTCGTCGCGCCAAGCGCGCGGCGTCCGGGCGTAGACGGAGAGGACGCCGTAGAGGCCGCCGCCGTGGCCGGTCATCGGCACGGAGACACAGGCGGTCATCGGGCCCTCGAGGAGCGCGTCCCCGTGGCCGAGCTGCGGCTCGGGGGCGACGTCGGCGAGCGCGACGGGGGCGCGCGACTGCGCGACGGTTCCCGCGATCCCCACCTCGGAGGGCGAAACGGTTCCGGCCATGCCCTCCGTTCCCGGCCCGTACGCGGAGCGCACGACGAGCTCGTCGCGCTCGAGGAGCCGGATCACCGCCGTGTCGGCCCCGAGCAGCGAGGGCGCCTCGCGCGCAACCTCCTCGAGGACGATCGCAGGGTCGAGGCTCGTGGCGAGGAGCGCCCCGATGCGGGCCAGCCGCTGGGAAAACGTGCGCGCGCGGCGCTCGGCCTCGAAGAGCTCGCTGCGCTCCAGGGCGCCGCGCGCCGCGCCGCTGAGCTGTTGGGCGAGCAGGACGTCGTCGTCCGTGAAGGGCCCCCGCTCCCGGAAGAGGACGACGGCGACGTAGCTCTGGTCGCGGACGCCCGGCACCGGCGCGCAGAGGAGCGACGCGAAGCCCTGGGAGGAGCAGAGCTCGCGAAGGGAGGGGTCGAAGCGCTCGTCGGCGGCGACCTCGCTCGCGGTCAGGATCTGCCCTCGCTCGGCCGGGCCCGAGAAGGGCGTGTGGGCGGCGGGCACGCCCGCGGCGAACAGCTGCCGGACGGGCTGCGGGATCTCGTGGCCGCCCGCGAGGACGAACTCGTCGCCCCGACGCTCGAGCACAAGCGCGGAGGCGCCCCCGAGCGCGTCGCACGCGGCCTGGGCGAGCGCGTCGAACGTCTCGGCCAGCGAGAGCGGCGAGCCGAGCACCTCGGCGATGCGGTAGAAGCCGCGCTGGACCTGCGTCTGGCGCTCTCGCTCCTCGAAGCTCTCGGCGTTGTGGAGGGCCAGCGACGCGAAGCGGGCGAAGGCTTCGAGCGTCTCCAGGTCGGCGTCGTCGAAGCGGCCGACTTCCCGGGAGCAGACGCCGAGGACGCCGCGCGCCTCGCCGAGCCACGTGATCGGCGCGCACATGACGTCGTTGAAGACTGCGTAGGGCGGGCTGGGGGGCGGCTGCTCCGTCGCGCCGAAGTCGTGGGTGAGCACGGACCGGTCGGACTCGAGCGCCCGTCCGATCGTCCCCTCGGGCGGGATCAGACGGCCGACGTTCCACTCGGGGACACCGACGACGGCCCGGCAGCGCAGGAGCTTGCGGTCCGACTCGAGGATCCAGCAGTCGGCGGCGTCGGCGTGCGTCAGGGCGACGACCTCCTCGACGAGGCGGTTGATCACGGACTCGAAGCGCAGGTCGCTCGTGAGCACTTGCGCGGCCTCGATCAGCGTCTCCTGCCGCCGGATCCGGCTCTCGTTCTCCCCCAGGAGCCGCGCCGTGTGGATTGCGAGCCCGAGCTCGCGCGCGACGGCTTCGGCGAGGGCGATCTCCCCCGCGGACCAGCGGGTCCGCTCGGCGCGGTGGAACGCGAGCACCCCGATCAGGCGGTCGAAGACGAGGATGGGCGTCGCGAGCACCGCCCTCGTGCCCAGCTCGAGGAGGCTCTCGCGGCTTCCGAGGGAGCGGTCGGCAAGCAGCTCGTCGGCCTCCACGTCCCCCACGACCACGGTGCGCCGCTCGCGCACGGCGAGGTTGAGCACGGGGAGCTTCGGCGCCGCGTCCCCAACAGGCCCGACGCCCGCGGCGTTCCACTCCGTCAGGACCGGCATCGGCTCGCCCGGCTCGCCGAGACGGATGAAGCAGCGGGCGGCTCCAACGGCTCTGGCCGTCTCGTCGACCGCGACCTGGAGCACCGTCTCAAGGTCGAGGTTCGAGCGGACCCGCCGGCCGATCTCGGCGACGAGCCGCTCCCGCTCGAGGGCCGCTCGGAGCGCCTCGTTCGAGCGGATGCGCCCGAGCGCGAGCGCCGCCTCGCCGGCGAGCCCTTGGAGGAGGTCGAGCTCGGGCGGGCCGAAGCGCCTGTCCTCGGCGCGCGTGGCCGCGAGCAGGACGCCGACGAGCTCCTCCTCGGACATGAGAGGCACGAAGGCCGTGCTCCGGGCGCCGACGACCTCGGTGAGATGGCTGCTGAGCTCGCTCGCCGGCGACACCTCGACGTCTTCCGGGCTCTCGCCTTCGTGCGCGACCGCGGTCGCCTGCCCCGCCTCCTCGAGCTCGAGGACGACCCCCCGCCCCCACATCTCGTCCACCCCGCGCGCGGCGTAGCCCTCGGCCCGGCCGCCCGGCTCGTCGACGAGCGCGAGCATCGCGGCGTCCGGCTCGAGCGCGGCCTCGACCTCGTCGAGGAGCAACTCGGCGGCCTCGGCGACGCTCGTCGCCCGCGAAAGGGCGACCGAGAGCCGGGAGACCGCGGCGGCCTCCCGCCCCCGCACGATCGCCTCCTCCTCCGCCTCGTCGACCCGCCGGCGCGCGGTGACGAGAAGCGAGCGCTCACGCCCGCGGAAGAGGACGATCAGGCCGGGGACGGCGACCGCCGCGGCGCCGAGCCAGAGGAGCCACTCGCTCTCCCCGCCGAGGACGTCGCGGCCGTCGAGCCGGAGCGCGACGACGAGCGCCGACGCCACGCAGACGAGCGCGAAGAGGAACCAGACGCCGAGGCCGAGCCAGGTGCTCCTGCGCTCGCGGAGGAGCGAGACGGCGAGCAGGAGCGACACGAGCCCGTACAACACGGCGAGGCCGAGGAACGGCAGGGAGTCGAGCAGGATCGTCCGAGTCTCGTCGCTCATCGCACCGACAGATGATAGGAGTCACAGCCCCCGAAGCGTTTCTTGCGATTTTTCTTATTTTCGAGTCATACGCATACCCGCCGTAAAGATGGGCCGTTAGACCTATTGGAAGTCACCGGCATCGCAGCTACTGTGGCGCGCACTGGGCGATGCGAACCGCGGTGTGTGTCCCTGGCCATGTGATCCGCGGTGAGCAATCTGGGAAGGCCCGCCGCGCTTACCCCCCGAGCGGCGGGCTTTCCTGTTCTCCGGGCCGGAACCGGCGGGCCCGTGAGGCCACCGGGCTAGACTGACCGCAGGTTGGTGAAGCGCATCGTCCTCGCCTCGCCGCGCGGCTGGTGCGCCGGCGTCGAGCGTGCCGTGGAGACGGTCGAGCACGCGCTCGAGCAGCGCGGCGCGCCCGTCTACGTGCGCAAGGAGATCGTCCACAACTCGCACGTCGTGCGCGACCTCGAGGCGCGCGGCGCCGTCTTCGTCGACGAGGTGGACGAGATACCCGCCGGCGCGACGGTCGTGTTCTCGGCGCACGGGGTCGCCCCGTCCGTCCACGCGGCGGCCCGGGCACGCCGGCTCGAAGCGATCGACGCCACCTGCCCGCTCGTCTCGAAGGTCCACGCCGAGGCCCGGCGCTACGCCGCCCACGGCGCGACGATCCTCCTCATCGGCCACGAGGGCCACGAGGAGGTGGAGGGCACGATCGGCGAGGCGCCGGACGCGATCGTCGTCGTCCAGTCCGTCGAGGAGGCGGAGCGCCTCGAGCTCCCCGGCGACGGCCCGCTCGTCTACCTGACGCAGACGACGCTCTCGGTGGACGAGACCGGCGCGATCGTCGCCGTCCTGCGCCGCCGTTTCCCGCGCATCCAGGGGCCGCCCTCGGAGGACATCTGCTACGCGACCACGAATCGTCAGGCGGCGGTCAAGGCGATGCTCGCCGAGATCGACCTCCTCCTCGTCATCGGCTCGCGCAACAGCTCGAACTCGAATCGCCTCGCCGAGGTCGCCCGCGCCGCCGGCGTGCCCTCCCACCTGATCGACGACGCGGGCGAGATCGAGGAGGCCTGGCTCGAGGGCAAGGAGGTCCTCGGCCTCACGTCGGGCGCCTCGGCCCCCGAGTCGCTCGTCGCCGAGGCCGTCTCCTGGTTCCGCGCCCGTGGCGTCGACGACGTACGCGACGCGCACGCGCCGGAGAACGTCTTCTTCCGTCTGCCGCTCGCGGTCCGCCCGGCGGCGGGCTAGGGCTCGACCTTGCGGAGCCCGAGCTCGGGCCCGCGCTCGATCTCGACTGCCAGCGTCTCCGAGGCGATCCACTCCTCGAAACGCTCGAGGTCGCCGTCGCCTGGGAGCGTCAGGACGATGCGGTCGGTGATCTCCAGGCCCTGCTCCTTCCGCAGCGCGTTGACCGCGCGGATGAGGTCGTACACGCGGCCCTCGGCCTCGAGCTCGGGGGTGAGGCGGACGTCGAGAGCGACGACCGTGCCGCCGTCCTCGGCGAAGACCCAGCCGTCATCGACCGACACCCGCTCACGGCCGAGCACCTCGTCCGGCTCAAGGGTGTGCCCGGCCGCGACGACGCGGCCGCCGTCGGCGAGCTCGAAGTCTCCCTCCTCGAGCGCCTTCCGCACGGCGGCGAGCTCCTTGCCGAGTCGCGGCCCGAGCGCGGGCAGGTTCGGCTTCAGGCGCATCGTGCTCTCCGGGAGCGTCCGCGCCACCTCCTTCACGCGCAGCTCGTCGGCGATCTCGTCCCGATAGGCCTCGAGGTCCACGCCCGCCTCGACGCGCAGCGCAGCGAGCGGCTGCCGCAGCTTGATCCCGGCCGAGCCGCGCGCCTCGCGGCCGAGCTCGACGATCCGGCGCACCTCTGCGATCTCGGCAAGAAGCGCGGCGTCGGGCGTCCCGGCCTCCGGCCACCCGGCGAGGTGGACGCTCTCGGGGGCGCCCTCGCAGGTCTCGGCGACGAGGATCCGCCACAGGTGCTCCGTGAGGAACGGCATCACCGGCGCGGCGCAGCGAAGCCCCTGTACGAGCGCGTGCCAGAGGATGCGGAGCGCCTGCTCGTCGCCGTCCCAGAAGCGGCGGCGCGAGCGGCGGATGTACCAGTTGGAGACGTCGTCCACGAATGCCTCGAATGCCTCCACGACCCTGTACGTGAGCTGCGCCTCGTAGGCCTCGGTCGCCTCTGCGGCGAAGAGCTGCGCGCGCGCGACGAGCCAGCGGTCGAGCGGCCGGGCGCCCTCGTCCGCCGGGGGGGCCACCAGGTCCTCGTACGCAGGCGCGAAGCCCTGGATGTTGCCGTAGTCGACGAGGAAGCGGACGGAGTTCCAGAGCGTGAGGAGCCGCCGCTTGATCTCGTTCGCCGGCCCGTAGCCGAAGAGGAGGTTGCGGTCGGGCGGCTGCGAGCAGAACTGCCAGCGCATGACGTCCGCGCCCATGCGCGCGAACGCGTCCTCGGCGTCGATCATGTTCCCCCACGAGCCGTGCATCTCCCGCCCGTGCTCGTCGAGCATCTTCTCGTAGCCGAGCACCTCCCGGAAGGGCGCGCGGCCCACGAGCGCGACGGACATGAAGAGCTGCGAGTAGAACCAGAGGCGGATCTGCTCGCGCATCTCCGAGACCCAGTCGGCCGGGAACCACGTCTCCCAGTAGGCGTGGTCGGGAAGGTCGGCGCGGGAGAGCCCAGCGGAGGCGCCTGTCGCGTAGCCGCCCGGGATCCACTCCGGGCTCTGCCAGCCCAGGGTCGAGAAGGGGACGATGCCGGCGTCGAGCCAGACGTCGCCGACCTCGGGGATGCGGCGCACCCCTTCGCGCCCGCAGGCGGCGCAGCGAATCTCGACCTCGTCCACCCAGGGGCGGTGGAGCTCCTCGAGCCCGTCAAGCCCCCCCGTGGCGAGCTCGGCCAGCTCCGCCTTTGACCCGACGACGGTCAGGTGGCCGCACTCGCACGGGTAGAAGGGGAGCGGCAGCCCGAAATAGCGACGGCGGGAGATGTTCCAGTCGCCCATGTTGCGAAGCCAGTCGTCCATGCGCTTGCCGAAGTACTCCGGCGTCCATCTGACCGTGGCGTTCGCCTCGAGAAGCTTCGGGCGGAGATCCTCGACGGCCAGGAACCAGTCGTCGGCGATGCGGAAGATGAGCGGCGTGTGGCAGCGCCAGCAGAACGGGAAGCGGTGCTCGATCTCCTCCGCGGCGACGAGCCGGCCCCGCTCGGCGAGATCGACCACGATCTGCTCGGCCGCCTCGACGGTGCTCTGCCCGTGCAGCCAGCCGTAGTCGGCGTAGAAGCGCCCGGCCTCGTCCACGGGGGTCAGGACGGACAGGCCGTGGACGCCCGAGAGCTCGAAGTCCTCGGCCCCGCAGCCAGGCGCGATGTGGACGATGCCGGTGCCCTCCTCGAGGGAAACCTCGTCCCACGGGATGACCCGGTGCTCGACGCCCTCCGCGGCGGGCAGGTGATCGAACGGTCCCTCGTAGCGGAGGCCGACCAGCTCCGAGCCCTGCGCACGCGCCTCGAAGTGCTCCTCCGGGTAGCGCGCGACGGCCACCCACTCGCCGTCCGGGCGCAGCCCGTACTCGGCGTCGGGCTTCACCGCGGCGGCGACGTTCGCGGGCAGCGTCCACGGCGTCGTGGTCCAGACTGCCAGCGCCTGACCGGGACGGTCGAGCAGCGGGAAGCGGACGAAGAGCGACGGGTCGATCCTGTCCTCGTAGTTGCCGACGAGCTCGTGGGCGGAGATGGACGTGCCGCAGCGCGGGCACCACTCGGTCGAGCGGTGGCCCTTGTAGAGCCACCCGTGCTCGTGCATGTGCTTGAGGAAGCGCCAGATGTACTCGATGTTGGTGTCCGAGAACGTGAAGTAGTCGTTGCCCCAGTCCATCCACTGGCCGAGGCGCTTCGACCCGCGCGTCAGCTCGGCCGCCGAGCGCGCCACCTTCTCGCGGCACTTGCGCGCGAACTCGGCGAGGCCGTACTCCTCGATCTCCCGCTTCGAGTTGAGCCCGAGCTCGCGCTCGACCCCGACCTCGATCCAGAGGCCCTGGCAGTCGAAGCCGTTCTGCCAGCGCTGGTCGAAGCCGCGGAGCGCCTTGTAGCGCTGGAAGACGTCCTTGAGCGTCCGGCCCCACGCGGTGTGGATGGCGAGGGACTTGTTCGCGGTCACCGGCCCGTCGACGAAGCTCCAGGGCGGACGGCCGCGGTTCTGCTCGCGCAGCCTGGCGTACGTCTGCCGCTCCTCCCACCAGTCGAGGATCTCGAGCTCGAGCGCGGGGTGATCCGGGACCTGCGGCAGCTGGCGGAACATCTGGCGGTCAGTCTACGTTTGAGGGGACATGGCACAAGCAATCACGACCCCAGAGTTCGAAGCCGAGGTGCTCGGCAGCGAGAAGGCGGTCATCGTCGACTTCTGGGCGGAGTGGTGCGGCCCCTGCCGCGCCGTCTCGCCCGTTCTCGAACAGATCGCCGACGAGCGCGCGGACGAGCTCCGCGTCGTCAAGGTGAACATCGACGAGGAGCCCGAGCTCGCCCAGCGATACGGGATCATGTCGATCCCCACCATCGTCCTCTTCAAGGGGGGCGAGCCGGCCGCCGCGGCGATCGGCGCGCAGCCCAAACAGATGCTGGAGCGCTCGCTCGGCCTCGCCGAGGCCTGAGCGGGGCGAGAGACCCTAGTCCCGGTTCTCGAGGAACGAGTCGAACGCCGCGTGGTTGCGGAGGTACGCCTCGACGGCGTCGAGGCCCTCCGCAATCCAGGCGTCGAGCCAGTCCTCGCGCAGGTGGTCGTCGATGGAGTGGGTGCCGAAGTTGCTCACGGTGCGCCGATTATCGGACGGAGGAGCCCCGGCCTGTATAGGCCGTTTGGCCTATATCCCCCGGTCGGAGGGATGGTTTTTCGCGTGGCGGATCACGTCCCGAAGCGCGCTCCGGCCCGCTCGAGCGCCTCGATCGTGTTCGCGAACGCGAACTCCTCCCGCGCCGGAAGGGCAGCGCGCGGGAACCACGCGAGCTCGGCGACGTCGTCTGCCGCGGACGGCTGGGCCCCCGAGGCGAGGTCGACCTCCCAGTAGAGGTTGAACGTCCAGGCCCCGCCCTCCCCGTAGCGGTCGGGGAAGGCGCCGAGGAAGGCGCCCGGGTCGCCGGCGACGCCCGTCTCCTCCTCGAGCTCGCGCCGGAGCGCGTCCTCCCCGCTCTCGCCCTCGTCCACGAAGCCGCCGACGAGGTCCCAGAGCCCGCGCCCAGGGTCGGTGGCGCGGCGCGCCAGCAGGATCCTGCCCTCACCGTCGACGATCACCGCGCTGGCCGTCGGGGCCGGCCCCGCGTACTCGGCGAGCCCGCAGGACGGGCAGGAGACGGAGCCCTCCTCGTGCCGGAGCGGCGCGCCGCAGCGTGGGCACGACCGCCACTCCGCGAGCGCCTCGGCGGTTGCCATAGGATCGAGCGTACATGTCCACTCCCGAGGGCCCCGAGCCGACCGAGGAAGAGCAGGAAGCGCCGCCGGAGCGGCTCCGCGAGGAGGACGCCCAGCGGGGGCCCGGGCACGACGATCCGGACGAGGCGCGCTCGCCCGACGAGTGAGGCACGAGGCCGCCACCGTCCACGAGCTCTCCCGCGTCGCCGAGCTCGCCGTGCTCCCCGGCGAGACGCTCGTGAAGCTGGCCCGCGCGATGAAGCGGCACGAGCTCGAGGCCGGCGGGGAGCACGACGCGGGCGGGCGCTACGCGGTCGTCGTCGGCGGGATGCTCACCGGGGCGGGCGGCGTCCTCCGCCCGGGCCAGCGGGTGTCGGGCCGCGTCCGCGCGCTCACGCCCGCCGCGATCGCGAGCTGTGAGCAGACGGTCTACGACGAGATTGCCGGCGCCGCACGCTAGGCCGCAGATCCAGCGGCGCACGGTTCGTTTCCATGAGTGCGCCTTCAGGCACGAAGCGGCACTACGCGCGCAGACGCGCTCGTTAGGCTGAAGCCGGTGGGTGGTATGCGGCCGGCCCCTGGGGCGCAGGCCGTTTGGGAGAGGCGGGGCCGGCCGGCGCTGCTGATCAGCGCCTGCGCGGGCCGAGCCGGGCGCGGGAGAACTCCTCGGCTCCGAGGCCGCTCTGCGCCACCCGCCGCCGCGAGCTCTCGCGGCCCCAGCGCTCGATCGCGCGACCTGCGGCGCCGATTCCCCCGAGGAGCTGGAAGAAGAGCAGCCCGACGGCGTAGCCGGCGCCGACGAGGATCCACTCGAGCACGCTCTCAGGCTAGCGCGCCTGACCGCGTTGCGGCCCGGACGCGTGCTCGGCGAGGACGGCGTCCGAGAGACGCGGCCATGCCTCGAGCGCCCAGTCCTCGAATTCGAGGTCGGTGAGGCATGCGCACGCGAGGCGCGCGTCCGGGTCGACCCAGAGGAAGGTCCCCGCCCCGCCGAAGTGCCCGAAGGTACGGGGCGAGTTGCGCGCGCCCGTCCAGTGCGGGGACTTCGAGTCCTTGAGCTCGAAGCCCAGCCCCCAGTCGTTCGGCTCCTGCCGCCCGAGGCCCGGGAGGACGCCGGCAAGCCCCGGGAAGGCGACCGCCGTCGCCTCGGCCAGCGTCTCCGGCGCCACGAGCCTCGGCGCGAGGAGCTCGCGCGCGAAGGCGACGAGGTCGTCCAGCGGGCCGAACAGGCCCTCGGACGGACGGCCGCGCAGCTCCGTCGCCGACAGCCCGAGCGGCTCGAGCACGGCGGCGGCGAGGTAGTCGGGGAACGGCATCTCCGCGCCGCGGGCCAGCGTCTCGCCGAGCAGGTCGAACCCCGTGTTCGAGTAGATGCGCCTCTCCCCCGGCGCGGCGATCGGCGTCGGGCCCTCGAAGGGCAGACCCGACGCGTGGGCGAGCAGATGGCGGACGGTCGAGCCCGGAGGGCCCGCCGGGTCGTCGAGGTCGAGCACGCCCTCTTCCGCGGCGACGAGAACCGCCGTCGCAGTGAAGAGCTTCGTGACCGACGCCCACCGGAGTACCTTCCCCCCAGGGCCGTGCGCGTCGAGGACGCCGGCGGGCGCCACCGTGGCGGCGGCCGCGGTCTCCGCGGGCCAGTCGTCGATCTGCGCGAGCGCCGTCATCTCCGGCCCGCGATACTAGTGCCGTGGAGCGCCTCAACGTCTCGTCCGGGTCTCCGTGGGAAGCCACGGTCGGGTACTCGCGGGCCGTGAGGGTGGGAGACCGGGTCTTCACGGCGGGCTGCGCCCCGATCATGGCAGACGGCTCCGAGCCGCCCGCGGATGCGTACGGACAGGCGCGCCGCTGCCTGGAGATCGTCGCGGCGGCGCTGCACGAGGCGGGCTCCTCCCTCGCGGACGTCGTCCGCACGCGGACCTATCTGACCGCCGCGGAGCACTTCGACGGCTACGCGAAGGCGCACGGCGAGGCGTTCTCCGAGATCCGCCCCGCGAACACGACGGTGGTCGTCGCCGCCCTGCTCGACCCGCGCTGGCTCCTCGAGATCGAGGCCGAGGCGATCGTCAGCGCTCGAGCGTGAGCCTGTCGCCCCCGGCGACGCCCCACCGTTCGAACGCGCCCTTGTTGACCTCGAGCGCCTGCCGGTAGAAGACGCCCGGGTCGTAGATCGGGCACGGGTCCTCCTCACAGGGCTCCATGTCGAGGATCCGGCGGATCGTCCCGTCCGCGCCGGCGAAGGCGATCGAGAGCGGGATGAGCGTGTTCTTCATCCAGAAGCCTCCGCTCGAGTCCTCGTCGAAGAGGAAGATCATCCCGGCGTCCTCCGGGAGCGACTCCCGAAACATGAGGCCTCTCTGGCGCTCGTCCGGCGTGTCGGCGATCTCGACGGCGACCTCGACCTCTCCCGCCTCCGTCTCGATGCGGACGACCGGCCCGGAGGAGGTCGCCGTCGCCTCCGTCGGGGTCTCGACGGCCTCGGGCGGCGAGGCCTCACCCCCGCCGCAGGCGACGGCGAGGACGAGCAGGCAGCCGAGCAGCACGAGGCGGCGCACGGGTCAATCCTCGCAGACGCGTGCGGGCTCCGAGGAGCCCGCACGCCTGAGCCGGGCGGCTCAGGGGCCGCGCCGAACCGCGACCCCGGCGGCCTGGGGCGCGAGCCCGAGCACCAGCCGCCGCAAGGCCCATGCCCTTCGTCTGCGCCACATGCCGCCTCCTTTCCACGGACGCCGTCTCGCCGCCCTCACAGACGAGACGGCCGGGACGCCCGTCTTCTTCCCTCCGCGCGGCGAGTAGAGTTCGTGCCTCCCATGAAGCAGATCTATCCCGCCTCGATCACGGGCAAGGGGTTCGCCGAGGGAGGAAGCGTGCTCGACCACCACTTCGGCTCGTCGCCCCCCTTCACGCTCGGCGTGGAGGAGGAGTACATGCTCCTCGACGCGGAGACGTTCGACCTCGTCCAGCATGTCGACACCGTCCTGACGGCGGCCCAGAACGGCGAGTTCGACGAGCTCGTCGGCCCGGAGCTGATGCAGTCCGTGCTCGAGATCTCGACCCCGGTCTGCAACACGGCCGGCGACGTCGCCCGCGAGCTCGGGAAGCTGCGCGGCCACGTAACCCGCGCGGCGCGCACGCACGGGCTACGCGTCGGCTCGGCGGGAACGCACCCGTTCAGCCTCTTCGAGCGTCAGCGCATCACCGCCCGCGACCGCTACCGGAATCTGGTCGACCAGCTCCAGTACGTCGCGCGGCGCGAGCTCATCTTCGGCTGCCACATCCACGTGGCCGTGGACGACGCGGACAAGGCGATCCGGATCATGGGGGCGCTGCTCATCCACCTCGCGGAGCTGCTCGCGCTCTCGGCCAGCTCCCCGTTCTGGCGGGGAGAGCCGACCGGGCTCTCGTCCAGCCGGCAGATGGTCTTCGCCGCGTTCCCGCGCTCGGGCCCACCGCCGCGCTTTGCGAGCTACGCCGAATACGCCGAGGTCGTGGGCCAGCTCGAGAAGACCGGCTGCATCGCCGACTACACGCACATCTGGTGGGACGTGCGCCCCCACCCGCGCTTCGGGACGGTCGAGGTTCGCGTCATGGACGCGGTCACCCGCGTCGAGGAGACGGTCGCGCTCGCCGCCTACGTCCAGGGCCTCGTCAAGCACTACTCGGAGCTCTACGACGCCGGCAAGGAGGTTCCGAGCTACCACCGGATCCTCATCACCGAGAACAAGTGGCTCGGCGCGCGCTACGGGCTCGAGGCCCCGGTCATGGACCTCGTCACCGGGCGCCGCAATCGCGTCCCGATCGCGCAGCTCATCCGCCGTGCGCTCCGCGACATCGAGCCGCACGCGCGCGAGCTCGGCTCGGACCGCGAGCTCGAGGGGATCCGCGAGATCCTCTCGCGCGGCAACGGCGCCGACCGCCAGCTGCGCGTCTTCAACGCCAACCGCGACATCCTCGAGGTGACGCGGGAGATCTCCGACGTGACCGAGGCCGCCCTCCCGGACGAGTGATCGGGGTGGGCGACACCATGCCGGACGCCCGCGTCTGGCGCTCGACCACCGAGGCGGTGACGCTCCGCGGGCTCGCGGACGAGTCGCCCTACCTCCTGCTCTCGTACCTCTTCGACTGGTCGAGCACGTGCACGAACGAGCTCTCCGAGCTGCACGAGCGGCGAAGGGAGCTCGCCGAGGCGGGCGTGACGCCGTACGGGCTCTCCCGCGACAGCCCCTTCTCCCACGTCGCGTGGACGCAGGCGCTCGACATCGAGGTGGGCCTCCTCTCGGACTGGAACGGCGAGGCCGTGGCCGCCCTCGACCTCCTCCACGAGTTCCGCGGGCTCCGCGACGTCGCCCGGCGGGCGGCCTTCCTCGTGGATGGAACGGGCATCATCCGCGGCGCATGGCGATACGAGCCTTCCGAGGTGTCCGACTTCGACGCGCTGGTCTCGGCCGCGCGGTCGCTCTCCTAGGGCTCTACGTCTGCGCGGCCCTCGTCGCCGCACTTCCCGCCGTACGCTCCTTCGGAAGCGCCTTCATCGCCGACGGGGCCGAGGGCTACGGGGAGCCTGCGGCCGGCGACCATCTCCAGGCCGTGTACCGGTTCTGGCTCGTGGGCCACCAGCTCGGAGACGGGGCCGCGCCCTGGCGGGACCCGTACAGCTTCCAGCCGCTCGTCGAGCCGCAGGTCGTCCTCGCCGGCTGGCCCTTCGGATTGCCGTTCTGGCCGCTGGAGGCGCTGGCAGGGCCCGTGATCGCGTGGAACTCCCTGCTCCTCGGCACGATCGTGGTTGCGGGCCTCCTCACGTACGGCTGGCTCCGGGCCCTCGGGCTGCCGACGCTCGCGGCCGCGGCGGGCGGGCTCGCCTTCGCCATCGCCCCGTACCGCCTCGCCCAGAGCGGCGTCCACCTGCTCGGGTGGATCGCGGTGCTCCTTCCCCTCGCCCTCTTCGCGTTCGAGCGCGCCCGCAGCGCCGGGCCGGGTCGCGCAGCCCACGCCTGGGGCGCCCTCTGCGCGGCGGCGCTCGTGTCCGTCCCGCTCTCCGGCCAGCCCCACCTCGCGCTCGGCGTGATCCCGTTCGTGGGCGCCTACGCCGTCCTCCGCCCGGCGCGGACGGCATCCTCGTGGGCGCTCGGAGGACTCGTGGGCACGATCGGCGCCGGCCTTGCCGTCCACCTGACGGTCATCCGCGGCTCCGCCGAGGCCGGGGGGCGTTCCCTCGACCAGGTCGACCTCTTCTCCGCCGAGCTCACCGACCTCGCCAGCCGGGAGCAGCTGGGCGGCCTGGAGGAGTTCGTCTACGTCGGTTGGCTCCTGCCCCTCGCGGCGGCGGCCGGGGCCGTGCTCCTCTGGCGGGGAGGCGCGCGCGGCCTCGCCGCCCTGCTCGGCACGGCGGCGGTCGTACCGCCGGTGCTCGCCCTCGGCACGAACCTCCCGCTCTACGAGTGGCTCTGGAACGCGTTCCCACCGCTCCGCTACCCGCGCGTGCCGGGACGGCTGATGCCGCTCGCCAACCTCGCCCTGGCCGCGCTCGCGGCCGTAGCCGTGGCCCGCGTCCTCGTCGCCTCGGGGCGGCGCTCGCTCGTTGCCGGGACGGCGGCGCTCGCCCTCCTCGCCGCCGACCTCGCGGTCTTTCCACTGCGGTCGTCCGCCGCCGATCCCGGCAACGAGGCGTACGCCGCCCTCGACGCGGCGCCCGCCGGGCGCGTCCTCGAGCTGCCGCTGTTCGAGCCCGGCGTCCACTTCGGGAGCGTCTTCGACTACTACGGCCTCCAGGCGCCGAGGGAGCGGCCGGGCGGCTACTCCACACTGGCGCCACAGGAGACGTACGACTTCTTCTTCCAGCGCAACCGGATCTCGT
This sequence comes from Gaiellaceae bacterium, assembly GCA_035461525.1. GTDB lineage: Bacteria > Actinomycetota > Thermoleophilia > Gaiellales > Gaiellaceae > JAIBJN01. The sequence continues at coordinate 36,067 of DATHVD010000019.1, forward strand.
GCGGCGTTTGGCTGCCCGGCGACGAGGAGCTGCTCGCCGAGCTCGGCGTCGAGTACGTCGCGTTCCACCGCGGCATGTACCGGCAGGCCGAGATCCCGGGCCCGTGGTTCGGATGGGAGGGGCTCGTCGAGCGCGGCTTCTCTCCGGTGGCGCGAGGCGGCGAAGTGACGCTCTTCGCCCGCACCGGCGACCCGGCCGCCGGCGTCGGCGCCCCCGCGGTCGAGCCGCCACGCACGAAGCCGCTCTTCTGCGAGGGCTGGAGGGCGCGGACGACGATCGAGCGCCAGGGGCCGTTCTGGCTCCACGGCGCGGGCCCGGTCGAGCTGGAGGTGAGCGCGGCCGGCGAGACCCCCGTGACGCTCTGGATCGACGGCGAGGTCGTGGACGAGGGGGACGTGTCGTCGGCGCCGGTCACGCTCGCAGGCGACCTCGGCGACGAGGGCTGGCACGCGCTCGTCCTCGAGGTGCCGAGCCTCCTGCCCACCCGCCCGCCGGAGGGCGTCCGGCTCGAGCGCGTCCACGCCGGCGGCTGATCGCGCCCGGCGCGGCGTCGGGCGGCGGGGCGAGGTGACGGCAGCGCGTTCGCGGCCCGTGGTACGTTGCCCTCCGCGTGCCTGCCCTCCCGAACCGCGGCTGCTCGTGAGCGGCTCGAGGTCGAGCAGGTCGGCCGTCCGGCGCGAGCTCGAGACACTGCTCGGCGCGGGCGCCGTCCTCCCGGGCGACACGGCTCCCTACCTGAGCGACGCCACCGAGGGCCGGGGCCTGCGCGGCCGCGCAGACGCGGTCGCGCTCCCAGGAACGACCGCCGAAGTTGCCTCGGTCGTGGCCTGGTGCTACGAGCGCGACGTCGCGCTCGTCCCCCGCGGCGGCGGGACGGGCTTCACGGCCGGCGCGGTGCCGACCGGCGGCGTCGTGCTCTCCCTCGAGCGCCTGAACGCCGTGCGGTCGTTCGAGCCGCTGCTCTGGCGCATGCACGTGGAGGCGGGCGTCCGTACCGGCGACGTCCGCCGGCTCGCGCGCGAGAACGGGCTCCTCTTCCCGCCCGACCCGGGAGCGGCCGAGCAGTCGCAGATCGGCGGCAACGTCGCCACGAACGCAGGCGGGCCCCACGCCTTCAAGTACGGCGCCACCGGTGCGTGGGTCACGGGGTTGGAGGCGGTCGTCCCACCCGGCGAGGTGGTCTCGCTCGGCGGGCCGATCCGAAAGGACGTCGCCGGCTACGACCTCCGCAGCCTGCTCGTCGGCTCCGAGGGAACGCTGGGCGTGATCACGGCCGCCTGGCTGCGCCTCATCCCGGCCCCGGACGCCTTTCTCCCCGTGGCGGCCGTCTACGACGGCGTCCAGGCCGGGTGCGCCGCGATCGAGGCCGTGGTGGGGAACGGCCTCCCGGCGGCCGCGCTCGAGTACCTCGACGCTGCGACGCTCGCCGCCGCCGGGCCCTCGTTTCCGGGCGGCCTCCCTGCAGAGGCGGGGTTCCTGGTCCTCGCGGAAGCGGACGGCACCGCCGCCGGGGCCGAGAGGCTGCGCGACGAGCTCGTGGACGTCCTGGGCGAGTACGCGCTCGCGGTCGCCACGCCCCGGACGCCCGCCGCGACGGCCGAGCTCTGGCGCTGGCGGGACGGGGTCTCGATCGCGGTCACCGCGCAGCGCGGCGGCAAGGTGAGCGAGGACATCGTCGTCCCGCTCGAACGGCTCCGCGACGCGATCGAGGCGACGGTTGCGATCGGCGAGCGCCACGGCCTGCCTGCGTGCAGCTGGGGCCACGCGGGCGACGGCAATCTACATGCGACCTTCCTCGTCGACGCCCGGGACGAGGCCGGGCTCGAGCGCGCGGAGGCGGCTTCCGGCGACGTGTTCGAGCTCGCCGTGCGCCTCGGCGGGTCCGTGTCCGGGGAGCACGGCATCGGCCTCGTCAAGCGCGGCCGGCTGGCGCTCCAGTGGGCACCGGCCGCGGTCGCGCTGCACGCGCGCGTGAAGGAGGCCTTCGACCCGAAGAACCTCATGAACCCGGGCAAGAAGATCTAGATGGTTGATCGGTACTCGGGTGCTTGCGGGGGCGGCTGAGACCAAGCGGGGCGTCGTGATCGTCCGCAGCGCGCACCCTCAGGTGCGGGGCAAGGGGAGCGCGGCGATCCCGCGCCGCGTCTCAGGCGTCATGCGCGTGCCCGAATATCGATCAAGCATCTAGGAGATGCGCCAGGTATCGCCGGCGTCGAGGAGCGCCTGCAGGTCGCCCTCGCCGCGCTCGCGCTTCGCCGTCTCGATCTGCTCCGCCATCAGCTCGTCGTAGACCGGCCGCTCGACGTCGCGGAGGACCCCGACCGGGAGCGGGCCGGGCACGGGGTAGCCGAGGCGGCCCAGGGCAAAGGCGAGCGTCGGGTCGTCGGCGTGCGCGTCGTGGACGAGAAGCGCCTCCTCCCCCACCTTCGCCACGTCGACGACGACGATCGAGCCGTCGGGGTGGGCGGCGACGCCGCGCTCGCCCTCGGCGCCGAAGCGCATCGGCGCGCCGTGGGAGAGCACGATCCGGTTCTCCTTCGCGTCGCGGACGTGGTCGAAGGCGCCGTCGTTGTAGACGTTGCAGTTCTGCAGGATCTCGACGAACGCCGCGCCGCGATGACGGCTCGCCGCGGAGAGCATCTCGGTCAGGTGCGCGCGATCCGTATCGATCGTGCGGGCGACGAACGTCGCTTCCGCCCCGAGCGCGACCGAGACCGGGTTCAGCGGCCAGTCGATGGAGCCCATGGGCGTCGGCCCGGTCACCTGCCCGAGCGGGCTGGTGGGCGAGTACTGCCCCTTCGTCAGCCCGTAGACCTGGTTGTTGAAGAGGAGGATCGTGATGTCGACGTTGCGGCGGAGCGCATGCAGGAAGTGGTTGCCGCCGATCGAGAGCGCGTCGCCGTCGCCGGTCACGACCCAGACGGTCAGGTCGGGTCGGGAGACGGCGAGGCCCGTGGCGATGGGCGCCGCCCGGCCGTGAATCGAGTGCAGGCCGTACGCCTCGACGTAGTAGGGGAAGCGGGCGGCGCAGCCGATCCCGGAGACGAAGACGAGTCGCTCGCGCGGGATGCCGAGCTTGGGGAGGAACCCCTGCACCGCCGCGAGGATCGCGTAGTCGCCGCAGCCGGGGCACCAGCGGACCTCCTGGTCGGACTTGAAGTCCTTCGCGGTGAGAGCAGGCTCCGGCGTCACGTCAGCGGGGCGATGGCGTCGGCCAGCTCGGCCGAGGTGAACGGGACGCCGCGGACGCGGTTGTAGCCGACCGCGTCGACGAGGAACTCGGCGCGCACGAGCTTGAGGAGCTGGCCGAGGTTCATCTCGGGGACGAGCACGCGCTCGTAGCGGCCGAGCACGTCGCCGAGGTTGCGCGGGAACGGGTTCAGGTAGCGGAGGTGCGCGTGGGCGACGGCGCCGCCTCCCTTGCGCACGCGGCGGACGGCGGCGGCGATCGGCCCGTACGTGCCGCCCCAGCCGAGGACGAGCAGCTTCGCGCCCTCCTGGTCGTCGACCTCGAGCTCGGGGATGTCGGCCGCGATCCCGGCGACCTTGCGGGCGCGGATGCGCACCATCAGGTCGTGGTTGTCGGGATCGTAGGAGACATTGCCCGTGCGCTCCTCCTTCTCGAGGCCGCCGATGCGGTGCTCGAGCCCCGGCGTCCCCGGCAGCGCCCACTGGCGGGCGAGCGTCGTGTCGTCGCGCACGTAGGGGAGGAAGCGCCCGTCCTCGTTCGGCTGCTCGGCGAAGACGACCGGGATCTCGGGCAGCGCGGCCGCGTCGGGAACGAGCCACGGCTCGGAGCCGTTGGCGAGGTACGCGTCCGAGAGTAGGTAGACCGGCGTCCGGTACGTGAGCGCGATGCGTGCCGCCTCGAGCGCCATGTCGAAGCACCCGCCGGGCGTCGAGGCCGCGAGCACGGGCACCGGAGACTCGGCGTTCCGCCCGAAGAGGACCATGAGGAGGTCGGCCTGCTCCGGCTTCGTCGGCATCCCCGTCGACGGCCCGGCGCGCTGGATGTCGAGGATGACGAGCGGCAGCTCGAGCGCGACCGCGAGCCCGACGGTCTCCGCCTTGAGCACGACTCCGGGCCCGCTCGACGTGGAGACGCCGAGGGCGCCACCGAAGGAGGCGCCGACCGCGGCGCCGACCGCCGCGATCTCGTCCTCGGCCTGGAACGTGCGCACGCCGAAGCTCTTGTGGCGCGCCAGCTCCTCGAGGATCCCGGACGCCGGCGTGATCGGGTAGGCGCCGAGGAAGAGCGGCAGCCCGCTCTTGACGCTCGCCGCGACGAGGCCCATGGCGAGCGCCTGGTTCCCCGTGACGTTCCGGTACGTGCCCGGGGGAAGCTGCGCCGGGCGCACCTCGTACTGGACGGCGAACTCCTCGGTCGTCTCGCCGAAGGCGTAGCCGGCGCGGAAGGCCTTGACGTTCGCCTTGGCGATCTCGGGCAGCTTGGCGAACTTGCGCTCCAGGAACTCGACAGTGCTCTCCGTCGGGCGGCTGTAGAGCCAGGACATGAGGCCGAGCGCGAACATGTTCTTCGACCGCTCCGCCTCGCGCTTGGAGACGTCGAACTCCTTCAGCGCCTCCAGCGTCAGCGACGTAAGCGGGACGCGCTGCACGCGGTACTCCTCGAGCGAGCCGTCCTCGAGCGGGCTCTCCGCGTAGCCCGCCTTCTGCAGGTTCCGCTCCGAGAAGGCGTCCGTGTTGACGATGATCGTCGCGCCCTTCGGCAGGTTCCGGAGGTTCGTCCGGAGCGCCGCCGGGTTCATCGCCACGAGCACGTCGGGCGCGTCCCCGGGCGTGAGGATGTCGTGGTCGGAGAAGTGGATCTGGAAGCCGGAGACGCCCGGCAGCGAGCCCGCGGGCGCGCGGATCTCGGCGGGGAAGTCCGGCAACGTCGAGAGGTCGTTGCCGAGGACGGCGGTCTCGCTGGCGAAGCGGGAGCCGGTGAGCTGCATGCCGTCTCCGGAGTCGCCTGCGAAACGAATGACGACCCGGTCGCGCTGCTCGACGGGCTTGCTCATGTGCAACTCCAGGTATACCGCACGCGGAGCGAACCTGCCCGCCCTGCGGGGTCCGCGAGGTGGTGCCTGCACGAGCCTCGAGCCGCGCGGTGCCCCCATGGCCGCGGGACCGGGCGCGTCCTACAGTGACCGCGTCGCCATGACTCTCCGCCGCCTCCTCACCGAGCCCTTCCGCGCCAGCACGTGGAGCCGGACGGCGTACGCGCTTCTCGCGCTTCCGCTCGGCGTCTTCTGGTTCAGCCTGCTCGTCTCGCTGTTCGCCGTGAGCGCGAGCCTGATCCTCTTCGTCGTCGGCCTGCCGCTCCTCGCGCTCACCGTCTGGATCGCGCGCGCCGGCGCGAGCGCGGAGCGCCTCCTCGCGGCGTCGCTCCTCGGGGTCGAGATCCCCCCGCCGCCGCCCGAGGCGACGGAGGGCTACCGGCCCCTGCGCCGCTTCCTCGCCCCCCTCGCGAGCCCGGCGGCCTGGCGGGAGGTGGTCTACCTCCTGCTCCTCTTCCCGATCGGGATCGTCCTGTTCGTCGCAGCCGTCGTCCTCTGGTCGATGGCGCTCGCGTGGGTGACGGCGCCGGCCTGGTCTCTCGCGCTTTCCGAGGACAGCCGAGGCGACGTCTTCTGGGGCCCGCTCGACCCGCCGCTGGCGTGGGCCGGGGTCGTCGCCGCGGGCGTCGCGCTCCTCCTCGTCACCCCCTGGATCCTGCGCGGCCTTCTCGCGCTCCACGCCGCCCTCATGCGGGCCCTCCTCGGCCCCACCAGGGGCGAGCTCGAGCGAGCCGCCGCGCGGGCGGCCGAGCAGCGCGACCTCGCGGTCTCGGCCGCGTCCGGGGAGCGGCGCCAGATCGAGCGCGACCTGCACGACGGCGCGCAGGCGCGCCTCGTCGCGCTCGCCGTTGACCTCGACCGGGCGCGGCGGCGGCTCGAGGAGGGCGCACCGCCGGAAGAGGCGGCCGGGCTCGTCCGCGACGCGCACGAGAGCGCGAAGGAGGCGCTCGCCGACATCCGCGACCTCGCGCGCGGCATCCACCCGGCCGTCCTCCGCGACCGCGGGCTCGACGCGGCGCTCTCCGCGCTCGCAGCGCGCTGCGTGGTTCCCGTCACCGTCGCGGCAGAGCTCGAAGACAGGCCGCCCGAGCCCGTGGAGGCGGCCGCCTACTTCGTCGTCGCCGAGGCGCTTGCGAACGTCGCCCGCCACAGCCGGGCCGAGCACGCCTCGGTCTCCGTCGCGCGCGACGACGGCGTCCTCGTCGTCGAGGTGCGCGACGACGGCGTCGGCGGAGCCGAGGAGGCCGGCGGCTCGGGGCTCGCCGGCCTGCGCGAGCGCGTCGGGGCGCTCGGTGGGACGCTCGTGGTCGAGAGCCCGCCTGGCGGGCCCACGGCGATCACGGCGGTGCTCCCGTGCGCGTAATCGTCATCGAGGACTCGGGGCTCCTGCGCGACGCCCTCGGCCGGCTCCTCGCCGACTTCGACGTCGAGGTGGCCGAGACGCTCCCGACCGGGGACGCGCTCGTCCGCGCCTACCGCGAGCATCGGCCCGACGTCTGCGTCGTCGACGTCCGCCTGCCGCCGACCTTCACGGACGAGGGCGTGCGCGCGGCCGCGGGCCTGCGCGAGAAGCACCCGGAGGCGAGGGTGCTTCTTCTCTCGCAGGCGGTCGAGGAGCGGTACGCGCGCGAGCTGCTCGCGCAGCGGAGCGAGGGGCTCGGCTACCTGCTCAAGGACCGGGTCGCCGACGGGGCCGAGTTCGTCGAGGCGCTCCACCGCGTGGCCGCCGACGGCACGGCCCTCGACCCCGAGGTCGTGCGCCAGCTCCTCGTCCGGCGCCGGGCGATCGACGACCTCAGCCCGCGGGAGCGCCAGGTGCTGGAGCTCATGGCCGAGGGGCGCTCGAACGCCGCCATCGCCCGCCGGCTCGTCGTCACCGAGCGGGCCGTGGAGAAGCACGTCGCGAACATCTTCGGGAAGCTGCGGCTCCCGCCGAGCGGCGACGACCACCGCCGCGTCCTCGCGGTGCTCGCCTGGCTCCGCGACACCTAGCTCGCTCCGAGAGAGCTGTTGTCAGGAGCACGTCACGAGCCGCGGGCCTCTTCGGGCGGCTCCTGCGAGCTCGCGGGCGGGCGGGCGCGCGCCGCCACGATGCCGCCGGCGAGGAGCGCGGCCTCGACGAGCGTGATCGCCAGCCGGTTGACGACCGTCGCCCCGAGCGCGGCTCCCGCGGGCACGATCACGACCATCAGCCCGTACATCGACGCCTCGCGCACTCCGAGCCCGGAGGGGGCGATGACGAAGAGCACGGCGACGATGGCCCCGACGGCCGCCGCGCCGCCGAGGTACGGGATCGTCGAGACGCCCGGGTCGGCGTCGAGCGACCGCAGCATCAGGTAGAGCGCCGTGCCGCCCACGACCCACGTGAACGCGTAGTAGAGGAGGAGGCCGGCGAGCGCCCGGTAGGGCAGCCGGGGCGGCTCCGGCGCGCCGAAGCGGCGAAAGATCGCGCGGGCGAGCGCGGTGAAGACCCGGGGGTGCAGGAGGACGGCGACGACGGCGCCGAAGGCGAGCAGCGGCGCGAGCGGCGCGTCGACGGCCTCGATCGCGGCCAGCCCGCCGAGGAAGACGAGGATGCCGGCGAGCGCCGAGAGCCCGGCCTCGAGCAGGATCGAGCTGAGGACCAGCGAGGTGTTCTCGACGCCTCCAGCGCGCCGCAGCCAGACGATGCGGGCGATCGGCGTCCAGACGCCGCCAGGGACGTACTTGGCCAGCATCGAGGCCATCTCGGCCTGCAGCGCGACCTGGTAGGTGACCCGGATGTCGAAGGCGCGCAGGAGCACCTGCCAGCCGACCACGAAGAGGAGGTAGTAGGCCGCGAGGACGGCGTGCGCGGCGACGAGGAGGGCGGGATCCGCGTCGCGGAGGCGCGGGAGGGCTTCGGCCCACGTGTCCCGGAGCGCCCAGCCGAGGAAGCCGAGCACGGCGAGGACGAACGCAAGCTGCAGGCCGACGAGCACGGGCCGGCGGCGGAGGACCGCAAGGAGCCGACTCGCCACGGGACGAGTCTAGGCACCCGGGGAGGCCGGACGGCGGACGAACGGCAGCCTCGCGGCCGCGGGGCTCACGTGCGGAGCCGTCCAGTCGGCACGAAGGGCAGCGGCACGGGCACGACGGCGTACGGCGTCCCGTGGCCGCACGGCTGGCACGCGCCCGCCGTGTAGAAGGCCCACCATCGTCTTGCCCTGGACCCGGTGCTGCCCGGGAAAGACGACGCCGCCGTGCGAGTCCCGCCACGTGACTGGCAGCTCGCGCTCGTCGTAGGCGGTCTCCGTCTCGTCGCCGTCCGGGTCGGTGAGCGAGACGAGGTCGCGGCCGTCGTCCGCGTCGTCCGTAAGGACATCCGGCAACTCGTTCGAGGACACCCTCCCTGCAGGGCGATGCGGTTGACGCCCGCCGGGAGTGGATCACGTCGACGAGGAGGAGCGCGCGGCCCCCGGCGCCTCAGTCCGCCGGAAGCGAGCGCCGCCCGAGGTCGCGCGTCGCCGGCCCCTGGAGGAGCGTCCCGTCGGCGGCGAAGCGCGAGCCGTGGCAGGGGCACTCCCACGTGCGGTCGGCGGAGCTCCAGCCGACGAGGCACCCCAGGTGCGGGCAGCGGGCCGAGAGGACGTGGAGCTTGCCGGTGTCGTCGCGGTGGACGGCGTAGTGGCGTCCGCGGACCCGCGCCACCGTCCCCTCTCCGGGGGCGAGCCCGTCGACGTCTTCGCGGCCCGGCCGCGGGCGGAGGCGCTCGCCGGCGAAGCGCGCCGCGACCTCGGCGTTCTCGAGCGCGAGCTTCGTCGCTCCCGACCGCACGCCCGTGCGGGTCGCGTCGTAGAGCTCCGCCCACGGGCTCGGCCGGCCGAGGATCGCGTCGGCGAGCATCGACGCCGCGAACGTCCCCTTCGTGAGCCCCCACTTGGCGAAGCCCGTCGCCGTGAGAACGCGGTCGCTCCCCGGGCGCAGGCGGCCGATGAACGGGAGGCCGTCCACCGGGACGAAGTCGTGCGCCGACCAGCGGTGCTCGGCCCCCTCGACGCCGAAGCGCTCGCGCAGGAAGGCCTCGAGGGCCCGGTAGCGCCGCTCCGTGTCCGGCTCGGCGCCCGGCTTGTGCCCCTCGCCGCCGACGATCAGGTGGCGGGAGCCGTCGGGCCCGGGAGCCGAGCGGATCGACCGGGTGGGGCCGCCGACGCTCAGGTACATCCCGCGCGGGGCCTCTTCGGACCCGACGGGGGCGGAGACCGCGTAGGACTTGACCGGGTGGGCGCGGGCGAAGAAGAGCCCCCGGTCGAGGAAGGGGAGCTGGGTGGCGACGACGACGTGACGCGCCCGCACGACGCCGGTCGCGGTCCGGACCGTGCAGAGGGCGCCCGTCTCGACGCCGCTCGCCCGCGTAGACTCGAAGACGAGGCCGCCGTTCTCACGGATCCGGGCCGCGAGGGCCTGCAGGTAGCGGAGCGGGTGGAACTGCGCCTGGCCGCCGACACGGATCGCCGCGGCGACCGGGAAGGGTAGGCCGACGTCGGTCTCGAGCTCGGCCCCGACCCCGGCCTCCCGCATCGCCTCCGCCTCCTCGCGCAGGTCGGCGACCCGCTCGGCGCGCTCGGTGTAGACGACGTTGTCCGCCGGCTCCCAGTCGCAGTCGACGCCGAGCGTGCGGACGCGCTCCTCGATCGCCGCGATCGCCGCCCGGTTCGACTCGGCGTAGAGCCGTGCGGCCTCGCGGCCGTGCTGTGAGCGGAGGCGCGCGTACACGAGCCCGTGGCCCACGGTGAGCTTGGCGGTCGTGAGACCGGTCGTCCCCTGGCCGAGGCGGCCGAGCTCGAGGAGCGCGACGCTCCGGCCCGCCTCCACGAGGAGGTGCGCGGCGGTGACGCCGACGATTCCGCCTCCGATCACGGCCACGTCCACGTCGAGCTCGCCGTCGAGCTGCGGATAGGCGGTCGTCGGGCTCGTGGCCTGCCAGAGCGACCGGGTGCGGAGCTGCGTCACGATCCTTCTCGGATACCCCGCTCGGGCGTGTCCCTACACCGCTCGACGCTCCGCCGCGAGCAGGGAGACGACCTCCTCGCTCGCTACCTGGCCGAATTCCGCGTACCAGAAGGCGACGGCGCCGAAGAAGAGCGGCCGCTCCAGGCAGACGACCTCGTCCGCCTCGGCCCCGAGCGCCTCCACCGTCTCGTCCGGGCCGACCGGGACGGCGACCACGACCCGCGCGGCGCCGGCCCGCCTCGCCCAGCGGATCGCGGCGCGCATCGTCGCGCCCGTTGCGAGCCCGTCGTCGGCGAGGATCACGGTCTCCCCGGCCGGGTCGAGCGCCGGGACGTCGGCGTGCAGCACGCGGTCGAGCTCCTCCGCGCGCGCGAGAGCCTCGGCGACCGCCGCCTCTAGGACCTCGTCCCCGAGGCCCTCGGCGCTCCGGACGAACCGCCCGCCGCCGGGCGTGACCGCGCCGATCGCGTACTCGGGCTGCCGCGGATGGCCGATCTTGCGCACGGCGAGGACGTCGAGGGGAAGGCCCAGGCCCCGGGCGATCTCCGCGGCGGGCACGATGCCTCCCCGGGCCAAGCCGACGACGACGCCGTCCCGGATCCCGTGGGCGGCGAGGGCTCGGGCCAGGCGGCGTCCGGCCTCCTCGCGGCTGCGGAAGAGCGGGCTCGGCGGGACCGCGTACGGCGACCGGGTCACGCGGGTTCCGGCAGGTGGCGCACGAACCAGTCGCACGCGAGCGCGGCGACCTGCTCCAGCGCCCCGCGCTCCTCGAAGAGGTGTGTGGCGCCCGGGACGACCTCGAGGGCCGCCTCGCCCGGGAGCCGGGCGAGCGCCTCGCGGTTGAGACCGAGGACGAGCGCGTCGTCGCCGCCCACGATCAGCAGGGTCGGGCTGCGGACCTCCGCGAGCCGCTCCCCCGCGAGATCGGGCCGCCCGCCGCGGGACACGACGGCCCGGATCCGCGCGCCGAGGTCGGCGGCGGCACAGAGCGCGGCCGCCGCGCCGGTGCTCGCCCCGAAGTAGCCGAGTGGGAGTCCCGCCGTCTCCTGCCGCTCGGCGAGCCAGCGCGTGGCGCCCTCGAGCCGGCCCGCCAGGAGGCCCACGTCGAACACGTTCTCGCGCGCGTCGGCCTCCGACGGGGTGAGGAGGTCGATGAGGAGCGTCGCGATCCCGGCCTCGTCGAGAACGCCGCTGACGAGCCTGTTGCGCGGGCTGAGGCGGCTGCTCCCGCTTCCGTGGGCGAAGGCGACGCACCCGAACGCGCCAGGAGGGATCGTCAGGTCGCCGGGGAGCTCGAGCCGCCCCGAGCGGGCGCGCGGGTCGCCGGCAGGGAAGCCGATGAGATGGGTCGTGGAATCGCTCACCCGACATGTCCCTCGCGGTGAGAACCGGAGAAAGGTTCGTCGAGCCGGTGGCGCTTTCGTCCACTTCACCGGGTGACCCGTCGGCTTCCGCCTATCTGCCTCCCGGTGGAGCTTCGGCCTACTTGCGCTCCGTGCTCGACGCAAGGCGGAGGCTATGCCCGGGCGGGAGCCGGGCCATCGGGGAAAGTACTGATTCCGCGCTCCGCGAATCCGCTGACGAGCCGGATCAGCGGCCTCCCGCGGCGCAGATCGCGATGACGACGAGCCGCCAGGGCGCCGACGCCGACGCGAACGCCTCGGCGGTCGCCCCCCAGGAGCCCTCTCCGGTCGGCACGCTCGAGACAATCGCCACCCCGCGCGTCTCGCCGTCGATCGCGCCGCCGCCGGCGACGACGAACGTTCCGTCCGGGCACGAGGCCTCGACCGGCCCTCGGGTCTCCTCGAGCGTGCGCTCGCTCGCCGCCTGGACGACCTCGACGCTCGCCAGGTAGGCGCCTGCCTCGAGGCCTCCGAGCGCCGCCGCGTCGCCGGCGAGCGCCGCCTCCGGCACACGCGCGAGCGTCCCCTCCCTGATCGTCGCGCCCGGGAGGGTGTCGCGGGCGACGTTCTGGCCGGTGACGACGAAGCGGCCGAGTGCGGTCGTCCCGACGGCGCCCTCGGCGAGCTTCTCGGCCGTGACGAAGCCGTCAGCGAGCTTCTCGGCCGTGACGGAGCCGTCGGCGAGCGCGACCGGCGTCCCGTCACCGGCCGCGTCGACCTCGCGGTCGAGCGCGACGAGGGCGACGACGAGCGCGATCACGGCGACGGCGAGCAGGACACCGAGCACGAGCGCCGCGACCGCGAGTGCGCGGTTCGTGACGATCCGCCGCTCCTCCTCCTGCAGCCGCTGCTCGAGGGTGTCCGGGGTCGAGTCGCCGTACCTCCCGCCTCGCGGGTCCATGGTCGCCTCCCGTCGTCGCGTGCGTGGACGCCGTCAGGGTGCCCGGCCCCCCGGACACCCGCATCCGGGTCTTCGCCCAGCGCGGTTTCGGCGAACTACGCGGCCGGCACGCCGGCCCGGAGCGCGCGCACGTGCGAGCGGAGAGCGGCGGCGGGGCGCAGCGTCCGCAGCATCAGCATCGCGGCCGCGACTCCCACGATCGCGTTCACCGCCGTGACGGCCGCCTGCATCCCGAGAGAGAACGAGACGAGCGCCGTCGTGGACGCCGTCGCGTGCAGGAAGGTGGCGAGGAGGACCTGCTGCGTCCCCACCCCGCCGGGGGTCGGGACGACGGTGGCGAGGCCGCCGACCATGACGACGATCAGCGCCGCGGCCAGGCTCGCCGGCACGCCGAAGGCGGCGAGAAGGAAGTACGCTGCCCCGATCCGGCACGCCCAGGCGGAGAGCTGGACGGGAACGACCTCGGTCGCGTAGCGCCGCGGCGAGCCCAGGATGGCGGCGCCGGCCCGCAGCCCTTCCCAGATCGTCCTCGCCTGCGGCGCGAGGCGGCGGCGCAGGAGGACCATGGCCGCGACGAGAGCAAGCGCCGCGGGGACGACGATCTCGGGCCGCGCGGCGACGAGCGCCGGCAGGCCTGGCAGCGAGGGGAGCCCCGGAGGGCTCGGCAGGAGGCCGAGGGCCGCGAGGAGACCGATGAGGCCGGCCCCGAGGACGACGTCGAAGAGCGAGACGACGCCCATCGAGGAGGCGATCGTGGGCACGGACGACCCGCGGATGCGCGTCCGCACGAGCGCGATCTTGGCGAGGTCGCCGCCCCGCACCGGGGTGAAGGCGTTGATCGCCACGCCCGCGGCGTATGCGCCTGCGATCCCGAGCAGCGGCACCGGGCGGTCGGGGTAGGCGGCCCGGAGCACGTTCCGCCACGCGAGCGAGCGAAAGCCGAAGTTGGCGAGGTGGAAGACGAGCGCGGCGAGGAGGAAGCGCGGATCGACGCCCGCGATGGTGTCCACCACCGTTCCCAGGGTCTCCTGCACGCCTAGGCCTCCTCGGACTCGAGGGCGACGGGCTGGACGAGGCCGGGCCGGTCGCTGATGAGCCCGTCGACTCCGTGCGCGAGCAGCTCCCGCGCGCGCTCGACCGTGTTCACGGGCCAGGTCAGGACGAGGTCGGCGACCTCGCGCACCTCGCGCACGGTATGGGAGTCGAGGAGCCGCTCGTGAATCGAGATGCCCTCGACCCGGCCTCCGGCGAGCCGCCGCCGGAGCCGCTCGAGCTGCCGCGCGCTGCCGACGGAGTGGAGGCGGCGGACGCCCGGGACGCCCTCGAACGGATCGAGGAGCGACCAGCTCCGCGCGCAGAGCGTCACCCCGGCTCCCGCCTCGAGCCGGGGCGCGAGCTGCAGGAGCAGGAGCTGGCTCAGCCGGCGATCGCGGCCCTTGAGGTCGAGGAGGAGCTCCGTCCGGCGCGCGACGGCGGCGAGCAGCTCAGGCACGAGGAGGCGCGGGGCCACGGGGCTCGCCAGCTTCCAGCGGTCCCAGAGAATCGGGATCGGGCCGATCGTCTTCAGGTGGCGCACCTCGAGGCGGCCTCGGAAGAGGCGTACGTCCGCCTCGATCGCCCTCACTCCCAGCCTCTCCGCGGCATGCAGAGTCGCCAGCGAGTTCCCGGACCTGTGCGCGATCACGAACGGACGGCTCGCCGGCCTGGTCGCTCGTCTCCCGCGGCCGTTCACCGCCACCGAGTGTACGTGTCTCCGCAAGGCGTACGGCGAGGTAGGCCGCGAGGACCACGGCGATGCCGACGACGACGTCGAGGACGAAGTGGTTCCCGGTGGCGACGACCGCGAACGCCATCGCCGCCGGCATCGCCACGGCGAACGCGCGGACGGCGAGGTGGCGCGTCGCCTGGAAGAGCACCATCCCGACGAGGAGGTTCCAGCCCGCGTGCAGGCTCGGCATGGCTGCGTACTGGTTCGTCAACGCCGGCGGCTGCAAGGCCCGGTAGCCGCTCGAGCGCAGCGTCACGGTGTCCACGATCCCGGGCTGCGCGAGCCGGGGCGGCGCGACGGGGTAGGCGGCGAAGAAGAAGAACCCGATGAGCCCGGAGACGATCATGGCGTTCCGCAGGAGGACGTACTTGTCGCGCCGGCGGGCGTAGAGGAAGACCGCGGCCCCCGCGATCACGGGCCAGTGCCCGTAGACGTACACCCAGTTCGTGACCGCGACCAGCGCGTCGTGCCCCAGGATGAGATCCTGGGCCTGGAGCCCCCAGTCGATGCCGAGCGCCTCCTCGGCCCGCAGGACCTCGTCGGCGTTCGCGAAGGCCTCCTCGACGCGCCCTTCGGTCTGCCCGCGCACCCCGAAGTAGACGAGCACCGCGAAGCCGACGAGGGCGACCTCGCGCAGGAGGGCCGGGATCCTGTCGAGCGCGTGCCGCAGGAGCAGGAGCATGCGCGCAGGTTCGCACGCGGGACCCTCCTAGCGCCGTGGGACGCGCCCGAGCTTGCCCGGGTTGAGAATCGTCCGGACGGCGACGACGAGCCCGTCGGCGATCTCGAGCGCCGAGACCCAGACGGGCAGGCCGTCCGCGTCGTAGAAGACGACTCCGGGGTCGCCGTTCACCCGTGCGGGCCGGTGCGTGAGCCCCTGCTCGAACGCCTTGCGGCCCCAGCCGAGGAGCGCCTTCGCTACGCGGGCCCGCCCGACCAGCGGCTCCGGGAGCGACGGCGCCCGGCCGCCGCCGTCCCCGTAGACCGTGGCGTCGGGGGCGAGCAACTCCTCGAACGCTTCCGTGTCGCCCTCCTCCCAGGCGGCGAGGAAGCGGCGGGCGACCTCCTCGCGCTCCTCGCGGGAGACGTCGAACCGCCGCCTCCCCTCGTCGATGTGGCGGTGGGCCCGGACGAGGATCTGGCGGCAGTTCTGCGGGCTCTTGCCGACGATCCGCGCGACCTCGTCGTAGGGGTAGTCGAAGACCTCGCGCAGCAGGAACACGGCCCGTTCGACGGGCGAGAGCTTCTCGAGCAGGTGGAGGAATGCGAGCGAGAGCGAGTCGGCGGTCTCCGCGTGGCGCGCCGCCTCGTCGCCGACGACCGGCTCGGGCAGCCACTGCCCCGGATACTCCTCGCGCCTCGCGCGCGCCGAGCGCAGCTCGTCGATGGCGAGGCGCGTCGTCACGGTGGCCAGGTACGCCTTCGGCGACTCGGCCTCGACGGCCGCCTGCTGGTAGCGCAGGAACGCCTCCTGCACGACGTCCTCGGCCTCCTCGACGGACCCGAGCATCCGGTAGGCGATGGCGAAGAGGTAGGGCCTGAGCTCCTCGTGGGTCTCCATGTGTCCCGTAGACGTGATAGCAGCCGCGTCCGTGACGCCGTGTCACACGGCCGGCGCCCGCCTCGTCCACCGGGAGTGACAGAGGAAAGGAGAAGAGATGAGAGTCTTCGTCGCAGGAGCATCCGGGGCGATCGGCACACGGCTCGTCCCCCGGCTCGTCGAGCGGGGCCACGAGGTCGTCGGCACGACCCGCTCGCCGGAGAGGGCGGAGCGCCTGCGGGGCGCACGGCGCCGAGGCGGTCGTCCTCGACGTGCTCGACGCCCGCGCGGCCCTGGAGGCCGTCCGCGCTGTCGCTCCCGACGCGGTCGTCCACCAGGCCACCGCGCTCGCCGACGCGTCCGACTTCAAGCGCTTCGACCGGAGCTTCGCGGAGACGAATCGGATCCGGACCACCGGACCGACGCGCTCCTCGCAGCAGCGCGCGAGTCCGGCGTCGAGCGCTTCGTCGCGCAGAGCTACACGAGCTGGCCCTACGCCAGGGAGGGAGGGCCGGTGAAGTCGGAGGACGACCCGCTCGACCCGGCGCCGGTGCCGGCGATGCGCGAGACGCTCGCGGCGATCCGCCACCTCGAGGAGGCGGTCGTCGCCTTCGGTGGCGTCGTCCTCCGCTACGGCGGCTTCTACGGCGATCCCGGCGACCCGCAGGTCGAGCTCGTCCGCAGACGGCGGTTCCCTCTCGTCGGCGACGGCGGCGGCGTCTGGTCGTTCGTCCATCTCGACGACGCCGCGGCGGCGACCGTCCTCGCCCTGGAGCGAGGCGCGCCCGGGATCGACAACGTCGTCGACGACGACCCGGCCCCGATGCGCGAGTGGCTGGGCACTCGCGAAGGCCGTCGGGGTGAAGCCGCCCCACCGGGTCCCGCGACTGGTCGCCCGGCTCCTCGCCGGGGAGGCCGGGGTCGCGCTAATGACCGAGATCCGCGGCGCCTCCAACGCGAAGGCCAGGCGGGAGCTCGGCTGGACGCCGAGCTACCCGAGCTGGCGCGAGGGCTTTCCGGCCGCGTACGGGACGCCCGCCACCGGCCCGGGGCGCCGCCTTGGCGAGCGCTTCGAGCCCCGGGGCGAGGTCGTGCGCTGACGGACCGGACGCCCGGCCGCCGCCCGCGCGAAGGTACGGTTTCCCACACCTCGCAGGTCGTGCAGACCCGCTGGCGGCGGCGGGACCCGGCTGCGTAGGCTGACCTGAGGTGTCCTCTCCCCCCGTCATCGAGGTCCGCGACCTCGTCAAGGTGTACGGCGGCGAGACTCGCGCTGTCGACGGGATCGGCTTCGAGGTCGCCTCCGGCGAGCTCTTCGGCTTCCTTGGCCCGAACGGGGCCGGGAAGACGACGACGATCCGCATCCTCGCCACGCTCCTCAGCGCGACGAGCGGCACGGCGCGCGTGGCCGGGTTCGACGTCGCCTCGCAGCCGGAGGAGGTGCGGCGGCGGCTCGGCCTCGCCATGCAGGCCCCTGCCCTCGACGCCTTCTCCACCGGGCGCGAGACGATCGAGCTCGCCGGCCGCCTCCACCGCGTCCCCTCGTCCGAGCTGAAGCGCCGCACGGACGAGCTGCTCGAGCTCACGGGGCTGACGAAGGTGGCCAAAAAGCTGACGGGCACGTACTCGGGCGGCATGCGCCGCCGGCTCGACCTGGCGAGCGCGCTCGTGCACCGGCCGGACGTGCTCATCCTCGACGAGCCCACCGAGGGCCTCGACCCGCAGAGCCGCACCGCCCTCTGGGAGGAGCTCGAGCGGATCGGCGAGAGCGGCACCACCATGCTCCTGACCACGCACTACATGGAGGAGGCCGACCGGCTCTGCAGCCGCCTGGCGATCATCGACGAGGGCCGCATCGTCGTCGAGGGCGCGCCGGCCGATCTGAAGCGCAGCGTCGGCGTCGACACGGTCGTGCTCGAGCTGGACGGCGCGGAGGCCGACGGGGCCGTCGAGCGGCAGCGCGAGGATGTCCGCCTCCTGCTCGACGGCGTGGTCGCGCCCGAGGCGATCGCGCCTCACGCGGGCGGTGTCAGCCTGGCGATCGAGAACGCGAGCACGGCCATCCCCCACCTCCTCCGCCGCCTCGACGACGACCGCGTGCGGATCTCCGGGCTGCGCATGAGCCAGCCGTCGCTCGACGACGTCTTCCTGAGGTACACCGGCCGCCACATCCGTGAGGAGGCGGCCGACCAGCCGCTCGTCATCGGGTGGTAGGAGCGCGCGAGAGAGCCCGTGACCGCCTTCGCGTACGAGACCTTCCACCTCGGCGTCCGGACGACGCGCCGGTTCCTGCGCGTGCCGGCCAACTGGGTGAGCATCGTCTTCTTCCCGCTCATCCAGCTCCTCGTCTTCAGTCAGCTCTACAAGGACGTAGTGCAGCTCCCGGGCTTCGGCGAGGAGACGAGCTACCTCGCCTACCTCGCGCCCGGCCAGGTCGTCTTCGCCGCCTTCCTCGCCGTCGCCTGGTCGGGGTACGGCCTCCTCGTCGAGTACCGCAGCGGCTACCTCGACAAGCTGCGCGCGAGCCCCATCCGTCGCTGGTCGATCCTCGCCGGAGAGCAGGTGCCGCTCTTCCTGCAGGCGGCGGCGATGGCCGGCATCCTCCTGGCGATCAGCATCGCGCTCGGCGTCGGCCTCGCCACGGGCGTCCCCGGCTTCCTGCTGATCATGGCCCTCGCCGGGCTCTTCGGCCTCGCCTTCTCCGGGCTCAGCTTCGTGCCGGCGCTCCTGACGAAGAGCGAGCAGGCGACCAGCACGTTCTCGCTGCTCCTCTTCCCCGTCATCTTCATCTCCACGGCCTTCGTGCCGGTGGAGCTCATGCCCGGCTGGATGCAGGTCGTGAACGACTGGAATCCGGTCACCTTCCTCATCGAGGCGATCCGCCCGCTCCTGACGACCGGCTACGACTGGAACGCGATCGGCAAGGCGCTCCTCTCGCTGGCGGTCGTCGGCGCCGTCATGCAGACGGCGACGCTCTGGGCCTTCGCCAGGCTGGCGCGCTGAGACGGGCCCGCGACCGATGACTTCCCGTGCCCCAGACGGTCCCTGCGCAGTGACCGACGAACGAGAGAGGAGAGGACGATGACGAACACCCCCCCGCTGGAGCGGCGCGCGGCGCACGAACGCCTGTCGACCGGAGCGCTCGCACGCTGGACCCGCGCCTGCGCGACCCACCCCTGGCGCGTGGTCGGCGCCTGGATCGGCATCTTCGCGGTGCTCGTCGTCGCCGTGGGTGCGTTCGGCGGGAGCCTCCGCGACGAGTTCGAGATCCCCGGCTCCGACACGCAGCGGGCGACCGAGCTGATCGAGTCCGAGTTCGCGTCCGAGCAGGGAGGCGTGCTCAACCTCGTCTTCGCGGCGCCGGTCGGCGAGCGGCTCGACACGGAGCGGCAGGCCGCCATCGAGGACGCGATCGCGCGGATCCAGACCGACGAGTTCGCCCCCACCGAGGAGGAGGCCGGCATCGACAACGTCGGCGACCCCTTCGCCGACGACACCGTCTCGGACGACGGGCGCATCGCCTACACCGAAGCGCAGTTCGACCGGGTGATCTACGAGGCCGATCGCGAGGCGGTCGTCGCCGTGCAGGACGCCGTGCGCGAGACCGTGGAGCCGGCCGGCATCACGGCCGAGTTCAGCGGCGACGCGGAGTTCCCGCCCATCGAGCAGGGAATCCAGGAGGTGCTCGGCCTGCTCGCGGCGATCCTCGTCCTGCTTCTCGTCTTCCGCACGTTCGTCGCCTCGTTCATCCCGATCGTGCTCGCGCTCACGGCCGTCTTCACGGCCTTCATGCTCCTCTTCATCCTCGCCGGCCTCACCGACATCAACACGGTGACGCCGCTCCTCGTCTCGATGATCGGACTCGGGGTCGGCATCGACTACTCCCTCTTCATCGTCACGCGCTTCCGGCAGCTCCTGCACGAGGGCCTCTCGCCCGCGGACGCGGCCGCCGAGGCGGGAGCGTCGGCCGGGCGCGCCGTCATCTTCGCGGGCACGACGGTCGCAATCTCGGTGACCGGGCTGGCCTTCTTCGGGCTCGACTTCGTCACGAAGCTGGGCATCGGCAGCGCGCTCGGCGTGCTCACGACGGTGCTCATCGCCAACTCGCTCCTGCTCGCGGTACTGCGCCTGCTCGGGCACAGGATCGACCGCCTGAAGGTGCCGTTCCTGCGTCAGGTGGACGACTCCGAGGCCGCGCGGGAGAAGACGCTCGTCGCCCGCTGGGGCCGGTTCGTCACCGCCCACGCGGGCGTCGTCTTCGTCGTGCTCCTCCTCGCCGGCCTCGCGCTCGCGTCCACGTCGGCGCTCGTGCGCCTCGGAGCCGCCGACCAGGGGACGCAGCCGGAGGAGCAGACGAGCCGCCGCGCCTACGACCTCCTCGCCGAGGGCTTCGGCGCCGGGTTCAACGGGCCGATCCCGATCGTCGTCGACGTGAACGGCGACCCCGAGGCGCCGCAGCGGCTCTACGACCGCCTTCAGGGCTTCGAGGGCGTCGCCTCCGTCGGCGAGCCCCAGCTCAACGACGAGGAGACCGTGGCCATCGTCTTCGTCACGCCGGACTCGGCCCCGCAGGACGAGGAGACCGACCGGCTCGTCGAGCGCCTGCGCAGCGACGTCGTGCCGGCCGCGACCGAGGGAGGCGACGCGGTCGCGTACGTCTCGGGCCTGACCGCGGCTTTCAAGGACATCGGCGACCGGATCGTGGAGCGGCTCCCGCTCTTCCTCCTCTACATCATCGGAGTGACGTTCATCCTGCTGGCGATGGCCTTCCGATCGATCGTGATCTCGCTCACGGCGGCGGTGACGACGATCATGTCGGCGTTCATCGGCTTCGGCGTGCTCGGCCTCGTGGTGCAGCAGGGCCACCTGCTCGGGCTCACGGGCCTCGACCGGACGGGGCCGATCGAGACCTTCGTGCCGCCGATAGCCTTCGCCATCCTCTTCGGGCTCTCGATGGACTACATGGTCTTCATCATGAGCCGCATCCGGGAGGAGCACGTCCACGGCCTCCACACCCGCGCGGCGGTCGAGCACGGAGTGGCCGCGATCGGCCGCGTCGTCGTCGCGGCGGCGCTGATCATGGGAACCGTCTTCGCGGCCTTCATCCTCAGCGCCGACCGGATCCCGAAGGAGTTCGGGCTCCTGCTCGCGGTCGCGATCCTGACGGACGCGCTCGTCGTCAGGATGACGCTCGTGCCCGCCTTCCTCACCCTCCTGGGCGAGAAGTCGTGGTACATCCCGCGCTGGCTCGACCGCGCGCTCCCGAACATCACGATCGAGTCCCCGCACGACGGCGACGCGCCGCTGCGCGGCGCCGTCCCGGAGCCGGCGGCGGAGACCCCGCGCGAGCCGGCGGCGAAGCTCTGAGGGAACGGGCGGAGCGCCTCAGCCGTGGAAGACGGCGAGGCGCTCCGCCTCCTCCTCGACCTCGCGCCGAGCCACCCGAGACAGACGGCCGAAGGGCTCGACGGCGATCCGCCCCCGCTCCGGGCGCCACGTCCCGGCGACGGCGCCGTCGACGAGGAACGTGGCCACCGACTGCGGCGTCCTCGTCGAGAAGACCCGCGGGCGATGCTCCTCGGGAAGAATCCCGGTGCGGCGCGCGTGAGCGAGCAGCGTTGCGTCCCAGGTCGGCAGGAACCGCACCGGCGCCGGTGTCTCCGGGTCGGGAAGCGGTGCGCGCGGGAGGTCGACGAGCTCGTCGCCGTCCTCGGCGCAGAAGCGGCGGAGCGGAATGCGCGCGAGCGCGGCCGCGGCCGCGGTGACCGAGATTCCGCCCCAGTCGGCGATCTCGCGCGGGCGCGCGGGCCCGAAGCCTGCGAGGTAGCGGCGGACGAGCAGCTCGCGCCCGTCCTCCGGCGAGGATTCACCCGACGGGCCCAGCCACTCGTCGGCGAGGGCGAAGAGGTCGGCGCGCCGCCGCTCCCACGTCCCGGAGGGCGGCACGCGGACGAGATCGACCCAGAGACCCACCCCGTTCCAGCCGGCCGGGTCGAGCCCGAGGTCACGCATGAGCTCGTCGCGCGGGCGCGGCCCGTCGGCGAGGAGCTCGCGCAGGCGCGCCGCGTCCTCGGCGAGCCCGCGGGCCTGGAAGCGTCCGCGATGGGAGCGGAGCCAGCTCTCGCGCCGCGCCTCACGCACCCCGGCGGCGAGGGGCGCGAAGTCGCGGGCGGAGGTGAGGTGAATCGTGATCCGCATGAGCGTCGCCTGCACGACGCTCCGCCGCTCGAGCGCGCGCGTTAGCGCGTCGCGGTCGAAGCCGGCCACGCGCGACCAGAGGCCGACGTACCCGGACGGCGCGTACTGCATCTGGATCCCGCCGACCCGCTCGAG
>DATHVD010000020.1:0-4997 GCA_035461525.1 Gaiellaceae bacterium
ACGCTCGTCCTCTTCGGCTGGGAGGTCGTGCTCGAGTGGGTCGCCGCCCTGCGGGCGATCCGCCGCGACGTCCGCCCCCGCGGTCACCGCGGCGGGCTCTACCCGTTCATGCGCGCCGCGATGTGCGTCGTCGTCCGCGACCTGATCGTCTACGGCGTCCTCGGTGACATGATGAAGGGTCGCCCCGCCGTCTACGCGACGTTCTCGAGCTACGACGAGGTCGCCCACCACTCCGGGCTGGAGCGCGCGGACACGCTCGAGGCCCTGCGCAAGCTCGACCAGCAGTTCGGCCGCATCGACCGCGCGCGCCGCTACGCGCCCCGGCCGTACGAGATCGTCGTCCTGTCCGACCACGGCCAGACGCAGGGCGCGACCTTCAAGCAGCGGAACGGCTACACGCTCGAGGAGCTCGTCCAGCGCTCGCTCTCGTCGGGGACGGTCGCCGCCTACGCGGGCGGGGACGAGCAGAGCGCCATGGTCGGCCTCGCCCTCGACGAGGCGACCGGGAGGGCGGCCGGGAAGGAGACGCCGAAGGACGACGTCGACGAGCGAGAGGTGGTGGTCCTCGGCTCCGGAAACCTCGGGCTCGTCTACCTGATGGAGGACCCGCGCCGGCTGACGCTCGAGGAGATCGAGGAGCGGCACCCCGACCTCCTGCCGGCGCTGTCGGGCCATCCCCACGTCGGGTGGCTCCTCGTGCGATCGGGGGAGCACGGCCCGGTCGTGCTCGGGGCGCGAGGGCGCCGCTACCTCGCCGAGGGCCGCGTCGAGGGCGACGACCCGCTCGCGGCGTTCTCGCCCAACGCCCCGGCGCACCTCGCCCGCACCGACGGCTTCGCCAACGTCGCGGACATCATGGTCGGGAGCTTCTACGACCCCGAGCTCGACGAGGGCTGCGCCTTCGAGGAGCTGATCTCGTTCCACGGGGGGCTCGGCGGTCCCCAGACGCGGCCCTTCCTCCTCTACCCCGACGGCTTCCCGTTCCCCGAGGAGCCGCTCGTCGGCGCCGCCGCCGTCCACGAGCTGCTCTCCGGGTGGAGGCAGGCGCTCCAGGAGCGCTCCGGCCTCGCCGCAGCCGGCGCCTGAAGCGCCGCCCCGGCCCCCGGGCTCGGTCGGGCTCAGGCCTCCTGGACGCAGCGAAACCCGAGGTTGCCGGTCGAGCTCTCGGGCGTGTTCCCCAGCCTGGCGGCGACGCGGTAGCGCCGGCAGTAGGAGGCGTGGCAGAGGTAGGAGCCGCCCTTCTGCACCTTGTGGGTGCCGTGCTGCGGCCCGCGGGGATCGCGGCGGCGGTCGCGGGCCCGGAACGTGGGGTGGAACCAGTCCGACGTCCACTCCCAGACGTTGCCCGTCATGTTCCGGAGGCCGTAGCCGTTCGGCGCGAACGCGTCGACCGGGCAGGTTCCGAGAAAGCCGTCCGCGAGGGTGTTCTCGGCCGGGAACCGTCCCTGCCAGACGTTCATGCGGTGCTCGCCGCCCGGCTCGAGGTCGTCCCCCCAGGAGAAGACGCGCCCTTCCAGGCCTCCCCGCGCCGCGTGCTCCCACTCGGCCTCGGTCGGGAGCCGACCGCCCGCCCAGGCGCAGTAGGCCCGGGCGTCGTTCCACGCGACGTGGACGACCGGGTGGTCGTCGCGGTCGCCGAGCGACGACTGCGGCCCTTTCGGCCGCCGCCACCAGGCGCCCTCGACCTTGCGCCACCAGGGAGCCTGCGCGACCGCCTGCGTCGGCGGGAAGTCGTCGGGCAGGAGGCCGCCGAAGACGAACGACCAACCGAACCGCTCGGCTTCCGTGACGTATCCCGTCGCTGCCACGAAGCCCGCGAACTCGGCGTTCGTGACGGCGTGGACGGCGATCCGGAAGGAGCCGACCTCGACCCGGCGTACGGGGCCCTCGCCGTCCTCCGGGTAGGCGAAGCGGTCGTCGCTCCCGAGCATCAGCTCGCCGCCCTCGATGCGCACCGTCCCGTCCGTCGAGCCGCGCCGCCGCCGGACGGGGCCGGACGACTCGGCCTGCGGGCCGGGCCGCTCGGCCACGGGGGTGCAGCAGGCGTGCTCCGCTCCGGAGACCGCTCTCAGTCCCGGGCGAGGAACGCGAGCACCTCCTTCTCGTGGTCGACGTAGTGGACGCCGGAGACGTCGACGACGACGCGGTCGATCGTGCCTCCGCGGAACGCGAACGGCGGACGGTAGTCGGGCGAGACGGCCGACGCGCCGTCGCGGCCGACGCACAGCCCGTCGCCCGTGAGCGCGAAGAAGCCGGGCTGCGTGACGATCTCGGCGCTGCCGGCCGGCTCCATGTCGACGTAGAGGGTGAGCGTCCCGACGGCGCTCTTCGTCGCCTCCTCGTCGCCGGTCTTCTCGAAGGTCGCGGTGAAGACGTGCTCGCCCGTGGGCACCGGCTCCTCGGAGACGACGTGCTGGACCCTCTCCCCGAGCCGGTTGTAGACGTAATGCAGCCTCCCGTCCTTCACGTAGAGGCTGTGCCCGCCGGCGCTGCCGCCGTGCGCGAACAGAACACCTTCGGCCTCGGGCGTCTCGATCGTCACCCCGGCCGCGATGGTATAGGAGCGGCGCCCGACGTTCACGGCCACGGACTCCGGGACGTCGGCGGTCTCCGGGGTGTAGACGTAGCGGTCGCGCGGCTCGCTCGGCTGCGGCCGGGCGCTCGTCATGATCTCGAGCGCGCTGCGGTCGTCGAGCGGGAGGCCCTTGGCCCGGTAGCTTTGCGCTCGACCCCCGCCGCGACATCACCCGCACGGGAGCATCACCAGGGTGGTCGGCGCTATGCGAGGAGCGGGAGGCGCTCGCCGACCCCCAGCACGCGCACGTCGACGGCGGGCGCGAGCTCGGCCGCCGCGCGCACGAACTCCTCGGCCGGGGCGGCGAGGCGTTCGGGGCGCGCGAGGCCCGGCGACGTGAGCGGGTAGTACGTCCCCCAGTGGATTGGGACGGCGATCCGTGGCCGGAGCAGGGCGAGCGCCTCGGCCGCCCTGCGCGGGTCGAGGTGCCCCGGGCCGACCCTGGGCCCCCAGCCCGAGATCGGCACGAGCGCCACGTCGAGGGCCGTCGCCAGGCCGGCCATCTCCGGAAAGAGGTCGGTGTCGCCGGGAAAGTAGACGCGCTGCGAGCCCTCGATCACGTAGCCGAGCGACTCGGCCCGCGCGCCGAGGACGCGGCTCGCCGCGTGCTTCGCGGGCACGGCGCGGACGCCGACGTTCCCGACCTGGATCTCGTCGCCTGCCGCGAGCTCGGCGACGGAGCGGAAGCCGATCCGTCCGAGGAGCCCGGCCGCCCCGCGCGGGGCGACGACGGCGGTCTCCTGCGAGAGCAGGCGCAGGGACGGCGGATCGAGGTGGTCGTAGTGGACGTGGGAGACGAGAATCGCGTCGAGGGCGTCGAGCCCGCCGAGGTCGAGCGGCGCTGCCCGGCGGAGATGGAGCACGCGCGTTCGGAGCAAGGGGTCTGTGAGCAGGCGGACTCCGTCGAGCTCGACCAGGACCGTCGCGTGCCCGACCCAGCGGAGGCTGCCGGAGGGGTCGGGCCTCGTCACGGGAGCGGGATCGTGCACGAGACGCAGTGTCGCCGACGCCGCGGGCTGCTCGCCGGTCGCAGGACCCGGCAGACTCGCGGAGCGAGGGCCAATTCCACTCGGCCGAGCTGGGCGAGAAGGTCGCCCTCCACGCGCTCCTCTGCGGCGACTTCGCCCGGATCCTGCCCGAGGTGGCCGCACCCGCCCTCCAGGTGGCCGTCGGGGTGGCGGCGATCGTCATCGCGAACGCGGCCGTCAGCCCCGTCTACGTCCGGCGCCGCGGCGCCGGCATCGAGTCGGCTGCCCTGCGCTTCGCAGCCCTCCTCGTCCTCCTCCTCCTCCTCCTCCTCCTCAACCTCGGCTCGCCTTCGCGGCGAGCAGGAACCTGATGGACACCGCGCCGTCCCCGCTCGGGCGCGGGCTCTTCTTCGCCTCCCTCATCGCCCTCGTCCTCTGGCTCTACGACCGGTTGGGCCCGGTCCACGACGCGCGCTTCGAGCACGCGGCCGCGTAGCGGCCGCCGGGCGAGCGCCCCGCCCCGGCGTGCGGGGTCCGACCGGCGTACGATTGGCGCCTCAGGAGCGGGAGGGTTACGCGAAGTGTTCGCCGAGCAGACCATCGTCGGCCGCCCGAGGGAGCTGAGAGACCTCGCAGCGTTCCTGGAGGCCGTCGACGGCGGCCCCGTCGCGTTCCTGGTCGAGGGCGAGCTCGGCGTCGGCAAGACGACGCTCTGGAGGGCGGGTCTCACGGCTGCCGAGGAGCGCCGGGCTCTCGTGCTCTCGTGCAAGCCGAGCGAGTCGGAGGCGCAGCTCGCCTATGCGGCGCTGGGCGATCTGCTCGCCGAGATCCCCGACGAGGCTCTCACGGCACTGCCGGTGCCGCAGCGGCGGGCTCTCGAGGTAGCGCTGCTGCGGAGGGAGCCGGGCGACGAGCAACCGCTACAGAGAGGCGTGGCACTGGGTCTGCTCGGCGTGCTACGAGGCCTTTCGCGTGAGCGCCCCGTCCTGGTCGCGATCGACGACGTCCAGTGGCTCGACTCTCCCTCGGAGAACGCGCTCACCTTCGTCGTGCGCCGCCTGAGGAACGAGCGGATCGGCCTGCTCGTCGTCAGGCGGCGCGAGGAAGGGGCCGGAGCGCCTCTCGGCCTCGACCGCGCCCTTCCCGAGGCCCGCTTCCTGACAGCTCGCATCGCCGGGCTCGAGCCGGAGGACCTCGGGCGCCTGCTCGACGCCCGTCTGGGCGTGCGGATCTCGCGGCGCATGCTGGCCCGCCTCCATCGGGTGTCCCGCGGAAACCCGTACTTCGCGCTCGAGATCGGCCGTGCCCTCGACGAGCAGGACGCTCGAGACGGGCCGGAGGGCGAGCTGCCGATCCCGTCCAGCCTCCAGGAGCTGGCGGGCGAGCGGCTCGCGATCCTGCCGCCCTCCGCGCTCGAGGCGACACGATTCGCGGCGGCCCTATCGCGCCCGACG
>DATHVD010000021.1:0-8369 GCA_035461525.1 Gaiellaceae bacterium
GCAATTCGCCAGGGCGCGCGGCGTACGGGCGCAAGTGGTGGACGAGACTGGGCAGCGGCGAGTCGGGAGCGAAACGTACGTCGGTGCGGGCCTAGTCGATGCCCTCTGCGCTTTCGCTCGCGAGCGCCAGCACGCGCGACCGGCCGCGGGACTCTGACCCCATCCTGACCCCATCGGGTTGCTGCACGACGGGGGAGAGCGATGTGAAGAACCCGCAATCCGCTATGCATGCGGGTTTGAAAGACGGGAGCGACGGGACTCGAACCCGCGACCTCCGGCGTGACAGGCCGGCGTTCTAACCAACTGAACTACGCCCCCGGGCGCCCGCCAATACTAGCCGGGCGCGGCACCTTCCCGGGGGCCGAGCGCCGCGCGGACCGGTAGCGTCCTGCCGCCATGGGATGGCAGGCCTGGTTCACGCTCGCGGTCGTGGTCGCGACGGTGGGCGTTCTCGTGAGCGAGCGCGTCGCGCCGGCGTTCGCGGTGCTCGGCGCCGTGACCGTTCTGCTCGTCGTCGGGGTCGTCGACGCCGAGCAGGCGTTCTCGGGGTTCTCGAACCCGGCGCCGCTCACCGTCGCGGCGCTCTACGTCCTCGCCGGCGCCGTCCAGAAGACGCGCGCGCTAGACCGCGTCGCGGGCCGGCTCCTCGGGGAGGGGAACTCTGCGAGGGGGGAGCGGGCGAGGCTCGGGCGGGTGCTCGTCCCCACGGCGCTCTCGTCGGCGGTGCTCAACAACACGCCGATCGTCGCCATGGTCGCCCAGGCGATCGTCTCGTGGGCGCGCCAGACGGGACGCTCGCCCTCCCGCTACCTGATCCCGGTCAGCTTCGCGGCCATTCTCGGCGGGACGCTGACCCTCATCGGCACGTCCACGAACCTAGTCGTCTCGGGCCTCCTCCAGGAGGCCGGCGAGCGGCCGCTCGGCCTCTTCGAGATCGGCAAGGTCGGCTTGCCGGTCGCGGTCGTCGGCCTCGCCCTCCTCGTCTTCGTCGCCCCGCGCCTGCTCCCGACCCGGCGCTCACCCGGCGACGAGCTCGAGGCGGACGCGCGCGAGTTCACCGTCGAGCTTCTCGTCGCGCCCCGGAGCCCGCTCGCGGGCCGGACGGTCGCCGAGGCCGGGCTGCGCGCGCTCCAGGGCGTCTTCCTCGTCGAGATCGAGCGCGACGGCAGGGGGATCACGCCGGTGTCGCCGGAGGAGGTGCTCGCCGAGGGCGACCGCCTCACGTTCGCCGGGAACGCGAGCCGCATCCTCGACCTCCAGGAGCGCCCGGGACTCGCCTCCGCGGAGGAGCGCCACTTCTTCGCCGCCGGGGGCGCCCTGCGCCGCCGCTTCTACGAGGCCGTCATCGCGGAGGGCTCGCCGCTTGCCGGCTCGACGCTCAAGGAGGTCGGTTTCCGCAGCCGCTACGGCGCGGCAGTCGTCGCCATCCACCGGGCTGGGGCGCGCGTCCCGTCGAAGCTCGGCGACGTGCGGCTCCGGGCGGGCGACGTGCTCCTCGTGCTCGGCGATCCCGGCTTCCGCCGCTGGCTCGACCGCCGCGACTTCCTGGTCGTCGCCCCGTTCGCCAGCGACCCGCCGCCGCGCAAGGAGCGGGCGCCGATCGTCGGGCTCACGGTGCTCGCGCTGCTCGTCCTCGTCGGCACCGGCGTGCTCGACATCCTGGCGGCCGCGCTCCTCGCCGCCTTCGCGCTCGTCGCGCTCCGGGTGCTCACCCCAGGAGAGGCGAGGGACTCCGTCGACCTGAACGTCATCCTCGTGATCGCGGGCAGCTTCGGCCTCGGGCAGGCGATCCGCACGAGCGGGCTTGCGGCCGAGGTCGCCGACGTCGTCATCAGCCCGCTCGGGGAGCTCGGAGACGTCGGCCTGCTCGTCGGCGTCATCGTCGCCACCGTGATCCTCACCGAGCTGATCACGAACAACGCGGCGGCCGTGCTCGTCTTCCCCGTCGCCATCGCCACCGCGCAGCAGGCGGGCCTCGACCCGCGCCCGTTCGCGATCGGGGTCGCGCTGGGCGCCTCGGCGTCCTTCCTCACGCCCATCGGCTACCAGACCAACACGATGGTGTACGGCATCGGCGGCTACCGCTTCGGCGACTTCGCGCGCGTCGGGCTGCCGCTGACGCTGGCCATGATCCTCATCGGGACGCTCGTGATCCCGCTCGCGTGGCCGCTGCGCTGACTTCGCCTTCCGGCTGGTCTTGCTTGACATCCGGAAGACCCCGAGTATCACGAGCTGACACCTCCGGGAGGGAGAGGCGCGCGAGGGTGCGGCAACTCGCCTCGGCGTCCTCGGCGGAGGGACTTGGCAGCCCCTGAAAGGGGAGAGATGCGGACACGTCTCAGCAGGAGGCTGCTGTAGCGCTCGCGGTTCTCGTCGGCGCGGCCGGCGCGGTGCCGATCGACGCGCGACCGGGCCGCTGGAGGCCTCGAAGACTGGACCGCCAAATGGACGACACCGGCGAGGTCAGCTACACGAAGACGTTCCGGTGCGACGAGGACGAGGGCGCTCACGTGAACACGGCCACGATCCGTGAGACTTGCCAGAGCGACGCCGCGAGCAAGTCCTGGTACCAGGTGCTCCTGACGCCGCCCGCCGGCAGTCCGTACTACCAGCTCTCGTCACATCGCGGCGAAGCTGAGCCTGCTCGCAGGGGCGGACTCGACCGATGCGGTGAACGAGGCGATCGCGGCCGCGGAGCCGTTCTTCGCCGCCTACGCGCCGTCCGCAACAAACTCTCGAAGGGGAAGCGGGCGGAGATCCTCTCGCCTCGACGCTCGCTCTCTACAACGAGGGCGACATCGGGCCCCGGGCACTGCGACGACCACGGCGCGGGCAGAGACGCTGAACGAGCGGAGGCCCCGGAAGGGGCCCCGCTCTCGTTTCTCTCACGCCTCGGCGGAGATCGTCCACGTGTAGCGCGTGATGCTCCCGGCCGGAGCGAGCCCGGCCGGCTTGGGCCCGCCCCGTACGAGTAGCACCGGGCACGGGGCCCGCTCGGCGAGCGCGGTGCGGGTCTGGCCGAGCCCCCTCGTCCGCCACTCGTCGGGCAGCCCGACCACGAGCGCCCGGGCTCCGGTCGCGGCCTGGAGGAGGTCGTCCGCGCCGGCGGCGACGATCAGGGGCTCGGTCTCGACGCCGGTCACCTGCTGGACGAGGAGCGCGGCGCGGGCGAGCAGGCCGCTCGCGTCGCGGCGGTCTGTCGCAGGGTCGGCAGCGGCCCCCGCCAGGTGGAGAGGCCGGCCTTCCGCTCCGCAGAGCCAGGCCGCGAGCTCGACCGCCGCCCATTCGTGCTCGGCGCCGCCGAACGGGACGAGCACCGGCGCCTCCCCCGCAGCCTCGTTCGCGGCGCCCGAGAGCAGCGCGACGTCGCAGGGCGCCTTCGCGAGCAGGGCCGCCAGCTCGAGGTCCAGGCTCCCGTCGGCGGAGAGGCGGCCGTGGCCGTCGACGAGGACGAGCGAGGCGTCGGCGTCGCTGACGAGCCGGGAGACGTCCGGCGCGAAGGCGGGCGACGTGAACGCGGCCGCGCGCACCGTGAGCCCCCGGTCGGCGAGGGTGGCCTTGCGCTCGTTCGCGGCCGCGCTTGCCCGCGTGAGCCCGCCGGCGCCGTCCGCCAGGACGAGGAGCACGAGCTCGTGCGGAGGCCGCCGCGCGAGCGGCTCCCCGAGGTCGAGCACGGCGTCGAGCCGCCGGTCGTCGAAGCAGACGACGAGGAGCGACCGCTCCGAAGGCCGCGTCGGCCTCTCGGGGGCCGGGAGGTCGAGGGACGGGTCCTGGCGGAGGACTGCCGTCTGGGCGTCGCGCAGGGCCTGGCCCGGCTCGATTCCCAGCTCGGCGAGGGCGGCCCTCGCGTCCCGGAAGACGGCGAGCGCATCCGGCTGGCGCCCCGACCGGTAGAGGGCGAGCATGAGTTGCGCCCGCGGCCGCTCTCGCAGCGGGTGCTCGGCGACGAGCCCCTCGAGCTCGCTCACCGCCGGGGCGTGGCGTCCGAGAGCGAGGTCGGCCTCGAGGCGCTCCTCCAGGGCGGCGAGGCGGAGCTCCTCGAGCCGTGCGGCCTCGGCCTGTGCGAACGCCGCCCCGGTCACGTCGCCGAGCGCGGGCCCGCGCCAGAGCGCGAGCGCCTCGCCGAGCCTCTTCGCGGCCCCCGCGGCATCGCCCTCGGCCAGTGCCAGACGGCCCTCGTCGACCAGGCGCTCGAAGCGATGGAGATCGAGCTCGCCGTGCTCCACGTCGAGCGCGTAGCCGGGCGGCCGGGTCACGAGCCTTCCGGGGGGGAGGGCCTTGCGCAGGTGCGAGACGTACGTCTGCACGACGTTGACGGCGCTCGCGGGGGGATCGTCCCAGAGCTCGTCGACGAGCCTGTCGCGGGCGACCGTCGTCCCGGCGCGCGTGAGGAGGAGCGCGAGCAGGGCCCGCTGGCGCGGGCCGCCCAGGGCGACCGGCGATCCGTCGCGGACGACCTCGAGCGGTCCGAGGATGCGGAACTCGACCTCCAGCGGGCTTCAAGCCTCCTTCCAGCGCCGGCCTGCATTGTCTCGCACGTCAAGGAACCGAAGGAGGAACGATGAGAAAGTCTCGCATGGTGCGGCTCGTGGCATCGGCCCTGGCAGCCGGTCTCCTCGTCGGCGCCGGCGCCCTGCCGGCGCAGACCCCGGGGGGTGGCGCGCCCGACGGCCGGACGGCCACGGAGGAGTTCATCCCGTGGGTCACCGACTTCCCCGTCACGGTGAGGCCGGGACCGCCTCCGGCCGAGAGGACGGCCGCTGCGGGCATCAGCTGGCGCGACGTCTCCATCGGCACGGGGCTCGGGATCGGCCTTGCGGCGCTCGTCGCCGGGAGCGCGCTCGTCGTTCGGGCACGCTGGCACGAGCCGGGACGGACGGCCGGGAGCCTGCCCGGATCGTAGGGGCCTCCGCGGGGCTCGCCTCGGCGAGCCCCGCCCGGCTCCACTCGGGAGGTTGCCCCCGCTCGATCCATGCCCGATAGTGGAGGACGACCCGCAGTGACCGTCATCACCGAGCTCGCGGCCGGCACGCGGCTGGCCAGCTACACGATCGAGGCCGAGCTCGGTCGCGGCGGCATGAGCGTCGTCTACGCGGCGAAGGACCACCGGCTCGGCCGGCGGGTCGCCCTCAAGGTGCTGACGCCCTCGCTCGGCGAGGGCGAGCGGTTCAGCGAGCGGTTCCTGCGCGAGTCGCGCCTGGCCGCCTCGATCGACCACCCCAACGTGATCCCGATCTACGAGGCGGGCGAGGCCGAGAACGGGCTGCTCTTCATTGCGATGCGCCTGGTCGAGGGAACGGACCTTCGCCGTCTGCTCGCGCGCGAGGGAGCCCTCGAGCCCGCACGGGCGCTCGCGCTCGCAGGCCAGGCCGCGAGCGCGCTCGACGCCGCCCACGCTCGCGGGCTCCTCCATCGAGACGTCAAGCCGGGCAACATCCTGCTCGCGACGGACGAGCGCGGGAGCGAGCACGTCTACCTCTCGGACTTCGGGCTCGCCGTCGCCGGAAGCGGGCCCCCGGGCGAGCGCTCGTTCCACGGGACGGCCGAGTACGTTGCTCCCGAGCAGATCGCAGGCGTGCCCGAGCCGCGCAGCGACGTCTACTCGCTCGGCTGCGTCCTCTACGAGTGCCTCACCGGCGCGCCCCCGTTCAGCCGCGGACGCCTCCTCGCGACGCTCTGGTCGCAGCTCGAGGACGACGCGTCGCCGCCCTCGCTCGTAAACCCCCGGCTGCCGGACGACGTCGATCCGGTCCTCGCGGCGGCCCTGGCGAAGGATCCC
This sequence comes from Gaiellaceae bacterium, assembly GCA_035461525.1. Lineage (GTDB taxonomy): Bacteria > Actinomycetota > Thermoleophilia > Gaiellales > Gaiellaceae > JAIBJN01. The sequence goes on from DATHVD010000021.1 coordinate 5,780, forward strand.
GCCGAGCGGCCCGCGTCCTGCGCCGAGCTCGTCGCCTCGGCCGGGGCGGCGCTCGGGCTCGAGCGTCCGTCCCGACCGCGCCCGCGGGTCCTCGTGCTCCTGGCGCTGGCGCTGGGAGCGGCGGCGACGGCGGCGGCGCTCTTCGCGTTCGCGAGCGACGGGGCCGCACCTCCCGTCGAAGGGCCGGCGATCGAGACCTTCGCGGGGACGGGGACGAGGGGATCGTCCGGCGACGGAGGCCCGGCCCGGCTCGCTCAGTTCGCCGACCCCATTCACATCGCGGTCGACGGCGCGGGCACCGTCTACGTCGCCCAGGCGGTCGAGAGCCAGGTCCGCCGCATCGGTTCCGACGGCACCGTCGCCACCGTTGCCGGCACGGTGGACGCCGCCGCCGCGCCGGACGTCGGTGCACCGGCGGGCGTGGACCTCGCTGTCGGCCCCGCGGGGGATCTCTACGTGCTCGACCACGCTCGTCCCGCGCTCCGCCGCATCGACGCCGGCGGCGTCGTCACCACCGTGGCCGGCACGGGCAGGCCGGGCATCCTCGACGGCGCCCCCCGGACGAGCCGCGACGACCTCTGCGCGCGGCCGGTGGGCCTCGTCTTCGACGCACGCGGCAACGCCTACATCTCCTGCCCCACCGCCAACCGGGTGATCAGGGTGGCCCCCGACGGCGAGGTCGCCGTCGTCGCCGGGTCCGGAGAGGCCGGCCACTCCGGGGACGGCGGGCCGGCGACCGACGCGGCGCTGAATCGGCCCTGGGGCCTCGCCGTGGACGGCGACGGCAACCTCTTGATCGCGGACGCCCTCAACCACCGCGTCCGCCGCGTCGACCGGGACGGCGTCATCACGACCTTCGCCGGCACGGGCCGCGCGAGCCTCTCCGGAGACGGCTGGCGCGCGACCGCCGTGGATCTCTGGCTGCCCGTTGCGGTTGCCGTCGACCGGGCGGGCGCCGTTTACATCGCGGAGCACTCCACCCACCGCGTCCGGAAGGTGGACGCGCGCGGGATCGTGACCACGGTGGCGGGCACGGGAGCCCCCGGCTTCTCGGGAGACGGCGGCCCGGCGACGGGCGCCCGCCTCAACCAGCCCACCGACATCGCGGTCGACCGCGAGGGGAACCTCTACATCGCCGACCTCGCCAACCACCGCGTCCGCAGGGTGGCCGGCTAGGCCTAGGCGATCTTCTCGAGGGCCGCCCGCAGCAGGGCCGGGAGCGGTCGGGGGCGGTTGTCGGCGCGGTCGACGTAGACGTGGACGAAGTGGCCGTGGGCGGCGGACTCGTCGTCCTCGTTCCTGAAGATGCCGACCTCGTAGCGGACGCTGGAGGTCCCGATCCGGGCGACCCGGATCCCCGCCGTGACCCGATCCGGGAACGCGAGCGGCCGCTCGTAGGTGCAGGAGGTCTCGACCACGAACCCGACGGTGTCGCCCGCCTCGATGTCGAGAACGCCCTCGTCGATCAGGTACCGGTTCACCGCGGTGTCGAAGAACGAGTAGTAGACGACGTTGTTCACGTGCCCGTAGACGTCGTTGTCCATCCAGCGGGTCTCGATGGTCAGGAAGTGCTTGTAGTCGCTCCTCCGCATCGGGATCACCAGCAGGTGAGCGCGTCCGCGAAGAGCCCGGCGAGGAGCTCGCGGTCGATCGGCATCGGGGCGTTGTCGAGCAGGCGCCGCTGGACGATCGCGCCCTCGGTCAGGGCCGCGACGTCGGAGCGCTCGTAGCCGACGCCGGAGATCCCGTTCGGTATCCCCGTCTCCTTCATCATCTCGGCGATCCGCGTCGAGACCGCCTCGCCGGGCTCCGCGTCTCGGACGTCGGCGCCGAGGAGCTCGGCCGCCTCGAGGTGGCGCTCCGGAGACGTCGCCGCGGTCGTGCGGAAGACGGCGGGCGCGTTGACGATCACCGACATGCCGTGGGGGACGAGCGGCTCCTCCTGCGGATAGCCGTCGGGCGAGAACGAGTCCACCAGCCCCGCGACCGCATAGGACATGCCGTGGGGGACGTGGACGCCGGCGTTTCCGAACGCGATTCCGGCGAGGGTCGCCGCCCACATCATGCTCTCGCGCGCCTCGCGGTCCGATGCGTCGCGCACGGCCCGGACGAGATACCGACCACAGAGCCTGAGCGCCTCCCTGCAGCCGACGTCGCTCCACGGGTTCGCGCCCTGGCTGAGCGGCCGCGAGAGGGGATCCGTCTTCGCCCTCGCCGTGAACGGACGCGCGGTGAAGGACTCGAGCGCGTGCGAGAGGACGTCGAACCCGCTCGCCGCGACCACGGGGCCGGGGAGCGTCTCCGTCGTGTCGGGATCGATCAGGGCGCGCGTCGGGACCAGCTGCCGGTGGGCGATCCCGGTCTTCGCCTTCAGCGAGACGAGGTCGAAGATCGCGATCCCTGTGCACTCGCTGCCGGTGCCGGACGTGGTCGGGCAGGCGAGGTGCGGCCGGAGCGGTCCGGGCACCGGACGCCCCTCGCCGACCGGCGCGTTCACGTACGTGAGGAGGTCGGCCGGGTGGGTCGCGTAGAGGTTCGCGGCCTTGGCGGTGTCGATGACCGAGCCGCCGCCGATCGAGACGAAGCCGTC
>DATHVD010000022.1:0-6823 GCA_035461525.1 Gaiellaceae bacterium
GCGGGCCGACTGGTACCCGTTCCAGGCCGAGGCGACCGCGGCGAGCGCGAGCAGCACCGCCGCGGCGATCTCCACGATCCTGACGTCGCGTGCGGCGTCCTTCTCGCTCATGGCTCGCGCGAGTCTAGCCGCCGGAGGTGGGCGCGCAGCCTCGCGACGTCGCCCCCGGCATCGAGTAATCTCCGCCCCGCCGCCCGAGTGACGTGAGCGCTCAACTCTTCCTCGCCGCGACGGGAAGCGGCCTCGCCCGGGCCGCGCGTTCCGGGGACGCGTGGGTGGTCGAGGACCTGCTCGCCGGCCGGGACGTCCGCTGCCTCGCGGCCGACCCGCTCGGCGCGGGCACGGTCTACGCGGGCACGCAGGGAGAGGGCGTCCTCCGGTCCGACGACGGCGGCCGGAGCTGGCGGCAGGCCGGACTGGAAGGGCACGTCATCAAGTCGGTGGCGGCCAGCCCACTCGTGCCCGGCACCGCGTACGCGGGGACGAAGCCCGCCCTGGTCTTTCGCTCCCGCGACGGCGGCGAGACCTGGCGGGAGCTCGAGGGCTTCCGCCGCATCCGCTCCCGCCGGCTCTGGTTCTCGCCCGCGGAGAAGCCGGGCACCGCCTACGTGCAGGCGCTCGCGCTCTCGCCGGCCGATCCGGACGTCCTCCTGGCCGGCATCGAGTTCGGCGCCGTCGTCCGCAGCGCCGACGGGGGCGAGACCTGGTCCGGGCACAGGCGGGGCGCCCGCCGCGACTGCCACTCCCTCGCGTTTCACGCCGTGGACGGCGGCTGGGCCTACGAAGGGGCCGGCAACGGCGGCGGCGCGTTCAGCCGGGACGGAGGACGCTCCTGGCGGCATCCGAAGGAGGGGCTCGACCGGCGCTACGGCTGGGCGGCCGCGGCCGATCCCGCCCGGCCCGAGGTCCGCTACCTGTCGGCCGCTCCCGGCCCCGGGAAGGCGCACGGATCGAAGCCGGCCGAGGCGTGCATCTTCCGCGCGATCGGCGACGGGCCGTGGGAGAGGCTCGCCGGCGGGCTCCCGCAGCCGCTCGACTACATGCCGTACGCGTTGTTGACGGAGCGGGAGTCGCCGGGCGAGGTCTACGCCGGGCTCGCGAACGGCGAGGTCTGGCACTCCGCCGACCTGGGCGAGACCTGGACGAAGCTGCCGCTCGACCTGACGGCCCTCCGAGCGCTGCTCCTCCTCCGCGGGCCCGTGAGCTCGGCTCGCTCGCCGTAGGCGATCCGGCTCGCGGTTCACAATGCCGCGGTCATGACCGTGCTCTTCCTCGTCCTCGGGGTGACCCCGCTGACGTGAGCGGCGCGTTCGCCTGGGGCGTGATCGCGTCGTCGTCGCTCCTCCTCGGCGCGCTCCTCGTGATGTGGAGGCCCGTGCGCCAGCGCACGCTCGGGCTCGTGATGGCGTTCGGCGCGGGAGTCCTCATCAGCGCGGTCGCGTACGAGCTCGTGGCCGAGGCCGTCATCGTCGGCGGCGGCGGCTCCGGAGGCCAGTTCTGGCCGGTCGCGGCGGGGCTCGCCGCGGGTGCGCTCACCTTCTTCGCGGGCGACTGGTACATCGACCGGCTCGGCGGCGAGAAGCGCAAGCGCTCCGACCAGGAGGCCGGCGGCTCGGCGCTTCCGCTCACGCTCGGGATCGTGCTCGACGGCATCCCCGAGTCGATCACGCTCGGGCTGACGCTTCTGGCAGGCCAGGGTGTCAGCGCGGCGATGCTCGCAGCCGTCTTCCTGTCCAACCTCCCCGAGTCGATGGCCGCGACGTCCGGCTTCGAGAAGAGCGGGCGCTCGCGCCGGTGGACGATCCTCCTGTGGCTGGCCATCATCGTCGTCAGCGGGCTCGCGTCGCTCGCGGGCTACAGCCTCCTCGAGGACGCGTCCGGCAGGACGCTGGCGTTCGTGCTCGCGTTCGCGGGCGGCGCGGTGCTGACGATGCTGGCCGACACGATGATGCCGGAGGCGTTCGCCTACGGCGGCAAGCTCGTCGGCCTGCTGACCACGTTCGGCTTCGCGGTCGCGGTCGCGATAGTCGCCCTCGAGGGAGCCGCGTAGGCTCGTCTAGCGGCTTGCGATCCCGTTGACCGGGTTGACGCTCACGACCTCGACGCCGATTCCCGCGAGCCAGCTGAGCGCTCCCTGCAGCTGGGCCTGGTCCACGAGGTTGCCGGTCAGCACCGTCTCGTCGCCCGCGGCTTCCGCCGTCATTCCCTCCAGGGGCCCGACGAGCGGCTCGCCGATGTCGCCCCGGACGACGATCCGGTACCTGACCGGGTCGTTTCCCGTGCGGCCCGCAAAGCGCTGTCCCATCGCCACGAGTCTCGACCCTCCGGGATGTCTAATCATCCCCCTGCCGGTGGCTTCACCCGGGTGAACCCCGTGCCGGGCGTTGTCGGGCAGCCGGCCGCGAAGCGAGACTTGGCTCGGTGAGCGACGATCCCAAACGCCCGGCGGACGAGATCGAGCTGGACGACGGCCACCCGATCGTGCTGCCGCCGCCGAAGCGGACGCCCCTGCAACGTCTGTCGCTCACGCTCCAGCGCGTCCGGGGGCTGCGAGAGCAGATCGAGCAGGCGCGCTCCCGCTCGCGCGCGCTCGACGTCACGCTCGACGTGGTCGAGCGTGACTCGGACATCGGCGGCGGCATCCTCGCCGGCGCGCTCGCCTATCGGATCTTCGTCTTCGCGCTCCCGCTCGGCGTCTTCCTCGTCTCGGCGCTCGGCGTGGTGGCGGACCTCGTCGGAAGCGAGCCGGAGGACGTCGGCGACAGTGTCGGCTACGCCGGCCTCGTCACGGACCAGGTCTCCGCGGCGGCGAGCACGTCCGCCAATCTCTGGGTCGCTCTCGGGGCGCTGCCCGTGCTCGCGTACGTGACGCGCGTGCTGCTCCGTGCCGTGGCGATCGTCCATGCGCTCGCCTGGGAGCGGACGGCTGCGCACGTCCGGGTGACGGCCCGGATGTTCGGGATCTTCTCGGCTGCCGTCGCCGGGCAGCTGGCGCTGGTCGCCGCCTTCGGCACCGTCCGCGGTGACCTGTCGGCCGGGCTCCTGGCCGGCATCCCGCCCTTCGCCCTGGGGATCGCGGCGGTCTGGCTCGTCATCTCGATCCAGCTCCCCCACGCGGGTGCGAGCCGCGCCGATCTCCTCCCCGGCGCGCTCCTCTACGCAGCTGGCATCCTCGCCGTGCAGCTCGTCGGCATCTACGTGATCGAGCGGATCGTCCAGTCGAAGGCGGGGACGTACGGAACGCTCGGGATCGCGGCGGCGGTGCTGCTCGGGTTCTACTTCATGGGCCGGATCGTGGTCGCGGCGGCCGTTCTGAACGCGACGCTCCACGCGCGGCGGTCGGCGTCGCGCTCACCCGGGTGAATCGTCGCGCTCAGGCGATGTCACGCCTGCGCGGGCGTGCGACACTGGCCCGGAACCGCGAAAGGAGAGAACATGGCGATCGGACCCGTCCAGCTCCTCGTGCTCGGCTTCGCCGAGCCCGACTTCCAGGGCGAGATCCTCGCCGAGCTCGACCGGCTGAAGGAGAACGACGTCGTGCGCGTCATCGACGGGCTGGCCGTCTACAAGGACGCGAACGGCGAGGTGACCACGCTGAAGAGGAGCGACCTGAGCGACGAGGAGGCCGCCGAGTTCGGCGCGGTCGTCGGCGCGCTCGTCGGCCTCGGGATTGCCGGCGCCGAGGGCGCCGAGGCGGGCGCCGCGCTCGGCGCGGAAACGACGGCCGAGGGCGTTGACGTCTTCGACGAGGAGGGCGCCTGGGACGTCGTGGACGACATCCCCAACGACACCGCCGCCGCGCTCATCCTCCTCGAGCACCGCTGGGCGATCCCGCTGCGGGACGCCATCGCCCGTGCCGGAGGCTTCCGGATCGGCGACGGCTTCATCAGCCCCTTCGACCTCGTCGCGGTGGGCGTGCTCGCCGCCGAGGAGGCCGAGGATCTCGCCGCGCTGGAGACGAGGTAGCGTTTTTCGGAAAGGAGAGACCGAGATGTTCGGACCAAGCCGAAGAGTGGCACGACGCACCGCCCGGCGCACCTCGCGTCGGCAGGCGTACATGCGGGACGCGATGAGCGGCGGCTATGACGACCAGGGCTACGACGAGCCGCCGCCGGCCGCGCCGGCCGCGCCGGCCGCGCCCGACTATGCCGCGGAGCTGCAGAAGCTGGCCGGCCTCCGCGACCAGGGCGTCATCAGCGACGCCGACTTCGAGGCCAAGAAGAAGCAGATCCTCGGGATCTGACAGCCGGTCTACGCGGGACGTCCCGGCGGGACGTCCCGCGCCGGCTCCGGGGGCGCGCCTTCGAGCTCGTCCACGGTCAGGCGGCGGAAGGACTCGAAGCCGAGGGCGACGAGGCCGCCGAGGAGGAGCACGCCGACCCAGTTGCGGAGCGCGGGCACGGGGCCCCAGAGCACGAGGAGGAAGTAGACGCCGGCGAGGACGGCCCAGGCGGCCCCGGCGCGGTCGCGGAGCGTCGGCGCGATGTACCCGCGTGCCCGGGTGGCCGTGCGGGACGGGCCGGCGAGGAGCGCGCCCGCGAGGATGACGACGCCGTAGACGATCAGCGCCCAGCCGATCGTTGCCAGGAGGCTCGTGCCGATCAGCCAAGTCGAGCCCGCCGCCTCCCGCACGGAGACCCCCTGCGAGAGAGCGTCGACGACGTAGGCGCCGACGGCGCGGCGGATGACGAGCAGGATGATCCCGACGAGCAGGAACGTCCCGCCGACGATCCGCAGGGTCTCGCGGCGGCGGCGGGCCAGCGCGACCGCGCCGGCGAAGGCGCCGAGCGCGACGAGGATGACGAGCCAGCTCAGGACCTTGATCGCCTTGAGCCCGTTCTGCGCTGCCTCGAGCTCGTCGGACTGGAGCACGACGATCTGGCCGGCGTCGGCCGGCAGGCGTGCTTCCAGCTGCTCGCCGAAGCCGAGCTCCTCGCCGACGTTGACGACGAGGGTGCGCAGGTCGAGCGTCACCGTCCCTTCCGCCGTCGTGATCCCGGTGCGCGTCTCGTCCTCGAGGATGCGGAGCAGGGCCTCGTGGGCCTCGCGGTTGGCGACTTCCCAGAGCGCCTGCACGCGGGGCCGCTCCAGGAAGCGGTCGACGGCGCGCTGGGCGGGCTCGCGCAGCGCGCCCGACAGGGGCGCGGCCAGGCCCTCGAGGTCCTCCGGGAGCCGCTCCTCCAGCCGGGCCTCGGGGTCGAGGTTCACGTAGAGCTGGTCGACGATGTAGACGGAGAGCGCCTCGCGCACGTCGTCGTCGGCGAGGAGCTGCGAGCTCGTGTCCACCCAGGCGTCCGTGTCGAGCGCCTGGCGCTTCACCCACACCGTGAGGGAGCCGACGAGGAGGACGAGTGCGCCGACGGACAGAAGCGTCCAGACGAGGATCGTGCGCGTCCGCGGGCTCATCGCTGCGATTCTGACCGTGCCGGAGGACGCGGTCATCACCTTGGAGCCCCGCTCACCCGGGTGAAACTGGGCGCCGGGTGGTGACCTCCGGCCTGCGGGGTGCGAGGATGGCGTCGTGCTTCGCCGACCGCTTGTCTTCGTTCTCGCCGTCGCGACCCTCGCGCTCGTCGCCGCCGGCTGCGGCGGCGAGGAATCGGCAGTCTGCGAGGACCTCGACGAGCTCCAGAGCTCCATCGACGACCTGCGCGACCTCGAGGTCGGGGAGGGGGCGCTCGAGGAGGCTCGGCAGATTGCGGACGACATCGTCGCCCAGGCGCAGACCGCGCAGGACGACGCCGAGGCCGAGCTCGGCGACGAGCTCGCTGCGTTCCAGACGTCGGTGCAGGGGCTGGTCGCGGAGGTCGAGACGGCCGCCGCCTCGGGTTTCAGCGCCGAGAGCCTGCAGGCGATCTCCGCGGCGATCACCGCGTCGACTTCCTCGTTCCAGGCCGTCCAGGACGCCGCGCCCGACTGCTGAGCCGGCGCGCCGGCTGCGCCGCCGGATGTCCCCTCGAGACCGGTCTGGTGCCTGGCACCGGGCGTGTCCCGCGCGGCCGGTGGCCGCGGCCGCGTCCGTTCCGGCCCTCTGTGCACGGCGCTCCGGGCCCGGTGCGGGCTTGCGGCTCCTCCGTTCACATTTCGTCCACCGAGAGCCATGGCCCGGGGTCAGACCCCGGGCCATGGCCGGAGGGGACGGTGGCGTTCGCCGCCGCCGGTCGGGCTAGAGGACGCCGCGCTCGCGCGCTCGCGCGATCGCGGCCTCGCGCGAGGAGACCCTGAGTTTCTGGTAGATCGACTTCGTGTGCGAGTGGATCGTGTTGAAGGAGAGGAAGAGCGCCTCGCCGATCTCGCGCTTCGAGTGCCCCTCCGCGAGAAAGCGCAGCACCTCGAGCTCGCGCTCGGTGAGATCGGTGTCGCCCTCCGCGCGGCGGTGCGCCGGAGTCAGCCCCCGTGCCACCTCCTCGAGCCGCGCCTGGAGCACCCCCGCATCGGCGCAGCCCTCGACGAGGGCTCTCGCCTCTGCGAGCAGGGCCCGCGCCTCCTCGGGGGCGCCGAGCGCTCGCCGGACCGGCGCCGCGACGAGGAGCGCGTCCACGAGGTCGAGCGGCTCGCCGGCCGCCCGCAGGCTCGCGAGCCCGCGGTCGAGGAGCCGCCACGCGTCCTTCGTGGCTCCCCGGCGCGCGACGACCGCGCCGAGCGCGACGAAGGCGACGCCCGATCCGGGCTGGTCGGCAAGACCGCGGGTCTCGACGACGTCCACGGCCTCGCGGGCGAGCCGCTCGGCGCTCCCTTCGTCGCCGGCGGCCAGGTAGATCCAGGCGAGCAGCGCCTTGCCGCGGGCGGCGACGAGCCGCTGGTCCGAGCGAGCGGCGAGGGC
>DATHVD010000023.1:0-7259 GCA_035461525.1 Gaiellaceae bacterium
CTCGACCATCTTCTTGGCCGCCTTGATGTTCTGCACGGCCTTCCGCTCCACGAGCCGGCTCATGATGAACGGCTTGAAGAGCTCGAGCGCCATCAGCTTGGGCAGGCCGCACTGGTGGAGCTTGAGGTTCGGCCCCGCCACGATCACCGAGCGCCCGGAGTAGTCCACGCGCTTGCCGAGCAGGTTCTGGCGGAACCGGCCCTGCTTGCCCTTGAGCATGTCCGAGAGCGACTTCAGCGGCCGGTTGCCCGGGCCGGTGACGGCGCGGCCGCGGCGGCCGTTGTCGAAGAGCGCGTCCACGGCCTCCTGGAGCATGCGCTTCTCGTTGTTGACGATGATCTCGGGCGCGCCGAGGTCGAGCAGGCGCTTGAGCCTGTTGTTGCGGTTGATGACCCGCCGGTAGAGGTCGTTCAGGTCGCTCGTGGCGAAGCGGCCGCCGTCGAGCTGGACCATCGGGCGCAGCTCCGGTGGGATCACCGGGATCGCCTCCAAGACCATCCACTCGGGACGGTTCTCAGAGGTGATGAACGCGTTCACGACCTTGAGGCGCTTGATCGCGCGCTGCTGCTTCTGACCCTTCGACGTGCGGATGGTCTCGCGCAGCGACTTCGCCTCGGCCGCGAGGTCGAGGTCGCGCAGGAGCTCGCGGATCGCCTCCGCGCCCATGCCGCCCTTGAAGTAGACGCCGAAGCCGTACGGCGAGCCGAAGCGGTCCTTCAGCTCCCGGAACAGCATCTCGTCGTTGACGATCATCTTCGGCTCGAGATCGCGGAAGAGCTGCCACGTCTGCTCGAGCCGCGCGATCGAGTCCACGGCCGCCTCGCGGGCGTCGCCGCGACGCGACTCGATGTCCTGGTACATCTCGCGCACCTTGAGCGCCCACTGCGCGAGGAAGTCGAAGTCCTCCTTCTTGGCGCCCTCGCGCAGGCAGAGGTCGTAGGCGAGCTCCTTGACGGCGGCCGGGTCGGCGCCCGGGTCGGCGGCGTCGAGGACGTCGCGCAGGAGCCCGTTCCCGAGCTCACGGGCCTTCTCGAGGTTCTTCGCCTCGACGTCGGCGGCAAGCTTGGCGTCGTCGCCCTCGAGCTCCTCGCCGGCGAGGAGGGCGTCGCGCACCTTGTTCATGTGCCTCGTGATCGCGCCCTTCTTGGAGCCCGTGGCCTTGTCCGCCTGCTTGGCGAGCGGGGCCAGCGCCGCGTTGACCTGCACCGCGGCGTTGCCGACCGCCTCGATGTCGCGCGGCGCGAGCCGGCGGTCGCCCCGCACGGCGGCGCTGCGCACGAGCTCGCGGATCTTCTTCGAGTCCTCCGTCGTGACCGTCTTCGCCACGTCGACGAAGATGCCGCTCGCAAGCGAGCGCGCCTCCTCGAGCGTGGGCAGGCCCTGCTCCTCCGCCCAGGCGGAGAGCCCCCGGGCCCAGAACTCGTCGTCCTCGTCGAAGTTCCGCTCCCTGCCCTTCGTGAAGAACTCGCGCCGGCGGGCAAGCCGGTCCTCGAGCGCGGCGAGCGCCTCGTCGCGATCGACGTTGATGCGCTCGTACTCGCCCCGCACCTTGTCCTCGAGGTCGGCCAGGTCGGCACCGCGCTTCTCCACCTCGACGTGCGTGACGATCGAGGCGGCGAAGTAGAGCACCTTCTCGAGCTCCTTGGGAGCGATGTCGAGGAGGTAGCCGATGCGGCTCGGCACGCCCTTGAAGAACCAGATGTGCGAGACCGGGGCGGCGAGGTCGATGTGGCCCATGCGCTCGCGGCGCACCTTCTGGCGCGTGACCTCGACGCCGCAGCGCTCGCAGATGATGCCCTTGTAGCGGACGCGCTTGTACTTGCCGCAGTAGCACTCCCAGTCCTTCGTGGGACCGAAGATGCGCTCGCAGAAGAGGCCGTCCTTTTCGGGCTTGAGCGTGCGGTAGTTGATCGTCTCCGGCTTCGTCACCTCGCCGGAGGACCAGTCCCTGATCTGCTTGCTCGACGCGAGGCCGATGCGGATCGCGTCGAAGTTGTTGATGTCGATCAAAGTCCCTCTATTCCTCGATCTCGAGATCTGCCAGGTCGGGCGCCTCCTCGAAGGCGCCCTTCTCCTCCGCGGGGACCTCGGCACCCTCGGCGACGTCGCCGAGCTGCTCGTCCGCCGGGAGGGTCATCTCGCCGTCCACGTCCACGCGCTCCTGTCCTTCCTCGGCCTCCTCGGCCGTCGGCTGGCGCGCCGCCGCCCGGAGTGAGCCGGGCGAGAGGTCGATGCCGAGCTCCTCCGCCGCTCGGAGCAGCTCGTCGTCCTCCTCACGCACCTCGACCTCCGCTCCCTCCTCGGAGATGACGTTCACGTCGAGCGCGAGCGACTGCATCTCCTTCAGGAGCACCTTGAAGGACTCGGGGATCGAGGGCTCGGCGATGTTCTCGCCCTTGACGATCGCCTCGTAGGCCTTCACGCGGCCGACCGTGTCGTCGGACTTGATGGTGAGCATCTCCTGGAGCGTGTAGGCCGAGCCGTACGCCTCGAGTGCCCACACCTCCATCTCGCCGAAGCGTTGGCCGCCGAACTGGGCCTTGCCGCCCAGGGGCTGCTGCGTGACGAGCGAGTACGGCCCGGTCGAGCGGGCGTGGATCTTGTCGTCCACGAGGTGGAGCAGCTTGAGGATGTACATGAACCCGACGGTGACCTTCTGGTCGAAGGGCTCGCCGCTGCGGCCGCTGAACAGGCGCGCCTTGCCCGAGCAGTGCCGGCCGGCGGGCCGCTTCTCGTCGACCACGAACGTGATCGGCGAGTCGGGGTTCTGCCGCGCCCAGTCCGCGAGGGCCTCGTCCACCTGCTCCGGGGTCGCGCCGTCGAAGACTGAGCTCGCCACCGGCGTGGGGCCGTTGCGCTCGCCGTCCTCGGCGAAGACGCCGTGGTGGGCGGCCCAGCCGAGATGCGTCTCGAGCACCTGGCCGATGTTCATCCGGCTCGGCACCCCGAGCGGGTTCAGGACGACGTCCACGGGCGTGCCGTCCTCGAGGAAGGGCATGTCCTCCTCGGGCACGATCCGGGCAATGACGCCCTTGTTGCCGTGGCGGCCGGCGAGCTTGTCGCCCTCCGCGATCTTGCGCTTCTTGGCGACGTAGACCCGCACCAGCTCGTTAACGCCGGGCGAGAGGTCGTCGCCGTTCTCACGCGAGAACGTCTTGACGTCGATCACCTTGCCGCCCTCGCCGTGCGGGACCTTGAGGGAGGTGTCGCGCACCTCGCGCGCCTTCTCCTTGAAGATCGCGCGGATCAGCTTCTCCTCGGCGGTCAGCTCGGTCTCGCCCTTGGGCGTCACCTTGCCGACGAGAAGGTCGCCGGAGCCGACCTCGGCGCCGATGCGGACGACGCCGCGGTCGTCGAGGTCTTTGAGCGACTCCTCGGAGCGGTTCGGGATGTCGCGCGTGATCTCCTCGTCGCCGAGCTTCGTCGAGCGCGCGTCGATCTCGTACTCGTGGATGTGGATCGACGAGAGCACCTCGTCCTTGACCAGGCGCTCGGAGATGACGATCGCGTCCTCGAAGTTGTAGCCCTCGAAGGGCATGAACGCGACGAGGAGGTTCTTGCCGAGCGCGAGCTCGCCCTGCGCGGTCGAGCTGCCGTCCGCGAGGACGTCGCCGGCCTTCACCTTGTCTCCAAGGCGCACGATCGGCTTCTGGTGGATGAGCGTGCCCTGGTTCGAGCGCATGAACTTCTCGAGGTCGTACTCCTCGCGGCCGTCCTTCGTCTCGACGACGATGAGCTCGGCATCGACGTCCACGACCGTGCCGGCGGTCTGCGCGAGGACGACGTCGCCCGTGTCGACCGCGGCCCGGTACTCGAGCCCCGTGCCGATGAGCGGCGCCTCGGTGATCATGAGCGGCACCGCCTGGCGCTGCATGTTGGAGCCCATGAGCGCGCGGTTGGCATCGTTGTGCTCGAGGAACGGGATCAGCGCCGTCGCCACGGAGACGATCTGCGCCGGGTTCACGTCCATGAACTGGACCTGCTTCGGGTCGGCCTCGACCGGCTGGCCGCCCGGGCCACGGCAGAGGACCGTCGAGTTGACGAACTTGCCCGTGCGCTCGTCGACCGCCTCGTTCGCCTGCGCGATCGTGAGCTTCTCCTCCTCGGCGGCGTCCAGGTAGACGATCTCGTCCGTCACCTTGCCGTTCTTGACGACGCGGTAGGGCGTCTGGACGAAGCCGAACTCCGAGACCGTCGCCATCGAGGAGAGGGAGCCGATGAGGCCGATGTTCGGGCCCTCCGGCGTCTCGATCGGGCACATACGGCCGTAGTGCGTCGGGTGGACGTCACGCACCTCGATCGGCGCGCGCTCGCGCGTGAGGCCGCCTGCCCCGAGCGCCGAGAGGCGCCGCCGGTGCGTGAGCCCCGCCAGCGAGTTGGTCTGGTCCATGAACTGCGAGAGCTGGGAGGAGCCGAAGAACTCCTTCAGCGCCGCCACCACGGGCCGGATGTTGATGATCGTCTGCGGCGTGATCGTGTCGACGTCCTCAGTGGTCATCCGCTCGCGGACGACGCGCTCCATGCGGTAGAGCCCGACCCGGAAGGCCTCCTGGATCAGCTCGCCGACCGTGCGCAGGCGCCGGTTGCCGAAGTGCTCGTACTCGTCGAGCTCGCCCCGGATCGGCTCGCGCGAGAGCGCGATCGAGTCGGCCGCGAAGTCCTTCGACTCCTCGGGCGTCCCGAGCCGCTTGGGCAGCGAGACGAGCTTCTGCACGAGCGCGAGGATGTCCTGCGTCGTGAGGACGCGGACGTCCTCGGGCACGTCGACCTCGAGGCGCTGGTTGAGCTTGTAGCGGCCGACCTTCGTCAGGTCGTAGCGCTTCGGGTCGAAGAAGAGCCCGCGCAGGAGATTGCGCGCGTTCTCGAGCGTCGGCGGCTCGCCCGGCCGCTGCTTCTTGAAGACCTCGACGACGGCCTCCTCCTCGCGCGTCGTCGTGTCCTTCTCGAGGGTCGACGCGACGAAGCTGGAATTGTCGAAGAGCTCGAGGATCTTCTCGTTCGTGGACGTGTCCAGGGCGAAGCCGGTGGAGGGGTCCTCGGCCGGGAGGGCGCGCAGGAGCGTCGTGATCGGCAGCTTGCGCTTCCGGTCGATGCGCGCGTAGACGACGCCCTTCTTGTCGATCTCGAGCTCGAGCCAGGAGCCGCGGCTCGGCATCAGGTTGGCGATGAAGACCTGCTTCGTCGGGTCCTTCGGCTCCATCAGGTAGGCGCCCGGCGAGCGGACGAGCTGCGTCACGATCACGCGCTCCGTCCCGTTGATGATGAACGTGCCCTGGTCGGTCATCATCGGGAAGTCCCCCATGAAGACCGTCTGCTCCCGGATCTCGCCCGTCTCCTTGTTGACGAAGCGGACCGTGATCGAGAGCGGGACCTGGTACGTCAGGTCCTTCTCACGGCATTCCTTGATCGACACGGGCGGCTCGCCGAACTCGTAGTCGGCGAACTCGACGGCCAGCGTGCCCGTGTAGTCCTCGATCGGCGAGATGTCGTCGATCGTCTCCCGAAGCCCCTCCTCCAGGAACCACGCGAAGGAAGCCTTCTGGATGTCGATGAGATTCGGTAGGTCGAGGACGTGCTTGAGACGGGAAAAGCTCTTGCGCGCAGGGCGCGAAACGACCTTGTGGGCCAAGGACGACGACCTCCCTCTAGGCAGGGTCTAACGACAAGTATCCAGCAGCAAACTGGCGGTACGGCGGCGCGACCGTTCAGAGTAGCACGGCGAGCGCTTCCGGCGCAACGCGGCGGGTGCGGGAACCGCTACCGCCCCACTGTAGCGCACCCGGCCCGGAAATGACGCGAGGGGCGCCCGGAGGCGCCCCTCGCGTCGGAGCGGGCCCGGGGGTCAGAGCAAGAGTCGCAGGGCCGAGAGCACCGATTCCACGTCGGTCGAGCCGGTCTCCCCGGAGTCTTCACCCTCGTCGCCGGTGGGCTCCTCCGTCTCGCCGTCGCCGCCCTCGCCGGCGTCGCCCTCGGCGGGACACTCGTCCTCGGCGGGCTCGTCGGAGTCGAGGCTCTCCTCGCCGGTCGACTCCTCCGTCCCCTCCTCGGCCGGAGCCTCCTCCGCGGGCTCGCACTCGGCGGGCTCCTCGGTCTCGCCCTCGTCGTCGCCGAGCGCCTGCGCGACGCTGGAGACGCACTTGCCGAAGGCGTTGGCCTTGTTCTCGTTCGTGCCGTGGGCCTCCATGAAGGCCTCGGGGTCGAGAGCGCGCTCGGCCGCGCAGGTCTTCGCCGGGTTGTCGGCCGCCTGCTCGGGGAGCTCGCCGGGGGGCCCCGGCGCCTTCCGGCCGTTCCCGTTCTCGTCCTCGGCGCCACCGGCGCGCGCGGCGTTGCCCTTGCCCTTGCCGGCGCCCTGCCCCGCCCAGGCGGGCTTGCCGCCGCCGTTCCCCTGGCCGCCGCCCTTCGCGGCGCCGGCGCCGGCGTTCCCACCGCCGCCGCCTCCCCAGGAGGGCTTCCCCTGGCCCGCCCACGAAGGCTTGCCGGCGTCGCCGTTGCCGTCGCCCTTCCCGCCGGAGTTGCCGGGCTGCGACGCCGCAGGGACGGCCAGCAGGGCGGCGAGGGCCGCTGCGACCAAGATTTGCACGACGAGTCTCATACGGGATCGGCCTCCAGTGTCAGATCGGCTCGAGAGGAGCGCGTTCACGAGCACAGACGCGTCGGCCCGCCGAAACATGCGGCTCCTTTACGAAAAATCAACACATCGGGGGAGCCCGCCGTCCCCCGCCGGAGTCAGCCGGCAGGGCCGCGGGGGAACGCGAGGCGAGCGAGGGTCCCGCCGCCTCCGGCGGGCTCCAAGGTGACGCTCCCGCCGTGGGCCTCCGCCACCCGCCGGACGATCGCCAGGCCGAGCCCCGACCCCGGCTGTCCGCGCGCGGACGGGGCGCGATAGAAGCGGTCGAAGACGTACGGGAGATCGTCCTCGGCGACCCCGGGGCCGCGGTCGCGCACGACCACCTCCCCGTCGCCGACCTCGACCCGGACCTCGCCGCCGGGCGGGCTCCACTTGGCCGCGTTGTCGAGGAGGTTCCCGATCGCGCGCTCGATCGCGAGCGGGTCGCCGCGGACGACGGACTCACGGAGATCGACCGCGTACTCGACTCCGGGCCGGTTGCGGCGAGCGCGCTCGACCGCTTCGCCCGCGACGAGGTCGAGACGCACGTCCTCCGGCTCGCCCGCGACGCCCTCGGCCCGGTCGAGCGCGACCAGCTCCGCGACTAGCTCGCTCATCTCGGCCAGCTGCTCGACGACGTCGGCGAGCAGCC